>JAVXND010000015.1:0-54934 GCA_036645955.1 Clostridia bacterium | reverse complement strand
CCATCAGGACGCGCAGGGCGGTCACCAGCGGGTTTGCCATACGCAGGGCGGTCACCGGCGGGTTTGCCATATGCAGGGCGATCACCAGCGGGTCTGCTAAACGCAGGCTTCGAAAAAGACGGCTTACCAAACGAACGCTCCCCATCGGGACGCGCAGGACGGTCACCAGCGGGTTTGCCATATGCAGGACGGTCACCAGCGGGTTTGCCGTATGCAGGCTTCGAAAAAGACGGCTTGCCAAACGAACGCTCCCCATCGGGACGCGCAGGACGGTCGCCAGCGGGCTTGCCATATGCAGGACGGTCGCCAGAAGGCTTGCCATACGCAGGACGGTCGCCAGCAGGCTTGCCATATGCGGGTCTATCTCCACCCGCTGATTTCCCATATGCCGGTCTATCCCCCGCAGGCTTGCCAAACGCAGGCTTATCGCCGTTGGCTGGCCGATCGTGATGTGCAAATTTTCCGCCATTTGTTGGTTTGCCATACGCAGGTTTCCCAAAGCCACGCGCTCCGCCTGTTTTCGCCCCGCCTACGCTCTTCCCGCTGCCAGTTCCACGCGCACCATTGGTGGGCTTGCCAAAGCCGCCTCCGCGCTTTTTATCATCCGTCATAAAAGTCCCTCTCCGAGCAAACTGCCCGTTTCAATCGTATGCCCCAACAGAAAAGCCCTCGCATCCATGCGTTTGGCATTGGGTGTCTGAATCTCACAAAGTTCCATTGCGCCATCGCTCGTAGCAATAATCAAGCCGTTTTGTCGGTCTGCGCAAAGCACCGTTCCAGCAGGCTTTGCACACGCCCAGTCATTTGCAGCTTTGGCACGCCAAATTTTCAGCACACCTTCTTTTAGCGGCACATAGGCGCATGGCCATGGGTTCATGGCACGCACACGGTTGATCGACGGCTGTGTACCCTGCGCAAAATCCAGCAAGCCCATTTCCTTTTTAAGCATCGGGTCATAGGTGCTCAGCGCTTCGTCTTGCGCCTCTCGTGCACAGGTGCCTTCTTCCAATGCACGCAGTGTTTCGATCAGCAAATCCGCGCCTATATGGGACAGCTTCTGCAATAAGCTTCCCGCCGTGTCGTCGTGTTCAATGGGCAGCTCGCGTTTGAGAAGCATGTCGCCCGTGTCAATCCCCTTGTCGGTTCGCATGGTCGTCACACCCGTTACAGGGTCGCCTTGTAACAATGCCCATTGCACAGGCGCCGCCCCACGGTGGCGAGGCAGCAATGACGCATGTACATTGATCGTGCCCAAGCGCGGCACATCCAGCACTGCTTGGGATAGGATTTGCCCAAAGGCCGCCGTCACACAATAATCAGGCGCAAGCTCGCTGAGCGCTTCCAAGCCATCCGCGCGGATTTTGAGCGGCTGAAAAACCGGAATGCCGTGCGCAAGCGCACAAACCTTCACAGGGCTTTGCTGTACCTTGCCCCCGCGCCCCTTGGGTCGATCCGGCTGTGTAAACACGCCCACCACATCAAACGAAGCGGCCAAGAGCGCTTCCAGCGCAGGCACCGAAAATTCGGGCGTGCCCATAAAAACCACGCGTTGACTCATGGACATTCCTCCCCTTGGGTACAATCGTCCTTCTGGTCTGCCTCTTCTTCGTCGTCGTCTTCGCCTTCGTCATCTTCTTCATCGTCATCATGGAAGATCTCGCGCTCCATCTTATCCACGTACAGCACGCCCTCTAAATGATCCAGCTCATGGCAGAGTGCACGCGCAAAAAAGCCCTCGCCTGTAATTTCAATCGGGTTTCCCTGCACGTCCTGTGCCTTAACCACCACTTTGTTGGGGCGAATCACCACGCCGCTGCGCCCTGGTATGCTCAAGCACCCTTCTGGGCCCGTCTGCTCCCCTTGGGCTTGGATGATTTCGGGGTTCACCAGTTCAAACAGCCCTTCGCCCACATCCACCACCACAGCTCGGCGCAAAATGCCCACCTGCGGAGCCGCAAGACCAACCCCATCGGCTTTATACATGGTATCCGCCAAATCACGAAGCAAGGTTGAAAGCCGCTTGTCAAATTTCTCAACAGGCTTCGCGTGCTTACGGAGTTTTTCATCACCAATTTCCACAATTCTTCTCGTTGCCATACCAAATACTCCTTTTACATCATCGTAGCAGGGTTAACCTCACAATACACCTTGCACCGCTCGCTTGCAAGCTCCGTCAGCTCCGCCATCAGCGCAAGCACAGGCGAAGAATCCGCATGATCGAACAGCTTGAGCAGCACGTGATAGCGAAACATTCCCCGTATTCGCTTCACGGGTGCTTCATCCACACGCAGCATCAGCACGCGGCGTTTTTGCGGCGGATGGCTTAGCAGATAGGTTTGAAGCACCTCATAGAGCCTTTCAGCCATTTCCTTTGCCTCCGCCTCGCTTTCACTCTCCGCAAGCATTCGCGCAAGCAGCGTAAAGGGCGGATACAAGCCCGTTCTTCTTCTGGAAAACTCCATTTCAAAAAAAGCGCGGTAATCCTGTGCGGCGGCGGCTTGAATGCAGGGATCTTCTGGCTTATAGGTTTGTACAACCACCTCGCCCGGATTTTCAGCCCGCCCCGCACGCCCCGCCACCTGCGTAATCAACTGAAAGGTTCTTTCAGGTGCGCGGTAGTCAGGTAAATTGAGCGTCATATCCGCCGCCACCACGCCCACCAATGTCACGCGCGGAAAATCCAATCCTTTGGCGATCATTTGCGTGCCTATGAGCACCTGCGCCCTGCCAGAGCCAAACTCGTCCAACAGCTTCGCATGTGCATCCCGCCCGCGGGTTGTATCCACATCCATGCGCACGGTGGTGACATTCGGGAAAAGTTTGCGCATTTCCTCTTCCACACGCTGGGTTCCACTGCCAAAATAACGAATATATTTACTGCCGCACTCGGGACATACCGCAGGCGGCTGTTTCACCGCGCCGCAAAGGTGACAGCGCAGCTCGCCCGCATCCTCGTTTCCATGTTCGCGGTGAAGCGTCATGCTGATGTCGCACTGCTCGCATTTCACCACATAACCGCAATTTCGGCAGCTCACAAAGGTGTTGTATCCTCTGCGATTCAAAAACAGCATGGCTTGTTCGTTACGTGCAAAGCACTCTGCCAGCTTTTGGGTCAGCAATCGGCTAAAGATGGAACGGTTTCCCAAATCCAGCTCGTTTCGCATGTCCACAATGGTTACCGCAGGCATGGGACGGCCATTAACGCGTTTTGGCATTTCCAGCAATGTGTAATCTCCGCGCCGCGACATGGCAAAGGAAAGGATGCTGGGGGTTGCACTGCTTAAAATCAGCGTCGCCCCTTCGCGCTCCGCGCGGCTTTTGGCCACCGCGCGCGCGTCATAGCGCGGGTGCTTGTCGCTCAAATAGGTTTGCTCATGCTCTTCATCAATTACAATCAAGCCAAGCTTTTCAACGGGTGCGAAAATGGCGGATCTCGCGCCAACCACCACCCTTGCATAGCCGAGGCGGATGCGCCGCCACTCATCATAGCGCTGTCCATCCGTCAAGCGGCTGTGAAGCACTGCAATTTCGGAGCCAAAGCGTTCACGAAACCAGCGCGTCATTTGCGGCGTAAGCGCAATTTCAGGCACAAGGATAATGGCGCCGCGCCCCATTTCCAATGCATGCGCTACCATGGCCAGGTACACCTCTGTTTTTCCGCTGCCTGTCACGCCATGCAGCAGAAATGCGCCGCAGCCTTTTTGGAGCGATGGCAGCATTGTGCGCAGTACCTCGGTTTGGTCGCTCGTCAATGTGGGGGCAATGCTTCTCACGCTTTGCTCCGCACCATCGGGTGCGCGGAATACTTCGCGCTCAAACAGCGTCACCAGACCATTTTCAGCCAAGGCTTTCAAAGCTTCGCGCGGCGCTTTTACCAATTCAGAAAGCTCTGCCACCGCATGCGGCTTGCCATCTGCCAGCAAGCGCAGCAGCATGGCTCGTTTTTGAGATCGATGCTCGCTTTCAGCCTGCTTCTGCGCATCTATCCCCGCTTGAAGCTGAGCAAAGCTTTCCTGCTTCTGCGCAATTCGCCCTGTACGCATGGCGGCAGGCAGCATGAGCCGCAGCGTTTCAGAAAGCGGGCAATGCGCTTGCAGTGCTATTTCGCGTGCCAATTCAAGCATTTTTGGCAGCAGTGCGGGATATTCATCAAGAAGCTTGGTCACTGGCCGCAGCTTTTCATAGGGCAAATCAGCAGGAAGCCGATCATCTGTCAAAAGCTCTACCACAAAGCCATCCACTTGCCTTCTGCCAAGGGGTACGCTCACGCGCGAGCCCACTTGAAGCGTCAATTCCGCAGGCACCAGGTAAGAAAAGGGCTTGGCGACGTTGGTATGTACCACGTCCACAATAACCTGCGCAACCATAGCCCCTCTCCTTTCCCATTCGTAAGACGCTTTTAGCGGAAGTAACGGTTTCTTGGCTTTGGCACCCTGCCCTTTTTATGCCTCCCTGTTTTGCGCAGGAAGTGCAGCAGCAGGCGAATCAACAAAAACAAGACAACAAGCGGCAACAGGATTAAAAACGCCAGCTCAACCGTAAGCGGCGGCAGTGGATTGGGGTCCGCATACACCTCTGCCTCTATTTCCTCAATGCTCTTGGGCGCGTTTTCCCTGCGCAAAATGGTGCGCTGTGCAATCAAATTGTAAACCACCGCACTACCGCCATCAGCAGGGTAATAGGTCAATATCCCCATCACCTCGCCCTTTTCAATGGGCGCGGTAAAATCACGCGTGTATTCAATCAGCGCGGTTTGCTTGATGTTGCGTGCCATGGCTTCCATCTCCGCCTTGGTCGCAACAATCTGCACGGTACGCGCACCCTCCGTAGGCTTGATTTCCAGCTCTAAACGCCCCATGTTTTTATCTTCCAATGAAAAACCGGAGGTTTCCACCAAAATGGGGTTTTGGTTGTACATTTGCTGTGGTGTCATGCTTACAAACTGTGTAAAGCCATATTCCATCAACTTTTTCGTATCTGTCCAGCGGCCGTTTTGGGTGGTATAAAACACCACTGAAATAAGCTCAACGCCATCCTTTTCTGCCGCGCCTACAAAGCACTGTCCCGCACGGGCGGTGTTGCCTGTTTTAATGCCGATGCCGTAGGGGTAATAAAATTCGTTGTCTGTTATGTTTGGGTTTAAAAACTGCTCGGAGGTACCCAACAGCACCCGTGCGCGGCGAAGATTGCTGCCTGGCAAGGAATAGTTGTAGGTTTTTACAATATCGCGGAACATTTCGTTTTCCATAGCGGCTTTGGCAATCTTGGCCATATCACGCGCCGTGGTGTAGTGATTATCATCGTGCAAGCCATGCGGATTTGCAAAATTGGTTGAGGTACAGCCGTACATTTGCGCCGCTTTGTTCATCTGCTCCACAAAGGTGGGAATATCGCCGCCGATGGTTTCAGCAATCAGGTTTGCGCCGTCGTTTCCCGAGCGAACCATGGTAGCATATAAAAGATCTTTGAAGTTAATGTCCTCTCCCACATCCAGCGGTATGGTTGCACTGCCGCTTTCCACATATGCCGCAGACTCCGTCATCACAACCTTTTGGGTCATGTCCCCCATCATGATGCCTAACAGCACCGTCATGATTTTTGTGGTGGATGCAGGAAACATCACATCATCTGCATTTTTTTCAAAAATGACCGAACCCGTGCTTGCCTCAATCAAAATAGCGGATTTAGCGTAAAGCTGTTCCGATTGCAGGTCTTCCGGCTTTTCAGGATCATAGGGCGGTGCATCTGCCGGCAGTTTCGGCGGAACAAACCGCACCTCCTCCTCAGGTACCGTTTCTGCCGCAGCGGTTGGCAGGTACGAAAGGGGACGCGGCACACAAATAGCAGATAACCACAGCACACACACGAGCATCATGGCCAAAATAAAGCTGAAAATGCGTCGCGTCCTCATCGGGCTTTGGTGCATTGCGTTACCTCCTATGATTGATACGGATCCCAACAGCGCATTTTGGTCGAACCAAGTGCCACCCGTTGTACAGCGAAGGGGAGCTCGGCACAATGGGTGGTGCACAGCAAGGTAAAAATGTGCTTTCATCACCCTGCGCATAATGACTCCGTCGTTTGTATGACAGGCGGCAAGCCAAATCATAACGGTTTATTATACCACCTACAGCAGAGATTGTACAAGTTTTGCATAAAGTTTACGATTGGCAATGACCATCGCCAACGCATCTGACCCGCTACAATCAGTACGATGGCAAAACAGACAAAATAAATGTCCCTGTATAACGAGCCTGGCCGCTGCCATCCTCAAAAGGATGGATGTTCTACAAGGACACCTTTATTCTATCACTTTGCTTCGCGCATGTAAAGCTTAAAATCATGGTATAGCGGAGGATTGCGGAGGATCACCATGGACAGATTTACTTGGGGGAATCGCCTCGTTAACGCTTTCCCCATATGTGGCAATGATCCGCATATGCTACTGCTCCGCAATGATTTGCATGTCATCTAAGCATTGCGGAAGCGTTCTATTCCCAGCCATATATTCTAACATCTCTTCAAGCAAAAGGTTATATCTCCCTCCCTCCTTCTTTGACGATGACGCTAACAACGGGTCAAGTCTTAAATCAAGATAGGGCAAAAACACTTTACGGTACGCATCCAATCGATTCTCTGTTATTGCCCAAGAGTCTGCTGCGGCACGTACAGCGCCCGCATATGCCTGCAACGCAGCCTCG
Source organism: Clostridia bacterium (assembly GCA_036645955.1). GTDB lineage: Bacteria > Bacillota > Clostridia > Christensenellales > Aristaeellaceae > Limiplasma. Next base: position 48,233 of record JAVXND010000015.1, on the reverse strand, counting down.
TCTGTCTTTTTCTGGCGTGCTTTATCCTCATTTCGCTGTATTTCCATCGTATTGTCAATGTTGCGTTGCATAGCAGGGTGCAAAACAGGTTTCGCCTTTTCAGGCTTGAACAAGCCTTCATCACCCGGCTCACGCTTAGCGGCGATAAACTCCATATATTTCATGGCAGCATTGGGGTGCTGAGCATTGGGATTTAATACATAAACAATCATACATACTGGTACAGAGTGTTTTGCTTTGCCATTGATCGTGGGCGGGAGCAACCAACGGGGTTCGTCTTTTCTTGTTTGTAATGCTGCTTCCTGTTCATAAAACCTTATTCCGCTCTCAGGAAGATTTTCAGGAAATGCTCCCCCTAAATCCATTACTTTATAGGGATTCACATTTTTGTTTGCTAAAGAATCTAATATTGTCGGAAGTGTCACGGATTTTAATGCTGTAAGCGCATTCACAAATGTTTCCTCATGAAAATCTAAGAACCCATCCTCCTTGCCAGCTTCGGCAATATATGTTTCCAATAGATAATTTGCATAGTCTTTCTGTGTCCAGGGATTTTCCGCCCATTTCCCTGCAATCATCAGACTGTTGCCCTCAGCTTCGTCAATGATTTCCATTAAATTCTGATAGGTTTCAGGTATTACACATTCTCCCTGCCAGACCATCGGAAGCATCAAGGAGGGCACGGCATAGAGTAGACCCCCATCAAACACACTGCTTTGAATGACTGGTGTCATAGCCTGTGCGTCTGCTATTAATGCGTTTGAGAAAACAAGCGGCGCAATCAGTCCATCACGGATAAGCCGCACCAGATCGCCATCCATCCGCAAATGAAAGAGATCGGTCGTATCTCCCTCTTCAATGGCCTTGCGTACCTCCTCAGCGGTGAGGGTGGGCTCGCGCTCGCGCACTACCGCCACACCCGAATGAACCCTCTGGAAGTCTTCATCTGCGTTGTACGCTGCAATATATCCGCGAATCGTCAACGTAACAAGATCGTTCTCCCAGTCAAAGGGAACATACTGCATGCCATTGAAGCTGACGGAGACATATCCCTCGCCCACAATGGCATAAGCATCGGTCAAATGATGAGATGCATAGCCCTGCAAGGCTTTCCAGCCGCCATTTTCCCAGCGGGAGATTTTACCGTCAGCAAGGGCATATAATTCGTTTTTCACTTGATCATAGGCTATTCCTTCCATGCCTTGCACATGGGTAGTATAGAGGATTTTTTGTATCGTGCCATCCTTCGTATCCAATGCCACAAGACGGTCCTCTCGCTTTACGCCATCTCTCTGAAGCACCAAAATTTCACCCTGTGCATAGTTGCACAATTCAAGCGTACCTGTAATCGAAAGATGTTCTATTTTACCATTCAGAGGATCGGCGCGATAGAGAAGAGCCTCACCCTCCATAGCATCCTCCAGCGGCTGTGCAGTCAGGAATAACCAGCCGTCTTGATAAACTGCCGATTCATACCGCATATCTGATAGCGCCATTGGTGTACCCGAATAATCAAGCAAGAGGTTTAGCTCTCCGTTTTGATATTCCCAAAGCGTTTTGCTTTGCTGATCTAGTATTCCGATTGCATCCCCATTCCAATAAAGCAATGCTTCGAAGGACAAACCATTTTCGTGCAGTTTATCCTCGGAAAGCAGCAAAGTAGGCTCGCTTTCATCGGGAGTCCATGTATACATGCCGCTGCTGGACATCAAATACAAAGTATCGCCCGTGGATACACAGTCCCGAAAAGCCCCTAAATCAGTCTGTTCCAGTCTGAAAAGACCAGTAAATGCGCCTATTGCCAAAGCCGCGGCGGCTAGCATCGTAAGCATCAGGCCCAATGCCATTGCAGCAGATAGCCTTACCGGTCCCCTACGTTTGCCATCCGCTCGCGCTAGCACACGGCTTTCTAGCGAAGGATGATTCTCTGCACCAGATAAGCAATCGTTGATCGCTGTACGGATTGGATTATTCATACCGTCATTCATTTTCCTGTTCTCCTTCCCAGTCCAGATTCAGTCTTTGAAGAGCGCGTCTCAAACGCTTTGATATTGCGGTACTGCTCACACCAAGTGCCTGTGCTATTTCCTTTACATTCATATTTTGATAATAACGAAGCAGCACCGCTTCACATTCCTTTGTTGGCAAGCGCATTACATCCATTGTTATCAACACATTTTCTGCCTTAGAGGGCACTGTTGGTACAGGTACACGATCTAATGTTACATGTCTATCCACAAAGCGATACCAAGCGCCTCGGCGAATGTCCTTGCAGGTGTTTATTGCAATCCTCATCAGCCATGTCTTTTCCGCGCTTTCGCCGCGAAAGTCATCAAGTCCCTTGTACGCTTTGAAAAATGTTTCCTGCACTGCATCCTCTGCCAGGGTCATGTCATGAAGAAACATGCAGCAAAGGTTAAGAATTTCTTTTTCATAGGTCTGCATTAAGCGAGTTAACTCCGCCTTGTTGTCTTTGACAGATTGTACAGCCGCCATCCCCCCCTCACCTCCTAATGCATTAGACGAATCCAATCTGGAAAAATCAACCTGAAAACTCACTTGATGCAATTTCTTTCGATCAAAAGCGCCACTTGCTAATTTCCATCTGCGGCAGTATCTCCCACGCCTCCACCACATCACCAGTCCTAGCGTTGATGACCACGCGGTATCTCATCCAGTTTTGATCGGTCACATATTCAGCCTTGCTTACGTCTGCCGAACCCACGACAATTTTCCAAAGGGGCTGTTGCGGGTCTGTGATATCAAAAAGGCATTCCGCCGACCTTTGATCCAGCGTATCTACATTTGCGCCCAAAGCAATGGTTGCCTGCTTGCTAACCAAAATTGCATTTTCCTGTGTTATGTCATTCTCAGAAGGAAGACCATATACACAACGAGTGGCTTCGTAAAACAGATCATCAGGATATGGTGCATAGGGGTTTTGTGCTAAGTAAGCATCAACCAAGGGAATCCATTTTTGAGAAAACTGAGCTCTTTCTTCCTGAGACATGGACCAAAAACCCAGTTCAATAAAATCTTGACCCTGACCAGCAGTAAAGTAACCGTTTCTCACCGTGTGCGCAAACTCCATATCTGTCGTCACAAGATCAATAAAGGTGCCGTCATAAGCATACAACGCTTTAAAAATCGGCAAAGTCTCCTGATAAATGTAAACCAGCCAAACAGGCTCCCAGCCATAAGAAAACCTCTCGTGATAAATAAAATGTGTTTCCATTTTCATGTTTTCTACATCCGCTTCCGTATAGTTGCCAAGCTCGCCCACATCTTTTCGTACGCGCTGTATTACTTCCGCAACGATTGCGTCATGGGTGGAGGGTACAGCAAAAGCAGCTTCAGATAGAATATTCTCTTCCTCTGAGTATGACCCTGCGTTGGGCGCTTTATATATCAGGACTTCTCCCTGACGTGATATTGCCACACTGTATATTCCTACGTATTGTTGGTCATTTTCAAATTCAACAAGCCAAACAGGATCACGGCTAAGCGTTTTACCTCCTTTGTAAAAAAAGCCTGCGGAAACATTGGATTGCTTAAGCGTATCTTTAGAAATAGCAAATTTCTGATTCAATATACATATTGCTATATCTTTAGCAGTTTCAAACGGAATGTCTTCCTCCATTGGCAAGGTGAACAAATCCCAGTCAGCTTCTTGTTTTCCATATTGTACAAGCAAAGAACTGTACAGGGCTTTTGATTCATAGCTCCATGCTTGCGGCTTTCCCAATTCAGTTAACATAATATTATAGGTATCCATCGCCAAAGCATCTTGATAATAGCTTTCGATCAGGTTGCTAGCAAGTATATTTTGCTCTGCTGCATTAGAAGTTGACTGCAAGCGAGCCTTTGTTTTCTCGCCATCGGTTAGTTGAAGCCCCTCATCAAGCATCAACTGCGCTAGTTGTACCTTGGCCTCTGTTGGCCAGTCACTTGTATATGCGCCATAGGCGTTTTCCAACTCTGCATAGCAGCTGAAATAGTCTGACAAGCACACCTCTGCAATTGCATTTGATAGTGCCATTGATATGATCAAAGCCAATGCCACCCCTTTTAAGATACACTTCATTTCTTGACTCACTACAGTAATCTCCATATTTCATCTATAGATGAGGGCTGCACCCACATCGTAAGAATCATTGTTATGATCTATCATAACAACCCATGCGTCTTCGCCATTTTCTAGCTTCACGAAATTAGCTTTCACTTTATGAAAATCAAAGTCAGAGACCGAACGTTCATATCGCTTGGCTATTTCTTGCTTTGCAATTAGGATGCCATCCTCCATAGAAATACATAATTCAGTTGGTGTTGAGGGCGATATCGGCAAACTACCCGCTGCTTCCTTATTCTCCGCCAAAGAGACAGTATACCCGTCAATCCGATGGACTGACGGGTATTTTTCTTGTCATATCTTTACATTTTTTAATTGGGGAAAACATAATAATCGACCGTTGACACTGTATCTTTTTCGCCAGCATGAGGCTGTTGCAGGATTGCAACTGTTTCTCCAGCGTAATTTGTTTCAATGGTTATTGAAGGCGTTACAGAAGGCGATATATGCAAGGGTTGTTCTTGCAGAAGCTCGCCCTTTGAATTGAAATAGTAGCAGTCAACATCATCGCCGCCTTGCTTTTGCCCCAATGCAATGATTCCATCCTTATATGGATACACCGCCAACAAATTTCTGGCTGCCTCCACTCTGTTTTCCCAAACGATGTCCCCATCACTCGAGATGCGTGCTATCACAGCAATATTCGCTCCTGCTTCGGCCTCTCTCTGAGACCCAACCGTAATCACACCTTCCTCAAATGGAATAAAATCGGAGATCACAGCAGCAGCGTTTCCCGTAAAAAGCCATTGGATTTTTCCATCCACACTGTTTATTTTCAGGATGGCAGGCAGCCAAGACTGCTGCATTTCGTATTCACTGCCAAGAAAGAGGCTGTTATTTCCTTCTTTCACTGTCGTGAACAAACCGCCTTTCAGCTTGGTATCGTTTATTTTCCATTGCAATTCAAGCTGATTATCAAAAAAAGCCAGCGTACTGTTCTCTTGCATGGAGCCAATCACATCATCCCCGCGTTCATAACCACCGCGCAGATAACCAGATTGCACCTTCTTGATACCATCTCCAAGGCGGCTTTCTTTGGGGATCAAATCATAGATGCTCACTCCTTGATAGGTGGTCAACTGATAGCCTTTGAGGGCGATGTCCTCTGCCATGGCGGTTGACGCAAGCAACCCCACCATAACTGCTAGTATAAAACCAAACAAAAGTTTCTTCTTCATTTCATTCTCCTCCTCATGAGAACATAGTACCATCCATTGTACAAGAAGTCCTTTGCTCCGTGCAGTTCCCCGGCGTTTTCAATGGTAGCTGCCTGCCGTAATATTAGTATCAGTATCTGAAAGCCAATCAAAAAGCAGTATAGCTTGCTTTACATCTGCTTTTTGCAAATCGTAATATGTACCGATGTTTGCACCCGAACCTGATACCACGCGCCCAAGTCTGCAATAAGCTCTAGCGGCGAGGAAGGAAATGAATAGAATGCTTGCAAGCCATCCGTTGTGTTCACTCGATTTTCCCTTGTGGTGTGACTGTAACATAAAATATGCTTCCATCATTAAAATAGAAAGTTATATAGTATTTCAAATATTCTTTTTGAGTATCGCTTGCGTGAGTCATATAATGCCATACTGCATGTGCTTGATTTACCAGTTCCTCGTCGAATGCGCCTTCTGCCAACAAGTGTTTTTGTGCTAATGACACTGCCTGCTCAGGTGTAATGGCTTCATCTCCAGGTGTCTGATATATATCAACATCATTATTCTCATTCCATAATCCAAGGTCTAGCATCATATGAGAATACCATACCCATGTTTCATTTGGCCATTCCGAATAAGAGCCCAACTCAACCCAAGCGATTCTTGTTAAGCTAATCACGCTCAGATCATTTGGCAGGGATGGCACCCCGTATCGTTCCAGAATAAATGCATCAATTTCGTTTTCATTTACCATCAATACTTGATTTGTTGTCATTGGAGAAGCGATTTGATGCTGCTCCATCAACAGCAGCATTTCTTTCTTCTCGTCAAGCGACCAATCCTCATAATCACCGCATTGTAAGGTTAGCCTTGCAATGCTTTCTATATACAGCTTTGGCACCAGCTCACCCGATGCAGATAAAAGAAAGTCATTGTTCTGGGCAAGTGTAGTCTGCATAAACCCAATTGATAGCAACGCTGAAAACACCAGCACAAACCATTTTTTCAAAATTCGCGCCTCCTTTTTTGTGGTAAATCCTCTCAATAATAAACGAACCAACCTTCCCTTTTCTTCCATCGCTCGACGACCTCCATCCGCGTCTCACATCTTATTCTACAATGGACAACGCTTACAGAACCCTTTTCTACTGCATTTGCTCCTGCGGCAAGGTATCCGTCAGGAATCTTGATCATTGAATCGAAAAGTATTCCAAGTTCATCATAGTGTTTTTATTTTTCCCATTTTATGTCCCCCGTTGCTGAATAACAGGTCATGTGTGCTATGGGAAAGCTTGAGCCATCGCTTGCCGCATACACACCGCCGACAGCAATGATTGTGTCGTCTGTTGGCGAAGCGTTCGCGTCACTGCCGACGAGAATAAACGAACCGTCATCCGTCGTGGCAACCGAATCCGATGCCAGGCGTATCTCTATCAGGGTATCATCCCTTCCCATTTGACAAATCAAATACATCGTATACCGTTCCATCCAAGGCAGATAGGTTCACCTGATACAATTTCTTCCCATTGCACAAGAAAACGATTCTCCATATATATTCCGTGTTTATACCGCTAAGCGAGCTGTTTTTAACCAACGAGTAATTGATTTCCGGATTCTCTATGGCCACTGGCAAAGCAGCCAGGGCAATGCTTAACGCTGCTTCTTGACTAAGCATTTCTTCATTTGGCACAGCTAAATCGTCTTGTACAGTGTAGAGTCGATCAAACAATGCTTGCTCCGCCAATGACCATTTGGCGTAATTGCCCATTTTTTCCTGCCATATGTTTCTTATCTCTTTGAAATATCCAATGTTGGTTTTTTGAACGCTTAAGACAGTAGCGTCAGGTGACGCAATCATAATTGAAACATCGGTTGGATCATTGAATTTGCTGTCAAAAAAAGTGATAACCCAAGCAACCTTTTCGTCAGAGAGTAAGACGAATGTAGGCTTGATGATATAATCAGCAACATCGGAACGATTGATGCTTTCCGTTTCGCATAGAACCCCTTTTGCAATGTCGATGGCTTCATCGCTTAATATGTCCTCTGGCGTAGGCACTGCAATGCTTAAGGCAATCAAAGCATTGCCCGCAATTTGAATTGCATTGGGCGTGGATAACTCCGCATCAGCTGGTGCTGTAGGTGCAATTGGAAAAGTAGATTCCTCCGCAAAGCTGCAGCTTGCAGCCATCAAAAACAATCCCATGATGATAACCGCTGTCAGCCATTGCAGGTGCAGATGGTGAACGCTGATTTGCAAACAGATGCTCCCCTTTTTCATGTTGCTATTCTCCTCATCAAAGCAGTAAACATTGAATGCATTCGTAAAATAGAAACCGCCGCGAGCTAAGGCCTTCGTTATCATAACGTCCCAAAGCAAAGAAATCTTCCCTATTATGGAATAATATTTCAAGCAACGGCATGGTAAGGCACCGTGCCGTTTTTACATAGTCCTTGCATAACATCTTTTTAATCTGCATATGTTTTTTTGAAAAATGTGCAGATACAGATCAGATACCATTGATTTTCTGCATATTTTCTGTTATCATAATATGCAGAAACGGAGGAACGATCATGAGAAAATTCGACTACTCATTTTTGAGCAACGGCTTACTCCCCGCAAATCTTGTGAATTTGACTTCCAGCATATCCATGCTGAAAACAATGGCGGGAGTCCGAAAAGAGGAATATAAAAAGATATTTACGGAGCTTGAAGCAGTTGCAAAGGTTCAATCAATCAAGAGTTCCAACGCCATAGAGGGCATTGTTACCAGCGATGAGCGTATTGCAGCGATTGTAAATCAAAACAGCGCACCACTAAACCATAATGAAGCAGAAATCGCAGGGTATAGAGATGCATTAAATGAAATTCATTTAGGATATGAGCGTATTGATGTTCGGGAGAGTGATATTCTTCGCTTGCACGAAATGCTGCTGTCTATTGCAGGCTATGAATTTGGCGGCAAGTACAAAACGGATGATAATGTGATTTTAGAGGTTGATACAGACGGCACTCGAAAAGTCCGCTTCAAACCGACACCCGCTGCCGAAACCAAGCAGGCAATGGAACAGCTGGAACTCGCCTATATGGACGCGCGGGATGATGCGGGCATCAACCAACTGCTCTTAATCCCCTGCGTTATTCTCGACTTTCTGTGTATTCACCCGTTTCGTGACGGCAACGGCAGAATATCCCGTCTGTTATCACTTCTACTACTCTACAAAAACGGCTACGATGCTGGTAAATATGTTTCCTTTGAGGAACAGATTAACAAATATAAGGCTTGTTATTATGAAGCGCTGAAACAGTCCTCTACTGGATGGGACGCGAACGAAAACACATACTTCCCATTCATCGAGAACTTCCTGTCCGCACTTTATATGTGCTATAAGGAGCTTGACAAGCGTTTCGCCGTTGTTCACGGTAAGAAGATAACGAAAAAGGCTCGCATTGAAGCAACCGTGTTAAACAGCCTGACCCCGCTTTCCAAAGCTGAAATCTGCAAAATACTGCCCGATGTCAGTCCTACCACGGTAGAATCCGTTTTGGGCGCAATGGTGAAAAGCGGGGAAATAGAGCGGATAGGATCGTCACGGTCATCAAGATATATCAAGGCTTAAAGGGGCAATCTTTACAAAGCACTCTTGTGCCTGTAAATAAATGCCGCAATTTTCTCCTTCACCCTTGCTTCATCCTCCCAAACGCTAAGCGCATGCGCGGCAGAGGGGACGATCAGCAGTTCCTTTTCAGCTTGACAGGCCTCATAATTTTCACGCCCCATGGCCATGGGCACAAAGCAATCCTGTTCTCCGTGAATAAACAGCACAGGAATGCTTGTGTCTTTGCGCATCGCCTCCAACGCAGAGCAGTTGCGAAGGTCGCAATGCGCCATGAGCCGAAGCACGCCGTTGGCCATGGGCACAAATGGCCACGCAGGCATATGGTAGCTTGTTTTTAACACATGGGCGCAAATAGCGCAGGGGGAGGTATAGCCGCAATCCGCAATAACACCTCGCAAGCTTTGCGGCAACGGAAGCTCCGTGGCCATTAGCACTGTAGCCGCGCCCATGCTCAGCCCCGCCAAATACAAATTCGCGGGCTTTGCGCGTTCCTCCAGCCATTGCGCCCATTGCTTACAATCCAAACGTTCCTTCACCCCAAAGCAGATGGCTTTGCCCTCACTGCTGCCATGTGCGCGTTGATCCACCACCAAAACACTCAAACCCAGCTCCCAATAAAAGCGAAGCATGGATGAAAAATCGTCCTCACCGCTTTGAGCACGGTACCCATGCATGAGTAAAATGGCACTGTCACTGTCTTTAAAGGGCAAATAACGCCCGCGCAGCTTGAGCCCATCTAAGCTCAAAATTTCCACCTGCTCAGGTTTTTTTGTACAAAACCAATCCTTCTCGCGCCGCACAGCTTCCATGTACTGTTTCCACGGTACACTTGCGGCTTTTTGAATCACATGCGGATAGCGATAGGCCGCCACAGCCGCTAGCACAACCGACAAAATGGCATAAATCGCCGCCGCGGCAAGCACAGCAAGCGCTATCCAGCCCAAAATCCCCACTGACACACGCCTCCTTGCCCTCTTTGGTTGGTATTGGGCTGTTCGTTCCTAAATTTTTTCAAGCATCCATACCCGCATGTCCTTCGGTTCCCGATTTGCCCATGCATAATAGGGAATAGCGGTCAAGCTCACCCGTTCTGTTTTCGGAGCGCATTCGCGGTATAATTCATCCGATTCCGTTAGCTCACGCAGTCCCTCCACATGAAAGGAAACCACACCGCCCAGCAGGTTTTCATCATAGGGCAGCTCTGTTATTTGGGCATCCCGCGCTATTTTGAGTGCGCAAAGCGGCTCAGGATTCTCTACCCCTTCAAAGCAGTAAACCAAGGGGCCGCGCATGAATGCCACCATACCCGCACATTGGCGTACCTTGGGGTGGCTGTACACGCGGTGCACCGGCATATCAAAGCTGAGCACCACCGCATGGCTGCCCGACCAATCTTGTGAAAGAATTGCATAACCCTGCGTGCACTCGACTAAAACAGCCTCGCCATCCAAGGTGATGCAAACATTTTTTGCCCAGTGCGGAATGCGGATAGCCAGCTCAAAACAGCCCTTGCTGGTCACTTGAAAATCTATTTTCCCTTCCCAAGGGTACCGTGTTGCCGCCTGAATGGTGGTTCCGCCGCAAAGATCAAATTGAGCGGTTCCTCCAAGGTATTGATGAATGCTGATTCTCCGTTCACTGACTTCATAGCAGTATTCTGGCAGGGATGCAATCAGCCGCGCCAAATTCGGCGGACAGCAAGCACAGCCAAACCACTTTGGCCGCACAGGAAGATCGTGCTGAAAACCCGCTTGTATTCCCGATGTGCCCTGCACGACCTCCAAAGGGTTTACATAGAAAAAACGCGTGCCATCTAGCTGCATGCCAGACAGCATCCCATTGTAAAGAACCCTTTCCATTTCATCTGCAATGCGGCCGTCCCTATGCAAGCGCAGCATGCCCCTGCCAAAAAACAGCATGGCTATGGAGGCACAGGTTTCGTTGTATGCACTATCGTTGGGCAGCTCATAATCACCTAAAAAGGCTTCCCCAATCTGTGTTGCGCCAAAGCCGCCTGTGAGCGACATTTTTCTGTTCACACAGCTGTTCCACAAGCGGTCACAGGCCTGCGCGAGGCTCTGATCCTTTGTTTCACAAGCCACATTGGCCATGGCCGCATACAGGTATAAGGCACGCACCGCATGCCCTACCGCTTCCTGCTGTTCCCGCACAGGCAAATGCCATTGTGCATATGCCATTCCAAAATCCCGAGTGCCTTTGAAAAATTCCTGCTGACCGCGGCGGTTGTACTCTTCTACAAAATAGAAAGGTTGCTTCCCGCGCTCATCCAAAAAGAATTGCGCAAGCTTCAAAAAGCGCGGATTTTGAGTCGCGCCATAAAGCCGATACAGCCCCAGCTCAACCTCAGGGTGCCCTGGATAGCCACGCAGCTTGCCTTCCTCTGGTCCAAAAAGCTTGTCCATGTGATCCGCCATGCGGCACATCACATCCAAAAGGGTACGTTTACCTGTAATGTCAGCATATGCAACCGCACCTTCCATCAAGTGACCCGCACAATACATTTCGTGGCATTCCTGCAAATTCGTCCAGCGCTTGCCCGCTTCCTTCACCGTAAAATACGTGTTGAGGTATCCATCGGGTTGCTGTGCTTTGGCAACAATCTCAATCACTTCATCTATTTGGGCTTCCAGCGCTGAGTCTGGTTTCAGCCTTAGGCTGTATGCCGCGGCTTCAATCCACTTGCCCACATCACTATCCTGAAAAACCATGCCGTAAAACTCGTCGTTGGACAATCCAGCGGCAATACGGAAATTTTCAATGGCATGGCTTGGCTCTGTATCTGGGGCGCGATCCTCCAATATAGCCAATTGCAGCGGAATCATTTTCTCGCAAGCCAAAGCCATCCGTATCCCCCAAAAATCACGCTCCCGCATTGCATAATTCATTACAAGCACCCTTTCATCCTTCATCAAGTACCCATCGTCATTGTTCACCTAGCTTCATTTTAATTGGAGTAACCCTTGCTGTCAATAGTGGATGTGGGTCATGCACAGCGCAGCCGATTCGTATGCAAAATCAACCCATGCAGTTTTTTTGAAAATATATTGACAGCAAACCACCTTTGTGGTTTAATATAGACCGCTTCAAAGTTTACTTATTCTAAACTTTAAGCAGATTACTTATACTAAACTTCAGAGGAGGAGGCATTGCATTGGAAATCGGTGAAAAATTACGTGAGCTGCGCATTCAGCGCAACCTGACACAAGAGGAGCTTGCCGACCGCTGTGAGCTGAGCAAAGGCTTTATATCGCAAGTGGAGCGTGATTTAGCCTCTCCCTCCATCGCCACCCTGAAGGACCTGCTAGAGAGCCTGGGCGTTACCCTGCAAAGCTTTTTTTCAGATGCCAGTGCAGAAAAGGTCGTGTTTGTTCCTCAAGATATGTTTCAAAAAGAGGATGTAGAGGAAGGCCGCAAAATTACTTGGCTGGTTCCGGATGCGCAAAAAAACAGCATGGAGCCCATACTGCTTGAGCTCCAGCCAGGCGGAAAAAGTCATGTGATGCCCCCCGTAGAAGGGGAGGAATTCGGCTACGTACTCAAGGGTCAAGTGCTGCTTATTTCCGGCAAGCGACAGCATAAGCTCAAAAAGGGCTGTAGTTTTTGTTTGCATCCCGCCACCACGCACACCATTGAAAATCGTGGAATGGCACCAGCAACCGTGCTCTGGGTTTCCACGCCGCCCAGCTTTTAAGCAAGCTTTATTCCAATTGATAAAGGAGCACCTCCCCCATGATTGAACAAGAGCATCTCATTTCCCTCAAGGGCATTTCCAAGGAATTTGACGGCACCACGGTTCTTTCCAAAATTGATCTTTATGTGCGCAAAAAGGAATTTGTCACATTGCTAGGCCCTAGCGGCTGTGGAAAAACCACCACACTGCGCATTATTGGCGGCTTTGAATACCCCACGGAAGGCACCGTATTTTTTGAAGGCAAGGACATTACCGAGCTTCCGCCGTACAAGCGCCGCGTGAATACGGTGTTTCAAAAATACGCCCTCTTTCCGCATTTGAATGTGCAGGACAACATCGCTTTTGGCCTCAAAATCAAGAAGGTTCCGCGTGCTGAAATGGACAAACGCGTGGAGCACATGCTTGAGCTTGTGAACCTCAAGGGCTATGGAAAACGCAGTGTAGACCAGCTTTCAGGCGGCCAGCAGCAGCGCGTTGCCATTGCCCGCGCGCTCATAAACGAGCCAGAGGTTTTATTGTTGGATGAACCCCTTGGTGCGCTGGATTTAAAGCTTCGCAAAGAAATGCAGCTGGAGCTGAAAAATATGCAGCAGCGCCTTGGCATTACCTTCATCTATGTCACCCACGACCAAGAAGAAGCCCTCACCATGAGCGATACGGTTGTGGTGATGCGCGACGGTCATATTTTGCAAATCGGCGACCCTAAGCGCATTTATGATGAACCCGCCAACGCCTTTGTAGCCAATTTCATCGGCGAAAGCAACATCATGCGCGGCACCATGCTTCACGACGAGCTGGTACGCTTCAGCGGCAACGATTTCCCTTGCGTAGACTCTGGCTTTGGCGAAAATAAGCCCGTGGATGTGGTGGTGCGCCCCGAGGATATCATGATTGTTGGTGAGGACATCGGCCAGCTCAGCGGCGTGGTTGAAAGCGTATTGTTTAAAGGCGTGCATTATGAAATGATGATTGCCACAGGCGAAACCGTTTTCAAGGTGCATTCCACCGTTATGCAGCCGCAAGGCTCCCGCGTCGGCCTTTCCATTGTCCCCTACAATATCCACATCATGAAGCCAACCGACGATCCCCTTCCCGAGGAACTCGAAGAGGGGGGCGACATGTAAATGAACCATGCCATTTCGCTGCCCACATGGGCGCTTGGAGTGGTGTTTCTGGCTGTGGCAGGGTTCATTGCGCTATGCGTGGTGAGCGTGCGCCGCAACCATGGGGTGAAGCGTTCGTTTTTTTCCATGCCCTACACCCTCTGGATGATTCTTTTTACCATTGTTCCTTGCCTGCTCATTGGCTACTACGCCTTTACCGATGCTGGCACAGGCGCTTTTACGCTGGATAACTTCATTAACTTTTGGGATAGCAATTATTCTGTCAACAAAATGTATGAAGCCATGGGTCCTGAATTTGCAGTGCTCATACAGCGCGGTACCGTCAATATCGACATTCTGATCTATTCGCTTTGGATGGCACTGCTTTGCACCGTCGTCTGCCTTCTGCTTGGCTACCCCGCCGCGCTGTTTATGGCAGACCGCGAAATGAAAATCGGTTCCACCATTGTGGTGCTCTTTATTATTCCCATGTGGATGAACTTTCTGCTGCGTACCATTGCTTGGATGTCGCTTTTGGAGGATCAAGGGCTGATCAACAACCTGCTGCGTTCCTTGGGCATTGGCGGCGTTAAGCTCATGTATAACAACGGCGCTGTGCTGTTGGGCATGGTATACAACTTTCTTCCGTTTATGGTGTTCCCCATTTATACCTCGCTTAACAAGCTGGATTACAAGCTGATGGAGGCCGCGCAGGATTTGGGCGCAAACGGCATGAAAACCTTTGCACGCGTTACACTGCCGCTAAGCATTCCAGGGGTTATTTCTGGCATTACCATGGTTTTCATGCCCTCCGTAACCACCTTCTTCATCCCCCGTATTTTGGGTGGCGGGCATACCATGATGTTTGGCGATTTGATTGAAAGCATGTTCTTAACCGCCAATGATTGGGGCGTCGGCAGTGCGCTTTCCCTCATTATGATGCTGTTGATTTTGGTAAGCTTGGGCATTTTGCGCAAAGCAGATCCCGAGGGCGATGGAGGTGGCATTGCATGAAACGCTTTATCAAAAAAACGTATTTAGCGTTTATCCTGTTGTTTTTATATCTGCCCATTGCGGTACTGATTGTACAATCCTTTAACGCAGGCAAAAGCCGCGCAAAGTGGGAAGGGCTTAGCTTGCGCTGGTATGAAGCCCTCTTCCGCGATGAAGCCATCATGAAGGCGCTCTACATTACCTTGGCCGTTGCATTGCTGGCCGCTATCGCCGCTACCATATTGGGCACCTTGGCCGCCATTGGCATTCACGCCATGAAAAAGCGTCCGCAATCCATTATGATGACCATCACCAACCTGCCCATGACCATGCCCGATATTGTCACAGGTATCTCGCTCATGATCCTGTTCACCTTTTCACATATTGAGCGCGGCTTTGTAACCATGCTGTTTGCTCACATCACGTTTAACACGCCCTATGTCATACTGTCCGTTATGCCAAAGCTCAAGCAAATGAACAAGCATACCTACGAAGCGGCGCTTGACCTTGGCGCAACCCCTACCTATTCTCTATTGCATGTGATTTTGCCCGAGGTGCGCGAGGGTGTCATCACAGGCGCGTTGCTCGCCTTTACCCTGTCTTTGGACGATTTTGTCATCAGCTACTTTACCACCAGCCCCATGGTGCAAAACCTGTCCACACTCATTTACTCCAAAGCCCGCATTGGCATTGAGCCAACGCTCAACGCATTAAGCGCGCTGATGTTCCTCTCGCTTTTGATTCTTTTGCTGATTGTAAACCGCCGCAGCAGTAGGGATCTCAAGCCCAACAAACGGGTACGGCGCGCCTAAGCGCTCAACCATTCCCAACAAATCATTATTGGAGGGTACTCAACTATGAAAAAGGGTCTCTGCGTGCTTCTCATCTGTCTGTTGGTTTCAGCACTCTTCCCTGTGGCCGCAATGGCAGACGGCGGCATGGTAACCGTGTACAATTGGGAGGAATACATCAACCCCGAAGCCATCAAGCTCTTTGAGCAAGAAACAGGCATTACCGTCAACATGACCTACTTCACCACCAACGAGGATATGATGGTACAGGTGCGCAACTCCCCCTCCTCCTTTGACGTGGTCATGCCTTCCGATTATTGCATTGAGCGTTTTGTAACCGAAGGTTTGCTTGAAGAAATCAATTTAGAAAACATTCCCAATTACACCAACATAGACCCTTACTTTAAAGCCCAATATTACGACCCCGACGAAAAGTACACAGTACCTTACATGTGGGGCACGGTTGGCATTTGCTACAACAAAACCATGATCACCGAGCCCATTACCAGCTGGAGCATTCTTTTTGATGATGCAAACAAAGACAATGTTTTTATGCTGGATAGCATCCGCGACAGCATGGGCATTGCCCTCAAATACTTGGGCTATAGCATGAACACCCGCAACCCGCTGGAAATGAATGCGGCCAAGGAATTGCTCATCGATCAAAAAAGGCGCGGTATTGTCAAGGCCTATCAGGTGGATGAAACCAAGGACAAAATGGTTAACAATGAAGCCGCGCTAGCGCTGATGTGGAACGGCGATGCCATGTATGCCATCTCGCTTAACGAAAACCTTGCTTATGCCATTCCCGATGAAGGCAGCAACATTTGGGTGGATGCCATGGTCATTCCCAAAGGCGCTAAAAACAAGGAAAATGCCGAGAAGTTCATCAATTTCATGTGCCGCCCCGACATTGCAAAAATGAATTTTGATGAAATTTGGTACTCCACGCCCAATAGCGAAACCATTAAGCTCCTAGGCGATGAATACGTAAACAACCCGACGCTCAACCCGTCCCAAGAAGCAAAGGATCGCTGTGAGTTTTTCCATGATATGGAGGACGTGATCAAGGTCTATAACGCCATGTGGACGGAAATTAAAAGCTCCAGATAAGCGATCGCCTGCCAACCAACCGCATATGTAAAAAGCATCCGCAGTTTCACTGCGGATGCTTTTTACATTCAATGTTTGATACGGATGCCAAAAGCACATTTTAGGTGAATAAAGTACCACCCATTGTACAAAGAAAAGGAAACTAGCACAATGGGTGGTACACAACAAGGTAAAAATGTGCTTTTGTCACCCTAATCATGTTTGACTGCACTAAGCAGCTCTGCCGGTGCAAAGGGAAAGGTCAAAATACCCGCAACCTCACCCGCAATCACGCCTGCTTGAATAAAAAACACCACATTTCCGTTTTCATCCAAGTAAAAATCGCTTTCAGGGCTAAAAGCCGTGCGCAAGCCGACCTCGCTTAATCCATCCAAATAATCCGAATCAATGTTTGTGAGGTCTGCCGCTAGTATCTCCCACACAAGCCGATACGCAAGCCCCTCGGCTACGCTTTCCTTGCTGCTCAGCTCGTCGCCCTCTTGCTCCAAGCCTAGCACCTGTGAAAGCGTCAGCGGCGTTCCTGCGTAAAGGCCGTCTCTGGCAAAGGTATCGGCTGAAATGGCTTCACTTTCAGCATTGCCGGTGGTGCGTCTGGCCGTTAACACCACGCTTACATAGTGATCGTCATTTGCCGTTACCTGATAGGATATTTCCGAAAAATTGGGCGGCATGCCCTCTTGTCTTGTGCCTTGCAGCTGCTCTGCGTTTTGGGCAAGCAAGCTGCTGCCCACGTCTTGGCTCATGGCTTGGTAATACGCATTGATTGCCTGATCTGCAACCGTCAGCGCTTCAAATTGCGGATACTCGTAGCGGTAGAGATAGCTCGCCTGAGCCTCATCCGCACCTTCGGGAATTGTGCCTGAACCGCTCATTGGCTGTGTAAGCACCAACCCCTGTGCACAAGCGCACAGGGGTATCAGCAAGCACAGTGTGAACAGCAACAATGTTTTCACACCATTTTTCATTGAAACCATCCACCTCATTTAACCATAAACCCATTCTCAAGCTCTCTTCAGCCAACAGACACGTCGTCTACCACAAAGCTGTTGACCAAATAAGCATTGTACATGCTGTATTGATCCGATAGCGACACCAAATAGCTCAGCTCTGCTTGATAAATGTAGCGATCGTTTAGAATATATACATCATGCACGGAGTAGCCATCTGCCGTTGTGTAGGTCACGGTGCCGCATTTCAGCTCCTCGTCCACTCGGGCTACAGAGTCAGTAATGCCATCGGCAACAATGTTGACATAGTCCTGTAGGCTTGCGCCATTTGTATTTTCAATGCGCTTGGCAAAGAAGCTGATGCTTCCATCTGCCATTTTTGCGGAAACCCCATTGGCGTCCTCTACAAGCATATCATCCGCAAACACGGCAGGGTACAGCACGGTAAAGCCCAGATTAGCGTTTACATACTCTACCACAATTTCCTCAAAATAGCTTTGCATCGCCGCTTCTACATTAAGCTCGGTGCCAATGGAGAAGCCCTCCAGGCGGAAGCCGTTTAACGCTGTAGCATCGCTTTTGAAGGAAAACACAGCGCGGTCAAGCCATTCCACCTTGGCAAAATCCATTTCTGTAGCGGCGGCAGCCCCATTGCTGGACAAATAAATTTCACCGATGATTTGAATGCCGCCATTTTCTGCGGCATTGTTAACCATTACAGGGTGAAAGCCAATGTATCCATTCACATCATCCGTAACCACCACAGGCTCCAATTGCGGAATTTGTGCGGCAAAGATTTGGCGAAGCAGGTTCGCCTGCGCATCGGTATTGGTCAGCATTTCGGGTGTAATGCCAATAGACGCGCCGACCTTTTGCCCAATTTTGAAGAATGCATCGCTAAAGGATACCGTCAGGGTGCCCTCTATGCCAGGCACCATTTCAGGCGCATTTGCAGAATACATAGCCGATGCGCACACCAAATCCATCAAGGGATAAAGCACCTCAAAATCGGCCATGTTCGCCTTGTTGGGCTGGGCTGTATCCGCCTGTGCAAGGGCAGTCACGCAAGCGCCCAAAGCCATACAGAGTGCCAGTACCAACGAAAAAATCCTTTGTGCATTACGCTTTGTCATGTTCATTTCCTCCTATATTTACATGGTTGAAGGTTTGATGGTACGTATACGATGATATAACGGCCGTGTGCGGTGAATTCATCCATGTTTTGCAATATATTCCGCCGCCGCTATGGCCGCAATATTTCCTTCCCCTACTGCCTTTGCCACCTGCAAGGGCTTTCCCGTGCAATCACCAGCGGCAAATACCCCTGCAACATTGGTTTTCATATCCCTGTCTACGGGGATATAGCTACCCTCCGTGCGCATTTCGCCAAGCAGCATTTGCAGAGGCATTGCCGCGCGGAAAATAAAAATACCGTCATAGCAGTGGGTTGCATGGTCTGTGGTCAAGGTAATGCCCGCATCGTCCCGCCCAATGGCTTTGGGTTTTTCGCTTATGACATGTACCGTTGGCGATAGCTTATCCACATTGTGCGCCTTGAGGTGGTAATAGTCCACCTCCGATGCCAGCGTGCAAAGAAATTCCGTTTCTTCAACGCCTTGCAAGGAGGTGGAAAGCACCGCAATTCGCTTGCCCTTATAAAACATGCCATCGCAGGTTGCGCAGTAGCTTACGCCGTTTCCCACCTGTGCTTCTTCGCCCGGTAACAGCACAGGCCGCGCCGCACCCATGGCAAGCACAATTGCTTTGCTCTCCATGACATCGTTTTCCACAAGCAGCATAAAGCCCTTGCTGTTTGGCATGATTTGCCTTACCAGCCCCGTTCTTTCCTCCGCGCCTAACGAAAGCGCCTGCTCCCGAAAGCTCTCCAGCATTTCACTTCCAGATACCTGCGGCAGTCCCGGATAATTATCAATTCTTTCGGCTGTACGCAGCAGGCCTGTATCGTTTTGCGGGGCAATCACCATAGCCGATAGGCCGCGCATGCGCGCCGTCATCGCGCAAGACCAACCAGCAGGCCCTTTTCCAATAATCGCAATATCTATCATGCGCGCCTCCGATGAATCTGGCATTTGAATACGCGTCACGCCTGATTCTCATGGAAAGTGTACCAAAAACAGCAGGAAATTTCAAGCATACAACGTAAAAGTAACATATACGACAAAAAAACCAGCGGCGAAGCCGCTTACGGCTCCGCCGACCCTATTTGCTTTTGCCGCCTTGTTCATAGGTGAGCTTCTGTTTCCACGCGTTTTTTCCATGCAATCATCACGTGGCTTTTGATTCCCGTTCTCTGCCAGCTCAGGTTTTCAAAATCCGCTTCCCGAAGGAGTAAAATCACATCCTTCAAAAAATAGCAATCCTGCTCGCAGAAATCCGCGTCTATGAATGGTCTGGGAATAAAATGCCACATGGAATGGTAACAGTTCATCCCCAACAGCAGCTGACCGCCCGCCTTCAGCACGCGCTTGATTTCTGAAATTGCTTTGCGCAGGCTTTCGTATTCACCGTCCTTGAATTTAAACAAAACCGTATCGAATGCTCCTTCGTGCCAGGGGATGTCACTCGTACTCGCATACACAATATCCGCATTCTGCAATCGCCTTCTGGCGCGGTTCACATCCTCCATGCTTTCGGACATGCCGCATACTTCACATTGCATGTTGCGCTTCAGGTACTCTGCCATAAAGCCTTCGCCGATGTTGGCATCCAGCACCTTATCGGTTTGATCCACAACCGCCCATTTGAGCAAGCCGCGTTCCACAGCGGATAGCTTGGGTCGATTGGTGATTGCTGCTCCTTTGAGAAGTGCCCTTGCTTCAACCTTTGAGATCATGAGCGCCCTCCTTAGCAAATCTGTAATCCGTCAACAGCCTTATTATATCACAGATTTGCTAAGATTGCACGCACTTTTGTAACATTTCCTAAACTAATTCGTATATTCTCGGAAACAATATATGGCGGATGCCTTGCCCCGCAACCATTTGATCACCAAGAAATCCATAACAATCACAAGCAAAATCACTGCCGCAAAGGCGCCGTATATGCCCATTTGAAAATGAAGCATCGCCATAAATACCCCCACCAAAGCTACAATACCGCCTATGCCAATCAGCATGGACACCATGCCGTTCATGTTTTGCTTAATCGCCTCCGTTTCATTCTTCCAATTGAGGCGCGGATGATATACATCCCCCAACAAGCCAAGCGCTGAAAAGAGCAGTGAAAACAGCTGGGACAGAACCATCGCAATCAGCGTTTCAACCCAGAAGCTAGGCAGCAGTACCCACAGCACAATGGCAGAAAACAAGGTGCTAATGACGTTATAGGTCATGCCCATGAGCAATTTGGCCATAAGCCGTGTAGCGCCCGTTACCGGAAACACCCTAGGGAAGGTATAGCCCTTTCCTTCACGGGATACAGCGGTGGAAACCGCCATGTTCATGACGGTGGTAAAGCACATACCCGCAGTTGTCAGTATCAAAATGTAATCCCGCGGAATAAAGCTCATGAGCACTTCAAACATGCTCATCTGCGGCATTTGCTTCTGTAAGCCTAAGAGCATTACCACCATCAGCACGGGGAACATGACCGTACCCGCCAGGCAATTGGTGGCATACACAGGCACAGAAATCACATTTCGCATTTCTTGACGGTAAAACGCCCAAAACGGTTTGCGGACTTGATTTTTGCCATTCGCGCGCTTTTTGCCCGCGTTTAAGCGCCTCAAGGTTTCTTCCTGCTTCAGCGCTAAATACATGTAGCGCTTCCCGCAAAGCAAAATCACCAGCCCAATGGCGGCCACCGATAGCGCTATAAACAGCAGCACGTAGCCCCAAGCCGCCGCGCCGCTGCCCGTTACCGCATTGGTGAGCCATTGCAAGGGCGGATAGCTTCTCAAAACCATTTCCGTTATGGAGCCTTGCCCAAATACAAAGCCCATGATCATTGCACCCATTTGTTCATCGCTTGCGTTGTTAACAAAGTGCATTTCAAAGCCAAAAAACAGCGCCAAAAACGCAAAGGATAGAATGGTTGTCATGCCCTCGCGGCGCTTCCAAAGTGCGCTCATGTGGATCAGCACAAAAGAAAGCAAGGTGGAAATGGCAATGGGCACCAGCGGCACAAACAGCGTTCCCAGCAGTGCGCGCACATAGTACAGCACGCCTGCGCCCATCTCAATGCCATAGCGCAGGAGCAGCGGAGCGCCCACCGCCAGGGTAAGCCCCAGCTCTCCCACAACCACCATGCACAGCTTTGCCGTAAGCAACCCGTGGGAGGATATGGGCAAAGCAGCTACAAAGGAATGATCCTTGCTAAAAAACAAGGTGGCTATCACATAGAAAAAGCTGTAAAACAGCGTAATGAAGGTGCAAGCCATAAAGGCAACCGCAATCACTGCCTGTGGTTCGCCAAATTGCTTGCATGCATCGTACAAAACCATTTCGACAATCAAAACCATTGCATACAGGTAGAGTGCCAGCAGTGAGTAACCCACATAGCTTGCAATGGTTCGCGCTTTGCTGCGCCCTTCACGCTGTAAGCTTTGGGGCTTGTAACCCGCAAGCCAGTTTCTCAGCAGCAGCTTTAAATAAGCAAGCATGCTCAAGCCTCCTTTTCCACAAGCTCCAAAAAGAGCTGCTCCAAGGTGCTGTCCTTTTCACCTTGACGCAATTCCTCCAGCGAGCCCTTGGCAATGAGCTTGCCATGATTGATAATGCCGATTTCGTCGCAGAGACGTTCAGCCACATCCAGCACATGCGTCGAAAAAAACACCGTGCGCCCCGAGTCGGCATGCCTGCGCATTTCATCCTTGAGGATGTGTACGCTCTGCGGATCAAGCCCTGCCATGGGTTCATCTAAAATCCAAATGCTGGGGTCGTGCATGAGTGCCGCCGTTATGGCCAGCTTTTGCTTCATGCCACGCGAATAGCCGCGCGTTTGCTGGTTTGCGGCCTCCTCCAAGCCAAATAGATGCAGATATTTTTCGATGTGCTCCTTGCGCCTTTGTGCGTCCACCTCGTATACATCCGCAATAAAGCGCAGATATTCCATGCCCGTCAAGCGCTCGTACATATCAAAAGCATCAGGCACAAAACCAAACATCCGCTTTGCCTCCAAGGGGTTTTGCTTTATGTCTACCCCGTTGAGCAGCACACAGCCTTCATCCGGCGCCAAAATTCCAGTGAGTATTTTAATGGTAGTGGTTTTACCCGCGCCGTTGGGGCCAATGAAACCAAAGACCTTTCCGTCCTCAATTTCCATGTTCAGGTGATCAACCGCCTTCATTTTGCCAAAGCTCTTGTTTACGTTTTGAAACGAGATCATACTCACATATCCTCCATCATTGATACAGGCGACAAATTTTCTTTGCCTAGCATTCAAACCTACGTTATTATAGCGTATGAAAAGCAAAAAAGGAAGCGATTCCGTTCAGCTTCCTTTTTTGGGTGCTCCAAAGCCTCAGTTTGCCTCACGATCCTCAATCATGGATTTTACCTTCATCAGGCGCGTAAGGTTTCCGCGTTCGTTTTCATCCAGCTTCATGGTAATAAAGCGAATGGTTTCCTCAAATTGCGGAATCATGACATATTCCAGTGCATTCACGCGTCGGCGTGTTTTTTCGATTTCATCCGCCAAGAGATCGCAAGCCTTTTCAAGCTCAGCCAGCTTGATGAGCTTGGGCAAGAGCGTGGCTAAATTGGCAATTGCGCCGTCCAATTGTGCAGAGGTTTCCGCCAAGCCGTAGCTAAGCGTGGTTTCATGCACGCTATCCTCACGCACCTGTAAGGCGGGCACATGAACGCTTAAAATACTGCGCATTTTCATGTCCACCGCTACTTGACGCACTGGGTATAGCAATGCTTCCTCCATCAGCTCAGGCTCCGTAACGCTCCGCGCAAGCGCAAAGTTCCCCAACGCAACGGTCAGCTCTTTCTCTACCGTTTGGCGAAGCGCACGGTTTTCACGCACAAGCAAAATAAATTGCCGTACCATTTCGTCGCGCTTGTCCTTTAAGAGCTTATGCCCGCGTTTGGCGGTCACCAAGCGGCGTTTGATTCGCGTCAGCTCCATGCGGGTGGGGTTGACGCGCATGGTTGTAGCCATTTACTCTTCCTCCTTGACGTGATCCTCGTCAGCATCCACATGCAGATATTTATCCAGCATATCATCACGGATGCGTTTAAGCTCTGTGCGCGGCAGCATGCTAAGCAGCGCCCAGCCCAAATCCAGCGTTTCATCAATGGAGCGGTTTGCCTGATAGCCTTGCGCTACATATTGCTTCTCAAAAGCATCGGCAAATGCGGCATATTTCTTATCCACATCGGTAAGTGCCGCGTCGCCCAAAATAACGGCAAGCTCCTTTGCATCCTTGCCGCGTGAGTAGGCGGCAAACAGCTGGTTCATGGTGGCGGCGTGATCTTCACGCGTCTTTCCCGCACCAATGCCCTTATCCTTCAAGCGGCTCAAGGATGGAAGCACGTCAATGGGAGGCTGTACGCCTTTGCGGTACAATTCACGGCTTAGAATAATCTGCCCCTCGGTAATATATCCTGTTAAGTCGGGAATGGGATGGGTTTTGTCATCCTCTGGCATGGTCAGAATGGGAATCTGCGTAATGGAGCCTTCCTTGCCAATGACGCGGCCTGCACGCTCGTAGATGCTGGCCAAGTCGGTATAAAGGTAGCCAGGATAGCCGCGGCGGCCTGGAACCTCTTTGCGTGCGGCAGAAACCTCACGCAATGCCTCCGCGTAGTTGGTAATGTCCGTAAGAATGACCAGCACATGCATGCCTTTTTCATAGGCAAGATATTCAGCCGCAGTCAGCGCCATGCGGGGCGTAGCAATGCGCTCAATGGCGGGGTCGTTTGCCAAGTTCATGAATAATACGGCACGCTCAATAGCGCCTGTGCGCCGAAAGTCGCTGATAAAATACTCCGCTTCTTCAAACGTGATGCCAATGGCACCAAAGACCACGGCAAATTTTGCGTCGGTACCCAGCACCTTTGCTTGACGCGCAATTTGCGTAGCAAGCTGTGCGTGAGGCAAGCCGCTTCCGGAAAACACAGGTAGCTTTTGGCCGCGCACGAGCGTGTTCAAACCGTCTATGGCCGAAATACCTGTTTGAATAAACTCGTTCGGGTAGTCGCGCGCGGCGGGATTCAGCGGCTCGCCGTTGATGTCCATGCGTTTTTCAGGGATCAGGGCGGGGCCATCGTCGCGGGGGTTGCCCATGCCATCAAACACGCGGCCCAGCATGTCCATAGATACGGCAAGCTCAATGCCGTGCCCCAAAAAGCGCACGCTTGAGGTGTTGATTTGTAAGCCGTTGCTGCTTTCAAAAAGCTGTACCAGCGCCGTATCCGCATTCACCTCAAGCACTTTGCCGCGGCGCGTTTCACCATTTGCTTGCTTGATTTCCACCAGTTCGTTATAGGTAACGCCTTCTACGCCGCCCACCAGCATCAGCGGCCCTACCACTTCTTTGATGGTGCGATATTCTTTCAGCATATTACAGTTCCCCCTTTTCATCGAGCGCTGCCATTTGACCATTGAGCTCGTTTTCAATCACCGTGAAGCGCTCCTTCTCGGTTTCGGGAATGTACTTGCTACGGCCTATGCTCTCGCGCACGGGCATGTTGAGAATGTCGCTCAGGTTTGCACCTGCCGCCATTGCCGCTTTGCCCTTTTCATAATACTGCAAAATCAAGCGGAGCATCATGAATTGTTTGTCAAGGGAAGTGTAGGTATCCACCTCGTCAAAGGCGTTTTGATGGAGATAATCCTCGCGAATGGAGCGGGCAACCTCCATGGTTAAACGATCCTTCCACGAAAGCGCGTCCACACCCACCAAGCGAACAATTTCATCCAGCTCGGCTTCCTCTTGCAAAACGATCATCGCACGTCCGCGAATTTCGTTCCATTCGGGAGATACATTGTCATTAAACCAATCTTCAAGCTTGTCCACATACAGGGAATAGCTTTGCAGCCAGTCAATGGCGGGGAAATGGCGCTTGTATGCCAATTGTGCGCTCAAGCCCCAGAACACCTTTACAATGCGAAGCGTCGCCTGTGATACAGGCTCGGAAATATCACCGCCTGGAGGGGATACCGCGCCGATGGCGGATATACTGCCCGTGCGCCCGTCCTCACCCAAGCATTTCACAACGCCCGCACGCTCGTAAAACTCTGCAATGCGGCTGCTTAAATACGCAGGATAGCCTTCATCACCCGGCATTTCCTCCAAGCGCCCGCTCATTTCACGAAGCGCCTCTGCCCAGCGGCTGGTGGAGTCTGCCATAATGGCAACCTTGTAGCCCATGTCGCGGAAGTATTCGGCAATGGTGATGCCTGTATAGATAGACGCTTCACGCGCGGCCACAGGCATATCGGAGGTGTTGGCAATCAACACGGTACGCCGCATCAAGCTTTCGCCCGTGCGCGGATCATGCAATTGCGGAAACTCCATGAGCACGTCCGTCATTTCGTTGCCGCGCTCACCACAGCCTACATAGACAATAATGTCTGCATCTGCCCATTTGGCAAGCTGATGCTGTACGACGGTTTTTCCCGAACCGAAGGGGCCCGGAACTGCCGCCACACCGCCCGATGCAATGGGGAAGAAGGTGTCAATCACGCGCTGACCCGTAATCATGGGCATGGTCGGCGACATTTTTTCTTGATAGGGACGGCCGCGGCGCACGGGCCATTTTTGAAGCATGGTCACCTGATGCTCTTCGCCTTTTGCATCCTGAATGACGCAAACCACATCCAAAACAGTCGCATTGCCCGCCTTGATGGAAAGCACCGTGCCGCCCATACCCACAGGTGTCATGATGCGGTGCTCTACAACCGTGTTTTCCTCCACAATGCCAAGGATGGTTCCGGGCACAACCTTGTCGCCTACCGTTACGCGCGGTTCAAAGCTCCAAAGCTTTTCACGGTCAAGCGCGGGTACCTCCACGCCGCGCGTAATGCGCTCGCCCACTTTTTCATAAATCTTTTTCAGCGGCCTTTGAATGCCGTCAAAAATGCTCTCAATCAAGCCTGGTCCCAGTTCAACGCTGAGCGGAGCGCCCGTGCTTTCCACAGGCTCGCCAGGGCCTAGGCCGCTGGTTTCTTCATATACCTGAATGCTGGCACGGTCTCCGCGCAGTTCAATAATTTCACCGACCAAGCGATCACGGCTTACGCGAACCACATCGTACATACGCGCGTCGGCCATGTTTTCAGCCACAATCAAGGGGCCGGCGACCTTCACAATTTTTCCTTGTGCCATGTTCTCTTACCCCTCTTTCCCCTCGTTGCCAAATAGTATATCTGCCCCAATGGCCTTTTCCACGTTCCTCTTCACCCTTGCCATGGCATAGCCCGTGCTTCCGCGGCTGCCAGGAATGGGGATGATGGCCACATCGGGCAGTGTTTTGTAGCGTGCAAGCGCTTCAGGCGCTTCCATTGCCGCAGTTTCCGTTATGAAAATGACACGCACATTTTCCTTGACCAGTTTGAATAAGGCGCGCGTGGTTTCCTCTGGCGTTGTGGTGGGAATCACCTTCATGCCGATTGCCTTAAAGCACAGCACAGCATCGCGTTCACCCACCGCACCCATGGTCATGCCTTCTTTAGCCATGCAGCTCACGCAACCTTTCCATAAGCTCCTCCATACGGAAGCCGTTGAGCTTGCCTGCCATCAGCAAACGAATGTCTGTCGCTTCACGCTGTGAACGCAATAGATAGGCAATCAGCACCTCAATAGACGCACCCTTGTATTTGTTTTTACCAAACAAACCATAAAGATAATCGTCCGCTGTTTTTTCCATCAAGGGCAATTTGCCTGTATCCATTGCGCAAGTAAGGGCTGTGCGATAAACAGTTTCCCCATACGGCTTCATGAGCCTGCTCAAACGATCAGGCTCGTCAAAGAACTTTTCAAACGTTTCTTCCGTCACGCTTGCGCAGGGTAAATAAAGCTCCCTGAAAAGCTCTTTTCCTTTTCCCATGGCCTTTACGCGCAGCAGCATGATGTAGTTTTGCAAATCTACTTTTGCAACAAAATAGTTTCGAACCTCGCGCTGTTTTGTGTTTTTCAGCATATCAAAAATGAGCAAATAAAGCGCTTTGTCCAGCTCCGCATCAATGCGCATGGGGTGGAACTCTTTGGCAAGCTGTTTTTCAAGCTTGTCAAGCGCCGCCTTGAGTATGGGCGGTAAAGCGTTGTAGCGGTGTTCCGCCACCGCATGCTGTAATTTTTCAATCTGAATGGTTCCGCAGCTGGAAAGGTATTGAGGCTCTTGCGCTAAAAAGCGCGATTTCATAAGTACCTTGAGGTTATGGATATCGTAACGCAGTTGAAAGCAATCCGTCACCTGCGGTTCGGGCGTTACAGCCGCCACTAGCTCGCAGGCCTGCTTCACATGCGCATCTGCCGCCTCTTGAAAGTCTGCGGTGTCGGCGCTCAAAAAGCCAATATCGGAAAGCGTTCGATGCGCCTCCTCAAAGGTATGGGCCGCCATCAGCCGTTCCAGCTGTGCCGCATGTAACGCGTTACGGCTCAATACGCCAATTCGCCCACACGCATAGGAAATGCTGGGTTGTGGCATCTCCACACCTCCCTTAGTCGTTAAAGAGTATTTGTGCGATTTCCGTTTCCATTTGCGCACGCAGATTGCCAAGCATGGCCTCGAAGGTGCAAAACACCTCCGTGCCTTCTCGGCTTAGGATCACACCCGTTACGCCCTCGCGCTGTGTTTTAGACAATGTGATGTGCGCTGGTTTCCCAAGCTTTGTAAGCATGCTGTTTAGCTCACCCACAAAGCCGTCGTCAAACCATTCCGCGTTGCTCTCGCCCACCACAAGCTGTTCGTCACCAGAAGCGGCGTTCACTGCCTGCGCCAGCAAAAATGCACGCGCCTCCTGAGGCGGGGTATGGCAAAGCTCGGTCTCGGCCAATGAAAAGGCCTCGTCCATCACCTCACGCTTTTTTTGCAAAAGCTGTTTGCGAAGCTCCAATTCAGCCATGCGGCGCATGCGTTCACATAGCGCCGCGCCTTCTTGCTCCGCTTGCTTTACAAAAGCAGTGCGCGTACTTGCCGCCTTCTCGTTTGAAGCGGCTTTCAGCTCCCCTACCTTCTTTTCGGCGTCGGTTTTTGCCTGCATCGCGGCCACGCGCGCATCATCCTCGATTTTTTGAAGGATGGCTTGTGCGTTCATCATATTCACCTTAACCTAAATTGATGGAGTTGACCACCAGGAAAGATACCAGCAGGGACAAAACTGCATAGGTTTCAACCATAACCGTCATGGTAATGCCCTTGCCGCTCATCTCGGGGCGCTGACCTGTCATAATCATGCTAGCAGCCGCAACCTGACCTTGGCGAATGGCGGAATAGAAGCCAACCACACCAACAGGCAAACAGCCCGCAATAATCGCAATGCCCTGCTCCAAGGTAACAGGCACCATGGCACCGCCTAGCACGCCTGTTTTAATCAGCACAATAACAGCAATCAGGAAGCCATAAATACCTTGGGTAGCTGGCAGCAGCTGCAGTACCAGCAGCTTAGAGTTCACCTCGGGATTTTCGGTAGACACGCCCGCGGCGGTTTCGCCCGACAGACCCACGCCCTTGCTAGAACCCATACCTGCAAGAATCACCGCAATAGCCGCGCCAAACAGCGCAAGAATTTGACCAATAGACATCATCATAAACCTCCTAAATGAATTTTGTTTTTTTTGATATATCGTTTACATCAAGAGTTTTCAGGTGCTTCCTTGATATAACAATAACGGTTTGTGGTCGCCAGCGGCTTGAAGGGCTTGCCGCCGTCCTCGTAAAACTTTCCAAAAAATTCAATGTACTGCAAACGGCAGCTGTGCACATACGCGCCTAAGATGTTAATGCCCGCATTGAACAGATGTCCGCCCACAAACAGCGCCGAGCCCAGCACAATGCCAATGGGGCCTGATGCAAACACCATGCCCACCAATTGGTTGATTACCATGCCGATGACCCCCGTTGCCAAGCCCATGCCAAAAAGGCGCATATAGCTTAACAAATCGCTCACCCAGCTGGTAATGCCGTACAGCGCACCCAAACCGCTAATCAGGCGCTTGAAGGGGTTCTTGCTCTTTTCTCTGCCAGCGGTAACCAGAATGATGCAAACGCCCGCAATGGCCATCCATTGCCCCACGGCAGGCAGTACAAGCATGAGCGCAAGACCTACAATAACCAAAAACCAGCTGAGCTGATCCGCAATGGCCGCGCCTGCGTGCCCGCTTTTGATGTTCATATATGCCGCCACGCCAAGGCCCGCAAACAGGTGAACCGCGCCTAGGGCTATGCATAAGCCCATCACAGGCATAGGCGAGTTGATGGGATCAAACAACGACGGCCACGGCGCAAAGCCAAACCAAGTGTTGTACAGCGCACCCCAAAAAATCGTCATTACGCCGCCGCCAACCAATATCCACATAAGCCGCTTCGCACCGGGCGATGGTTTCATGACCTTTATCAAAATGGGAATCAGCAGCGCCATCAAAACCCCGTAGCCCGCATCGCTCACCATCATACCCATAAAGTTAATGAAGAAGGGCATCATGATCGCGGTGGGATCAAGGCCGTGATAGGTGGGAAGTGAAAAGCCGGATACGATGCTTTCATAAGGGGAAACCAAGGGGTTGTTGTGCAGCAGCACGGGAGGCTCCTCCCCCTCGTCGGGGTCGGTAAATTCCATACAAGCACTGGGGCTTGTTTTGTGCAGCTGCTTTTCAACACTCTCTGTTAAATCCACAGGTGTCCAGCCGCGAAGATAGAAGGTGCTTTTGGAGCCAAGCAAATCCTGCTCCGCCACCAGTCTTTCCCGCATAGAACCAAGGCAATCAAACAGCGTTTTCAGCTCCGTAATCACCCCCACATGGGAAGCGGTAGCCGCAACAATCTCTTCCTGCTGCTTGCTAAGCTGATTCAGCTCTTGATCGATTTCGGTCATTTTTTGGCTGACCTTGTTTTCCACCCCATTGAGTACAAGAGGGGTAAAGCCAACCTCTTTGAGCTTTTGGAACAGCTCGTCCGCCGCGTCGCGGTGCGCAACCACATACAGGTTCGCCGCATCCCGCACCGTAGAAACCAATGTGACCATGCACAGCGGAGAAAACGAATTGGCTTCCAGCAACGCTTCCACACCAGATTTTTGTGCAGTGCCAAGGGTTGCAATGGTATATTTGGTGCTGTGAACCTCGCTGATGGGCACAGGAAATGCAGTCCAAGGCTCAAGCTGCTCACGCAATGCGAGCAGCCGCGCCGTTTGCCCGCGAAGCTCACCGCTTTCACGCTCCAGCGCTTCCAGTGCTTCCACGGTTTTCATCAGCTCTGGCTGTTTGCAAAGCAATGCGGCCGCCTCTTCGCCCGTTATGGCGGGCTTCCCGCCTAAAAGCGGCGGCTTTTGCTTGTCAAACTTGGCAAGCCTGCCAATGGCCCATTGCACGCGCGTTATTTCCTCGTTGGTTTTCTCAAGCCGTTCGATCTTGCTTTGTTTATGAAAGCCGCCGTCTTCCTCTGTTGAAGAAAGCTGAACACAGCCCAGCTTTTGAATGGTATCAAGCAAAGCCCGCTTGTCCCTCATGGGTGCAATCAGGTTCATGCGTTTCATTTCAACGATTGCCATCGCACATGACCCTTTCTGCAATACGCTTCGCTGCCAGGGGTAGCCGCTCCCTCACCTGCTGCATCTGACTCTCGATTTTTTTCATTTCCTTCGCGGCTTCTTCGTCCAGCGTGTCCTGCATGGCTACGCGTTTTTCTTCTAAAATGCTTTGATACAGTGCGCGGTGCTCACGAGCCATGCTGCGCTCATTCTCCACACAAGCCGCTTCCGCATTTTTAACCATCTCACGCGCCTCGCGCCCTGCATCCAGCAAGGTGCATTCAGCCATTGCCTCAGCCTCATGAACCGCTTCGAATAGTTCCTTAGACATGATCAACCGCTCTCCCTTGCGCTCTATTTGGTGCCAAACAGGCGATCGCCCGCATCACCCAATCCAGGTACAATATAGCCGTTCTCGTTGAGCTTTTCATCGCATGCCGCCACATAGATGTTTACATCCGGATGCTCCTTTTGCACGCGCGCAATGCCTTCGGGCGCGGCAATCAGGTTCACAAGGCGGATGTTATGGCAATTGCGCTGTTTGATAAACGAAATAGCCGCAGAGGCACTGCCGCCCGTAGCCAGCATGGGATCTAGCAGCAGCAGCTGACGGTTTTCACTATCGGCAGGCAATTTGCAATAGTATTCCACAGGCTGCAGCGTATCGGGATCACGGTAAAGCCCAATGTGGCCGATGCGTGCGGCAGGCATCAGCTTTGTTACGCCGTCCACCATGCCAAGCCCCGCGCGCAGGATGGGAATAATGCCGACCTTTTTGCCGCTTAAAGTACGTGCTTTGGTTGTGCAAATCGGTGTTTCCACATCCACCTCTTCGGTTTGCAAATCACGTGTAACCTCATAAACCATGAGCATGCTGATTTCCTCAAGCAGCTCGCGAAATTCCTTTGCGCCCGTATTTTTATCACGCATGAGCCCGAGCTTGTGTTGAATCAGCGGGTGGTCGAAGATGTACACCTTCCCCATGGAAATACCTCCTCATGTATATGGTGCGACTTGTCGCACATAGATTCAATTTGACGCACTGCATTATAAAAAAACAGCCAATCTGCGCCATTCTTAAAACATTATAGGGTAAAAGGCACCGCATTGCAAGAGCATTTGCGAAAATAAGACAAATTCAACACTTGCCTTTTTGCAAAACGTAATGTAAAATAGAGAAGCCGTGTGTATGATGACGGTTGAGTCCTGTGCGATTTCAAGACGTGAACCCTGTCAGATCCGGAAGGAAGCAGCAGTAAGCGTTTTTTGGGATGTGCTGCGGGGTTGCTCAATCTGAGTGCACTCGGTTTTTCATAAAGAAATATTTATAGGGGGATTAACGATGAATTACAAGCACGTTATGGAAACCGATCCCGAACTTTTTAAGGCCATGGCTGATGAGGTTGCGCGCCAAAGAGCGCACATCGAGCTCATCGCTTCCGAAAACTTCGTTACCCCCGCTGTAATGGAGGCTATGGGTTCCCCCCTAACCAACAAATATGCCGAGGGCTATCCAGGAAAGCGCTATTATGGCGGCTGCCAATATGTGGATGTAGCCGAAGACCTTGCACGCGACCGCGCAAAGCTTCTGTTTGGCGCAGAGCATGCCAATGTACAGCCCCACAGCGGCGCACAAGCCAACACCGCCGTTTATTTTGCCATGCTGGAGCCAGGCGACACCGTTTTGGGCATGAACCTTTCCCATGGCGGCCACTTAACGCATGGCAGTCCCGTGAATATCAGCGGCAAGTATTTCAACTTTGTAGCCTATGGCGTGGATGAACAAACAGGCCGCATCAATTACGATGCTGTGCTTGCCTTGGCCAAGGAGCATCACCCCAAGATGATTGTTGCGGGCGCTTCTGCCTATCCGCGTGCCATTGATTTTAAGAAGCTGCGTGACATTGCCGATGAAACAGGCGCACTGCTCATGGTAGACATGGCACACATCGCAGGCTTGGTAGCCGCAGGCATGCATGAAAGCCCTGTCCCCTATGCGGACTTTGTTACCACCACCACGCATAAAACCCTGCGCGGCCCGCGCGGCGGCATGATTCTTTGCAAAGAGCAATATGCCAAAGCCATTGATAAAGCCATTTTCCCCGGCACACAGGGCGGCCCGCTGATGCATGTAATCGCCGCCAAAGCCGTATGCTTTTTAGAAGCGCTCAAGCCTGAATTTAAGGTTTATCAGGAGCAGATTATCAAAAACGCAAAGGCACTTGAAAATGCCCTGCGCAGCATCGGTATTAAAATGGTATCCGATGGCACGGATAATCACCTTCTTCTGCTGGATTTAACCAACACCGAACGCACAGGCAAGGAATTGGAAGCGTTGCTGGGGCTTTGTAACATTACCGTCAACAAAAACACCATCCCAGGCGAGCAACGCAGTCCCTTCATTACCAGCGGCGTGCGCATTGGCACACCAGCCATTACCACACGCGGCATGGTTGAAAGCGATATGACGTTCATTGCGGACTTTATCAAGCGCGTGCTGGATGGCGGCGAAGCGGCTTGCCCCGCCGTAAAAGCGGATGTGGAAGCCATGATGACGCGCTTCCCCCTCTACGAAGGCTTCCCAAATGATTGATCGGCACATAAGTGCCTATGCAAAAGGCATCATGGGCGAAGACAATGCCTGTGCTTTCCTTTGCCAAAGGGGAATGGTTCCGTTGTTCAGACGGTACCATTCCCCTTTTGGCGAGCTGGATTTGATCATGCAGGATGGCGACGTGCTCGTGTTTGTAGAGGTAAAAACCCGTGAACGCGGCACCGCCGCAGACGGGCTGAACGCTGTGAATGCGCGCAAGCAAGCCCGCATGATTCAAACCGTCCGCTGTTTCCTAGGTGAACATACGGAGTACTGCAATCATATGATGCGTTTCGATATTGTAGCGCTTACCAGCAGTGGCATTCATCATTTGCAAAACGCCTTTGAAGCGAGCCTTCTCTGAACCAGCCACAACCTGTCGCGGCTTTCCAAGCAAACAGCCATTGAAACCCTCCTTACGGATGGCCTCAATGGCTGTTTGTTTTTCCTATGAATGAGCGATCTTTGTGCGATTAAAGATAGATGTCCCGTTGCTCATACGTGGTATGAAGCAGCTCATGTGCCTTGTGGCCATTGGGCTTGCCAAGATATTCATCGTATATTTGCTTGATTTCGGGGTTTTCATGGCTCTTGCGAATGGTTTTAGCCGCATCCTCGTTATACAATGCTTTGGCACGCTCTGCGCGGATATCCTTCCAGTTGCGAATCTGGGCAGGCACAATCGGCTGTCCGCCGCCGTTGACACAGCCGCCTGGGCAAGCCATGACTTCGATGAAGTGGTATTGTTTTTCGCCGCGCTTGATGGAGTCCAGAAGCTCGGCCGCTTTGCCTGTGCTGCTGCAAACCGCTACGTTCACATCCAAGTCGCCAACCTTCACAGTAGCTTCCTTAATGCCTTGCACGCCGCGAACCGCATTGAAGTTGACGTCCTTTAGCTCGGAGCCGGTAATGGTTTCATAAGCTGTGCGCAAAGCCGCTTCCATTACGCCGCCGGTGGCGCCAAAGATCACGCCCGCGCCGGTGCTCTGACCCATCAGGCTGTCAAAATCTTCATCGGGCAGGTTTGCAAAGTCAATACCCGCTTCCTTGATCATACGGGCAAGCTCGCGCGTGGTAATCACAACGTCCACATCAGCCATGCCATTGTGACCCAGCTCATAGCGCTTGGCCTCAAACTTTTTAGCCGTGCAGGGCATGACGGAAACCACCACGATGTCACGGGGGTTTACGCCCGCTTTTTCGGCGTAATAGGTCTTGATCATTGCGCCAGCCATCTCGTGAGGAGATTTGCAGGTGCTCAGATTGGGAATAAATTCAGGATAGTAATGCTCGCAGAACTTCACCCAGCCAGGCGAGCAGCTTGTAATCATGGGCAGCACGCCGCCGCCGGTTACACGCGCTACCAGCTCGTTGGCCTCTTCCATAATGGTCAGGTCGGCGGCAAAGTCGGTATCAAACACCTTGGAAAAGCCCAAACGGCGCAGGGAGGCGGCCATCTTGCCCGTTACGCTCGTGCCCATGGGGAAGCCAAACTCTTCGCCAAGCGCCGCGCGCACAGCGGGAGCGGGCTGAACCACCACATGCTTAGACTTGTCGTTCAAAGCATTCCAAACCTCTTGGGTGTTGTCCTTCTCGGTCAACGCGCCCACGGGGCAAACGGTGATGCACTGTCCGCAATTGATGCAAGCCATTTCGGCAAGCTTCATATCCCAAGGGCTTTCGATTGCGGTTTTAAAGCCACGGCGAACGGGGCCGATAACGCCTACCTTTTGCACATTGGCGCAAGCACCCACACAGCGGCGGCAAAGCACGCACTTGTTGTTGTTGCGCACAATGGAGGGCGAGGTTTCGTCCAGCTCGTAATTGGAATGATCCCCTTCAAAGTGGGAGCCATCCGCAACGCCCATATCCAAGCACAGCTTTTGCAGCTCGCAGTTTTGACTGCGTTCGCAGGTAAGGCATTTCATTTCGTGGTTGCTTAAAATGAGTTCCAAGTTAATTTTGCGAGATTCGCGAATGGCAGGCGTATTGGTTTTGACCACCATGTTGGGGGTAACGGGCGTAACGCAAGCAGCTTGCAGCGCACGTCCGCCGCAATCCACAACGCAAAGGCGGCAGTTAGCGGTTTCGTTAATGTCTTTCAAAAAACAAAGCGTGGGAATGTTCACCTTCGCGATATGCGCCGCCTCAAGCACTGTCGCACCCGCAGGAACCTCGACCTGCACGCCGTCAATAGTTAGCGGAATCATCTGTTCCATGTTCGTTCCTCCTTATGCGGATATTAGTTCTTGACGATGGCGCCGAAACGGCATTTTTCCATGCAGGAGCCGCACTTGATGCACACCTTGGTGTCAATGTGGTGCATTTCCTTCACGGTGCCCGTAATCGCGTTCACAGGGCAAACCTTGGCGCAAGCCGTGCATCCACGGCACTTGTCAGTAATTTCGTAGTTGAGCAGCTTCTGGCAATGATGTGCGGGGCAGCGTTTTTCTTTGATGTGCGCCTCGTACTCGTCGCGGAAGTAATGGATGGTAGAAAGCACGGGGTTTGGCGCAGTTTGACCCAAGGCGCAAAGCGCGGTGGCCTTGATGTTAGCCGCCAACAGCTCCAGCTTTTCAATATCACCGTCTTCGCCCTTGCCTTCTACAATGCGCTCAAGAATTTCAAGCATGCGCCTTGTGCCAATACGGCAGGGAACGCACTTGCCGCAGCTCTCGTCCACCGTAAAATCAAGGAAGAAGCGTGCAATATCCACCATGCAGTTGTCTTCATCCATGACAATCATACCGCCAGAGCCCATCATGGAACCAATCTCAATCAACGTATCGTATTCGATCGGCACATCTAGGTTGGAGGCAGGAATGCAGCCGCCGGAGGGGCCGCCCGTTTGCACAGCCTTGAAGGCCTTGCCGTTGGGAATGCCGCCGCCGATGTTGTAAATAATCTCACGCAGGGGCGTGCCCATGGGCACCTCTACCAAGCCTGTGTTGTTGATCTTGCCGCCCAAGGCAAATACCTTGGTGCCTGTGCTGCGCTCGGTGCCGATGCTCTTGAACCAATCGGAGCCGTTCAAAATAATCTGCGAAATGTTGGCATAGGTTTCCACGTTGTTAAGCATGGTGGGCTTACCAAACAGACCCTTCACCGCAGGGAACGGCGGACGGGGACGAGGTTCG
This sequence comes from Clostridia bacterium, assembly GCA_036645955.1. Taxonomy (GTDB): domain Bacteria; phylum Bacillota; class Clostridia; order Christensenellales; family Aristaeellaceae; genus Limiplasma. The sequence continues at coordinate 11,281 of JAVXND010000015.1, read as the reverse complement.
CCGCGTCTGCCCTCAATGGAGGCCATCAACGCCGTTTCTTCACCGCAAACGAACGCGCCTGCGCCCAAGCGAATGAAGATATCAAAGTTGAAATCAGTGCCAAAAATGCCGCTGCCCAGCAAGCCATATTCATGAGCCTGCGCAATTGCAATTTCAAGGCGTTTTACAGCAATGGGGTACTCCGCACGCACGTAGATGTAGCCCTCGCTTGCGCCAATGGCATAGCCGGCAATCGCCATGGCTTCCAGCACCGCATGCGGGTCGCCTTCCAAAATGGAGCGATCCATGAACGCGCCGGGGTCGCCTTCATCAGCGTTGCAAGCAACATATTTCTGATCGGATTGAGAGTTGTAGGTAAATTTCCATTTCAGACCTGTGGGGAATCCGCCGCCGCCACGGCCGCGCAAGCCAGATTTCAGCACCTCATCGATCACCTCTTCGCGAGTCATGGCAGTCAGCACCTTTGCAAGTGCCTTGTAGCCGTCAAAGGCGATGTATTCATCGATGTTCTCAGGGTCGATAACGCCGCAATTGCGAAGCGCAAGACGCTTCTGTGTGCGGTAGAAATCAATGTTTTCCAGTGTAAGATGCTGTTCTTCCTCTTCAGCCTTTTCTTTGTATACCAAATGCTGCACGATACGGCCCTTGAGCAGATGCTCTGCCACGATCTCGTCCACATCCTCCACGCGGATGCGGCTATAGAACGTGCCTTCAGGGTACACGATCACAACAGGGCCAGCTTCGCAAAGACCGAAGCAGCCCGTGCGGACAACTTTGACTTCCTTGGCTAGGCCGGTTTTCTCGATCTGTTCTTCAAAGCGCTTGATGAGGTTGTTAGAGCCGCTCGAAGAACAGCCGGTACCGCCGCAAACAAGCACATGTGCGCGAAAAAGATCCATGTTCGTTCCTCCTTAGCGTTCTTATTTGCCTTCAGCGGCGCCAATGGTAAATTCACCCACGGGACGCCCGTTAACAATATGCTCTGCAACAATGCGCGCCACCATGTCAGGGGTGACCTTTACATAGGTGACCTTTTCTTTACCGGGCACAAGCACGTCAAGCATCGGCTCTAAGCGGCACATGCCAATGCAGCCAGTTTGTGATACGGTTACGTTTTTGAGTCCGCGCAATTGGATTTCCTCAAGAAACTTGAGCATCACGGGGCGAGCGCCTGCCGCAATACCGCAGGTTGCCATGCCCACAACCACGCGAATGCCCTCATCCGCATCCTTGCGCATGGACACCTTGTCCAACGTTTTTTGGCGAATTGCTTCCAATTCAGCTAATGATTTCATCTGTTACACCTCCAAAATAGGTTTGAATTCTTCGTCTATGCTTTCTTTGATCCAGCTTGATACCTCCGGCTCATTGAGCGCTACACCCGTGAGCACAGCGCGCACCTCGCGCGTATCAAACAGCGCGGAAGCCTTGGGTGACGAAGCTTTGAACAGGAATTCCGGCTTATCGGGATTGAGCACCACAAGGGTAAACAGCGAGTCGCAAATATCTCCCATGGGAATGCAATCAATATGCTTTCGGTCCAAGGTGGCGTGAATGGTTGTGCCTACCCCAACCTCGCTTTCAATGCCAAATTCGCCGCCGCACATTTCAGCGCTTTGCTTGAGCATGGGTATGCCCAAACCCACTTTGCGAGTGGTGCGCGTTGTGGTAAACGGATCTGTTACCCGTGAAAGAAAGTCAGCATTCATACCGCAGCCATCGTCTGAAACGGCAAAGCTAAGCAGCTGTTTTTCATCAACTGTAAACGTAACCGTCACCAGCGTTGCGCCCGCTTTGATGCTGTTTTGGGCAATGTCCAAAACATGCATGCTCAAGTCTCGCATTGCTTTAAGATGCCTTGTACTTGGAAAGGATGCTGGGGATTTCTTCTGCCGTTAAGCGGCCGAAGACTTCATCGTTGATCATCATGACGGGTGCTAAGCCGCATGCGCCTAAGCAGCGCGTAGCTTGCACGGTAAACCGACCGTCCACAGAGGTTTGACCCACTTGAATACCAAGTTCACTGCAAAGCTTATCCAGCACCTTCTGAGAGCCCTTGACATAGCAAGCAGTTCCCAAGCAAACACCGCAGACATAGGTACCCTTGGGTTGCAAAGAGAACTGGGAATAGAATGTAGCTACGCCATAAACTTCGCTCAGCGTAACCTTCAGACCGTCGGCGATAATTTTCTGTACATCGGCGGGAACACAGCCAAAGATGCTTTGTGCGGCCTGCAACACAGGCATGAGCGCACCCTTTTGCTCTTTGTGCTCCTTGATGACTTCCGCCAGCTTTTCATACTTTTCATTATGATTGGACATGGCAGCCTAAGACCTCCTCCATTTATGATACGGTACAATTTGCACGCTGTAAAGACATGCGTACGTTATGTAGTTTAACATATATCAAACAAAAAAGCACGAATTTTCGACAAGTTGAAGAAAAATTAATTTTTCATGTTCCAGGTATTGGTTTTTCACGGTTTTCATTCGCAAGCATCGCACTTTTTTTGAAGCAAGTGAATGATATTTTTTACCGTTGCTTGCTCCACCTCCAACGAAAAAAAACGCTCCTGCATGTCTTCCAAGCGATGGGCATCGCTTGAATGCAGCAAAAAACGCCCTTTTGTGGCATAGGGGGGGCAGGGTACAGCGCTTGCAACCTCCACCACAGGGTATTGCGGCAAAAAGGGCATTAAGCCCAAAGCGCCGATCATACCGTTGTGCCCGCGGTTGATGTGCGCGGGTATGGGTAAGCCATGATGGGCACGAACCATAGCGCAAACCTCGTCTGCGCTCAAATCCGTAGCGGCTATCAACAGCTTTTCTACGGTTCCGCTTGGCGTGTCCCCATCGCGCATAATGAGCTGGTTGCCAAACAAAGCCGCATTGTTTTGCACATCAGGCAAATGCGCATAAATTTCTTCACCCATGCGCAGTGCGTCTTCAAGGGTTTCAAAATAAGCAAGAAGATGAACCTCCTCCTTGCTGGTAATCTCCATGCCCGGAATCACCGCTACCCCATAGGCTTCCCCCGCCGCCACCGCATCAGGCGCGTTCAAAGCAGAATTATGATCGGTAATTGCAATCACATCCAAGCCCTTCACACGTGCCATGCCAACCATGTTCCACGGGGTCATTTCATCGTCTGCGCAGGGGGATAGGCAGCTGTGCAAATGCAAATCACAAAAGGCTTCCATGGTTAGTCTACGGGCGCAAGCACGCCCGCTTTGCTCATTAATCCGCAAACCTCGTAGGCTGTTTTCTTCGTAGCCAATAGGGGCATGCCTTCCTGCTCCGCCTTTTTGAGGGTAGCCTCCTCAGGGGCTACGCCCTCGGTTAAAATCACGCAAGCCATTTCCATAAGCACGGACACCGCCACCACATTCACATGCGTTTGTACCGTACACCATGCCATGCCCTGTTTTCCATGAGCCAGCACCCAGCTAAGCAGGTCGCAGGAATATCCGCAGGTCACCTCTTGCCCAAGATCTGCGCCAGCTACAATGTTTTTTGCCTCAAGCAATGTCATGAGTTCGCTTGTTTTCAAAGTATATCCCCCTACTCTCTTGTTGTTTTTGCTAATTCAACCATTTTTTGCGCCATGATTTTGAGCTGGTCCTTGAGGATATGAATGCAATCCATTTTGTTGCAATAGCCGCGTACAATGTCCTCTGCAAACGTTCTGCAGGTGGGACTGCCGCAGCTGCCGCAGTCATACCCGGGCAAGCTTCGCACAATCTCTTCAAGCTGTTCCAGCTTGCGCATGGCCTCCACAATGTCTTCATCTAAGCGCATGACGCTGTTGGGTGAAATGGGCTTATCCGTCATCAAGTGATATTTGGTCAGGTAGGAGGCGTTCACGCGTTCATCGGGGTGCGTAATGTCACAGCCGTTCATCAGCGCACGAACCGCGCCCCGCGCTACATAGCTGTTTTCAAAGGTAAGCGGCCCGCCGACGCAGCCGCCCGTGCAAGCCGCGCCTTCAAAGAAAACCAAATCCTGTAATTTGTTGTTTTCAATTTCCTCAAGCACGCGAATCACATTTTCTATGCCATCCACCGCCATGCTGTGTTCAGGGCAAACCGCCGCGGCTTCACCGCCGCTGTTTGCCCAACCCACGCCGTAAGCGGTCGCGCAGGACCTGTGTGATTCCACCGAAAAGCCCTTCACATGCCCCGCCAGCAAGCCATATATTTCAAGGATGGAGATTACGCCATCCACAGCGGAGGTTTCGTGTCCAATGGGGTTGCGAATCGCCGTCATCTTAGCAGGACAGGGTGAAATAAAGAAGCAGCCGATTTCCTCCATGGGCACATCTCTTTTTTTAGCAAATTCGCGTTTTGCCACCATCGCCGCCACCTCCATGGGTTGGCGCACGTCTATGATGTGCGGAATCAGCTCTGGAAAGCGCACGCGAATCAAGCGCACAATGGCAGGGCAAGCGGACGAAATCACGGGGTAGCGCTCCTTGGGAATGCTTCGCATGCGCTCACGAATGGCGCGCGTTACAATATCCGCGCCTTCCGCCACCTCAAACACCTCATCAAAGCCCATTTTGAGCAAGCCATCCAACACCTGTGAAACACTAAGAAGATGCTTAAACTGCCCATACAGCGAGGGCGCAGGCAGAGCAATTTTATATTTAAATTGGTTGATACTTGACAATGGATCCGTCTGGGCATATTTGGCGTGATAGTCGCACACGCGTATGCACTCTCCACAGTCAATACATCGTTCGTCAATGATATGCGCGCGCCCGCCGCGCACACGGATGGCTTCGGTCGGGCAGCGTTTCAGGCAATTGGTACAGCCCTTACACTTGTCCTTATCCAACCGAACCGAATGAAATCTCTTCTCATTCATTGCTTATGACCTCCGAAAGACGATGTCTTTTTCATGCTTTCATTTGGCTTGCGTATCATTTGGTGAAACGAAATGCCATTTCAATGCGTGTGCCCACACCATATTCGCTCTCAATTTCAAAGGCGTCGGCATTCCGCTTCATATTGGGCAAGCCCATGCCTGCGCCAAAGCCTAAATCACGCGCTTCATCGCTGGCAGTAGAGAAGCCCTCCTGCATTGCTTTGCTGATATCGGCAATGCCAGGCCCTACATCCTGCGAAATTAAAATAATTTTTTCCGGGCTCATTTTGGTGGTGAGCGTTCCGCCCATGCTGTGGATAATCAGGTTCAGCTCCGCCTCATAAGCCGCTACTGCAATACGGCGAAGGATATTGCTATCCACGCCGATTTGCTTGAGCTTTCTTTTGATACTGCCCGAAGCATCTCCCGCAGTTTCGAATTCGCCCGTGTGTACATGATAGGTATCTACCAGCAAGTTGTCCTGCATTGCAATCCTCTTTCGTGCGCTTACACGCCGCTTCGTTCATTCGTACCTCTTATGCCCGCTTCGTATAAAAGACCGCAGGTTGTATAGGAGGTATGCTCTGTTGCAAGCACTGCAATGCCAATCTCTAACGCTTCATCCAGCACTTCCTGTGCGGGGATTTTACCACGCGCAAAAATAACACAATGGATATCAAGCATTTCGGCTGTCCGCATCACATGCACGTTGGTAAGGCCTGTAATGAGCACGGTTTTGTCCTTTACAAAAGCCAGCACATCGCTCATTAAATCGCTTCCGCAGGCGCTGTTTACCTCCTGATCAAGCTTGTCCTCTCCGCAAAGAACCTTTGCGTCTAAAATCGGAATCAGGTCTTGAATGGTCACATTGATCAACCTCCTCTGTATGGTTCAACTATTTCCAAGTGCATCGTACACATTCTTGAGCAGGTAAAGCGTATGAATGGTTTGATACTTGATTTTTGTCGCCAAGGTTACTTCACTATCCTCATTGGAAAGTGTGCGGCAAAATTCAGAATAGTTTTCAAAGCATTCAATCAGCCCTTGCACGCTCTGGTGTCTGGGTTGAACAAAGCGTTGCTTCAGCCGAAGCGCCACCAAGTCCATTTGACCGTTTACCTCAGCCAACTGCTGGATTGCACTTGCGACGCTGTTTTCCTGTCTATCCAGCGTTAAGCCAATTTCCTGCTCACGCGCAATCAGGTCGTTCGCGTGAAGAAAGCCAGCCTCCAAAATATCAAGCTGTCCCTTCATGCCATTCATGCGCAGCCGAAGCGCCGGCAAGTTAATTTGGTACAAAAAAGTTTCGATCGTATGCTGCTTTTGAAGCTGTGTGCGCACATTTTGCGCATCCTCCCGTGTGGGATAAACCGCCGCCAGCGTGCGAAAGCGCGTATCATGCCACACGTAGCCTGCCGCTCCGCGCTTTCTAAATTGCTCCGAAAGCTCAGAAGCGGACTTTTCATCCTCAAAAGCACCCAGCTGTAGCGCCACCCACGCACCAGCAGGCAAAGATATTTCGCGGCTCTCCTGCGCATCGTCGAAGCTTTCATCCGTAGGAATGGGCGTTTCGGTGGCTGAAAGCTCAATGAAGATGCCCTCGCCATTGCCGCGCCATACAAGCCCCGATAAAAGCACCACCAACGATAAAAACAAAAGCAAGTAGCTCAGCCATTTCCCCGACAAGCCATTCCCAGGGTATACGCGCTTGTTCCCCTGCATGCATATTTCCCTCCCGCCTACCGTTTCAATCAAACGATATGCGGTTGGAAAAACAGATATGTAGCAGTTGCACTTTATGCGTTCTTCTGCTACCATTGGTTTCAACCATTATACTTGACGGAGGACATTTATGCAATATCATTTGGATACCATTCCCGTTTGGGATGCGATAGCGCTTGAAAGTGATTGCCCGCTCTGTGCGCTCCATCAAAAATGCGAGCTTTCAGAGGTGGAACGCAGCTTGGGGGGAAGCGTGATGGAGCCTGATGCGCGTATCCGTGTGAATGAACGAGGGATTTGTGCAAAGCATCACCAACAGTTGTTTGTGCAGGGAAATCGCCTGGGTCACGCATTGCTTGTGGATTCGCATTCAAAAGAGCTGCTCAAAAAGCTAAAAGCGGCTGAAAAGCTTATCCCCGCACAAAAAGGCGGCTTGTTTGGCAAAGCCGCAGGGGGCGCAGACGAGTTGATTCACAAGCTGCGATCCTTCAGCGAAGCCTGTGTGATATGCGAGGATGTAGACTCGCATATGCAACGCTATTTACACACCTTTGTACACCTCTATAAAACCGACAAAGCCTTTCAATCCAAATGGGATGCCTCATCGGGCGTATGCCTCCCCCATGCTGTGGAGCTGCTTACGCATGCGCAAAAGCAGTTAAATGCCGCACAGCTACAAACCTTTTGCGCTTCATTGCTCGCGTTGCTTCAAAAAAGCTTAACCACGGAAGAGCAGGAATTGGAATGGTTTACGCTCAAATTTGATTATCGCAACACAGACAAGCCATGGGGCAACAGCAAAACAGCCTTAGAGCGCACCATCAACCGCCTTCGCGGGCGCTGTATAGGCACGGATGCCCCATCCAAATAGCGTTACCGCGTTTGTTTATACTAAATAGCCATGCCGCATGTTGCGGCATGGCTATTTAGTATTATTCCAGCGGCTCGTCAAACCGTTCCAGCTTTACATTTGCTTCGGCAAACAGCTGCAGCGAAAACGGATCAGGGTAGCCTTGTTGATACACCACGCGCTGTATGCCCACGTTGATAATCATCTTTGCGCACACGGAGCAAGGCTGATGCGTGCAATAAAGCGTGCCGCCATCAATGGAGATGCCCAGCTTTGCTGCCTGCAAAATGGCGTTTTGCTCCGCATGAATGGCATAGCAAAGCTCCGCCCGCGTGCCCGACTCAATGTTGAGCCGCCTGCGCATGCATTCGCCGCGCTCCTTACAGGTTTTAAGGCCTGCGGGTGCGCCGTTATAGCCAGTTGTCATCACGCGCTTATCCTTGACAATAATCGCGCCGATGCTGCGCCCCTCCATAAAGCAGCTCGTCCATTCCGAAACCAAATAGGCCATCTTCATAAAGCGGATATCCCATTTATCCATCTAGGTCGCCCCCGTTTCAAATTTGATGCCTGATACGGTTGGGGTAGCAGAAGCGCACTTTCAGCTTGTTGTGTACCACCCATTGTATTGTTTTCCGATTGTTTGTACAATGGGTGGTTGTTGGTTTCGCAAAAATGCGCTTTTGACATCTGCAACATTATACGCTAATGCCTTGTGTTTAGCAATTGATTGACGGGGTTGCTGATCTATGGGTGATCTATGCTGATCTATCGGCGGGGTTGCAGATTGTGGGGATTTGTTTTTGCTTACGTTTGTTGTTGTTTACTTGCTCATTCTGTATGCGGTATGTTTTTGTGCTGTTGGTCTATTTTCTTGTTTCTTTTATCTGCTGTCTTGTTTTCTGTCTAGCTCGGTACAGCTTCACGCGCTCCGCATCCGTGCTAATTTCATCCGCATTGTACACGCCCTTGGTATACGGAAGATAGCTGTGTACCGATGCACGGCCAAGGTCTGTGGCCTCCTGTATTTGAGCAATCGTGTATCCCGCTGCTGCTAAAGCCGCAATCCGCTCACTCATGGCGGTTCTGTACGCACCGCTTGTAATGAGCAGCTTGCGCACCTTAAGCGGCGTGATCTGAAACTCCTTTGCCACCAATTTCAGTTGCTTGTGAGAGCCATCGTCAAGTGCAGCTTCGTCTATGGACGGAGATTGGTAGCTCTGCGTAACTGCGGTAAGCAATTCATTCATGATCTTTTCAGCATCAAAATTCGGTTTTTTCTTGGGTCGTCCTCTGTTTTTGGTACGAGGGGGTTGTGAATCGGTTTGCATGAGGATTGTCTTCCTTTCTATTTATCGTTACATTCTAATTTATGTGGATATAAATAAAGAATAAACTTGGGCTGTTTAAAACCTTTTTTGAGTAGTGTTACGTGTTACCGCGTCCAAAACCAGCTGTGCCAACAGCTTCATTCCCTCACTGTCTGAGAAAGCTCCCAAGATCGATCTCAGTCCACGGCGTTGCATCGGTCACCCTCAGCCAGAGCGTGAGCGTTTCGGGGATCACGACCATCTGGTACACAGTAAACTCGTTCATTGAGCCGCCGTCTTCCTTGCTCGTTCCGATGATCTCCATCATGCGAGCCGCGTCAATAGCGCCCTTGCTCTGCGTGCATTGATCAATCAAATTCTTTCTGCGCGTCAGGGACATCCAGCTTTCCTCATCGGTCGGCGTGGCAAACTCCCAGTTCTCGCTGACATAATGGTTGGTTGATACGAGCAACCCGTCAGGCGTAGCGGCATCACCGCGCTCCACGCCAATGGGGCACCATTCATAGGAGTGCGCCGTTTCGCTGTCCGCCACATTGATGATGTAGGACGAGCTACACAGCGCCGTATCAAAGAACAAATCAACAAAATTTAGCGAGTCCGCTTCAAACAGAACGTCAAAAAGCAGCGTCGTACCGGTGATACGCGCCACGGGCGACTTGATGTTGGCCGATGGTTTTCCGTTATTCAGTTCCAGGAAGATGCCCTTCTCGTTGATGCCGTTCACCGCGTAGATCTCGCCCGCGTAACCAATGGTAGCCGTTGCAAGCGACCCGTCCGCCGGATGGTAGACCGCCACGACAACATCGTTCTTCAAAGAAAAGAACGCCTCTCCGTAGTCATAGTTGCGTCCGAAAATAAGCGCCCCATCGGTATAATCGTCCCACACCGCCGCCGCGCTGCACTGGGGCAATCCTGCGATGCGCTCCACGGCGTTCGCCAAATAAAGCTGCTTCTCCGTCAGTCCCGATGTTTCCGCCATGCCTACGAAGAACTGACGAACCGTGTACGGGGTCTGATACTCCTGCAAATCGGCAATGTTTTGCGCTTTCTCGGCGTTGCCTTCCTTCGCGTTCATGATTGCTTCGACAAACGCGGTAACCTCCGCCAGTTCAGCCGACAGCAGCTGCCCATACTGACGCCCCATCTCGCGCCATGTACCGTGGAGATCAACCACCGTGATAGCGCCTTGCTTGACGAGTGTGCCCTGCTCGAATGCAGCTACGGGAGATGAAATGGACAAAGCGGTTTCGGCACAGGAAAGGGTGCAGGAGAATACCATTGCGAGTACAATGACGAGTGCGAGAAGCTTCTTCATAGTGATTACCTCGGTCTTTCTGGCATAGTACAAACGGCACGATGGGAGCCTCAAGCGGCGTGGAGACCTCGTCTCCAAGACACCTGATCTCTCCCAAACAAATCGCGCGTATATACTTTCTCCGCAATGTCGCCTAATACCTGCCTGTCGAACTTTACTTTATACTCGTTTCAATACTACCCTCCTCCGTTTCGCTGCGTTAATACAGACGCTTCAAAAATGGTTCCCCTCGTACTACCTTTCTGCCTTGCTTTCGATCGATTATGCCGCAATACTTTAACATTTTCTTTGTGGCGTGACACATTACTTCCTGTCCTTTTTGAAAGCTCCTGTTCCGCAAATGCTATTTATCAACTCAATTGCTGAACTTATGCGTTTGTTATCTGATATTACATAATTCTGTTGCACAACACGAAGTGTGATGGTTGTACTTTTACCAGAAAAAACCTCCTTTACAGTTTTTCCACTATATGCCGATGTGTTACTTTTCTCAAGATCACCAATCATTGTCAAACAGATCATCCTCCTCAAAAATTCCTAGTCAATACAGCAGTATTCTTTAAGGCACTTGTTTGTGCATTCGACCAACTCCGAAGCTAAAGATTCTACATCTATTGGTGCTGCTTTATCATATCTAAGAACCAGCATTACTATGCATTTCTTAAAACCTGTTGGCATTACATTTCTTTGAGGTACAAATGACAAGTATATTCTATTCCCTTTAAATCTCGACAATCCATTGTAGAACATCTGGACATTTCCAAGGAAAATCGGTGGAAGGCAGCCAATCCTCTTACCACTTCGCAAAATAGATTCTACCTTTGGATCGCAATCCCGAACTGGCGTTTCCCACGTATCTCCAACGTGTATCAATGCATTAATCCCTTTATATATGCCAAACAAAGTACAATGATTTTCAGCTACAGTCTCCATTTTTAGTGACTTAAACTCTTTCTCCCAACTTGTAACAATTGGATTAATCAAACTTATTGCTTTTTCTTTTACTGCAATATCCTTACGGATTTCATACTCTCCATAAATCGTAGAGAATTCATTTATCTTTTTTACCGTTTTCTTAGACAGTTCATATTCTTCATGTATAACGGCATTTAGATTTACCTTCTTGATGTTTTCTGAGAATACATGGTTTACTGCGATATTAACCTTACTCCCAATAGTTTTTTGTTCATAGCGATA
>JAVXND010000014.1:0-59072 GCA_036645955.1 Clostridia bacterium | reverse complement strand
GTATGCTCCTGACCGCTATCTGGAACATACTGTCCAAGCTGGCGCCTTACTCTCCTGACGGTTTTCTTTCTCCCCGCTCTGTCAATCAAGCGAAGGTGCTTACCAAGTCGCGAGGCTTGGAGCTTTTGCGACTGAGGGGTTATGCCATTACGGACGACCCTCCGTTACCGACCTCTGCCTAATTTCCTCTATCCCTGCTTTTCGGCTGCCGCTTGACAGCCTGTTTGCTGTACCGTTTATTATGGTGGCTGATTACGTAACTGTTTCAAACTTCACGTTCCATCAGCCCTCACAAACTAAAGATAAAACGATCGAAGTCCGCTGTTTGTTCCCTGTTTTTCTCACATACGTATTGGAATGTGGGGTTTTCTTATTTTTTCTTATCTGCCCCTACTGGACAGTGAAAAGTTTAAAAACTAAGAGGCTTCAGGAAATAAGAGGGAAAAGGTAAAAGGTGATCAAGAGCCATAAAGAGAAAACCATTTACTAAGATAAGACATCCATAACTTCAGACACAATGTTGCGTGAAGGTGTGCGGAGAAAACGGAAAGACAAAGACGAGCATTGTAAACTAAAATGGAGCGCAATCATTTGCAATAAAACCATGGCAAGGATACTAAGTATGATGTATCTTTCGATTTGGTATGCTCCATTCTTCATGGTGTAAAAACAGCCAGCCAAAAGGCTGGGACGTCTCGTTGCCTAAGCTGTTAGAATGCAGAGGCAAAGATCTGACCTTCACTCCCATGGGCTTCGCGTGCGTACAGAAGTTTGTCAGCTATTCTATTGACAGCAAAGCATCGGTATTATGGTAGCGTATTTATAGTCCAATGCCATTTACCAAGCAACGTTGAACAGCTCTTCGCCGCGCGAACCATTATTATATACGGGGATAAAACTGATACAGGTTATATCGTTTAGTAAAACAGTATACGCAGAATAACTACTGCGCTGGTTCAGTATAGGCATAGCTTCTCCTATTAGCTCGCCAGCTTCGTTCTCAAGTATGAACTTTTCAGGCAAATTTTCAACGTTCATCGTCATACTGACAGTGAGTTGATGATCTGCTGTAAGAATCAAAGTCCCGTTAACCAAACCATTCGATTGATTGCTCAATTCAATAACCTGATCATATGTTAACACTTCTGATTTGACAAATCCTCGTATCCAGTCACCGTTAGCAGATTCAATATATGCCCATTCATCTATAGTCCCAAGCAGAGTAACTTTAATATTGCTTTTAAGAACCAGCATCGGATTCTGGCTGTTCAATGGATCGTCCGTAACGGCAATTTCCCTCAAAAGAAAAGCAGGTTTATTGAGCCATACCAGCTTGCTTTCCTTGGCCTCTTTTGGTAGATCATTTCCATAGATATAGCCAAAGCGCATGTGATTTCTATCTATCGAGTATTGGATCAAAACCCATCCATTTTCTTCGCCATAGACTTGTATCACGTCATTTGTGCTGACAACTGCCTTACCGTTTCCAGCCTGCCCATAATCTTCACCTGGCCCTTGATATACTTTGTACTTTTTCCCCAGAGCGAACTGAATTTCTTTTGCTGATAGGGTTCCGGCAGGAATCGTTGGAGGAATGCTTAATTCTTTCTGAGCTTCCTTTATCGTTTCCGAACTAGCCATTTCCAAACCACTCCAGCCATTGCTATTAATAAGTGCTTTGATAGTTACAGGCATGTTCGCAACGTCATTCGCTTCTTCAGTGCCGGCTAATGCTCCTGAATTAGTGAACAAAAGCACCGTGAGGATTATTAATAACCAAAGTATTCTCATATTATGTTTCCCTCCATGCAACAAATTTACTCACAACGATCTTTCATAAAGGGTTCTTATTAGCTATATAACGGATTTCTTCAAGAGTTTCTTCCTAATATTTTAGATTTTATGAATTTGCATTAATTATGCTATATATACAGCCTCATCAGCGTTTTTCAATATGTCGCCTTTTTGTCACTGTTATGGCCGCAAAACGTCAGTATTATAGCAGTATATTATGATTACAGTGTCACAAGCCGAAATTTACCTCTGATTCTATTCAACATCATGCCAGCCAACAACCAAAAAGCACGAAGAAAAGTGGAAACGAAATCGAGTAGGAGGCTAGGGCTTAATGCCCTAGCCGACCTCTCACACCACCATGCGTACCGTTCGGTACAAGGCGGTTCAACTGCTTAAGTGTAGTTTTCGTAAGCGCTCGTACTGTGCGGATCGTTCATCATATCCAGCAGCTACGAGCCTTCCGTTTGTTATGGGCCATTGCAATATCGGACTTCCAGCAATTCGCCAGCACCCAAGCCGAGTGTTACCCCATTCATATGCTTTGTCGGGTGGAATGCCCAACTTGCACAAGGCTTTCACTTTCGCCCTTGGTTTCTTCCATTGCTTTTCGTCAAGAGATCGGCATCATTCAGCCTGACGCAGACGTTTCGGAGTCGCAACGGCAGATCGTTCAAATGGCAAACTGACCTAAACCAGCGCAATCAACATATTTTCGTTCGACTTTCCTTTGAATAATTACATTTTTTCGTTTGACTATTTGCTGTTAGCTGGATATACTATAAGCAGGGAGGTGATGAGGATGAAACGAAAAGCAATGGAGCAGCTGGTGGCATGGAAGGCTCAAAAGCATCCGCTGCCCATGATTTTGCGTGGAGCGCGTCAGGTCGGCAAGACATGGCTCATGAAGGAATTTAGCAGGCAGTATTTTGAAAAGCTTGCCTATATCAACTTTGACCGCAACGAGCGCATGAAGATGCTGTTCTCGGGCGATTTTTCCATTGAAAGAATCGTTCAAGGGCTTTCCATCGAAAGCAACGTGGAGATTGACCCCACAAACACGCTGATTGTCCTCGATGAAATTCAAGAGGTTCCGGCAGCCCTGCAATCTCTCAAGTATTTCACCGAGAATGAGCAGCAGTCCTATTACATCCTTGCGGGCGGTTCACTGCTGGGCATTGCGCTGCAACAAGGCACGTCGTATCCTGTGGGAAAAGTCGATACCATGGATTTGTATCCACTATCCTTCACCGAATTTCTGGATGCGACCGGCAACGAACGACTGGAAGCGCTGCTGACCACAAGAAACTGGCAGATGGTGAAAACCTTCAAGGATCGCTACATCGACCTTCTGCGCAATTACTATTATATTGGCGGTATGCCGGAAGCTGTCCGTTCCTATGTGGAGGAAAAGAACCTAACGCAGGTGCGGCATATCCAGCGGCGTTTGCTTTCGGACTATGAGCAGGACTTCTCCAAGCACGCGGCAATCGAGGTTGTACCCCGTATCCGCATGGTGTGGGATGCGCTTCCCTCACAGCTTGCCAAGGAGAACCGAAAGTTCATCTACAGCGTGCTTCGTGAAGGAGCGCGGGCAAAGGATTTTGAAATCGCCATTCAATGGCTGCTGGACTGCGGCTTGTGTCACAAAATCAGCCGTGTCACAAAGGGCGCGTTTCCGCTGAAAGCCTACGCCGAGCTTTCATCCTTCAAGCTGTATTTTGTGGATGTGGGACTGCTGGCGGCAATGGCTGATATTGACGCCAAAACGCTGCTCAAGGGCAGCAGTATCTTTACCGAGTTTAAGGGCGCTCTTACGGAACAGTATGTGTGCCAGCAGGTCATCGCAGAGCTGGCACGCACGCCCTATTACTGGTCGGCGGAAAAGTCAAATGGCGAGGTTGATTTTGTTTTACAGCACAGCGGACGCGTCATTCCCATTGAAGTCAAAGCCGAAGAAAATCTTCAAGCCAAGAGCTTAAAGTCCTTTGTCAGCGCAAACGGATTGGACTTCGGCGTTCGAACATCCATGTCAGACTACCGTGCAGAAGAGAAGCTGCTCAATCTGCCGCTGTATGCGATTTCGGCTCTGCTAGAGGAATGCGAGGAGTTTACGTCGAAAACATAAACTTGTCAGAGAATGTCTATGCAAATATTCGTGTATGCTCCCGGTACGTCCATGCACCATCGCTAGAAGCTCAGTTGCGGATATGCTAAGCAAATAGCCTTCACCGAGTTTCTAGGTGCAGCAGGAAACGAAAGCTTGGAAGAACTGCTGAACGCAAGAAACTGGCAGATGGTGAAAACCTTCCAGGATCGCTGCATCAATTTTTGTCCAAAAAGCTATACAGTGTACAGTATAGCTGCTGTGCATCAATGGGTTTGGATAAGTGAATATTCATGCCCGCTTCTTTGGATTTTTCTGCATCCTCGTCAAAAGCATTGGCGGACATGGCAATGATCGGAACTGCTTTCGCCCAGCCATCGTTCAAGCCGCGAATCGCTTTTGCCGCTTGCAATCCATCCATCACCGGCATGCGAATATCCATGAGGATCGCGTCAAAGCTGTGCTCTGGCATGGATCGAAATAGCTCAATCGCTAATTTTCCATTTTCAGCAACATCCACCTCAGCATGCACATGCTCTAGCAATTTCCTAGCCACCATGATATTCATGGGATGATCTTCCACCAGCATGATGCGCTTGCCCGTAAAATCATACTCCCTGATTTGGCTGTCTGCCTTTGCGATGCTTTCTATTTTGGGCGCATTTTTTTCAACGGTCAGCGGAACACGCACTGTAAAGGTGGTGCCTATGCCTAAGGTGCTTTGCACCTCTATGCTTCCGCCCATTAATTTCACTAGGTTGTGTGATATGGCAAGCCCCAAGCCGTTTCCGCCGTATTGAAACGCCTCGCCGTGATGCTCCTGTGCAAAAGGATCAAATAGCTTGGGTAAAAAATCAGGACTGATTCCTATTCCCGTATCTTTCATTTGAAAGCAAATCAAGCCAGTTTCGTCATCCTGTTGACTGTACGAAATTTCCAAACCAACCTTGCCCCTGTTGGGTGTGAACTTAACGGCGTTTGAAAGTATGTTGATGATCACCTGCTGTAGGCGAAGCGCATCACCGCGATAATAGCTATCGCAATGCTCGCCACCCGTTACAGAAAACTCAATATCCTTCAAGCTTGACTGTGCCATAATGATTGTTTTGATGCGTTCTAAAAATCGACTGCAATCAATCACTTCGTTTTTCAGCACGACCCTGCCGCTTTCGATCTTTGACATGTCCAAAATGTCGTTAATCAAAGAGAGTAAATACTGCGATGAAAGCTTGGCTTTGTCAATACAGTCTTTGATCAGCACTGGATCGTGTAAGTTGTATTCCGCCACCTGTGCAAGACCGATGATGGCATTAATGGGTGTTCTGATTTCATGGCTTACTTGAGATAAAAAATCAGATTTGGCTTCGTTGGCTTGTTCCGCCATTTGCAATGCAGTCACAAGCTCCTTTTGCTTGCGCTCTTCCTCCGCAAAAGCATCTGTCATATCGGAACGCGCCATGAGGAAGGACTTTAAATCGCTATCGATATAGCTGAACTTTAACTGCTTCTTCAAAATGCCGCCGCTTGGATTGGGAACGCTGTAAAACACCGAATAGGAGCTATGGTCATCAAGCTTGGCAAGGATGTTTTTGATGGTAACTTCATTGCACAAGCGTTCCGAATCTTCTTGGCAGATATATTCCTGAAAATAGGCTTGCGTTTCTTCTTCAAAGTGATCGCTTTCCAATGCATAGTAATTTCCATAATGATTTTCGCTGTAGCGAACCGCTGTATTGTGCAGTCCATCCACTACCACCAAAAATTCATAATCTGTTTTGACAATGGCATTCATGATGTTGTGCATCACTTTTTCATTGGTTATGTCCGTAGCGTAGATGAATACCATCACATCGCCAGTGTCAATTTGCTTCATCATATGCGCAAAAATAGCAGTCCAATAGATATGGTTTTCAATGGTGCGCGTTGTTTCAAGAGATAGCGTGGTTTCACCGCTTGCAAAACGCCTGAGCATTTCCTCGCGGTTAAAGGTAGCCGCATACATTTCTCTGGTGGCTTCTGTCATTAAGTTGTTCGCAACATCATCAAAATAATCCTGAAGCGTTTTTGCATTCTGCATTTTTTTGGTAATCTCTTCAAAACGGCTCTTGTGATCCACAATGCTATTTTGTGTTAAATTTCCGTTGAGAGACGCCAACGTAACGCTTTGCATCGCCATGCGACAGGAAACCTCATCGTGATACCGTTTTTCCGCTTCCTTTTCATGGGTTACGTCACTGCCCACGCAAAACATTTTAATGGGCTTTCCGCTTTCATCAAACAAATTGGTATAGGTGAGTCGCTCGCACCAAAATTTATCCTCGGGCTTTTGACGAATCCAAATGTCACTTGTAGCTTCCTCTGCCCCATTCTTCATTTTCTCAAACATGTCTTGATAGGCCGCTACACAGTCACTGCGAACATGCCCCTCATTAAACACAGATTCCATATAATGGGGTATAACCAGCCGTTCGCCTTCCACCTTGGGCGACTTTGAAAAGATCACCATCGAATCGCTGTCATAGTGGTATTCCCAAATGTTAATATTGGAGGAGCGCACCGCTATGTGATACCGCATTTCACTTTCACGCAAGGCCTGTTGTGTTTTGTACTGCTCGTGAATGTCTGTAAAAACGGTACATAGCACGGGATAGCCATCCTGCTCTTCATCCAGCCATGCGCCTGAAACCTGAATCCAGCGGTAGCCTCCATCCTTTTGCAAAACGCGATGCGCATAATTCAATCTGCGGTTCTGTGCAAGCGATGCTTTGATCTCCGCTCGCATCCCTGCCACATCATCAGGGTGGAAAATCAAAAAGGTATTGTCTTTTGCTATGGCCATATATTCAGCTTTGGTCATACCGCAAAGCGCAAAGGTATTCTCACTCATGTAAATAGGGGTTAGTTCTTCGTTGCCTTTGTATAAGCCTACCCCGCCTGGTATGGAATTGACCAGGGTTTCGTATTTTTTGGTTCCCAAAACAATCTCATGCTGCATGGCAATTTGCTTCGTAATGTCTTTTCCAATCGCCACAGCCTTCACAGGTTTTCCCGCTTTATCAAATAGGGTTGTATAGCAAACGCTTTCACACCAATATTCTTTGGTGATAGGGTCAAAGGTTTGAAGCACCGCCTCCACCTTTTTTTCACCGTTTAATACGCGTTTAAAAACACTGCGAGCTGTTTTAACGCTGTCTGGATGATAATGCTTGGAGCTGAATAAGCAATTGGGAAAATCATCAAAATCCGAAATATTGCTTGGATTACAGCGTGAGGAATGAATGGCTTGATGGCAGGTGCTTTTTAAGATATCCCATTCCCACAAGGAAATATCATATCCCCGAATACCCGCGTCAATCAGCTGTTCCGCCTGCTTTTTTTCTGTTATATCGGTATAATAGGTGAATACGTATTCATCGCCCTTTGCATCCATCATATGCCTTGATTTCTGCGATAGCCATATTTCGTTTCCGCTTTTTGTAATGGCACGAAAAGTCAATTCATAGGGTTCATAACAGCCTTTTCGTTCTATCAGCGCGTTCCTTAGCATTTGCTCATCATCGGGGTGAATAAAGCTCATGATATCAGAAGCGATGGTATGGAGCATTTCCTCCATACTGTCAAAACCAATCAAATGCACATAGACATCGTTAACAAACATCACTTGAAATTTCGGATGAAGCTTTGCAATCGAAAAACCGCTAGGCACCGCCAGCAGGCAAAAATCTTCAATGACCTCGGAAATATCTTTTTTAAGCACATTGGGTTTAGCATAAGTCAATTCATGGTTCATGGTTTGTTACCTCCTCTGAGCGGTCTTTGAGTTCCACCGCAATTTCCAAATGTGCGGGTATACCATTCCAATTGAGCTTTTTTCCGCGCAGTAAAAAGGCATTGGGGAAATCAGGTGCATGGAAAATTCTTGTATATACCTCTGTTTCCGATAATTTATCTCTCGCACAAAAATCACAGGGTGCATTTTTGTGCAAAAGCACTTCGTAGCATTTTTTACCGATATAATCCTGCTTATGAATACCCGCCATATGGCAAGCGTAATCATTGGCATAAAGCAGTTCATAGGTATCAATGTTGCTAATGTACAGGCAGTCCTGTACATCGTTGATAATGCCGTCCGCATCGGTGATTCGCTTTGTAATCGCTTCAGCGGTATCCTTGCCAAACACAGAAACACTGCATTTTCCGTTGCATTTTGCATTATAGAGCGCCTTATCCGCATCTCTGTAAAGCGATGCAAAGGTATCGTTTTCTTGATCTGAAATAGCCACGCCGATGGAGCAGGATACCATCATGTTTTCATTGTTGATTGTGATGTGCGAAAGCTTTTTACATAAATCGCTTGCTTTTTCCTCTGCCATTTTCCGTTTTGGTATATCATCAATAAAAACGGCAAACTCATCCCCGCCCATGCGTGCAACAATATCATTTTGTCTAAAAAACTCACGGAGATTTTTTGCAACGGCTTGGATGACGATATCGCCCATGATATGCCCGCGGCTATCGTTAATGCCTTTGAAATTATCAATGTCCAGCATCATCATTGCATGTAAACCGTTATGCGCATTTAATTGCTGTGTGATCATTTCCTCGGCGCTCGTTCGGTTGAGAAGCTTTGTCATTTGATCTGTTTTCACTTTTTCAGACATATTGCTGTATTCACGGATCATTTCCTTAAAATGCCGATTAAAGCCCATGACATTTTTGACGCGTCTTGCCACAATTTCGGGAATAAACGGCTTTACAATATAGTCACTTGCGCCCAATGAAAGCATGGTCACCTGCTGTTCGGGGCTATCATCCGCTGTAATCATCACCACAGGAATGCTATCTAGCTCGGGTGCTTTTTGTTTTTGCAATAAAAACGCTTTGCCATCCATTACAGGCATCATAATATCAAGCAGAATCACATCAATTTTGGCTTTATGCTCTTTTAATATCCGCAGTGCAACTTTTCCGTTTTCAGCCTCCAAAATATGATAGCGGTTCTCAAATATTTTCCGCAATATCATGCGATTGGTCAAAGCATCATCTACAATTAAAATGGTGTTGCTCCCTTCGGTATGTGACAATAGGGAGTTTCGGTAATGATGCAGTTCCCGTTCAATTTCCTTGCGCAAGGTAATATTGGTTAATGTACCCGTCAGTATGCTTTTTTCTCCAATGGCAGATACATAGGTAAGCTCCTCGCGTATCCATAAGGGCGCACACCCTGTGCGTCTGCAAACATATTCGCACACTGCCGTATGCTCCATGGTATCGCAGGCTAAAAAAGCGTCCAGCACCGTTTGGCGATCCGCCTCGTCTACAAAGCTAAGCATATCCAGCGTCTTCACAAGCTCCTCTGTTTGCCCAAACAAATGATGATACGCATTGTTGGCGCGAATCAGCTCTATATGCTTGCCAGAAAACTCGTACAGAGCAGCTGCCTGCTGCGTATTGCCAAACAGCTTTTCCATTTGAGGGTTTTGTACAAACAGCTCATCAAAATGGTAGGAGGCTAAGCCTGCATTGCTTTGATCAAGCGTTGCCGCATTTGCGCCATGCTCGCACAGCGCTTCATAATCTGCCACAGGCATTGGCTTGGCAAAATAAAACCCTTGAATAAAATCACAGCCAATGCTTTTGAGAAACTCCATTTGCTCCTTTGTTTCAACGCCTTCTGTTACCACAGGAATGTTGAGCCATTTCGCCATGCGCACCACAGAGGCAATGATGTTTTCACCGCGCCCCGCGATTTTGGTTTGGGACAGAAACCGCATATCAATTTTTAACACATTGACTGCAATGTCCTTCAAAATGTTCAGGGATGAATAGCCGCTTCCAAAATCGTCCATCAAAATGACGAAGCCGTAGCTTTGCAATTGTGCGATGGTATCAATCGCAACGGTCGGGTTATCGGTATAAGCGCTCTCCGTTAATTCCAAATGGAGCAACGCTGGGTCCAGCTCGTAACGCTGTACAAGCTGTAAAATGTTTTCTGCCAGTCTGGGATTATACAGATGAACCCTTGAAACGTTCACTGAAATTGGCTTGGGTTTTTTGCCCTGAACAATCCATTTGCGCAAGCACAGGCAGACCTGCTCCCAAACATAAAAGTCAAGCTTTGTGATAAAGCCATTGCGCTCAAATACGGGAATAAATTCGCCTGGCGCAATGATTCCTTTTTGGGGATGAATCCAGCGTACCAGCGCCTCCGCCCCGTTCATTTGATCCTGCTGAATGTTGTATTGCGGCTGTAGGTAAATTTGAAACTGACCGTTTTCAAGCGCGTGGTTCATCTCATTGGTGATTTCCTGCTCCAGATTCAATTTTTGGCTCATGCTTTGGTCGTAAAATGCATAATAGTCCACATAATTGCCCTTGCACGTTTTAGCGGCTTGCGATGCGCGGTTATACATGGTTTCAATGGTTATGCTGTTATCCTCAATCAAATAAAGGCCTATGGAGGGCACAATGTCGTAGGTGGGGTTAAATTGCGCAAGCTTGATTCTGGAATCGTGCACAACTTGTTTAAGCTGTTGCGGTTGTGAGGGTAAGCAACAGCAAAATATATCCGATTCCATTCGTCCGTAGGTGAAGTGCTCTATTTGATAGGCCGTGGTTCTTACACAGTCGGCTATGTATTTTAGCAGTTTATCCCCTTCTGCGGTACCAAAAAAGGAGTTGACCAGTTGAAAGCGATCCACGTCAAACCGCATAAAAACGAATTGCTCATCGCGGTTTTCGCTCAGCATTTCGCGCGTTGCTTCAAAAAATTTAGACTTGTTATAAATCCCTGTCAGTGTATCAAAGGCAGATAAATACTGCAATTGCTTCAGCACTGCCAGTTGACTGCGATCAATGGCGTTTTTCAACCTAAATCGAATGATTTCTGGATCATAGGGCTTGGAAACAAAATCCCAAGCACCCAGCGAAAGGGCTTTCCTTTCGCTGGAATGCTCGTTGTTTCCAGTGGTTACAATCACTGGTAAATTTTCGTGCTTTGAATTGCTGTGGATCGCCTCCAAAAACGCAAAGCCATCCATCACAGGCATGACCACATCGAGCATAACCGCGTCAATTTCAAATTTTTGTTCGTCGAGCATATACAGGGCGGCTTGCCCATCCTCTGCTTCTACAACGCTATAGTTATCCGATAAAATTTTCGATAGTATGGTTCTGTTTAGCGCATTGTCATCTACCACCAAAATGGTTTTAAGCGAAGACATGACAGTACCACCTCCATCATCGCTGTTTATGTTTACCGGCTACACTATGCATTTCAGCAATTTCTGATATACGTAAGACTATTGTAGCATGGATTTTTATAAATCACAATATCTGTTCGTTTCTACTCGCTCGCTTCCTTCATCCAAAACTTTTGCAGGGTTTGGTACATAATGGCTGGCTCTATGGGCTTTGTTAAATGTGCGTTCATGCCGGAAGCCTTTGTTTTTTCTATGTCTTCTTCAAAAGCGTTGGCAGTCATGGCGATAATGGGTATGGTTTTGGCATCTTCCTTGCGCATTTGACGAATGGATTTTGAGGCGGTCAAGCCATCCATAACAGGCATGCGGATATCCATCAAAATGGCATCGTAATACCCGCTAGGCTTTTGAGCAAAGCTTTCAATGGCCAACAGGCCGTTCTCTGCCACATCCACTTCTGCATTTTTTATTTTCAGCAAGCTTTTCGCAACCTCAATGTTGAGCAAATGATCCTCTACCAGCAAGAGCCTTTTGCCGCTAAAATCATAGTTGACAGGTTCAGCCCTCGTGATTGTTTCCCCTTTGTTTCGAAACACCTTTTCAAAGGCGGAGTAAAGGGAGGTTCTAAACAGCGGCTTTGAAATGAGCAGGTTCACGCCCGCTTCCTTGGCTTCCGCCTCAATGGAAGGCCAATCATAGGCGGTCATGATAATAATGGTCACATCAGGCCCTACAATTTCACGCAGCTTTTTAGCGGTTTGAATGCCGTTCATATCGGGCATTTTCCAGTCCAAAAGCACCACGTCAAAGGCGGTATGCTGCTTCTGCTTTTCAAGAACTCTTTGCACTGCCTTGAAGCCCGAATCAACCCATTCCGTGTTCATGCCCATGTCTGAAAGAATCAGCTCCGTTTGCTGACAAATGAGCACGTCATCATCCACAATCAAAACATCCAGCTTGCTGAAGGTTAAATTTGCCTTCATTTCCGCTGTTTTTCTGCTTTCCTCTGATATGCCTAGGTTGACTTCCACAATAAACTCACTGCCAATGTCCTGAATGCTGTGTACCTTGATTTTGCCGCCCATTAAATCCACAAGATTTTTACATATGGCCAAGCCCAAACCAGAGCCCCCAAACAACGGGGTTTTGCCGCTTTGATTCTGCTGTTCAAACGGCTCAAACAAATGGGGCAAAAAGTCCTCACTGATGCCGCAGCCTGTATCGTTGATCACAAAGCGCACAAGCGCATTGTCTTTTTGCACCTTTTCTTGGCTCACAACCAGCTGTACCTTGCCGCCCTGCGGTGTAAATTTAATCGCGTTTGACAGGATGTTAATCAGTATCTGCTGTAATTTCATAGCGTCGCCAATGTAGCTGTTTTCTAAAAATCCCGTCATAACAGCGTCGTAGTTGACCCCTTTTTGCTGTGCCTGAGCGTAGCCGATGGTATTGATGTTGCTAATAAAATCTTCAAAGGGAATTTCGTTGTTTTGAATAAGCGCTTTTCCGCTTTCTATGCGTGACATGTCCAAGATATCATTGATAAGCGATAGCAAAAAGCGTGCGGATATGCCAACCTTGGCAAGGTAATCCGAAACCTGCCGCGGGTCCTCTACGCACTGTGCGGCCAATGCCGACATACCAATGATGGTATTCATAGGCGTGCGAATTTCGTGGCTCATACGGGACAGGAATTCAGATTTTGCGCTGTTTGCTTGCTGTGCGGCAATCAGCGCAACCTTAAGCTGTTCGTTTTTTTCCTGTTCATGGTTATAAATATCGGTCACATCTGCCCTAGACACCAAAATGCGCTTCCGCGCTTTATCCAAATAAGCAAATTGCAGCTTTTTGCGGCCTATCCCGCCATCTTCCCTTTTCACATTCACAAAAGTGGTATAAGCATCCTGCGTTTGCAGTTTTTCAAGCAGATTGGCATAGGACATCTCTTGAATATTCTTTTCTACCTCTTCTTCAATCACAAATTTTCTGGCATATTCAACCATATCTTCTTCGTAATGTCTTGCATGGTATGGCTTAAGGGATATGTCGCTGTCTGTTTTGGCATAAACCACAAATTGGTCATGGTTTGCATCCAAAAGCGCGATATAGTCGTAATTCATATTGACAACGGCATTGACCAACGCTTGCGTGGTTTTTTCAGAATCCACATCAATGGTGTATATAAAAGCTTCAATATTGCGTGAATGCGGATTTTGCATCATGTTGACCTTGGTTTTTAACCAACGTACATCATCTGAGCCATCCATGTGATAGGGTGTTTCGTAGGATAGCTCCGTTGTGCCTTCGTTAAATTGCTTCAAAAGGTTTTTGCGATTGAACATTTTTCGATAAGCTTCCAGATACGTTTCCCCAACCACATGCAAATAATCCACTTCAAAGAAGCCGTCTACCGTGCCATCCTGCTCAAAGCCCAATAGCTCCGGGTTAATGCATTGCCCTTCCATGCAAATATTCTTTGTAAGATTAAGCCAAAAGGAGCTTGTGACGTCCTTTGTCAAAAGCTTGCGATGCTCAATTTCCTGCTGGTAGCGATCCTCCAGCTCCATTTTTTCTGTCACATCCACAGCGGAGCCAATGGCTTTGACCGCAATGCCAAGGTCATCATAAAAGGTTGTATAGGTTGTTTCCTTCCAGCGCCAATCCGTTTGATTGCATAGCCAGCGAGAGAGGTTCTTTGCGCTTGCTTCACCCTTGCTGACGGATGCATAAAAGCTTCGATAGTTTTCAACATCATCAGGATGCACCAGCCCTGCAGAAATAATGGATTCAGGGATGTTTTGAAGAAATTGATCATCAAACACGGAATGCGATAGGTTTGCAATACTGCTGATGGTTTTGCTTTCAATATCAAAAACCCATGCGGTAAGCCCGCTTTGCTTTGCCGCCTGCAAAAAGCTTTCTTCCGCACGTTTATAGATATCAATGCTTTCTGCGGTACCGATGGCTTTGAGCGGCGCGCCGTTTTCATCTGTGCTTGTAACGCTATATTGCACCCTTTTCCATAGGTAACGGTCCTTATCCTTCATTTTGATTTCTGCTATGACATGCTTTTCGCCCCTTGCAATATGCTCATGCATTTCAAAAAAATCCCGAGCGCTGTCCGCATGGATAAATCCGCTGTCAATCAAGGGCTGGGGGAAATTTTGGATGATTTCTGCATGACCACGCTCATCTAAACGCCTTAGCTCTTGATAACCTACGCGGAGAACGGGATCATATATCCAAGCCTGCAGCTTTGCATGCTCCAAAATGACTTTAAGCACATCGTCACCCATACGTACATCACCAAATTGATTGATGTATAACTGTTTTTCTTGCTTAGCTTCCATTTCGAGCCTTCCTTCCATATCAAATGGCACTGCGAAGCTACGGGGTGAATTTCCGTTCTTCTTTTGCAGAACCGCATTTTATGTTGTCTCTTAACCATTTTATTATAGCATACATTGGTATGGAAAACAAAACCTAATTGATTGCATACTTCCATTTCTTTCAAAAATGGGATACTGTTTTGCGGTTCATGGCCTTTTTACATTACAGCGCTGTTTTAATGCGTTCAAATTCCTCTTGTGAGATCAGTATTTCACGTGGCTTGCTGCCCACGGATTTGCTTACAATGCCGCGTGAAGCCATATCGTCAATGAGCCGCCCTGCGCGCGCATAACCAATTTTCATGCGCCGCTGCAGCATGCTGATGCTGGCTTGTCCATCTGCAATGACCATTTCAATGGCTTCCACCAAACGTTCATCAATCTCGCTGTCTGCCCCATCATCCTCTAGCGGATTGAGCGTTTCATCATCCGCCTCCATTGCCTCAATCACATTGGGGTCAAAATCAACATGTGAGTGCTGGCCAATATAGTCCACCACACGTTCTGTTTCCGAATCGCTCAGGAAACAGCCTTGCACACGGATGGGCGTATTGGAGCCTGTGGGTGCGTAGAACATATCGCCGCGTCCCAACAGCTTTTCCGCGCCGTTTTGATCCAATATGGTTCGGCTGTCAATGCTGCTTGACACCGCAAACGCAATGCGTGAAGGCACGTTTGCTTTAATCAGGCCCGTAATAACATCCACCGTGGGGCGTTGGGTGGCCACAATCATGTGAATACCCGCCGCGCGCGCAAGCTGTGCCAAGCGAATAATGCTCTCTTCCACTTCTTTTTTACAGGCAAGCATTAAATCCGCCAATTCGTCAATCACAATCACAATGCGGGGCATTTTTTCTTCTGCCGTTGCTTTTGCATTGTAGGCAGAAAGCTCGCGTACATTCTTGCTTTGCATTTTGTGGTAGCGATCAAGCATTTCAGCCACTGCCCAAGCCAGAGCACCCGCCGCCTTATGCGGATCGCTCACCACAGGAATCAGCAGATGCGGCACCACATTGTAGCATTGCAGTTCCACCACCTTGGGGTCAATCATAATCATGCGAACCTCATCTGGTGAGGATCTAAACAGGATGCTATTGATGATGGCATTGATGCAGACGGATTTACCGCTACCCGTTTGACCTGCAATTAATAAATGCGGCATTTTGGCAATATCGCAAATAATGGGCTTGCCCGCAATGTCTCTGCCCAAAGCCACCGCAAGCGGTGATTTTGCGGCTTGCATTTCAGGGCTTAATAAAACCTCTGCCAAGCAAACGCTTTGAATTTCTTTGTTTGGAACCTCTATGCCAAACAAGTTGGTGCCGGGGATGGGTATTTCAATACGCACGCCGCCGTTTGCGGCCATATCCAAAGCAATGTTATCTGCAATGCTCATGATGCGCTTTACGTTTACGCCGCTGGAAACAAGCCCCAGCTCAAAGCGGGTGACTGCGGGACCATGCGTCACGCGCTGTACGCGTGCAGGAATTCCAAAGCTTTCCAGCGTTTTTTCAAGCTTTGTGGCATTTTCAGCATCAACGGCGCGTGTATCGGCAACCACTCTTTTTTGCATGCTCAGCAAATCAATGGAGGGATATACATAGGGCTTCTTTTCAACCGCAGATTTTGCGGCAAGCATTGGCGCGGGCTGAGGGGGCTTTGCGGGCAGGCTTTCCTTTTGGCTTTCAACAGGCCGCCTGTAAGCCGCTGTACGGTCAACCATTGCGGGTTGCTGAGCAGGTGCAGACACTATCTCTGCTTCCATTGGCGGCACGCTTGTGCAAGCCGCGGTGTATGCTTCCTCTGTGTTTTCCAAGCCAAGCTCCGCTTTGCGTTTGCGTATGCTTTCGATATGCTCCAGTGCTTTTTTCTTTGAGCTTGATAGGATGATGGCCTCCCGCTTGAATTCGTCATCTGAATTCTCTGTAACGCCCATTTCACTGGGTGTAAAGGTCATTCCTGTTTGATACGCATTGGTGACTGTGCCCTTTTCTTTCTTCTTTTTGGTTTCGCTTCTGTGCCATGGCAATTGCTTTCCCTGCGGAATAATGATTTCATCATACATTTCAGCACCCGGCTGTTTTGCTTGGGCACCTATGGGCTGTGCCGTCTGCATAGGGTTTGGTGCAAAACCGTTCTGGTTTGGATAGCCATAACCATTGGGTTGCATTGGCATAGGCGGCTGTGCAAGCATACTGCCAAAAGGCGGATATGCGGGCGGAATTGGCGGCGATGGGGCTTCCTCCCCCGTTTTCCCTCGGCGCGAAAATGCGGGGGTCAATAGGCGGCGTTCATTTTCCTGCGCTTGCTGCTGCTGTTCCTCCAGCCTTTGCTGATAATCGCTCTGTGCGCGTTCGCTTTGTTTTTGAGCTTTATGCTGCTCAGCCCGCTCGCGTACACTGCCAAACAGGCTCAGCACATCAAAGCGTGAAAAAAACAGCACGCAGAGCAAGCAGATAATCACGAGCACAGCCGTACCAATGGCGGTGCCTAGAAAGGTCCACGCAGGCCAAGCCAAAAGCATGCCCAAAGCACCGCCCCCGCCGCCCTTTGCGCCGCAGATGGAAAAAACCGTTTGAAGCACATTGATAAAGCTATCTGCATTGGCGGTGGGCTGATTGGCATTTTTGTTGCATTCAATTGCCGCGGGAATCAAGGCTTGCTCCCCCAGCTTGCTTAGCAAATTAACGATGGCTAACACAGCCAAATAAAAAAGCGTCATTAATAAAATGCCGCGTTTGGGCACGCCGCGTCCAGATGCAAAGGCCATCAGCAAACCGCCCCATATCAGCAGTATGCTCACACCAAAGCAAAGGCTGCCCCCTAAGCCCTGCATGATGGTTTTTACCTGCGCAAAAATGGCCCCCTGCAGTCCGCCCATAACTGCAAGCAACGAAAGCACGCCAAGTGTCATGAGCAAAATACCAACCACCGCAAAAAATGCGAGGGTACCTGCTTCGTATTGATTGGCATTTTTATTTTTGGCGTTCTTTGTCATAAGAATCGTAATCCCCCATAAATCACTTATTCAGCTGAATGGATGCGAGAACGCCTTGCTCGTCCGCATGCAAGCGAAGCTCGTTTTCTCCAAAGCGATAACAATCGCTCTGCCCAACAGGCAAGCCATAATCATAAGCCATACTTTCTGTAAATACGATGGTTTCCTTTGGCTCTCCAAGCAGCTTGCGCCACTGCGCCTGCGTGGTGAGCTGTATTTCCAGCCCATAAAGGCTGCCGCGGCCAAGCTGTATCCCTTCCACCACTGAATGCTCGTAGCCGCTTTGAATCGCATCCGAAATCAGTTGGATTTGCCTGAACTCTGGCGCTTCCAGCACAAAAAGTCTGCCGCCTGGAAATTCATCGGGCGTGCGCAGCAAGCGATACGTACTTGCCACTTTTTCCATGGGCTCACCCAGCTTCACCGGCACATGGGGAAGCTCACCCTGCGCTACAGCCTGCTGTATCTGCGCTTTAGCGTCTGTAACGGTTTCTGGCCATACACCCATTCGCGTGGTTGCGCCGGCCGCATCACTGCGTAAATAGGGCGCAACCTCCGAATAGAAAAACTGACAAGCGCCGCTGTAACCGCTCAAAAGCGATAGCTGTTTGGAGGGATAGTAAAAAGTAATGCCGTCCGCGCTCAATGTAAAGGAGGTAACAGGCAGGGGAAGAATATCGCTGTATTCCAGATAGCCCGAAAACACCTCTGTCATGCTTTCTTCAGCCAATTGGCTCATATGGGCTACTGCGCCCTCCACATCCGTAAAAACATCCTTCAAGGTAAGCCGTTCACCAGTGGCTAGGTCATAGCTAAGCGCCGTGTAGGCATGACCATCGCGCCCATCCGCCATTTTACCCTTGGCACTCACGACCAGTGAAAATACATCGCCAAAAACCGCGCTCTTGGAATCCACATGAAGGCCAAAAACGCTATCCTTCAAAGTGGCCAAGGAAACCAAATAATGGGATATATCTGCGGAAAGTACGATGTCGTCATTAATTTTCTTTTGAATTTCTTTGTTTTTCATATTTTCAAGCTGAGGGTAGGAAACCTCATTGTCCCCTATCGCAGTGCGAACCTCCTTCACAGAGGCCGTAGGTATTTGCGTAGCATAAGCCGACAATATAGGCATTAGCAACAACCCTAATGCTGCAAAAACGAATAAAAATCTTTTCCACATGGCGGTTCACATCCCTTTGCACATTCTTTTGCATCTTGTATTTTACAGCATAATCTTGTTTGTTGCAAGTTTGTTACAGCATTTCTCTATTCTCAACAAAGATTTTCAAAAATAGTTTCATTCTTTAGTGGATGATCGGCTGTTCTCCCAAAGCATCCATTGTGACGCAGGCGGCGATTAAGGGTTGCAATTGAACACCTGAAAGAGCGGCTGACACAGTTTTGGGCAGCTGTGTAAAATCTGCCACCAAAGAACGCGGTTTGCCAATCGGATCATCCTGACGGAAGGGAACAAAATATACATTACGCCACACAAGCAGCTTGCCGATGTTCTGCGCCGCGGCACCCAAGCCATCGTTTGTGGAAACAGCAAGCACCAACGGGCGTTCGTTTCTCAAATGGCTTTTTGCGCCCAACAGCGCAGGGGTATCAAATATACCGTTTGCCAGCTTTGCTAAGCTATTGCCCGTGGCAGGGGACATTACATACAAATCCGTCATGCGTTTGGGTCCGATGGGCTCCGCTTTTTGAAGTGTGTCAATGGGTTCATGCCCTGTAAGCGCCAACAGCCGTTCCCTCAGGCGTTCTGCCTGCATAAAGCGGGTATCCAAGCTGCCTGCATGATAGGATAAAATAGGAAGCACATCATAACCGCGCTTTACAAGCTCCTCCACCTGTTTAAGCACAGGCTCAAAGGTGCAAAAGGAACCCGTCATCGCAAAACCAATGGTGGTTTTTTTCATTGAAAAGCCTCCCATAACAGTTTGTCGGCGGCAAGCTTGAGCGCACGTGCCGCAGTTTCGGGTGCATAGCGTGCAGGCAAAGACGGCAGCACCTCGTAGTTGAGCTTAAGCGACTCTGCCAGCTCGCGGTCAAAGCCATAGGGGGCGCTTGCCAGCTCCAACAAATACGTATTCTTGTTGAGCGCCTTTAGCACTTCGCTTTTTAACACCTGTGCGGGCACGGTATTGAGCACAATGCGCACAAAGGGTGCAACGGTTTCCAATTCCTCAAGTGCAAAGGCATGCATACCATCGCTATTGGCAAGCATGCGCTGTTGCTGACTTCGCGCGCCCACCCAAACAGTTGCGCCCAAAGCATGTAAGCGTTTGGCAGTTTCACGCCCAAAACGCCCATAGCCCACCACCATCACCGTCATGCACAAAAGCGCTTCCGTGGTCACACGCATTGTTTCGTATACTGCCGCCTCCGCTGAAAGCTCTGCGTTCATTTGCACAAACGGTTCATGCTGGTTATAGCATTTGTTTTGAAAGTTCTTTCCCAGCTTCAAAGCCGCTTCTAGCGTTTGGTTAAATCCGCCGCCTGTAATCAGAAGAATGTTATCACGCGCGGCCTCCAGCACATCCGCTGGGTGAAGGGTCAGTCCCGTAAGGGTAGGCACACAATCGCCGCGTACAGAATACGGGTAGGGAAACAGCAAGGCTTCCGCCTCGCCAATTCTTGCCTCTTGTTCATCCTGATTTTGAAGGCCGATGGTTTGCACCTCGTAGCCATCCCGCCCAAGCAGTGCCGCCATGCGCAAAGCGCGTTCGTCTCCGCCAACCAGTACGATCCGCTTCATTCAAAAACCGCCTCCCGTCGATGCGTCAATATTGCATCGTATGCGGGGGGCGGCTTGATGTGCGGAGGGTTAAATGGCGTGCGTAATTTTGGATTGGAGCAGTGCTTGCTCACCGCAAAGCAAAATGGGAAGCGCTTCACCGCTGAGCAGCTCCACCTCTGCCATGCCTTTATACACGCATAGGCGGATCACGCGGTTTTGGTAGTGAAACTCGAAGGCGTAGCCTTGCCAAGCATCCGGCAAAAAAGGAGATAGGCTCAAGCCATTCACCGTTCGCATACCCGCAAAGCCATGCGCCATGGCCAGCCAGCTTCCTGCCATGCTGGTAATGTGCAAGCCGTCGGCAGTGTCATTGTTCAAATTATCCAAATCAAGGCGTGCGGTACGCGCATACATCTCCACCGCCTTTTCACGGTTGCCGATTTGCGCGGCCAAAATACTGTGTACGCAGGGGGATAGACTGCTTTCGTGAACGGTCATAGGCTCGTAAAAATCGAAATTGCGCTTGATGGTTTCAGTGTCATACAGATGGTTCAAGAAATACAAGCCCTGTAACACGTCCGCTTGCTTAATAAAGCAGCTTCTTAAAATTTTATCCCATGACCAATGCTGATTGATGGGGCGCTGTTCCTGCGGCAGGGACGAAGCAGGCTGTAAATCCTTATCCAAAAAAGTATCCTGCTGTAAAAAGATACCGAGCGCTTCGTCTGCTGGCAAATACATGTTTTCAACCACATCCTGCATATGCGCCAGCTCTTGTTCGGTAATTTGAAGCTGTGCCCTGCGCTCTGCGCAAGCAAGCTTTGCTTGCTCGCAAAACAGTTCGATGCTCCACGCGGCTATTCGGTTTGTATACCAGTTGTTGTTCACGTTGTTTTCATACTCATTGGGGCCCGTTACGCCATGAATCATGTATTTTTGAGCATGCTTAGCGTAATGCACGCGATCCGTGTAGAAACGCGCAATGCCGCAAAGTACATCCAAGCCCTCCTGCTGCATATACGCAAAGTCGCCCGTATAGGTAGCATAGTCAAAAATGGCATGCGCAATCGCGCCATTGCGATGGATTTCCTCAAAGGTTATCTCCCATTCGTTATGGCATTCTATGCCTGTAAAGGTTACCATCGGAAACAAAGCACCCTTGAGCCCCTGCTGCTGTGCGTTGATCACCGCGCCATCCAGCTGTAAATAGCGGTAGAGAAGAAGCTGTTTGGCAACGTCCTGCCCCGCTATGGCCATGTACACAGGTAAGCAATACGCCTCGGTATCCCAATAGGTAGCACCGCCGTATTTTTCCCCTGTAAAGCCCTTGGGGCCAATGTTCAGGCGGGCATCCTCGCCTGAATACGTGCTTAACAGCTGGAAAAGATTAAAGCGTATGCCCTGCTGTGCCGCATCGTCGCCTATAATGGCTACATCACAGCCTGCCCAACGTTCCTTCCAGATGGCGGAGTGCGCCGCGCAAAGCTCGTTAAAGCCAATCTCGCGGGCGCGTGAAGCCGCTTTGAGTGCCAAGGTAGTCAGCAATTTTTCATCGTAATCGCGGTCTGTAAAGCACAAGGCGTATTTTTCAAGCGTTGCGGTTTCTCCCGCAGGCACGTTGCCTTGATATGTGGCTTCCACATAGCCGTTTTCAAGCTTGCGCCCCACCATTTCAACGCCGTCCCCCCAACAGCTCATGGCGGCACCTACCGCAAAGCGAGGGGCTCCAAAGAGGTTTTCTTTTGTTTTGGTAAGGAGTGCAAGCGCATCCTCTGTTTCTTCTTCCAGAAGCATTTCCCAAAAGGTTTCATCGTAATTGCTATCCAAATTCTTTACATTTGCATCCAAATAGGGCTTCATCACAATTTTTGCGTCATAATCAGGGGTGATGGCGTAGGAAATGGCAAGAAGCTCCTTTTGCGCAAGCGAAACAAAACGCTCTGCAACCACCGTAACGCTACCCTTTAAGGTTTGGAGGGTAAAGCGGCGCAAAAAGATACCCGTCTGCATATCCAGCTCGCGGTAAAAGCTAAGTACCTCTGCTTGATTTAAATCCAGCGGTACATCGTCAATTTCCACATGAATGCCATGCAGGCGCACGGCATTGATCGCTTTGCCAAAGTACTGCGGATAGCCGTTTTTCCACCAGCCCACACGCGTTTTATCCGGAAACCACACCCCGCCTAAATACATGCCCGAATGCGTATCTCCGCTATAGTCCTCTTCAAAGTTACCGCGCATACCCATGTAGCCGTTTCCAATGGAGGTGAGGCTTTCAGCCAAACGCATGTTTTGTTTGTCCAGTTCTTTTTGTGCAACCTTCCAAGGATGAATTTCAAAGCTCATGCAAGGTTTCCCCCTTTGCTGTGCAATCGTTTGTATGAAGCATATGGTAACTGATTCGCTTTTGATTGTCAAGAACATCTTTGCTTTTTTCGTATCATCAGCGGTACAAAAACCACCAGCAAGCAGCACAAGCCCGCAGGCGCATATAAGCTTTGCACAATTTCCGTAAACCCAATGGCAGAAATCAGCAAGGGCAAGCCAAGCGTAATGCAGGCAGATACCGCAGGCTTATGCACAGGCAGTTCTACCGCGTTGCGCAGTGTGTTCAAAATAGCAATCAGCGTAGCAAGCACAGCCAAATAAAGAAGTACAACGCTTACTACAAACCCCGTTTGCCCAAAGGCAGAAAGCAGCTTCACAATCGGAAAAGCCGCATCGCCCAGCTCTGGATGCTTCAAATATAAGTAATTGCTCACAAACAGCAATGCAACCAACAGCATGCCAAAAAGCACAGACATGCGGCAGGCGCTTCTTTTGGTACGCCTTGCGCATTTGAAAACCACGCTGGTGGATATGGTTAGGTTCATAGCCGCATACCCAATCGCGCTCACCGCCGCCCAAGCAAGCGTGCCAAAGCTTGGGGAGGCTTGCAGGGATACGATTGTTGGCACGGGTTCACGTGCAATCAGCAGTAACATGAGCAGCAGCATCAATGAGGTTAATACGCCGCTCACCAACGCCAATGGCTTCACACTGCCAAAGCCCATGAGCCATGCCAAAAACAAGGTACATACCGCCCCTGTGGGATAGGCCCATTCACTGCTCCAAAGGAGCGCCACCATATGCCCTGATGCGGAAATCATCGCGCCGCCGATAATGGCTGTCAGTACCGTTGTGCATACCCGCGCAAGCACAGCCACCGCCATTGGTTTTTGCTGATAAAGCGCGCACCAATGAAGCATGCAGGTGTTGCTTGCCTCACGCAAGCACAGGGCACATAAAAATGCCATAAAGCCTGCCGCTAACAAAATCAGCCACCACGAATGAACGCCATATCTTGTAAAAAAGGTATAAATTTCTCTCCCCGATGCAAAGCCTGCGCCTATCACAGCGCCAACACACGCAATCGCGCCTCCCGCAAAGCGATTTTTCATTCACAAATCCCCCCTATGTCGCACTTGAGTTTGCTTGCGCCATAGGGAGGATATGCATGCCGCTTTGGATTCAATGCTAAAACAAAGCGCAAAGAGCAATGAATCATTCATTCTTTGCCGTTTGCGCTTTGTGTGTTTACTTTCGGGTGGGTCTTCTTAAAAAGGCTGGCACACCCAAATCATCACGTTCTACGGTGCTGGGCGTATAGCTTTGCTCCTGCGAGGGTGCTTGCTGCGGCGGCTTTGCTTCAGCCTGCTGGCCTTGGTTTGCAGGCGACTGCTGCATTGGCATGCCTTGATATTGTTGACCATATTCCATTTGCGGCATCATGGGTTGCTGTGCGCCAGATTGTTGCATGCCGCCCTGATATTGCATGCCCGGCTGCTGCATTCCATAATCCATTTGCCCATAAGGCTGTTGAGAATAGCCTTGTCCGTAGCCGCCTTGATACATCTGCCCGTTCTGCATCATTTGGGGCATAGCGGCAGGGGTAGGCACGTTTGCTCCGCCCATATAACCGCCAAAATCGCCCGCGCTTTGCTCCTCTTCCATGGGCATATTAAAGCTCATGTCATCATAGGATGGGGTGGGATATTCACGGCGATTCAGCGGTGTGCCTGAAAGACCAGCGGCGGCATAGCTGTTTGAACGCGCATCCGTAGCGGAGAAGCTACGGGTCCAATCCCGCTCGCTTCCGGGCTTCTTTTTCATGTCTTCCTTTTTGGGGAAGGGCGTTTTTTCAAAGCCGGTTGCAATCACTGTAATGCGAACCTCATCGTCTAGCGAATCGTCAATGCCTGCGCCGAAGATGATGTTGGCTTCGCTGTCAGCGGCTTGCATCACAAGGTTTGCGGCCTCGTTAATGTCAATAATGCTCATGTCCTCACCGCCGGTGATGTTGATCAGCACAGCGCGGGCACCGTCAATGTTGGTTTCAAGCAACGGGCTTTGGATTGCGTTCTTAGCGGCATCCACCATGCGGTTTTCGCCCTTGCCCACGCCAATGCCCATATGCGCCAATCCGCCGCTTTCCATGACCGTTTTTACGTCGGCAAAGTCCAGATTGATGAGCGCGGGTACAGCAATCAAATCGCTGATGCCCTGAATGCCTTGACGCAATACATCATCTGCAATGCGGAAGGCTTCCAGCATCGTGGTACCCTTGGTAACCACCTGAAGCAGGCGGTCGTTAGGGATGACCACAAGCGTATCTACCCGCTGTTTTAAATCAATCACGCCCATCTCGGCGTTTTTCATGCGTTGCTTGCCTTCAAATTGAAAAGGCTTGGTCACAACTGCAATGGTCAGGCAATTGAGGTCGCGTGCAATTTCCGCCACAATAGGCGCGGCACCCGTTCCCGTACCGCCGCCCATGCCTGCGGTTACAAAAACAAGATCTGCGCCTTTAATGGCTTGCGCAATCTCTTCACGGCTTTCCTCTGCGGCTCTGCGGCCCACGTCAGGCACAGCACCCGCACCAAGACCCTTGGTGAGCTTTTCACCAATTTGTATGGTGGTGCTGGCTTTGCTCATGGCGAGCGCTTGCCTATCGGTATTGATGGCGATGAACTCAACGCCTTTGAGCCCAGCGTCCACCATGCGGTTAATCGCATTATTTCCAGCGCCGCCACAGCCAATTACCTTAATGGTTGCAAAGCTCTGTTGATCCTCAATCTGAAATTCAAGCACAATGCATCCCCCTAGTCTTTGTTGATCTTCGGATGGAGATAAGGCTGTCAGCCGCCAAGGAGGCTCTTAAAGAAGTCTTTGACTCCGCCTGCCACTCCGCCCGAGGGAACATTCCTGGATTCGATGGTATCGATAATGAGATCCATGAGGCCCATCGCACTTGCATAGATGGGGCTTGAAAGCTTGATGGTACGCTTGATGGTATCGCGCACAGGCTTTTCAAGCTTAGCGGAAAGGTAGTCGCGCCCACCGCGATTTAAGCTTAGGCCGCCGCCGGTCAGGTAAATGGTTGACCAATTCCCCAGCTTAATGCCGCTCTCTTCGATACAGTCTTTTATCATTTCCGAAATTTCATCCACGCGAGGCTCAAGCACGGTTGAAACTTCCTCCTGCGTAAAGGTTTCGGATTTAACCCCATCGCCTCCGGACACCGTATAGGATTGCGAAACCGTGGATATTCCATACACATATTCGCGCTTGATCTGCTCTGCTCCATCCAAGGTGATGGACAAGCCTTCCGCTACATCTGCGGAAATGTGTCCGCCGCCCACGGGAAGCGTTTTTTGGAAGATGACCGCGTCACCCTCAACCGCCATAACGTCGGTGCACAGATAGCCTATGTCAATCAGCAAGGCTGTGCGGTCGCGCTCCTCCTCCACCAAGTAGAGCATGGCTTCCCCTGTGGAGCTGCTGAAAAAACCGCTTACGGTGATGTTCATATCGCGCAAACGCGCCATGACATCATCTAAGAAGAAGGTATCTGCTACCACAAAGCTCACAAGCGCTTTGAGGTCGGTACCTTTAAGCCCTACAGGCTCAAGCGTTTTTTTGCCGCCATCCACCATAAACCACGCAGGGCTTCGGTGCACAACAACGCCGCGTACAGGCGAAAGCTGCTTGTCCGCGTTGGCAAAGATCTTTTCCACATGGCGTGGGGTTACGTGCGGATCTGCGCCTTGAATGGTGACGCTCGTTTCCACAGCGTAAACACGCGTAAACTCACCCGGTACTCCGACATTGATTTCACGAATTTTGCGTTTTGATTGCGTTTCTGCTTCTGTGATTGATTTTTGGATGGCTTCGTTGAGAAGCATGGTGTTGTTCCATTCGCCTTCCAAAAAACCGTCGTACGCAGAAATACCCGCGCCAACAATATCGCAACGCTGTGTACCGCTGGTTTCAGCTACTAGCGTAACAATTTTGCAGGTGCCAAAATCAATTGCCGCGATGGTTGATTTCATAACAAGCATACCCCTGTTCGTCAGGAATCAGCCGTAGGCAGATGCCCATCGGCAGATACTTCAGGTTGCCGAAGCTTTTTTATTCGACTCCCAATCGTCAAAATAAAAAACCCAAAGTACCATCATTTATTGTAACCGTTTTGTCAGGAATTCGCAAGCCTATTCCCGACTTTTTTTCACTTATTTGAGAAATCGTTTGTAAATCTTTCCTAAAACATCAGTTATCGGGCAAATATTTCGCATCTTCCGGTATGGACACGTCCAAAATTCCCGAAACCTTGCCGAGCTGGCGCAAATATGCCATGTCCGTTCGCACCGCGCCGATTTTTGCTTGCATGTATTTTGCATCTCCCAAACGCACGGTCACGCCCTCGCGCGTGATGAGGTAAATGTTGTCCGCGTCCGCAAGGTTGATTTCTGTAATTTGGTCTGCATAACGCTGTAATGCCAGCTCAGACATAATGGCGCAATAAGCATCCATCTGCTTTTGACTGCGTACCATAAGCTGCTGCCCCACATTTGCGTTGCTTACGCGAAAGCCCGTAACAATCGGCAGCCCTTCATACCTTACATTTTTGGTGCTTTCTTCAGACATTACAATCCCGCCCGAATCCAGCGCGTAGCGAATGCCCAGCCATTGCATAACCGCAACCGTTTCACGCTCGCTGATATAGAGGTAAACAGTATGCGGGTATTCCTTCTGCATGCCGTTGAAAATAATGGTATGATTGCTGCTTAACGCCTTTTCCACTTCCGCTTCATTGATGGAAAAGATATTTCGGCCGCTTACAAGGCCTGAAGCCATAACCACCTGCTGCGCGGTTAATTGCTTGTTGCCTATGATGTACACCGTTTCCAAGCGAAAAACGGTTGCTTGCACAACCACAAGCGTAACCGTTAAAACGGAAAGCAACGCCAGAAGCTTAAAAAACGTATGCGTTTTATGCCGTGTTCTGGCACGCTTTGCCGCCTCTATTTTTACAATTGGATTCACCGGCGGCTCATGGGAGGATCGGGGCAGCTGCCCCACCTCCTCATTTGTTGTCGCTTTATGAAGATACTCGTAGCTATACTCGCCATAAGCTTCAAAATCTTCTTTTTCCGTCTGTGTCTCTCTTGGGCGTACCTTTTTCATGTGTTTTTCCTCCTAGCAGTTTTCCCTGCATACATCGGCGCCCAAGGCGCTCAGCATTGTTTCAAAATGCTCATACCCACGGTCAATCAGCTCAGCATGCTCTACCAGCGTTTCTCCCCTTGCGCGCAGCCCCGCAATGGCAAGAGCCGCGCCTCCGCGCAAATCACGCGCGGACACATGTGCGCCATAGAGCGCATCCACGCCTTGCACCACCGCTGTTCTGCCATTGACCAGCACATTAGCGCCCATGCGGTTTAAATCGCCTGCGTGCGTAAAGCGGTTTTCAAAAACATTTTCCACCACCACAGAGGTACCCTTTGCCACCGTTGCCAGCGCCAGCATCTGCACCTGCATATCTGTGGGAAAGCCTGGGTGCGGCTGCGTCTGGAGCTGTTGAAAGGCAGTGAGCCTTTCAGGTGCGTGCAGGGTTACGCTTTTTTCATGCTCCCCGATTACACAGCCCATTTCACGCAGTTTGCTAAATATGGCATACATATCCGCACAAGGTACGTTTGTGAGCTTGATGGACCCTGCTGTAGCGGCCGCGGCCGCCAGCAATGTACCCGCTACAATGCGGTCGGGCATGGGTCGGTACGTAACGCCCTTTAGCTTTGCCACGCCCTCTACCAGTATGGTGTGCGTGCCCGCTCCGCTCACGCGTGCGCCCATTCGGTTCAAAAGCTCTTGCAAATCCGCAATTTCCGGTTCGCGTGCCACATTGTGAAGCAGTGTTTTTCCGCGAAGTCTTACGGCGGCCATCATCACATTTTCCGTTGCGCCCACGCTCGGGTAATCAAAATGTACGGTTGCCGCTTTCATGCAGTTGCCGTCACAATGGATGATACCGCCTTCCTCGTGAATCTGAACACCAAGCTGTTTAAGCCCGCTCAAATGCAAATCAATCGGCCGCATCCCTATTTCGCATCCGCCCGGAAAGGTGACCGTTGCTTTGTGAAAGCGGGACACAATCGGCCCTAGTAAAAAAATGGAGGAACGTATCTTCTTGGCCAATTCATCGGGCATTTCGTAGCTGGATAGCCCCTGTGGATCAATGGTAAGCGTTCCCGCTTTGCTATGTACCGCACAACCCAAGGTGCGCAAGATATCGCCCATGTGGCCAATGTCACTTAACAACGGACAATCCAGTAGCTCCGTTTTTTCCTCGGTTAAAATCGAGGCTGCCATGATGGGCAGCACTGCGTTTTTGGCGCTATGCACCGCACATTCCCCGCTTAGGCGCTTTCCGCCGCGAATTCGCAAGGCGTCCATTCTTCCACCTCCGTTAAGCATTGCATGAAACATCCTATGCAGTACTTACACATGTGTGAAGCGGAGGCAGTCACTTTGAAATGGAGCGTGACACGCTTAGCAGGATGCCCACAGAGGCCATCAGAATGGAGATGGACGTGCCGCCCGCGCTAAAGAAGGGGAGCGGAAGCCCCGTTGTAGGCATCACACCCACCACAACGCCAATGTTAATAA
This sequence comes from Clostridia bacterium, assembly GCA_036645955.1. Taxonomy (GTDB): domain Bacteria; phylum Bacillota; class Clostridia; order Christensenellales; family Aristaeellaceae; genus Limiplasma. Next base: position 29,848 of record JAVXND010000014.1, on the reverse strand, counting down.
AGGCTTGCACCGCAATCATTGTGGTAATGCCCGCGGCCAACAGGCAGCCGTAGCGATCCTTGCAGGATACCGCAATCCGCATGCCTGCAAACGCAAAGGCGGCAAACATCGCCAATACCGCCACACAGCCAAAGAGCCCAAAATCCTCGCCGATAATCGCAAAGATAAAATCACTTTCAGGGTACGGCAGGTAGCTGAATTTTTGCCTGCCCTGCCCAAGCCCACGCCCAAACAACCCGCCAGAGCCAATGGCAATGAGCGATTGCGCAAGCTGATAGCCCTCATCCCCCATTTGAGCAAAGGGGTTTCGAAAGGAAAGCAATCTTTCCCTTCGGTAGGGTTCAATCCATGCATATACCATGCCAACGCACAGCCCCATGATGCCCATGAACGATAAATGGCTCCATTTTGCACCCGCCAAAAGCATCATCAGCACAGCAACAATCATGATACTGCCAGCGGTGGAAAGGTTGGGTTGCTGTAAAATCAACAAAAACATCATGCCTGGCACAATCAACAGCGGCACAATGCCAGTCCAAAACTTGCCTAGCTGCTGAATTCGAAAGCTCAGCGTTCCCGCAAGATAAATAACGGACGCGAGCTTTGCCAGCTCCGAGGGCTGAAAGCTCATACCCGCAAGGCTCAGCCAGCGTCTGGAACCGTTTAAGTACACGCCCACACCAGGAATCAGCACCGCAACCAACAGCCCAATGCCTACCGCAAGCGCCGCAAGCACAACGCGCGGATTTTGCCAAAAAGAATAGGGAATGCGCGCGGCTACCAGCATCAGCAAAGAGCCTAGCCCTATGCCCACGAGTTGTTTTTTTACCTCAAGCAATGAATCCCCATGATCCACTGCTTTATAGTAGGTGGCGCTGAAAAGCGCAAGCAAGCCAAACATGATCAGCAATGCCACAATCAGCAATAGCGTTTTATCCACGGGCGCGCGGGAATTCACAGGCTTACGCCTGCGCTGAATGGGTTCGGGCTGTATCAAAAAAGACCCTCCTTACGTTGAAAAGATGTTCGGCTTTTGTAACCATCTCTTTCTCTGGTAAGAAGGGCTTGCGTTTTTTTAATTCAACGCATTAACAAGCTCTTTAAAGATAACCCCGCGCTGTTCGTAATCCGCAAACATATCGAAGCTGGCGCAAGCAGGCGATAGCAAAACATTGCCCCCCGCCACCGCAAGCTCACGCGCTTTCTGCAAAGCGTCGTCCAGGCTATAGGCGTTCACAATGCTGCGGTAACCCGCCTCGTCAAGCTGCTCGCGAATTTGCTTGGCCGTTTGCCCCATCACCACCACATGCTCTATGGCTTCTGCCAAAAGAATTTCTTTGCAAAGAGGCATAAAGTCGGTATGCTTATCATAGCCGCCTAGTATGAGCACCGTAGGCGCTTTCATGCTTTGCACGGCTTTGATGGTGCTGTCTACATTGGTGCCCTTGCTGTCGTTGATGTAGGTAACACCTTGAAATACGCGTACTTTTTCAATCCGATGCTCCACCCCGGTAAAGGATTGCAATGTGTGACGAATCACAGGTGCCGGCACCCCCATGACCGAGGCGATGGCGGTTGCCGCCAAAGCATTTTCCAAATTGTGCGGGCCTGGGATTAAAATTTGATCTGCATCGCAAATCGGCCTTTTTTCACCGTTCCACTGCCAAATGATCTTTCCATCCTCCACAAAAGCACCTTGCTCCACCTTTTGCGTACGGCTGAAAAACACAACGCGGCTCTTTAGCTTTGCTGACATTTTGAGCAAAACTGGATCGTCCATGTTCAGCACTGCTACATCCTGCTCGGTTTGGTTTTCGAAAAGGCGTTGCTTGAGCTTGATGTACTGCGCCATGGTACCGTGGCGGTTTAAATGATCCTCCGTAATGTTAAGCAAAGCGCCTACATGGGGATGGAAGGTTTTAACGCTTTCAAGCTGAAAGCTGGAAACCTCCACGACCACCACGTCCTCTTTTTTGCTCTTCATGGCCACGGCAGAAAGCGGGTAGCCGATATTTCCGGCTACATGGGTGATATGCCCTGCGTTTTCAAATATTTTACCCACCAAGGTCGTTGTGGTGGTTTTGCCATTAGTTCCGGATATGGCTAAAATTTCGCCCTGCATTTGTGAATACGCAAGCTCCAATTCACCTATCATGGGCACACCCTGCTGCTTTGCGGCAAGCACAACAGGCGCATCAATGGGTACGCCAGGGCTAATGACCAACAAATCTGCCTTAGAAAGCAGCTTGACAGAATCCTCGCCCAAATGAAACTCGCATACGGTGCCCTTCAGTCCGTCGAGTTCTGCCGCAAAAGCCTCCAATGGCTTGTGGTCGGAAAGAATCGGGATGGCACCGCAGTGCATGAGCAGTTCTGCGGCGGCTACGCCGCTTCTGGCCATACCTACCACCAAAACCCTTTTATTCTCAAGTTTCAAATGATTCACCTCCGTTTTGGTTTTCCAGTTTGTTTAGGTTACGGCATGAGCTTGAGGGAAAGAAGTGCGATCAGGCATAAAATTCCCTCCACAACGGCGTACATGGCCACAATTTGCTGTTCGCTCATACCCGACAGTTCAAAATGGTGATGGATCGGCGACATTTTGAAAATGCGCTTTCCGTGCGTCACTTTGAAATAGATGCGCTGGATGATCACGCTCAGGGAAGACATCACCAGGGTAAAGCATATCAGCAGCATATAAAGCGGCATGCGCGTAAGCATTGCCAGCCCTACCGTAGCGCCGCCAATGAACATGCTTCCCGTATCCCCCATGAATACCAATGCGGGATAATGGTTAAAGCGCAGAAAGCCCATGCACGCGCCAGACAGCGCCATTGCGAAAATAGCAATGTTTTGATAGTTGCCAATCATCTCTTGGCTCATAGCAGAAGAATACGCCATGGTAACAAACAACGCCATCAAGCCCCAGGCCGCACTGCCAATCACCGTAACACTGCTTAAAAGCCCATCCAAGCCATCCTGAAGGTTTGCGCTGTTAATCATAAAGATCATTACACAAGCCATAAGCGGCACATAGAAAACGCCCAGATCCCATTCCACGTTAAAAAACGGAATCAAAATTTTGCTGCCAACCATGGGGTTTAGGTAGCAATAGAGCGAAAATCCAACCGCAACAAGCACTTGTCCAATGATCTTCTGCCACCAAATCAAGCCCAAATTGCGTTTTTTGACCACCTTGATATAATCATCCACAAAGCCAACCAGCATGCTTAGCAGGGAAACCCCAACCAGCGCAAGGATAAAATCATCCTTGCCATACCAAGTTCCATGCACAAGCAGTGCCACAATGCATGTAACCGCCGCAAACATCAGCCCGCCCATGGTGGGCGTGCCTTGCTTGGTTTTATGGGTTTGGGGGCCAAGCTCGTAGATGGTTTGCCCGAATTTAAGCTTGCGCAAAATGGGCAGCACGCGCGGCCCGATCAACAGCATAGCCACCACAGACAAAATGAGCGCCAATATCAGCCTTAGCAACTTTTGTTCACTCCTTGGTAGGGTGATTGTTTGAAAGCTCCTCAAGAAGCTCGTTGACAACCACTTTTTCATCAAATGGACGTTTTACGCCCATGATGTCTTGATAGGTTTCATTTCCCTTGCCCGCTAAAATGATCACGTCACCCTCGCGCCCCATTTGAAGCGCATAGCGGATGGCTTCGCGGCGGTTCTCAATCACCACATATTTGCCCGCCGTTTTTTTCACGCCCTGTTCAATGGAATCCAAAATCTGATCCGGATTTTCGGTGCGCGGGTTGTCGCTGGTCAGGATGGAGAAATCCGCCAGCCTGCCCACAATTTCACCCATGATGGGACGCTTGCCATGATCCCGATCTCCCCCACAGCCAAACAGTGCAATTAAGCGGCGCTTGGTAAAGGCGCGAACCGTGCTCAGCACATTTTCAAGCGCATCAGGAGAATGCGCATAGTCCAAAATCACTTTATAGGGCGTGTGCGTATCCAGCATTTCCACGCGCCCCGGTACCGCTTGTACGCTTTCTAAGCCTAGGCGGATTGCATTGCGATCCAGGCCCATAATCATAGCAAGCGAGGCGGCGGCCAAAGCATTGTAAACGTTGAACATGCCCGTTAAGCGCATGCAAATAGGCATTTCCTCAAGGCCTCGAAGAAAAACCGAGAAGGATACGCCATTTTCAGATATTTCAATATCGCGGGCAAAAACGTCCGCTTCAGAGCTAATGCCGTAGGTTAGATAAGGCACCTTCAAATCGTTTATGATTCGCTCGCTGGTTTCGTCATCCGCATTGAGAGATGCGTTGAGCACAGCGCCGTTCATGAAAAAGCTCTTTTTGGTTTCAAAGTATTTTTCCATGGTGATAAAGTAATCCAAATGATCCTGCGAAAAGTTGGTATAGCATGCCGCTTCAAAGGTGATCCCATCCAAGCGATGCATATCAATGGCATGGGCGCTTACTTCCATGCTCACCGCCTCCACGCCTTCGTCGCGCATTTGGCGCAAACAGCGGTGAAGCTCAATGGGGTCAGGCGTGGTCATGTTGCTCTTTAAGTGCTTTTCGCCAATCATATTACCCGTGGTGCCGATTAAGCCCGTCTTGAAGCCAGCCTTTTCCAAAATGGATTTCATGAGATAGCTCGTTGTGGTTTTACCCTTGGTGCCGCTTACGCCGATCATGCGAATTTCACGCTCAGGGTGACCATAAAAAGCCGCCGCAATATAAGCCATGGCAGACCGAACGTTTGAAACACGCACCTGCGGCAGCTCCGCATCCAAAAAACGTTCCACAATCAATGCGGTACAGCCGTTTTGCACTGCCTGTTCAGCAAAGCTATGCGCATCAAAGCGCAGGCCGCTAATGCAGAAAAACAAGCCATTTTGGGTTTGTTCACGGCTGTCCACAATCAACGCATCAACGGGTGATACCATATTGCCACGCGTTTCAAGCACATCGGGCACTTCAATCAGCAAGTCCTTGAGTAACATTGATATTCCTCCATCATCTATGGCTGATTCGGGTAACGAAAGCCCATTTTGCCCCTTTGTGTATCCCTCATTGCGCTGGCATACGCTTTCACAAGCAATGGGCGGTACGGGGAGCTGTCAAAATGAGCTTTTGGCATCCGTATCATGGCTTGGCATTACAAAGGTAACCTTGATCACACTGTTTGGCGATACAAACTCTCCCGCCGCTGGCTCCTGCTTTACTGCAAATCCACTGCCTTCAATTTCCGTTTCAAGGCTTCGCGTGCGAAGCATCGCCGCGGCTTGTGCAATGGACATTCCCGCTACCTCTGGCACGCAAATCAAGGTTTCTGCATCGGGCAGCTGATCAGCGTAGGTGTATAGCATCACCTGACCGCCTGATATGAGCATGCCCCCCGCGCTTGGCATTTGTGCCGTTACCACATCGCCCGCGCCATCATCGATCACGCGAAAGCCTTGATCCGCAATCACCTTACGAGCCTCCCACAACGGCAATCCCACCGCATTTGCCACCGAAACCTCACTGCGTCCATCTTCATAGGCGGGTTGACAACCTAAATACGGTAACACATCCTCAAAGATTTGTCTAGCATAGGGCGCGGCAGTGGTTCCGCCATAGTCCACAGGCGTATCGGCCTCATCCACAATCACCAGCAGTGCAATTTGGGGATCGTTCGCAGGTGCAAACCCGAAAAACGAGCCGATATGCACATCGCGCACAATCCGCCCTTCTTTGTATACCTGCGCAGTGCCCGTTTTACCGCCAATTTGGTAGCCCTCTATTTTTGCGTTTTTCGCCCCGCCCACGCTGACTACTTTTTCAAGTAAATTACGCATGGTGGCAGAGGTTTCCTCTGTTATGGGCGTAGACACCACTTTGGGCAAGGAACGGTACAGCACCGTGCCGTCGGGTGAAATGGCCTCTTTGAGCAAATAGGGTTGCATGAGCCGTCCCCCGTTAACCACCGCACAGGCGGAGGTGATCATCTGCAAAGGTGTCAGGGCAATGCTTTGGCCAAAGCCCACACGCGCCAGATCCACATTCTTAACAGATTTCACAGGGATTAGTATACCACTACCCTCCCCTGGTAAGTCAACATTCATTTTTTTGCCCAGCCCAAATGCATGCAAATACTGATACATACGCTCTGTACCCATGCGAAGCGCCAATTCCACAAACACTGGGTTACAGCTGTTTTGCAAGCCCTCTGCCATGGTTTGAGCCTTGTGCGGGCTTCCCCAGCAACGAATGGTATCGCCATCCACCTTGATTTTAGCGGAGCAATAGAAGTGATCCTCGGGCGTGGTAACGCCCGCGTCTATTGCGGCCGCGGCGGTAATCACTTTAAAGGTGGAGCCGGGCTCATAAGCATCTGATATGAGTCGGATGCGCATCAAGCTTTGAAGCGCATCGGGTTGATCACGCGGGGGGGTGTTGGGGTCGTAATCCGGTTTCGCGCACATGGCCAAAATCGCCCCTGTGTAAACATCCATGGCTATGGCATAGACCCCTTGCGCTTTGTTAACCTCGTAGCATTCCCGCATTGCCTTTTCGCAAATTTCCTGAATGCTTGCATCTATGGTAAGCTTGATGGCATTTCCGTCTTGAGGCTCAATGTAGAGGTTTTCGCTATCGTAAATGGGTTGCGCTTTGCCATCCACACTGCGCAGGCTCATACCCTCCTTGCCTCGCAAAAGCGTATCATACTGCTTTTCAAGCCCCGATTGACCTACGCTATCCACATTGCAAAGGCCTAGCGTTTGGGCAAGAAAAACCCCGCGCGGATAAGCTCTGCGAACATCCTCGTCAAACAATAGGGCAGAGGCTTCTTTTGCCACGGCGCGGTTTTCGCTTGTTTGCAGGAGGCGAAGCTCGTCGGCCACAGCCCTTGGCACTTGCCTTTTGAGCATGACAGAGGCAAAGGACTTGTCCGCAAGCTTCTTCGCTACAAGCTCCTCGGGCAATTCCAATAGGGGACCTATGGTTTGCGCAAACAAGCTCACATTGGAAACCTTTCTAGGATCTACGCTTACAATGTAGGCTGTTGCGCTTACCACCAACGCTTGACCGTTGGTATCCATCATGTTTCCGCGTCTGGCATAAACAGTGCCTTCACGCGTCCACTGCGCAACGCCGCGTGAGGTGAGCGCTGAAGATTCCACGGTGGTCAAAAAGGTAATGCGTGCCGCGAGCAGGCAATAAAGAAAAACCAACAGCATCAGCAGTATGAATACGCGTTTGCGAATGTGCAGCTCGGTCGGCATGCTACTTCCCCCATTATGCTTGATAAGGAGATGTATGCAATGCTGATTGCCGCTATGCCAAATTCGACGAAAACATGCCGCTAAAGGGTAAAGAACGCCAGAATCCGAAGCAAGGAACGCTGTGATCGCATTAGCTGCCTGCTCGAATGGGCACAGGCGTGCTTTCGGCGGTTTCTGTCACCTGCATAGCGGCACTTGCGTCCGCAGTGATTGGAGCCTGCGCTTGCGAAGCCGCTTCGTCTGGGCGTGTGTCCATCGCCACCAAATGAATGGCTTTGGCCGTTTCAGCGGGAATCATGTTGAGATCGCGTGCCGCGGCATAGCATATGGTAGCTTTATCGGATGCATCGGATATTTGTGTTTCAATCGCCGCATTGGCAGTGCGGCAAGCCGTTAATTTATCAGCCATGCGGTTAATTGCCTTTTGCCGATCGGCAATCACACCCTGCTGAATCAGTAAATACAGCCCGCCTAAAAAGATGGCAAGCGCGATCATAAATATGCCAAAGCGTACAGAAACACGCACGCCGCCCTTGCTCACCTCGCGCTGTACTGCTTCCTCCAGCTCTTTTTCCTCGCGCTGTAGGTGCTCGTATTCAATTCGTTTGCCCTGCATACGGCTCCTTTTTTGCTCATTGGGTTTCAGCTTTCCTGTTTGAAAATCCATATCGCTATCGGGCAAATAAACACCATTGGATACACTTATGCGCGACGTAGCCACATGGCGATCACTCGCATGCGGCGCGTAGCTATCATACATGGGAACATATTGTGACATGATTGTGTCTCCTTTCACAAACCGCTGTAGCACTGCTTAACTGTTCATTCTGCCGATTTCATCTAATATTTCCATGCGATGGTCGTTGAAATAGTCGTCCTCTTCTTTTGCGGCCACACTGCTTGAAATTCGAATATGGTCAAGCGCGCCGCTGATTTCAACGTCCTTGACCTCTCCCAAAACAAACTGACGAAGCTTCGACGGCAGCAACAAACGACCTTGCGCATCGGGTTGCATTTCGCGATAGCTCATTTTGGCTAAATACGCTTGGTATTTCTGAACCGTTACATTGCGCTGATTCAGTGTATAAAGCTCGCTGAGCATAGCGTCAAATACATCATCAGGGTATAGCGCTATTGCCTCCCCATCTCTTGTAATGCTGATGGTAAATAGCTCCCCCAATGGTTTGCGGTATGCATTGGGTATGATAATGCGGCCCTTTGCATCGATGGAATGATCGTAACTGCCAAAGAAAGTAAAGCTTTTGGGCGTATTTGGCGTTGTGGACGCTTCGCTACGCGTAGGGTTCAGATCGTCCACGCTACTCACTCCCTCATTTTTTCGCTCCACTTAGCTCCCTTTTCAGGTATGCAACTCCATTATGCTCCACTTTTCACCCCCCTGTCAACGCATGAAAAACGGCTGTAGTGCTTCTGTTGAAACACTTTTTACATGAATGTACGGCACTTGTAGGAACAATAGTTCCTCCACAATACATAGTAACAAAAAAAGAGCCATCAAAGTGTTATCACACAACACTTTGATGGCTCTAGGAACGTCCATTCTCATTGCAAATGTTACATTTGTGTTACATTTGTGAGTATATTAATTTAGAATTAACTTTCGTCTTTCACGATGCATAGGGGGCAAAAGTTTAAAGCGTCACAAGAGGTCAAGCAATAATCGATCCCTTCACGCTCGCCCTCAAATGCAATTTTAATCCCTGAGCCATGCAAATGCCCATAGACCACTCTTCGCACAGAAAACTCTTCTAAAAGATCTGTAAAGGCAGTGCTTCTGCCATCTGCAAAAAGCGGCGGAAAATGCATCAGAACGGTAACATCATCGCCGCTGGCAATTTCCTTTGCCTGTGTAAGCGACATTCGCAGTCTTAATAATTCACGTTGATAGATTTTTTCATCCTGTGCCGTCAAGGCTTGCTGCTGTGTTGGAAATAGCCAACCCCTTGTGCCGCAGAACACGTGATTCTCAATTCGCAAAGCATCGTTTTGCAGGGCATAGATGCTGGGGTCCAGCGCTTCGCGAACCTTTTGAAGCGAGCTCCACCAATAGTCATGGTTGCCGCGCAAAATGAGCTTTCTCCCCGGCAATGCCGCAATGGCGGCCAAATCATCGGCTGCCTGCTCAAGCTGCATGGCCCAGCTGATATCGCCTGGAATCAGTACAATATCTGCAGGCTTAATATCGCGGACCCAATTCATGCTAATGGTTTCAAAGTGCCCTTCCCAATGGCTCCCAAATATGTTCATAGGCTTTTGTCCATGCCCCGGCAGATGTAGATCGCCAATGGCGTATATAGCCATGCGTCCCTCTTTTCATGGGGCGCGACGCGCCTCAGTTATTCTCTTCCTCTTCCTCGTCAGCGTCCTTTTCCTCATCCTCGATAACGCTTTCAAGCGAGAGTTCGTTTTCCATTTCACCAAACTCATTTTCAGGCATATCCTCATGAATTTGCGGAATGATTTCATCCATTGTGCTCACGGAGTTGATCCCGATGGTGTTTTCGTCAACAATCGGCGTTTCATCATCGTGATCGCTGCTGCTGCCAGCATTCATTTCCTTTAGGCAGCTCAAGCAAACATCGCGCCCAGGAAGTGACGGCGCCGCATTGCAAACAGAGCAAAGCTCCATATCATCGCTGATTTGCTCGCCCTTCATTTCTCTTAAGCACACCTTGCACAGTTTTTCGGTTTCTTGGATGTAGTTCAAATCACACCTTGGGCATTTCACAAGTTTCATAGGTCGGTTCCTCCTTTTTGTTCGGGATGCATTTGCTTTTCTTGCATCTGGTTTACATTACCATGGGAATGCCTTGGGATTATGTTTGCAATTTAAAGGCTAATTTATTACGATTATATTACGTCGTTGACGTATAATCTTAACATTTGGAGGTTACCATGTACAAGAAACAAAAGCTTTTCCTAATCACGTTCGTTCTCTGCACAGTATTGGTCGGTACAGCCTTGGCTAGCAACGCTCCTACATCGCAGTTTGGTTTTTCAGGTTGGCCTTATCGCCAAAGTACAAACTGCAACAAGCAAACCCAAGCGCCAGATTCATCCTGCACTCAGGCACCATGCCCCACTGTAGCACCCATCGTAACATCTTGCCCAACCATGGAGCCCACTCAAGAACCCATCGTTACACAAGCTCCCGCGCCCGCCCCTACGGCCGAGCCAACGGAACAACCCACACAAGCACCCATCATCACAGAAGCACCGACTGCGAAACCAACAAGCTCTCCAGTGGTTACACCCACCAAAACAGCCGCTCCAACGGCTACCAAAGTGCCTGAAATCACCGTAAAACCCACTGTAACGCCGCCTACCCCCTCCACAGACGATGATTATACTACGGGTTCCATTGCCGCGCAAGAGGAAAATGCATTTCTTTTGTTGAATTCTGACCGCACAAGCAATGGACGTACCGCTCTCACGCTAGATCCAGAGCTTTCACGCCTTGCCAGACTGAAAAGCTGTGATATGAGCGCAAACAATTATTTTGCTCATACCTCGCCTACCTTGGGTTCGGCTTCTGAAATGCTGCGCAACAACGGCTATGCTTTTACCTCCGTGGGCGAAAACATTGCGCATCACGCCACGGTAGAAAAATCTCAAGCCGCTTTTATGAGCAGTGCAGGTCATCGCCAAAACATTTTGGGTACGCAATGGTCAAGGGTTGGCGTGGGCGTATGCCATGACAAGCAAGGCTTCGTTTACGTAACACAGCTCTTTGTCAGATAGTTTGATATGCAACAAGCCGCTATCCCACAGCCAAGGGATAGCGGCTTGTTGTATCTTGTGCTACCAAAATGTGCGCTTGGCATCCGTGCCATACCATCGGCTTCTTGCGTTTGCCTGCGGCACCATGCCCCTTTGGGGCTGATGCTGTGGCTTGGCACGCATGCCGTAAGGATCCTTTGCCATCCCTGCGGCTCTGAGTACGCTTCTTCCGCACATGCTTCCTCTTGGGCGCACATAAGTACTTAGGGCAAGGGTTTGCGCCCCACCCTCTATGGTTGGCATGGGTCTAAACGGATCCTCGGGCGGCTTTACGTAGCTTGACCCGTTTGAAATACGGGTTTCGTTCATATACCAGCGTGGCAATGCCGGCAATAACACGGCCTCGCATTTTTGATAGGCGGGTCGCATCCATAGGCTGCGCTGCATGTAAACACTCCTTTCCAAATACGTTGGGGAAGCTATTACATGCTATGCGTAAAGCCTGAAAGGGTGATTGCCTTACTCGTGGATTTCCTCTGGTTCTGGCGGCTGCATAATGGCTTCAATGTGCGCAAGCAGTGCATCGCGCCCCGTGCCGTCCTCGCTTGAAAAAGCGATGATCTCCCAAGGCTGAACCATTAAGGCGCGGCAAATGGGCGCGATTTGCTTCATGCGTGCGCCGCGGCTGATTTTATCCGCCTTGGTGGCCACCACGCTAAATGGAATGCCCATCTGCCGAAGATACTGGTTCATGGTAATGTCGTCCTGCGTTGGCTCGTGGCGAATATCCACCAAATGAAGCACATGGCAAAGCAATGTGCTCTCCTGAAAGTAACGGTCCATCATAGCGCCCCAGCGCTTGATTTCGGCTTTATCGACCTTTGCAAAGCCATAGCCCGGCAGATCCACCAGGTGAAAGGCTTCGTTGATCAAAAAAATATTAATCAGCCTTGTTTTGCCCGGCGTAGAGCTGATTTTACAAAGCTTGTTACGCCTGCACAACGCGTTGATCAGCGAGCTTTTGCCCACGTTGCTCTTGCCTACCACCGCAAGCTGTGTGAGCTCAATGGGTGGTTCCTCACGGTAATCGGCCATGCTGGTTATAAAGGATGCATTTGTAATTTCCATCGTTTATGAACCTCTGTACGCGCTTGTGGCGGGCTTGCTTGTTTTGGTAAGCATGGGAAGCTCAGGCCTTACATCGGTAAGGATGGGCGGTTCACAGACCAATGCCGCTTTGAGCACCTCTGATACATCGCTCACAGGAATAATCTTGAGCCTCGCCAGCACATTGGGGGGAATCTCTTCCAAATCCTTTTGGTTTTCCTTGGGCACAAGCACGGTTTTGATGTCCCCGCGGTATGCGGCCATCAGCTTTTCCTTGAGCCCGCCAATGGGCAGTACGCGCCCGCGCAAGGTAATTTCACCGGTCATGGCCACACTTTGGCGCACGGGCACAGAGGTGAGTGCGCTAACCAATGCCGTAATCAGCGTCACGCCCGCGCTTGGCCCATCCTTGGGTACCGCGCCCTCGGGCACATGGATGTGAATATCGTTGTTTTTAAAGAACTCGGCTGAAATGCCCCATGGCTCGCAATGTGCACGCACCCAAGATAGTGCGGCCTTTGCGCTTTCCTGCATAACATCTCCCAGCTTGCCTGTTAACTGCAATACGCCTGTACCCTGCATAACCGCGCATTCAACGCAGAGCAGTTCACCGCCCACTGTTGTGTAGGCAAGTCCGTTCACCACGCCAATGCGGTTTTCGGTTTCGGGAGGCTCCCTCGTATATTTCACCGCGCCTAAGAAAGCCGCCAGCTTGTCATTTGTAATGTTTACATCCTCAAGCTTCTGATCCAGCATATCCACCACGGACTTTCGCACCACGCGTGCAAGGGTTCTTTCCAGCTCACGTACACCCGCTTCACGCGTATAGCCTTCCACCACATTGTGCAGTACACGATCGTTCATGCGAATGCTGCGCGGCTTGAGCCCATGAAGCAAAATTTGTTTGGGTAAAAGGTGACGGCGTGCAATTTTGCACTTTTCTTCTTCCGTGTAGCTGGATACCTCGATAATTTCAAGGCGATCCAGCAACGCGGCTGGAATGGCGTCCACATCATTTGCGGTGGTGATGAACATGACACGGCTCAAATCAAAGGGTAATTCCAAATAGTGGTCGCGGAAAGCATGGTTTTGCTCCGAGTCCAGCACTTCAAGCAGTGCCGCCGCAGGATCGCCTCTAAAATCGTTGCTCATCTTGTCAATTTCATCAAACAGGAACACGGGGTTCATGGTGCCTGCCTGCTTCATGCCCGCAATGATACGCCCGGGAATCGCCCCCACGTAGGTGCGGCGATGGCCGCGAATTTCAGCTTCATCCCGCACACCGCCCAGAGACATCTGTACAAACTTGCGCCCAACGGCTTTGGCAATGGCTCTTACAATGGAGGTTTTGCCCACACCGGGAGGGCCGGCAAAGCACAGAATCGGCCCCTTCATATCGTTTTTCATGCGCAGTACCGCAAGGTATTCCACAATGCGTTCCTTTACGCGTTCAAGGCCGTAGTGATCCTCTTCCAAAACACGGCGGGCGCGTTTCAAATCCAGGTTGTCCTGCGTGTCCTTGCCCCATGGCAAATCCAGAATCCACTCCACATAGGTACGGCTCACGCCGATTTCAGGCGTTCCGGGTGCCATGCGAGCGAGCCGTTCCAGCTCCTTTTCGGCCTTTTCACGGGCTTCATCGTTGAGCGGTGTTTCAGCCAAGCGCGTGCGCAGGTCCTCCACATCCGTACCATCCTTGTCGCCAAGCTCCGTTTGAATGGCTTTGATTTGTTCGCGCAGGTAATAATCCTTCTGGTTTTTCTCAATTTGCTTTTTAATGCGTGCCTGTACTTGCTTTTCAACGTCCGCAAGCTCTGTTTCGCGAAGCAGTATGCCGCAAAGCGCCTCCAGGCGTTCTTTCACCTTGAGTTTTTCCAGTATGGCCTGCCTGTCCTCAAGCTTTGTCAGCACATTTGCGGCAATGATATCCGCCAGCTGCTCGGCCTTGTCCACATCCATCACAGACCGCAGTGTTTCTTGTGAAATACGCATGCTCACGTTGCAATATTCTTCAAAGTATTCATGAGTGGTTCGCACCAGCGCCTTCATTTCAGCGCTTTCACGTCCGCTTTCCTCATGTGCTGGGCGAATATCGGCAATCATGCACGTGTCGTCTTCAATCACACGAACAAGCTCTGCACGCTTGATTCCCTCTACCAGCACGCGGATGCTATCCCCTGGTAGGTTCAGCACCTGCTTCACATGCGCGATGGTACCAGTGTGGCACAGATCCTCCAATTCAGGGTCTTCAATTTCCGCATCCAATTGCGCTACCAAAAATATCTTTTGATTGTCTAGCATGGCTTTTTCCAAAGCGGCCACGCTCTTTGCACGCCCCACATCAAAATGGAGCACCATATGCGGAAAAACCATCATTCCCCGCAACGGCAGCACTGGCATGCGTGTAAGCACACCTTTGCGCGTCGATTCCTGCATTTTGTTCCTCCCGACACCCGCATATAAAAGGCGGGTGGACTTGCGGCGGCTAAGCCACCAGAATAATTATAACGGCTATCGCAAGCAAAAGCAAGCGTTCGGGATGGATTGTCACAAATGAACAAGCGTTTGTTAAGCCTTGCTCGACGCTGTTTGCTCCTCAGCCACCAGCACAGAAGCAGGGGCGTTGCCAGGCATTGAGGCCACTTTTTCACGCACCATTGCACTTGCAGGCAAAAGCATGCGGTTCAGGGCTTCATCCAATGTGGCAATGGGCATAACCTGTATGGTTGTGTGCTCAAAGCGCTCCAAACGGTTGTCTGCGGGAATCAGCACCGTTGTAAGGCCTGCACGCTCCGCGGCTTCCACCTTGCCTGGCACACCGCCCACAGGCTTTACAAGGCCGCGGACAGACAGCTCACCCGTTACCGCAACATGGCCATCTACTGGCCTGCCCGTAAGCGCGCTGGCCGCCACCACCGCCATCGCCACACCAGCAGAAGGGCCGTCCACAGGGGTTCCGCCCGGGAAATTGATGTGCAAATCATAATCCTGCACATGGTAGCCCATGTTGTTAAGCAGTGTCATTACATTTTCAAGTGAGCTTCTTGCGGTGGATTTACGCCTGATTCGTCGGCTTTCCGCCCCAATTTCCTCTTCCTCTACAATGCCGGTAATCACAAGCTTGCCCGTTCCCCGCCTGGCCACCGCTTCCAGCTCCATGGTGGTTCCCTGATGACTGCCTACAATGGCCAAGCCATGCACAACCCCCACCCGATTTTCCGTATCAGCGCTTTGCTCGGGTCTGGCGGAATAATGCCCTGAATAGACCACCCACTCCACATCCTCTGTGCTGATGGTGTTTCTTTCTTCCATTTGAGCCAAGCCCGCGCACATCTGCACAATGTTAACCGCGTCTCTGCCGCATGCGGCAAAACGTCCAATCAGCTCCGCATCTGCCTTAGATAAGGCATAGCCCGCACGCTCCGCCGAATGATAGGCTATTTCAGCCACTTCCTGCGGTTCCAAGGCCCTAAAGTATACCTCCATACAGCGTGAGCGCAATGCGGGTGAAATTTCCTGCGGACTGCGCGTTGTTGCACCCACAAGCCTAAAATCAGCTGGCAATCCGTTTTTAAAGATGTCATGAATGTAGCGCGGCACGCTCGCGTCCTCTGCGTTGTAGTAAGCAGATTCCAGCATGACCTTGCGGTCTTCCAGCACCTTGAGCAGCTTGTTCATTTGAATGGGGTGAAGCTCGCCGATTTCATCCAAAAACAGCACGCCCCCATGCGCTTTGCTCACCGCGCCTGGTTTAGGCTGAGGAATGCCTTGAACGCCAAGAGGTCCCGCGCCTTGATAAATGGGGTCGTGTACACTGCCAATCAATGGGTCTGCAATGGCGCGTTCATCAAAACGCACGCAAGTCGCATCCATTTCAATAAACGGCGCGTTTTGCAAAAACGGAGTGCCGTTGCTCAATTTGGCCGCTTCCAGCACCAAGCGTGCCGCGCAGGTTTTGCCAATGCCAGGAGGTCCATAAATCAGCACATGCTGTGGGTTTTTTCCGCAAAGTATGGCTTTGAGTGATTTGATGCCGTCCTCTTGCCCAATGATATCGCAAAACTTAGCGGGACGCACGCGTTCCGCCAGCGGCTCCGTTAGCTTTAGCGCTCTCATTTTTTGAAGGCGCTCCATCTCCCGTCCGCTTTCTCGGCGCTGTGCGGGTTGTGCCTTGCGCTGTGCACGCAATTGCGAGTAAAAGTAAATGCCAACCACAACGGTAACCATCAACTGAATGGCAAACAAAATAGCGCTAACCAACGATAGACCTCCATTCGCGGAACAATCTGACTTTCTTGTTCTGTCCCGTGGTATCTTGTGAGAAATGGCGAGGTTCCATGTATGCTGCTCGTTGGTTTTTTCATACAAAAAAGAAGGCAGAAAAGCTTGCGCGTGCTTTTCTACCTTGCATTTCTATGCTTTTGTCAGGTTCCGCATTTCAACCACATGGTTCCATATTTGTTCCGCAATCTCGCGTTTGCTTGCTTTTTCCAGAGGCTTCACATAGTTTGCGCTAATCAGCGTAACCACGTTGGTATCCGAACCAAAGCCTGCGCCTTCCATGGTTACGTCATTGGCTACAATCATGTCCAGCCCTTTTGAAAGCAATTTCTTTTGCGCGTTTGCAAGCAGGTTTTCGGTTTCAGCCGCAAATCCCACAAGAAGCTGTCCCGCCTGCTTTTGCTCTCCTACTGCCTTTGCAATGTCTGGGTTTTCAACCAAGCGGAGCAAGAGCGGCTCCCCTGCCTGTTTTTTGATCTTTTGATTTGCCATTTGCTCCACGCGGTAATCAGCAGGCGCGGCGGCTTGGATGATGACCTGCTGCTCTTTACAGCGCAGAAGCATTTCATCGTACAGGTTTTGCGTAGAGGTTATGGGAACCACGGTAATGCCTTGCGGCGGTTCAAGGCTTACAGGCCCTGAAAGCAGCGTAACCGAAGCCCCGCGCTCTTTTGCCGCAATGGCTAGGGCATAGCCCATTTTACCAGACGAATCATTGGTTAAGTACCGCACGGGATCAATCCGTTCCACGGTAGGGCCTGCCGTTACCAGCACCTTGAGCCCCTGCATGTCACGGTTGGGATAAAGCAATTGTAGGGTTGCGCAAACCACCTGCTCCGCTTCGCTCATGCGCCCCGTGCCTGTATCTCCGCAAGCCAGCATGCCGCTTTCGGGGCCGACCATTTGCACGCCCCGCGCCAATAGCACCTGCAAATTATGCTGTGTGGCTTGCGCCGTCCACATGCCTGTATTCATGGCAGGCGCAAGCAAAATGGTTGCTTTGGTGGCCAATAGGGTTGTGGTAAGCATATCGTCCGCAATGCCGTTGGCAAGCTTTGCCATTACATTTGCCGTGGCAGGCGCTACCAACATCACATCGGCAAGCTGGGCAAGCGAAATATGCTTGACATCCCAAGATTCCGTGCGTTGGAAGGTATCCACAATGACCGGCCTGCGGCTCAGCGTTTCAAAGGTGAGCGGCGAAACCAGCTTGGTTGCGTTTTCCGTCATAATCACATCCACCGCAATGCCAAGCTTTACAAGTCTGGAAACAATTTCGCAAGCCTTATATGCCGCAATTCCACCCGTCACACCCAATACAACATGCTTACCGCTCGTCATTTTAATCCCCCAATTCGGGATCGCGCTCATAGGTTAAAAGACCGCGGTTAATCTCCTCAACAGCGATTTTGAGCGGCTTCATATCCTTGGGGTCAATCAGCGGCTGGGCGCCATCCAGCAGTTGACGGGCACGTTTGCTAGCTTCCACCACCAGTGTATAACGGCAATCCACCTTTTCACATAGTTCCACAATCGTTGGATCCACAATCGCCATAAATGGGTACCTCCTTCAATCTATCCGTTTAGTTCTCGGGAATAGTGAGTTTAAAGCGCGTGGTGCGTTGCTTTTCCGCATTCACAATGTATTGAAGCTGTAAAAAGGCAAGCTCCAATGTATCGTTCACCACCGCATATTGGTAGCGATCCAGCTTTTTAAGCTCTCCGCCTGCGTTTTTGAGCCTGCGCTCAATTTCGTCTGGATCATCGGTATTGCGCGTATGAAGCCTCACCCGAAGCTCTTCAAAGCTTGGCGGAAGGATAAAGACGCTGACATAATCATCCGCTTTGTCCATCACGCTGATAGCGCCCTGCGGGTCAATGTCCAAAACAACATTGTAGCCCTGTGCCATCATTTCCAAAACGGGCTTCCGTAAAGTACCGTAGCTGTGTCCGTGAACGGTGGCATGCTCAAGAAATTCGTCGTTTTCAACCATTTCTTGGTATTCCTGTTCGTTCACAAAGTGATAATGCACCCCTTCAATTTCATAAGAGCGCGGCTTGCGCGTGGTTACACTGCAAGAAAATCGAAAGCTGGGGTCACTATCCATCAGCATTTTTACCAAGGTTCCCTTGCCTGTGCCTGAGGGACCAGAAATAATCAGGAGCATCCCTGTGCGATTCGTGAGAAATCCCATGTTATGTTAACCCTCCTTGTCCTCGTCCCTGTTGAGCGGTTCGCGTGTGCTTACGCGCCCCGCGATGGTTTCAGGCTGTATGGCAGAGAGGATAATATGGTCGCTGTCGGTTTGAATCACCGCTCTGGTTCTGCGGCCCTGCGTAGCGTCTATCACACGCTTGCGCTCCCTGCCTTCCTGTATCAGCCTTTTTACAGGGGCGCTATCGGGGCTTACAATCGCAATAATGCGATCTGCCGCCAGCATATTGCCAAAACCAATGTTGATGAGTCGAATCACAGCCAAGCCCCTTTCGGTATTATACAGCGTTTTGCACCTGTTCGCGCAGTTTCTCAATCACGCATTTTGCTTCCACCACAAGCTGTGCCATTTCCGCGTCGGTTGCTTTGGAGCCGATTGTGTTCACCTCGCGATTCATTTCCTGCAAAAGAAAATCGAGTTTTCGCCCAACCTCCATGCCTTTTTGAACGCTTTCATGGAATTGCGACAAATGGCTTAAAAGCCTGCTTAATTCTTCATCTATAGCACAGCGGTCTGCCATCAGAGCCACTTCCTGCGCCATGCGCTGTGGGTCTACTGTGGTTAACTGCCATTCTTCCAGCCGCGCTTGGAGCTTGTTTCTGTATTCCTGCGGCACGCAAGGCGCACGATTGGCTATGCGGGTATGAATGACCTCGAGTTCGCTGAGGTTCGTAAGCAAATCCTCGCAAAGATGCGCCCCTTCGCGCTCGCGCATGTCCAGCACCGCCGTGAGCGCATTGGCCGCGGCCTCTGCGGCAAGCGCGGTCACCTCGTCGGTATCCTCCTGCGCTTGCGCTATGGTTAAAGCGCCGCTTAGCTCGAGCACCTCTGTAAGGCTGGCACGCTTTAAGTTGTTTTTTTTCATGTTCACAAGCTTCATAGCTTCCAAAAAAGCGGTGAGCAAATTTTGATCCAAGGTAACCTCGCGTGCATCCGCCCGCAAATTTTGGTAGGTGACCACTACATCCACATGCCCGCGCTTTAAATTGCTTTGGTTAATGAGCTCGCGAAGCGTATCTTCTAAAAAAGTAAAGTTCTTTGGCAAGCGAAAAGAAACATCCAAAAAACGATGATTCACTGTTTTGATTTCAACAGTCATCTCCCGCCCATCGCGGCATGCACGAAAGCGTCCGTAACCCGTCATGCTTTGCACGAATCGCCCGCCTCCCTTCGCTGTGTGTAAACTTCATTATACCATTTACAGATATCAAATACAAGGTTCGCGCAATAAAAGCTTGTTTTTACCCATCTTCCAAAGCATTTTCACAAAAGGTGAAAAAAACAGAACCTCACGCAAAGCGCGCGTAGTTCTGTTTTTTGGGGTTTTGCAATTAAGCCTGAGGTGCGTCAACGGGGCACACGCCTGCGCAAGCGCCACAATCGATGCACTTGTCGGGATCGATTTCGTACTTACCATCGCCTTCGCTGATTGCGCTTACGGGGCATTCAGACTCGCATGCGCCACAGCTGATGCATTCGTCGGTAATATGAAATGCCATGGAATTCACCTCCCGGTATTACATATGTCGGTTCCATTTGACTAGAACCGCTCGTCCATATCATACCATAAACCATGCGAATAATGCAAGACTTTATTGCAGGTCTAATCCTTCTCCTGAGCCGAATTGAGTGCTTTTTCAACCGCGCGGAGCCAATCGTTATCCTGATCCACAACGGTTACTTCATCTTCCATAACAATTTGTGAAAGTTCGTCCGAATCATCGTCAACAAATGCTTGCGCAGGTGGAGGCGCATCATTTTGCCTGCCAATGCGCTTCATGGGCATGCGCGGGCGCGGCTCCTCCCCTTTGTTTTCACGCGGCTTTGCTTCCATGGGCGGCAGAACCGCAGGTCCCGCCCATTTCACATCCGTTACAGGGTAGGTTTTAACCTCGGAGGTATCGCCTTTATGCACGCGCACAACCAACGTTTCCTTCAGCACATTCACATCCAGCACCAAGCCAGTGCCATCGGGTGTTTCCACGGATTTACCGATCTTTGGCATATGCTTGCGTGTGTATTCATAATGATCCTGCTCAAATTTGAGGCAGCACATCAGTCTGCCGCAAACGCCTGAAATTTTGGTGGGGTTTAAGGACAGGTTCTGTTCTTTTGCCATTTTAATGCTGACAGGTTGAAAATCGCCCAAAAAGCTTCCGCAGCAAATGGGGCGGCCGCAAGGGCCCAAGCCGCCTAGCATCTTTGCTTCATCTCTTACACCGATTTGGCGAAGCTCAATGCGCGTGTGAAAAACAGATGCAAGGTCCTTCACCAGCGAGCGGAAATCAACGCGTCCATTTGCTGTAAAATAAAAGAGTATTTTCGCATTGTCAAAAGTTTGTTCCACGCCGACGAGCTTCATATCCAGCTTGTGTTCCTCTATTTTGTGCTGGCAAACCTGATACGCTTCTTTTTCAAAGGTTCCATTTTCCTGCGCATGCATGGCATCCGCCTCATCTGCAATGCGGATGATTTGTTTCAGCGGTGCCGCAATCAGTTCGTCCTCCACCTGCCGCACGCCCGTAATCACTTGCCCATATTCCACGCCGCGTGCTGTTTCCACAATCACAAAGCAGCCCGCCGCAGGCCAAAGCTTGCCGGGATCAAAGTAATACAGCTTACCCGCGTTTTTAAATCTTACGCCTACAATTGCTGCCATTTGGTTTCTTCCTCCAATAGTCTAATCATCAGATGGTCAATATTTGACTGCCAATTCACCTGTCCCGCCTTTAACTTTCTGGTTTGAAAAACAGCGTCCAGCAGGTGGTTGAAGTCAGAGATGGGGGCTTTTTGCGCGGCGGCTTGCCAGTTTGGCGGATAATCCTTGAGCGCCGCGGCATCGAGCCTGCCCGCACACACAAGCAGTGCTTGATACACCGCTTGCTCTAGGGCGTTCATCGCCTGCTCTGCGCCCTCTTTATTTTCCTTGAGCCTTGTGCTTAAGCTTACCGCAGATGCATCATTTGTCATGCGCAATGCATCCTTTAGAAAGGCTTTCACTTCCGCATCCTGCGCGCTATCGCTTAGCATTTCAATGGCTGTGCCTATATTGCCGCCGCAGCGCGGCAATATTACAGCAGCATTGGCTTGTGAAAAGCCCAGCGCTTGTAAGGTTTCAAGCAATATTTCATCAGGCCATGGCGTCATTTTTACTCGCATGCAACGCGATGCAATCGTGCCAAGCGTTGCCGTAAGCTCATGCGTCATGAGTAGAAAAATCACATTTGATATGGGCTCTTCCAACGACTTTAGCAAGCAATTTTGCGCTTGCTGCGTCATTTTCTCCACAGGTTCAATCATCACCACGCGGTAAGCATTGCTAAATGCGTGCTGTGAAATGGTCTTGATCACCTCTCGTATGCGATCCACACCAATCTGCTTGCCATCATCGGCAAAAACAGTGATTACATCCGTGTGGTTGCCATCAAAAAAGCGCTTGCATTCCGAACACTCTCCGCAAGGTTTCTTTTCGGACACACAAAAGAGGGCGCTTGCCAGCACCTTGGCAAAGGTTCGCTTGCCAAGGCCGCGTGCGCCCGTTAATAAATACGCATGCACCGTTTCCCGTTGGCGAAATTGCTTGAGTACAATGCCATTGCCTGCGTTTAGCTGTTCATAATGCATAAAGGCAGGCAGCGGTGAAAGATTCTGCGTCGGTGTCAAGTAAGGTCCTTTCCAAGGCTTTTACAGCTTCACAAATTGGTCAACCGTAAGTACAAAAACGGTCGCGCCCCCTACCACAACTTCAATGGGATAGGGCGTATACGCGCCAGGCATGCCTACCATAGAGGCAGGAGAAGGCGCGATTTGTTTGCGGCTCTTGCAAACCTTTTCGATAATATCCATTGCTGGCTGAAAGCGTTCGTCGTCTACGCCTACGAGCAATGTGGTGTTTCCGGCGCGCAAGAATCCACCCGTTGTGGCAAGCTTGGTAACGCCAAAGCTTTCGTTCATCAATTGGCTGATCAAACGGGAAGCGTCCTCATCTTGAACAATGGCAATGATTAGTTTCATACGCGATCCCTCCAAAGAAAATCTGATTTGATCCTTTTTTAGTATACAGCAAAACCATGATTTACGCAAGCAAAGTTCGTTTGCATTGTATTCTTCACTCCATTGACATTACTTTGTAATGCTCCTATAATACGAACAGGATAATACAAGCATATTTTTACCTTATTGCGTACCACCTATTGTCTATTACCGCAGGGGCAGTTAAAGGCTCATTCCAGTAGCGCATACGTATGAAAGCGAGGCATTCCCATGCTTAAAACCGATGAAAAATACACCGCCTACCTCCAGGTGCTCAGAAATCATCTGCGCCCCGCCATGGGCTGTACCGAACCAATTGCCATTGCTTACGCCGCCGCAACGGCTGTAAAGGCTCTGGGTAAAATTCCCGAAAGGGCAGAGGTGCTTGCAAGCGGAAACATCATCAAAAACGCAAGGTCCGTCACCGTGCCCAATACAGGCGGTAAAAAGGGAATTGAAGCAGCATGCGCGGCGGGTATTTTCGCAGGCGATGCCAGCAAGGAGCTGCAAGTTATTTCATGCGTAAGCAAAGAACAGCAAGCGCAAATCGAAATGTTTCTCCAAAAAAACGCCATTACTGTAGATGTAAAGCCAGATGCACGCCTCTTTGATATCTTGGTTACCGTATACAGTGGCCAAGATGTAGCAAGCGCCAGAATTGCCGACAGGCATACCAATGTGGTTACGGTGAGCAAAAACGGCGAAGCACTCACCACAGGGGCATTAGGTGACGAAAACCAAGCCTGTGACCCCAACGAAGCACTTTTGCGCATCGAGGACATTTTTGATTTTGCAAATAGCTGCGAGCTTTCGCAAATCAGTGATCTGTTGGACAAGCAAATTGAGCTGAACCGCCGCATCGCGCATGAAGGTATGGAGCACTGCTGGGGTGCTTGCGTAGGCCGCGTGCTTTTAGAAAGCAACGATGCTACCGATGTGCGTGTTCGTGCAAAGGCCTACGCCGCCGCAGGCTCCGATGCACGAATGTCTGGCTGCGAGCTGCCTGTAATGATCAATTCTGGCAGCGGCAACCAAGGCATCACTGTTTCCGTTCCGTTGATCGAATATGCGGAAGGCATGCACCTGCCAAAGGAACAGCTTTATCGCGCGCTTCTGTTGTCCAACCTGACCGCCATCCGCTTAAAGGCGCTGATTGGCTGCCTGTCTGCCTATTGCGGAGCCATTAGCGCAGGCTGTGCAAGCGCGGCGGGTATTGCCTATTTGCTAGGCGGGGATTTGCATTTGATTAGTCATACACTGGTCAACTCGCTAGCAATCCTGTCTGGCACCATATGCGACGGTGCAAAGCCCTCCTGCGCGGCTAAAATTGCCTGTGCCATTGACGCGGGCATCATGGGCTACCAAATGGCGCTTCAAGACAAAGAATTTCGCGGCGGCGAGGGCATTGTTAAAAAAGGCGTGGAAAACACCATTATCAGCATCGGCAGACTCGGCAAAGACGGCATGCGCGAAACCGATCGAGAAATACTAAAAATCATGGTTGGGTAATCAAAAGGCTACTGCACGAAGCACTGTGCAGTAGCCTTTTTTATTTCATTTGCTGCCCACCTTGCCCATGGCGCGAAGCTTCCCCACCGCTGAAAAGGCAAGGAATGCCACAATGTGCACCACCACCACGCTCGCGCCCGCAGGGGTTGCCAGCACATAGGAGCAGTATAGCCCCACAAGAAAGCAAAGAACCGATACCACCGCCGCGCATAGGGTTACGCTCCGAAAGCTCTTGCAAACGCGCATGGCGGTAAGCGCAGGAAATATAATCAGGCTGGAAATCAGCATGGCACCCATGACCCGCATGCCTAGCACAATGGTAATGGCCGTTAAAAACGCAAGCAGCATGTTGTATAATTCCGCACGCTCGCCAATGGCCCTTGCAAAAACCTCATCAAAGGTAACCGCAAAGATTTTACGGTAAAAAATAGCAAACAAAATCAGCACAACCGCCGCTAGTACCACGCTTAGCCAAACATCGCTTTCGCTCATGGCCAGGACACTGCCAAACAGGTAATTGTTTACATCGCTCGTCATGCCTGAGCTAAGTGAAAGCACAATCACCCCCAGCGCCAGCGCACCTGTGGAAATCATGGCAATGGCCGCGTCCCCCTTTAGCTTTGCACGGCTGCTTAACCTAAGCAGTAAAAAAGCGGCCAGCACAACCACGGGGATGGTTACCACCATAGGTGCTAAGCCAAGCGCTGTGGCAACTGCCAAGGAGCCAAAGCCCACATGGCTCAAGCCATCACCAATCATTGAATAGCGCTTGAGCACCAGGCTTACGCCCAGCAGGCTTGCGCAAAGAGATACCAGCACGCCCACAATCAGCGCACGCACCATAAATTGATAGCTGAACATATTTTGAAGCATCTCAAGCATAGGTTTCTTCCCCCGCAAACAAAGCTCCCAAGGAGGAATTTTGATATTCCGCCACAGTCCCTAAAAATGTCCTCCCATGTGACATGTGCAATACGCGATCTGCATAATGGAGCGCGGCCTGCACATCATGCGAGATCATCACAATCGTCAGCCCTCTTTGCTGATGGAGCATTTCTATCACCCCATACATTTCTTTGGTTACAAGCGGATCAAGCCCCGCAACAGGTTCGTCCAGCAGAAGCATGCTGCCTGTGGCGCAAAGGGCGCGTGCCAACAGCGTTCGTTGCTGCTGCCCGCCCGACAATTCCATAAAGCGTTTTTTTTGAAACCCATCCATGCCCAGCAGTTGGATCTGATCCAGCGCCAGTTTTTTTTGTGACGCGCTTAATATCGGCCATTTTCCTCTTACACCAGAGGTCACCACCTCCCACACGGATGCGGGAAAATCGTTTTGAAGCTCGCTCCGTTGCGGCAAATAGCCTATTTCATTATGCTTGAGGCCATCGCCGTAGACAATCCTGCCCTTCACAGGGGCCAGGAGCCCAAGCAGTCCCTTAACCAATGTGGATTTCCCTGAACCGTTTTCCCCTAATATGCACAGGTATTCGCCGCGTTCCACTGTGAGCGTAAGCGAATCCACAACCACATGGCCTTCATAAGCAAAGGTTGCTTTTTCACAGGTAATCAGCGCCATTAGTTCAAGGCCTCCTTTAGTGCTTGCACATTGCCTTGCATCAGGCTCAGGTAGGTGGCTCCCGCTTTCATTTCATCCGCTGATACATTGTGACAGCTATGGAATAAAAGCTCCTTCGCTCCTGTTTCCTCCGCGATGATATCGGCCGTTTTTCGGCTGGAAAACTCAATGTAGAATACCACTGGTATTTGCTGTGTTCGCACTTCCTCCACCAAAGCCATCACTGTTTTTACGCTAGGCTCGCTGTTTTCGCTACAACCTGGAAAAGCCGCGTCATAGCGCAAGCCGTAAGCATCCGCAAAATAACGCATTGGAAAACGGTCGCCAAAAACAATCAGATTGCGTTTTCCATTTTGAACCACCTCTGCAAAGGCACTATCCAAAGCTTCCAGCTCCGCTTGATAGCTCTGTAAATGCGCCTCGAACGCCTGTGCATGCTCGGGTGAAAGCTCGCAAAGCGTTTTTTTGAGCTGTTGTACGATCAATATCACGTTTTTGGGCGATGTCCAAACATGCTCGTCCAGCTCTTTTTCATTATGGTCTGCTTCACTCGCGGCATGCTCCATGCTCTTGGACATTTCTTCCTCTGCAATGTTCACACAATCCATGAGGCGAAAGGTTCTGGGCGCATCTGTACCCATGGAAGCCAAAATGCTCTCCACCCAATGGTCGCTTTCCCCGCCTATATAAAGGAACAAATCTGCGTTTTGGATGGCAATGATGTCCTGCGGCGTTGGTTCATAGCTATGCATATCACTTCCGGGGGGCAGCAGCAGCTGAACCTGTGCGTTGTCTCCCGCAATTTGCCTTGCCATATCATAAGCCGGGAAAATGGTGGCAATCAAATGGAGCGTGGGCGTTGCTTCTTGCGCAGCGGCGGTAACGTTCATTGGGCTTGTGCCGCAAAAAAACAGCAGTGTGCAAAAGCTGAGTGCCATGATTTTTTTCAAAATAGGTTGGTTGCGCATGATGATCCTCGTTTCTTCGTTTTCAAATTCCGTCATTTTGGTTCCGCGCTTCTGCACAAGCGTTGCAACAGCCATATAGGATGGTCTGCCCCTCATCTAGCGTAAAGCCGTGGTGTTGATATAGGTGCGAAGCAAAGGCTTCTACCTCCTCACAGTGCAAATGCTCCAAAGCGCCGCAATAAATACAGCGAATATGCAAATGACTGCGCAAGCAAGGATTGTATTGATAACGGGCAGATTCTCCGCTTTCATGCGGGGCATAGCGGCGCAGGGCACCCGCCTCACAAAGCCGCGCTATGGCGCGATAAACCGTTGTTTTGCCTACATCCATACCGCCTTGGGTTATGGAAAGGTATGCTTCCTCAGGGGTGAGGCATTCTTCTGCACGCTGTGCAAAAAGGGAACTAACTGCCTCTTGCTGTTTGGTTTGATAGGTTTTGCGCTCCCCCATCATGAATGCCCTCCTTTGAAAAGCTAATTGAAAATGATTTTCATTTTCAATTTGTAAGTATACGCGCACACAAAGGCACTGTCAAGATGGAATTCGTAAAAAATCCAATGCTCTCCAATGCAATTCTAATGCAATCCGCCTTCCCTGATCATTGCCCACGCAAGCAAACTATGGTATACTCTCATGGGTCGAATGACCTATCAGTCCAAATGAGAATGGGAGCTTTGTTGATGAAACCGAATTTAAAGAAGCTGTTAAGCTTCGTTTTTTTGCTCTTTACCCTGGGGATTGTGCTTTACATTGGTCTTAGCGGAAACGATCTTGGCGAGCTGCTTGTTGCCCTGCGCACGTTAAGCCCCATTTATTTGGTGATTTGCTTACTGTGCTGGTTGGTCTACGTACTCACCGACGCGCTTTCCGTGCATTGTTTTTTAAAAAGCCAAGGCTATCCCATCAAACTGCGTCATAGCATTCATGCGGCCATGACGGGTATTTACTATTGCAATGTGACCCCAGGTGCATCTGGCGGGCAACCCATGGAAATGTACTGTCTTACGCATTATAAAGTACCCATCGGCATCAGCGGTTCGGCCATGGTCATTAAATTTATTGTTTTTCAAGTTATCCTTCTGCTGTCAGGCGCTTTGCTTTGGATATCCAATGCGAGCTTTGTGACACAGCATACGCAGGGCACGCTTTGGTTTGTGATGCTTGGCTACATTGTTAACTTTTTTTCCATCGGCATTTTGCTCTTAATGGCCATCAGCCAAAAAGCTGTGCGTTGGCTCATTTCTTTCGGCATTCGAGTGGGTGTAAAGCTTCATCTATGCAAAACGCCTGAATCCACCCGCGCAAAATGGGAAAATCATTGTCAGAGCTTTTTGGAAAGCATTCAGCTCGTCATTCGCCATCCAAAGGATCTGCTTATACAGTGCCTGATTGCCCTTGCACAGCTGCTTTCGCTCATGGGCATTATCATTGCACTCTACCATGCCTTTTCACTGTCGGGTGAAAGCACGCTTGAGCTGATCACAATGGGCGTACTGCTCTATATCGGCGCAAGCTATACCCCTCTGCCTGGCGCATCCGGTGCACAGGAGGGCGGCTTTGCCGTTTTATTCAAAGGCATCTTCCCCGATGCAACGCTTTTTGTTGCCCTGCTGATTTGGCGCTTTTCCACCTATTATTTGAGCGTGCTCATAGGCGCGATCATGACAACCGTTGAAAACGTACATAATATCAGAAGTACACGCAAAGCAAAAAAATAAGAAGGTGTTCCCTACGGCCCATACCACCCATAACGATACCATGTTTTCCAATCAGGATTTAACACGCTTGATTGTCCCATTGGTGATTGAACAGTTTTTGGCTATTTTTATCGGCATGGCAGATACCGTCATGGTCAGTACTGTATCCGAATCGGCAGTATCTGCCATATCGCTGGTAGACAGCATCAACGTGCTTCTCATCCAGCTTTTTTCTGCCATGGCAACGGGCGGCGCGGTTGTCGCGGCGCAATATTTAGGCAAGCATGAGCCGCAAAACGCATGCACCGCCGCCAAACAGCTGATGTATGTATCGCTCTCCCTTTCGCTGGTGCTGATGACGGTGTCCATCTTGTTTTGTGACCCCATTTTGCATATGTGCTTTGGCAACCTGAGTGAGGGCACCATGGCCTATTGCCGCACCTATTTCTTTCTTTCCGCGCTGAGCTACCCCGCGCTGGCACTCTATAACGGGGGTGCCGCCCTGCTTCGCGCTATGGGCAACAGCAAAGCCAGCATGTTCACTTCTTTTTTAATGAACATTTTAAACGTAGGCGGAAACGCTATTTTAATCTACGGCTTCCATATGGAGGTTCGGGGCGCGGCGATTGCGTCCTTGGTTTCGCGTGTTTTAGGTGCCGCCATTATGATGAAATTAATGCTGGATCGCCAATCCACCATTCACATTGTTCGACCCATGCGCCTGGAACCCGATGTGCCTATGATCAAGCGTATTTTTAGCCAAGGCATTCCCAACGGCTTGGAAAACAGCATGTTTCAAATTGGCAAGCTATTGGTCACGGGCGTGCTTGCCATGTTTAGCGAATCCATCATTGCCGCCAATGCGGTGGCAAACAACATTGCCAGCCTCACCAACCTGCCGGGAAACGCCATTGGCCTAGCCATGGTAACGGTGGTTGGGCAATGCATTGGCGCAGGGGATACAAAGCAAGCAAAGCATTACGCCATCAAACTCATCAAGGTTACCTATTTGCTGATGGGCATCAGCAACCTACTGCTGTTCCTGTTTGCACAACCGCTTTCCAGCATATTCAGTTTAAGCCCAGAGGGCATAGCCGCCGCCACAGAGGTACTGCGTTTCTTTGCCATTTCCGCCTCGATATTCTGGACGGCAAGCTTCACTTTGCCAAATGCTCTGCGTGCGGCCGGGGATGCGAAGTTCACAATGACGGTATCTGTCTTTAGCATGTGGGTTTTCCGCATTGGTGCCAGCTACCTGTTGGTGTATGGGTTCCATATGGGCTTGCTGGGCATTTGGGTTGCCATGGCCATCGACTGGGTTGCGCGTGCGGTGCTTTTTTCATGGCGCTATCGGAGCGGCAAATGGTTAACCAAAAAGATTGTATAACTGCATGCTTGATTAGGGTGACAAAAGCACATTTTCACCTTGTTGTGTACCACCCATTGTGCTAGTTTCCTTTTCATTGTGCAATGGGTG
>JAVXND010000013.1:0-63943 GCA_036645955.1 Clostridia bacterium | reverse complement strand
TGTCATGATCGAAAGCGGCTCCTCTCCCCTTGCAAAGCTGGAAAGCGGCGAATGCAAGGTGGTTATGATTTTGGAAGAATCCGTTCTTAAAAAACGCGAAGAAGAAGGCTCCATGCTGGAATGGTTCATTCCCGATGACGGAGATGTGCTGGTTCCCTCCACTGTGATGACAGTTGCGGCGGAAAAAAGCGCCAACAACAACACAGCCGCATGCCAAGCCATTACGGATTGGCTGTTAAGCGAAGAGGGTCAGAGCTACATCGTCAAGGGCTGGATGCATAGCGTGCTCAATGACTATGCGGTAGAGCCTTTTGACGGCCAGCCCACTGATCTGCTGAAGGAAAAACAAATTCCCGTGGATTGGGTGAAGTGCTATAAAGAGCGCGACGCAATCCGCACCATGTTCCAAGAAAAAGTAACGGTAGAATAATCGCGGCTTTGCGGCGGGGAAGGGGAAGCACATTCCCCTTCCCACTGCTTCACCTGAATGGGTGGTGCTTTATTGCGCTTTAGACATCCGTATCAACATATGGGAGGCTCACCATGGCACAGCAGACGATTCCCAAATTACCGCCCGCACAACGCCGTTCATTTCATTTTGATGTGAAATGGCTCATTATTCTTTCCATCGTTCTTTTTTTGGTTGTTTTTCAGGTGTTCCCGTTGCTTTATATGCTCGTCAAGGCCTTCTTTCCCGAAGGTTCGTTTTCGCTATCGACATTTGAGCGCCTCTATACCTACAGCATGAACTGGGGGGCGCTTTCCAATACGCTGATTGCCGCGTCGCTGACAATGGTTTTTGGCACACTGCTGGCTTTTCCGTTGGCGTGGCTGGTGGGGCGTACCAATCTCTATGGCAAAAAGTTTTTTCGAAGCTTATTTGTGCTCACCTATATGGTGCCGCCCTATGTGGGCGCTATGGCGTGGATGCGCCTGCTCAACCAAAACGTGGGCACCATCAACGTGTTTTTACGCGGGCTGTTTGATTTGCAAACCAAAACAGGCCCCATGAACATCTACACCTTGGGCGGTATGATTTGGGTGCTTACCACGTTTTACTATCCCTACGCCTTTATTACCATCAGCCGCGCCATGGAAAAAATGGACCCCTCCCTTGAGGAAGCCGCGCGTATTTCGGGCGCGTCTCCGCTCAAAACCGTGTTCACCATCACACTGCCCATGATGACCCCTAGCTTGATTGCAGGCGCGTTGCTCGTGTTTGTTTGCGCGGCAAGCTGTTACGGCATTCCGTCCATTGTAGGCGCACCAGGCAAGGTGCATACCGTTACCACGCGCATTGTGGAATATATGGGCTTGGGCACGGAGGGCATCAACGACGCAACGGGGCTTGCTGTGTTTTTGATGGTGATGGCGCTCATTATCCTCTACCTATCCGATGTGGTAATCGCCAGAAAACAGTACATAACCGTATCGGGCAAGTCTACCCGGCCTAACATTGTGGATTTGGGCAAGTGGCGCAAGCCCATTACGGGCTTGGTGGGGCTGTTTTCCTTTGTGGTGATTATCCTGCCGTTCATTACCATACTGACCACTTCCTTCCGCAAAAACTTGGGCAAGGGGCTGTTTGAGGCGGGCAACTTTACCACCATGCACTGGACAAAAATTTTCAGCCGCGGTGATATCATCGAAAGCCTACGCAACAGCATTGTGTTTGCCGCTGTGGCCGCAACCATTGGCATAGTCATTTCCTTTACCATGGCGTATTTATTACAGCGCACGCGCGTAAAGGGCCGCAAAATTCCCGACTTTTTAATCACCCTTGGCTCTGGCACGCCTAGCGTTGTGATTGCCTTGGGGCTGATTATGACCATGAATGGAAAATTCGGAATCAACCTGTACAACACCGCCGCCATCATGATCATTGCGTATTTGATTAAGTACCTGATGATGGGCATGCGAACCGTGGTTTCGGCTATGTCCCAAATTCATGTATCGCTGGAGGAAAGCTCGCAGGCCTCGGGCGCGGGGTGGCTGAGAACCATGGCAAAGGTAACGGTGCCGCTGATTTTCCCCTCCATAGCGGCGGGCTGGTTCCTCATCTTCATTCCCTGCTTTTACGAGCTGAGCATGTCTACCTTGCTCTACAGCCGCGATACGCAGGTGATCGGCTATATGCTGCACTATTATTGGACGTATACCAGCCAACAGCAGGCGGCTGCAATGGCCTTTGGTATTTTGATTGTGGTGGTTGCACTCAACTTTGTATTAAACAAACTAACCAAGGGCGAATTTTCAATCTAGCGCAAGGTGCTCAGTAACCGTGAGGGAGAGATCGACATGTCTAGCGTAACCATTCAAAATGTATCCAAGAGCTTTGGGAGCACCTTGGTGCTTGAAAACTTTGACGCCGTTTTTGAAAATGGTGAGTTCATTACCCTATTGGGGCCATCTGGCTGTGGAAAAACCACCATGCTGCGCATTATTGCGGGCTTTGAAAAGCCATCGTCCGGCAGTGTGCTGTTTGATGACAAGGTGGTCAGCAGTGATAAGCTGTTTATCCCGCCGGAAAAACGCGACATTGGCATGGTGTTTCAAAGCTATGCGGTTTGGCCGCATATGACCGTAGCGGAGAACGTGGCTTATCCGCTCAAAATCAAGCATGTAAACAAGCAAGACATAGCGGAAAAGGTGGAGCGCGTGCTGTCCGTGGTGCATTTGGCGCAATACGCCCAGCGCATTCCCAGCCAGCTTTCGGGCGGTCAGCAGCAGCGCGTGGCTTTAGCGCGCGCCTTGGTGGCAGAGCCTGCGTTGCTGTTGCTGGACGAGCCGCTATCCAACCTAGACGCAAAGCTGCGCGAGAGCATGCGCTTTGAAATCAAGGATATCCAAAAGGAATACGGCATTACGGTGCTCTACGTAACCCACGACCAAACCGAGGCCATGGCCATGAGCGACCGCATTGTGGTCATCAACCGCGGGTTGATTCAGCAAATCGGCGCCCCAAAGGAAATTTACAACCACCCCGCCAACCCCTTTGTAGCGGACTTTGTGGGTAAAATTGAGTTTTTGGAGGGCGTGGTACAGGCGGGCTTTATCCTATTGGATGGCTGTGAACAAAAACTGCCCTACGAGGGCGACAAAAAAGGGCGCGTGATTGTGGGCGTGCGTCCTGAACATGTAAAATATGGAAAGGACGGCAAGGGTGCGCTTCATGGCGTGATCAAAACGCATTTCTATTTGGGCGATGTGGACGATTGCCGCGTGGATTTGGGCGGAGGCAAGGAAATGCGCGTGATTGCCGACCCCTATGAAAGCGAAGGAATTTGTGCGGGCAAGCAAGTTACCCTTGAAATTCGGGACTTTTTGGTGTTCCCCGAGCAGGAGCCGGGCAACGATTTTAGAAAAATTTTGACCTGAGCAGGCTGAAATATCCAACAAAAACAAACAAGGAGGAAATTCGAATGAAAAAACGCAGTCTTTTCTTACTGCTCGTGCTGGTCATGAGCCTTTTGCTGACCACTGCCATTGCACAGGAAAATACGGCGGCTCTGCCTGCTGTGAACGATAAAATTGGCGGATTTGTGGTCAAATCGGTTACCCCCATGGAGGTGCTAGGAGCAACGGGCATCCTTTTTGAACACGAAAAAAACGGTGCATTGCTGTTATATTTAGCGTCAGAGGATCCCAACATGTCCTTTGATATTTCCTTTCGCACACCCGCGCTGGACGATACGGGAAAGGCGCATGTGTTTGAACACATCAGCATTTGCGGCTCCGAAAAATATCCAGACCCCAACCTGTTTTTCCCCTTTAGCAAACAGACCTACAATACCTATGTAAACGCGGGAACCTATACGAGCATGACCACCTACCCCCTTTCCTCTCTTTCGGAGGAGCAGCTCATGTCCATGACGGATTATTACCTTGCGGGCATGTTTAGACCGCTTCTGTATTCTGAACCGCGCATGGTGGACCGAGAGGCGTGGCGCTATGAGCTCAAGGACGCGCAAGCCCCCATTACCATTGCGGGTACGGTCTACAGCGAAATGCAGGGCGCATTAACAACCTCACTGCTGGCGGCCAGCAATTCCGTAACAACCATGTTTCAAAACGGGCTCACCGCTCATCTGTGCGGCGGCCTTCCGCAATACATCCGCACATTAACCTATGATGAGCTTGTTGCGTTCCACGATGAGTACTATCATCCCTCCAACGCACTGATTGTACTTTACGGCAAAATGGATTATGAAAAGTTCATTTCCTACATTGATACGGAATACATCTCTCACTTTGACCGCAAAGACATTTATATCGAGCGCGGTGAGGTGGAGCCTTATGCCCAAACGGCTTACGCTACCTACGAAGCGCCTGTGGAAAACGGCGCGCAAACGCAGAACGTTTCCATTATTGACTATAGCTTTGCCTGCACAGGCTTGTCGATGAGGGATTCGCTGAACATGGATATGCTTGCAAGCGTGCTAAACAGTGAAGCCTCCCCCATTATGAGGCTGGTGAAGGAACGCTTGCCTCATATAGCAATGAGCTGCGCTGTTAGCTGCGATACGCCCGCGCCCATGATTACCTTTACCGCTAACGCCGCTAACGAGGGCGATCGCGATGCTTTTGTCAAGGCCGTTGACGATGGCATTGCCGAAATCATGGGCAAGGGCATTTCACAGGAGGATTTGGACGCACCAATCAGCTCTGCCAAATTGAAACTGATGCTAACGGCGGAAGACAGCAATTTGGGTATAAGCGCAAGCCAAATTATTGCCAACTATTGGGCATGCTTTGGTTCAACAGACTTTTATAACGTGTATCAGCAAGTGGTCAACGAAATTACGCTGGCAGACCTGATGGGGCTGATGCAAAAAAACCTTGTGGATAATACCTACCGAGGGGTGACGGTAACCAAACCTGTGGCGGGCTTGGCAGAAGAAAATGCCGCAAAATTGGCTGAAGAGCTTGCGCAGAAGAAGGCGGCCATGTCCGAAGCGGAAATTCAAGCAATGGTTCAAAAATCCGCCGACTTTGCAGCGTGGAGCGGCGCACCCGCAAACATGGATATTGTGAGCCGTTTTTTGAATATGAGCATTGATAAGCTCCCGGAAGCCTTGCCAGAGTTTGACATACAGGATGAAGCGGCAGAGGGTGTGCGCTACCTGACCACCGTGACCGATGTAAGCGATGTTGCCGCAATCGCCATGCATTTGGATGTGTCCGCCATTTCGCCAGAAAAAATCAAGGATGTGAACACGTACATTGCACTGCTTGGTTATATAGGCACGGACAAGCACAGCAGGGAAGAGCTTGAAACGCTGCTTGCTCGTTATTTGCCGGAGCATTCCTTTCAATTGAGTGCGCAGGAAAGCTATTCTGAGGATGTGCCCGACCCGTATACCTTTGCCATTAGCGCAACCAATCTCACAGAAAACGCGCAAAAGGGCTTTGAGCTCATTGAAGAAATGCTCTTCCATACGGATTTGACCCAAATGACAGACATACGCAGCCTGCTCAACCAATTTTTATACGGCATTCGTTCATCGATGGACGATCCGCTCTCGGAGCAGGTTACGCGTTGCCGCGCGGTTACCTCCGATGCTTATGCCTTTAACAACTGCTTGGGCGGCATGACCCTGTACCCCTATTATCAAGAGCTGATTGCATTGGCTGAGGATGATCCTGCTGCGCTGACGGCCCGTTTGGAAAGCGCAAGAGAGCTGCTGCTCAATGGCGCGAATGCCGCGGTTTTGTGCGCAGGCAGTGCAGACGGGGTGGAGGCCTATACCAAAGAGGCCAAAGCATTTTTCAAGAAGCTGCCTCAAATTCAGAAGGAACCTGTGAGCTATGCGGATGAAAAGCTGACCATGACCAGCGAGGCCTTGGTGAACAATTCAACGGTTCACATCAACATACTGATGGCGCCTACTGCGGGCTATACAGGCAAGAATGTTCCTATTGGCGCCTTGATTGGGGACAGGTACATGATGCCCCAGCTGCGCAACAAAATGGGCGCTTATGGCGCATTCAGTATATTTAACCGCACAGAAGATCTTCTTTCCACGTACCGCGATCCCAATCTGACGAACACCTTTGCCGTTTTTGAAGCTTTGCCTGAATACCTACGCACGATGGAGCTGACACAAAAGGATGTGGACAATTACATTGTAGGCTCCTACGGAGAGCTTTTACCATCGGGCGGTAAGCTGACACAGGCTATGAACGCGCTGGATCACCAACGGATGGGCTTGAGCCGCGAAACGCAATTGCGTTGGCTGCAGGAAGCCAAAGCCACCACGGTGGAGGATGTGCGCGCAATGGCAGACCGTATCGAAGCCCTGCTGAAAAACGGTGTGCGTTCCACCTCGGGCGCTGAATCGATCATTGAGGCGCATCGGGAATTGTTTGACAGCGTGGTAAAGCTGGAAACAAAGTAAAAGGCGGGATTTCGATTTCGCAGGGAGCATGGGTTTAAAAGGCGCAGGAAGGTTGCTTCCTGCGCTTTTGGTGATTTGGGGTGAATGGAGGTGGATGAACGCCAACTGGGCGGACACCATATATGGTGTCCCTACAGGGGAACGGCATGGTTTGGGGCGTGGGAGTGAGCGCCAATGTGGGCGGCATGGTTTGGCGTGGGGGAATGGGGGAGTGAGCGCCAATGGGGGTGGCGGCATGGTTTGGGGTGAATGGAGGGGGATGAACGCCAACTGGGCGGACACCATATATGGTGTCCCTACAGTGATAGCGGAATGATTTGGGTTGGGGGGAGGAGCGCTAATGTGGGTAACAGCATGGTTTGGCGTGGGGCGGCGGTTATCACCCTGCCCATGGCAAACAAAACAGACCCTGCCCATGGCAAACAAAACAAAGCTTGCTTGCCATTTCCCATGCGTCACGGTATAATGGTACAATTCCCTTTTTTGAAGTGGGGAAGGTGCCTTTTGAAAACATGGAAAAGAGGTTGAGCATTTGGGCATTTTAAACAGATTGCAGGCTTACGGAAGCTGGCTCATGTCCGATCCCATTGGGTTTGTGATTTATCTCCTCTATTTTGCAACATCCATACTGCTAACGCTGGTACTGCACGAGGTGGCGCATGGCTTTGTGGCGTACCGCTGCGGCGACCCGACCGCTAAAATGCTGGGGCGGCTGTCGCTGGATCCCCGCAAGCATCTGGACCCTGTGGGTACGCTGTGCATGGTGTTTTTGGGCTTTGGATGGGCAAGACCCGTGCCTGTGAACCCGCGCAATTTCAGAAACTATCGCCGCGACGATTTTTTGGTAAGCGTGGCAGGCATTACCGTTAACCTGACGCTGTTTTTGGTGACCATTTCGCTGGCCGTTGGCATCAATGGGCTATTGTGGCGGCCAGAAGTGGCGCAGTACAACAGCTTTATGCGCGAAATGCTTGGTTACAGCGATTTTGAAAGCGAACTTTTTCACTCTGGCAGTGCAAACGGCAACCAATATTTGGTTTTGATGCGCTACCCATGGCTCAGATATGTACAGCGCTTTTTGCTGATGTTTGCTTCCATGAACCTGTCCATTGGTATTTTTAACCTGCTGCCCATTCCGCCGCTGGATGGCTTCCATTTGCTCAACGATACGCTTTTGAAGGGCAAATTTTCGCTAAGCCGCAATGCGTTTCAAATTGCGCAGGTGGTATTGCTGCTGCTGTGCTTTACGGGCGTGCTTACGGGCTTCCTATCCACGGTAATCAACGGCATTGAAGATTCGGTCATTCATTTGCTGCTGCTGATGACGGGCAGGGCTTAACCCATGCCTGTTCATGTGCGCCTCAAACAATTTGACGGGCCGCTGGATTTGCTGCTGCACCTGATTGGCAAAGCGAAGATAGACTTAAAGGACATCTTTGTGAGCGAAATTACCGAGCAATATGTGGAAGCCGTGCGCATTGCGGCGGCCTTTGACATGGACGAGGCAAGCGAATTTATTACCATGGCGGCGCTCTTGGTGGAGATCAAAAGCCGCAACCTGCTGCCCAAGCCGCCCAAGGACGATGAAGAGGATCCCGAGCAAGCCCTTCTGGAACGGCTGATTGCTTATAAGCAATTGAAGGAAAGCGCCAAAAACATGACGGAATTTGAAGTGAGCGCGCGTGAGCTGTTTAGCAAGCTGCCCGAGGAATATCCTTTGCCGCCGCCCACCTTTGAAATTGAAGGGCTGACGCTGGATGCCCTTTGGGATGCGCTCAAGCGCGTGCTTGCCCGCGAGCCCAAGGAGCCGCGCGAGGTGGATTTTCGCCTTCGCGACATTCGGCGTGACAATTACACCGTGGAAGGCTGTATGGAAGCGATTGAAAGCCGATTGAGCATTGGCCGTGCGAGCTTTGAAGAGCTGTTTAGCAACGAGCCTGACCGTGAGGAAGTGGTTACGCTGTTCATTGCCCTGCTGGAGCTGTTAAAGCTGGGCAAGGCGCATGTGCTTCAAAATGCCACCTTTGATGAAATTGTATTGCTGCCAGGAAGGAGGGCCTCCTATGGAGATGAATGAGGTTCCCCACATTATTGAAGCCATCTTGTTTGTGGCAGGCGAGCCTGTGGCCGTGAAGGACATTGCGGCGGCGCTTGAGCTAAGCGAGATGGAAATCGAAACCGCGGTGGAGGAAATGCGCCGAGGGTTTGACCTTGCGGGGCGAGGTATTACCCTTCGGCGCTATGGCAACCATTTGCGGCTTGAAACGCGTGCGGAATATGCGCCTTATGTGGAACGCATGCTGCAGCCCGTACAAAAGCAAAGCCTATCCCAAACCGCCATGGAAACGCTGGCTGTGATTGCCTATCGCCAGCCAACCACAAAGGGCGAGGTGGAGCATGTGCGCGGTGTGAAATGCGATTATTCCATTCAATCCCTGTTAAACAAGGAGCTGATCAAGGAGGTTGGGCGCAAAGAGGCGCTTGGCAGACCCATCCTCTACGCTACGACGGATCGATTTTTGGAGCATTTTGGCATAGGCGATTTGCGGGAGCTTCCCCCCCTGCCGCCAGCTGAGCCGATGGAAAAATCGGATGGCCCGCTGGTCAGCTAGGGACAGCACGGCATGCCGAACCATGCCAGGGTATATTTTTGACACGCTTGACGCATGCTATGGCAGAGTCGGGCGTGTTTTTTTTGAATGGGGAAAGCCCGAGCGAGAGGATGGCGGAGCATGAAGCAAACAGTAACCATGATGGCGGTGTTTATGGTGGCGCTATTGCTGGTTTCGGGGTTTATTGTGGCGGGAAGCTTACAGCAGGCACAGCAGCTGAACGCGCGTGCGGTGCAGATCGCTGAGTTAAGGAATAAATTAAACGAGCAAATGACCCTCAAAAGCCAATTGAATATACGAACGCAGGCGCTCAAAACGGATTTGTCCGCCGCGATCAAGGAGCGCGACGAGCTGGCTTTGTGCCTGGAAGAAGCAAAAGCCAGCACAGATGAGGCAAATGGCGCGGTTGCGGTGCAGGTGGAGGAGCTGGAAACGACCAAGCTATCCTTTTTGCAGGCGCGTGATGTGCTGGAAGCATCGCTTAGCGAACAGCAGCTGCGAAGCGATGCGTTAGCCAAAGAGCTCGACGAAGCAAAGGCAGAGCGCAATTCCGCCTTGACGCGGCTAAGAGCCTTGGAGGCGGAGCAGGAGCAAGCCTGCTTGCGTGAAAAAAACGCAAAGGCAGAGCATGAGCAAACCCTTGCAAAGCTGAAAGCCGTGGAAGCGGAGCGCGATCAGGCGCTGGCGCAGTGGAAGGCGCTGGAAGCAAGCGCGGCCATGACATTGCCAGCGCCTGCGCCTAGGGCGTTGCCAGCGGCTTCCCCCGAGATACTGACCGCGGCTGCGCCCGAAGCGTTGCCCGCGGCTTCTGCAACGCCTGAAACAACGGCGGTTCCTTCGCATGCGCTGATACCCGTCGTTACCCGTGCGCCAATCCCAAAGACCCTTGTAAATTAAAGCGTATCTCGCCTTGCACAGCCGCAAGGTCAAAGACTTGCCAAAACCGTCAAAAAAAAGTATACTAAAGCCTGCGTAAACATACAAGGACACGTTAGGAGAAAACCATGAAGCATGTACTGATGATTGGCGCGGGGCCAGCAGGGCTGACTGCCGCTTACGAGCTTGTCAAGCGCGGGTATCGCGTGACGGTTCTGGAAAAAAGCAATCAAATAGGCGGTATTTCCAAAACCGTGTGTTACGGCGGCAACCGCATGGACATCGGCGGACACCGCTTTTTTAGCAAGGATGCGGAGGTCATGCGCTGGTGGGAAGAGATCATGCCCTTGCAGGGTGCGCCTTCTTTTGATGATAAGGTGCTTGGGCGTGATATGCCGCTCGTAAAAGACGGTCCCGACCCCGAAAAGGAGGACCGTGTGATGCTTACGCGCAACCGCGTGAGCCGCATTTATTACGGGCATCATTTTTTTGATTACCCCATCAGCTTAAAATGGGAAACGCTGAAAACCATGGGCTTTGTAACCACCATGCAGGTGGGCTTTAGCTACCTCAAAACCGTTTTTCATAAGCTGCCCAACACATCATTGGAGAACTTTTACATAAACAGCTTTGGCAAAAAGCTCTACAGCATGTTTTTTGAAGGCTATACGGAAAAGCTTTGGGGGCGGCACCCGCGCGAAATTGCCGCCGATTGGGGCAAACAGCGCACCAAAGAGCTGAGCATCCTGGGCATTTTGAAGGACATGTTTTCCAAAATATTCATGTCCAAGGAAAAACGCGCCAAAAGCGTGCAAACCTCGCTGATTGAAGAGTTTCGCTACCCCAAATACGGTCCCGGTCAGCTTTGGGAAACCGTTGCCAAAGAAATTTGTGCGCGCGGCGGAGAAATCAAAATGGGCTGTGACGTAATGGGCTTGGAAACCGAGGCGGGCGCGGTGAAGGCCGTGCGCTTTTCGGATGCGCAGGGCGAGCATACCCTTGAGGCAGACGCGTTTTTTTCCTCCATGCCCATTCACGATTTGGTTGACGGCATGAACGATGTGCCAAAGGATGTGGCGCTTGTGGCCAAGGGCTTGCCGTACCGCGATTTTGTGACGGTGGGTCTGTTGCTCAACCGCTTGAACCTCCAAAATGCAACAAAGCTGAAAACCTTGGGCAACATTGTGCCCGATTGCTGGATTTATGTGCAGGATACCAATGTAAAATTGGGGCGCATTCAAATTTTTAACAACTGGTCGCCTTATTTGGTGGAGGACCCCGAACACACGGTGTGGGTGGGGCTTGAATACTTTTGCAACGAGGGCGACGCTTTTTGGAGCATGAGCGAAGAGGACTGTGTGCGCCAAGCGGTGAGCGAGCTGGTGACCATGGGCGTAATCAACAAGGACGAGCCTGTGCTGGATAGCCACCGCGAGCGTGTGCAAAAGGCCTATCCCGCGTACTTTGACACCTACGACGAAATCGGCAAGGTGGTTCAATACCTAGATTCCTTCGGGAACCTCTATTGCATCGGGCGCAATGGACAGCACCGCTACAACAACATGGATCACTCCATGGCAACTGCGTTTGAGGCTGTGCGCAACCTGGATACAGGCAAGCAAACCAAAGAAAACATCTGGAACGTGAACACCGAACAGGAGTATCACGAGGAGAAAACAAAAGCGTAAGGCGTATACGTATTGCACCATCAGAATACCCATGCAAAGGAGGCGGAACTGTGCTACGATTCATCCCCCGCGACGCGCACGAAATGGACGAGCGTGCCGCCGCCGCGCTGCGCCCCTACGCGGGTGTGATGGCGCGGCTTC
Organism: Clostridia bacterium; assembly: GCA_036645955.1. Lineage (GTDB taxonomy): Bacteria > Bacillota > Clostridia > Christensenellales > Aristaeellaceae > Limiplasma. Next base: position 52,228 of record JAVXND010000013.1, on the reverse strand, counting down.
TTTATGCGCGCGGCGTGACAGATGCTTCACAGGCAGAAAGGTTTTTGCATCCCTCTCTTTCACAGCTTCATGATCCGTTCCTCATGAGCGGGATGCGCGAGGCTGTGAGCCTATTGGAGCGTGCATGCGCTGAAAAGCTCCACACGGTTATTTATGGGGATTATGATGTGGACGGGGTTTGCGCTAGCGCCCTGCTTACCTTGGCACTGAGGCGCTATGGTGTGAACGCGGCTACGCATGTGCCGTTGCGTGAGGAGGGCTATGGGCTGAGCGCCGCGGCGGTTCGCGAGCTGGCGCAAAGCTACAAACTATTGATTACGGTGGATTTGGGCATTACCAACCACGAAGAGGTGCGGCTTGCACAGCAATTGGGCATGACGGTGATTGTGACCGACCATCACGCGCTGGCGCTGGAAAATAGCCCTGCGGATGCGGTGATCAATCCTTTGCTGGGGGAGTACCCCTTTCGCAGGCTCTGCGGCACGGGGGTGGCGCTGAAGCTGGCCCAAGCGCTGTTGGGGGTTGCGGCTTGTGAGGAATATTTGGATTTGGCGGCGCTGGCCACTGTGGCGGATATTGTGCCTCTTCGGGGTGAAAACCGCGTGCTGGTGGCGCTTGGGCTTCCCAAAATTGCCGCGCGGAGCCGTGCGGGCATGCGGGCACTGCTGGAGGTGAGCGGCGGAGGTGACGAGGTAAGTGCGGAAACGCTTGGCTTTCGCTTGGGACCGCGCTTGAATGCGGCGGGACGCTTGGGGGATGCGAGCAAGGGCGTGAGGCTGATGCTTACGCAGGATGCCAAAGAAGCGGACGAGCTGGCACAGGAGCTAGACAGGCTCAACACTGAACGAAAAACCGCAGAAATGTGCCTTGTGAAGGATGCGGAGCTTGCGGCGCTTTCCCATGATTTTATTGGGGAAAAGGCGTTGATTGTAAAGGGCGAGGGCTGGCATTTGGGCGTGATTGGGCTGGCGGCGGGGCGCTTGTGCCAGCACTATGATTGCCCTGTGTGCGTGCTCAGCGAGCAGGACGGCTTGCTTCACGGAAGCCTGCGAAGCATTCCGGGGGTGAACATTCATCGCTGTTTACAGGAATGCGACGAGCTATTGCTGCGCTACGGCGGGCATGAGCAAGCGGCGGGTGTGACGCTTGCGTGTGAAAACTACAGTGCTTTTTGCGAGCGTCTGCAAGGCGCCGTGGCCAAAGCGGACGCGGCTTGCTTTGTGCCTGCGAAGCAGTACGATGCGGAACTGACCCTTGATGCTTGCACAGGCGCATTGCTTGACGAGCTTGAACAGCTGGCACCTTTTGGCTGTGAAAACCCTTCGCCGCTGTTGCTTACGCGCAACGCGGAGGTGGAGGAGCGCCGCGCGGTGGGGGTGGACGGGGCGCATTTGAAAATAAGCTTCCGCCAAAACCAATGCGTAATGGGGGGCATTGCGTTTTCAATGGGTCGAGAGGCCACGGCGCTTCCAGACCGCGTGGACGTGCTCTTTAGCCTCGGGCGCAACAGCTTTCGCGGCGTTACCTCCCTGCAAATGGAGGTAAAAGCCATGCGCCCCTTGCGTGAAGCACAAAAACAAGCGATTGTGCAGCATACGGCTGCTTGCGAACAAAATGAGCTGACGGAAGGGCTGTTGGAGGCTTTTGCCCTCAAAGCAGGAAAAACACTGGCTGATACAGAAAAGATACCCATGATAGCGGAAAAGACCGAAGCGCTTCAAGAAGCCTCATGGCAGGCGCTTCAAACCGCGCTACAGGCAAATGAACGCGGACTGCTGCTCGTTTCCCGCACGCGCGAATCAGCCCTGCGGGCGTTTGAGCTTGCGCAGCTGGAAATGGCGGCGCATTGCATCACCGATCCGCGAGGCTTTCATACCCTGCTGACCGCCCCCTTGCTGTGTGCCGCAAACGGACACTGGCGGCAAATTTGGCTGTTGGACGGTGAAATTTGCGAGGGAGAAGCCGCGCTATGGCAAGCGGCCTGTGTGCAAGCTCAGGTGATTGCATTGCCGCGAAGCACGGAGCTTGCGGCGCTGGCCGCAGAGCTGGACGCAGGCGATGAATGCTTGCGCACGCTATACAAAGCACTGCGTGCCAATGCGTTTAGAACCTTGCACCAAGCCGCTCAAGCCGCTTCGCTTACCGATGTGCAGGCACGCGTGGGTATGCATGCCTTTGCATCCCTTGGGCTGATTTCGTTTGCGGAATCCCCCTTTGCGTACCATCTGTGCAAAGCTGAGAAATGCCGCTTGGAGGACAGCCCCCTGCTAAGCGCACTGCGCGCGCTCTGTTAACCATGATCCTTAGGAAAGGAGCTTTACGCATGAAACAACCAACCACGGGGCAAGACGCTTTGAAAACACGCGTTTCAGGGCGCGACCTGCTCTTGCTGCACGGAACGCTTTTCCTGTACGCGGTGGTGAGCATCTTTGCCAAATTGGCAGGGCTGCGCATGGCGGCGGAAGAGCAAGCCGCAACGCTCTGCTTTTTGGGGCTTGAGTTTTTAACGCTGTTGATTTATTCCGTGCTTTGGCAGCAGACATTGAAGCGTATGCCGCTTCACTTTGCTTACAGCAACAAAGGAATTTGCACGCTTTGGACGCTTTTGTTCGGATTGATTTTTTTTGGGGAAAGGCTCACCTTGGGAAAGGCAATTGGCATTGTGGTGGTGCTGATTGGGGTTTTGCTCGTGGTAACAGAGCATGACTAACGGCGTGATCATTTATCTGCTGACCCCGCTCGTTGCCGCCGTGTCCCAGCTGATTTTGAAAAAAGCGGCGGATAACCCCAAGTATACAGGCCTCAGGTTTTATCTGAATCCGCCTGTGATCCTTGCCTATGCGTTGTTTTTTGGATGCATGCTGCTCAATGTGGTGGCGCTTCAAACATTGGATTTGACCACGGCGGGCGTGCTGGAGGCCTCGGGCTATCTGTATGTGATGATATTATCCCGCTTGTTTTTGAAGGAGCGAATCACACGGCGCGCGCTGATGGGCAACGCGGTGATTGTGTTGGGTATTATCCTGACACTCACGCTGAAAATCTGACCATTGATCCCCTACTTCATAGGTTTGTGATTTTGAAAGGATGGTTATCACCATGGAAATTGTCGGTCAACCTGCCAAGAAGATCATTTTTTCGGGCATACAGCCCTCGGGAACGCTTACGCTGGGCAACTACATCGGCGCTCTTCGCAACTTCAAGCTTTTGGAGGATGACTACCGCTGCTTGTACTGCGTGGTGGATATGCATGCCATTACCGTGCGGCAGGATGCCGCCCAGCTGCGCCGCCGCTGTTTGGAATTGGCGGCCATTTACATGGCCAGCGGCCTTGATCCCAAGAAAAACATCATCTATTGCCAAAGCCATGTGAGCGGCCATGCGGAGCTGGCGTGGATTTTGAACTGCTTTACCTACATGGGCGAATTGAGCCGCATGACCCAATTTAAGGATAAGAGCGCCAAGCATGCCGATAACATCAATGCGGGCTTGTTTACCTATCCCGCCTTGATGGCGGCGGATATTTTGCTCTATCAGGCGGATTTGGTGCCCATTGGCGCGGATCAAAAGCAGCATTTGGAGCTGACGCGCGACATTGCACAGCGCTTCAACGGGCTCTACGGCGATGTGTTCACCGTTCCTGAGGGATATTTTGGCAAGGTGGGCAGCCGCGTTATGAGCTTACAGGAGCCAACGCGCAAAATGAGCAAATCAGACCCCGACGAAACCTTTATTGGTCTGCTGGACCCGCCCGATGTGATTCGGCGCAAATTAAAGCGGGCAGTAACGGACAGCGAAGCGGAAATTCGCTTTGATACGGAAAGCAAACCGGGCGTGAGCAACCTGCTGAGCATTATTGCGGCGCTTACAAACACAAGCCTTGAAAGCGTTGCGCAGGAGCTAAATGGGCAGGGCTATGGTGCGCTCAAGGAACGCGCGGCGGATTGCGTGATTGCAACCCTTGAGCCTCTGCAAGCGGAGCATAAGCGCCTGATGGCAGACAAGGCTTATTTGCAGGGCGTACTGGATGAAAACGCAGTGATTGCCAGCGCCATGGCCAACAAAACGCTCAACAAGGTCAAGCACAAGGTAGGCTTTGCCGAGCACGCCAAGAAATAATACGGAGGAAATAAACATGGAACAACAGCATTTCGATATGATCATTATTGGAGCTGGCCCCGCAGGTATTTTTGCCGCCCTTCAAATGACGAAAAAACGTCCCGAAAGCCGCATTTTGATTGTGGATACAGGGCGTGCCATTTCAAACCGTGCCTGCCCCGCACGCTTAAATGGGCAATGCCTGCACTGCGACCCCTGCGCCATTGTGCATGGCTGGGCGGGCGCGGGCGCGTTCAGCGATGGCAAGCTCTCCCTGAGCGACGAGGTGGGCGGGCATGTGAGCGATTATATTGGCCACAAGCGTGCCATGGAGTATATTGCCGAAGCGGACAAGGAATACCTCCGCTTTGGCGCAAGCAAGACCGTGCATGGGCTCAACAACGCGCGTGTGGACGAAATTGCCTATGAGGCCAGCCGCCACAACATCCGCCTTGTGCCCTGCCCCGTGCGCCATTTGGGCACGGAAAACGCAGGCCCCGTGCTAGGCGCTATGCATGACTATTTGGTGAGCCAAACCCATACCGTGTTTATGGAGCTTACCAATGCCGAGGACATTTTAAGCGAGGACGGCAAGGTCGTCGGCGTAAAAATTCAACAGCGCGGAAAGGAACCGCAGGTGGTGTATGCGCCGTATGTGGTAGCCGCACCCGGGCGCGGCGGAGCGCAATGGCTGAGCGAGGCGGTGGGCAAGCTAGGCCTGCGTACCCAAAACAACGAGGTGGACATCGGCGTGCGCGTGGAGGTACCCAACTCCATCATGGATCACCTCACAAAGGATCTCTACGAGGCGAAGCTGGTTTATTTTAGCGATACGTATGAAAACAAGGTGCGCACCTTTTGCATGAACCCGGGCGGAGAGGTGAGCCAAGAATACTATGAGGGCGGCATTGCGGTGGTGAACGGCCACAGCTATGAGGATCCCGCAAAGCATACGGGAAACACGAACTTTGCGCTCTTGGTATCCACGAAGTTTACCGAGCCGTTTAACCAGCCCATTGAATACGGGCGCTACATTGCGCAGCTGGGCAACATGCTTACAGGCGGGCCGATTATGGTACAGCGCTTGGGAGATTTGCTCAAGGGCCGCCGCACGGATGCCTCACGCTTGAGCAAATCCACCACCATTCCCACATTGCAAACCGCCGTGCCGGGCGACTTGAGCTTTGTACTGCCTGCAAGGCATTTAACCAGCATTGTGGAAGCCTTGCGTGCCTTTGACCACCTATGCCCCGGGCTTTACAGCCAAAACACATTGCTTTACGGGGTAGAGGTGAAGTTCTACTCCTGCAAGGTGCTTGTGAACAGCAGCTTTGAAACCGCCATCAAGGGCTTGTTTACCATCGGCGACGGCGCGGGCATTACGCGCGGGTTAATGCAGGCGGGCGTTACGGGCATGGTGGTAGCGGATGAAGTGGCGGGACGCTTGAACCAGAAGGCATAAACTTGAAGCAGAGAACCCCATGCGGCGCAGACCTTCTGCGCCGCATTTCCTTTTGCCGCAAACGACGTAAAAATTGTGTATACGCTTGTTTCTATTGCTTTGACATGCTATGATGCAAAGGAAAGAACATCCTCACGAAAGGGAGGCGTTTTGTTTGTCGGTACCCTTGCTTTTGAAGCCGCTTCCAGTGGAGGAGGCGAGGCTTAAAAATCCGCTGGCGTTGGCCTTTGTGGGGGATACGGTATGGGATTTGCTCACGCGGCAGCGCTTGCTTCAAAGCGCGGCGCGTGTAAACGCCCTGCACAAGCAGGCTGTGGCGCAGGTGAACGCGGGTGCGCAGGCACAGGCGAGCAAGCGCATTGAACCGATGCTTACCCCTGAGGAATGGGAAATCCTCAGGCGCGGACAGAATGCACACGCGAAGCATGCAACGCCTAAAAACCAAGATCCTGTGGCCTACAGCTGTGCCACGGGGCTTGAAACGCTCATGGGCTACCTCTATTTATCGGGTCAAAACGAAAGAATCATCGAATTGTTTGACATTGGCGCTACTATCCCTTAAAATAAGATGTTAAACCAATGAAGCACCAAGGGAGGAATCTGGATGCCCTTACGCACACAGCGCGTGGTACTTGTGCGCCACACAATGGACAGTGAAGCCTTGATCGCTCTGGGCGCGCGCCTTTGCTATGCAGGCGGCGATGTGGACGCGCTGCTAAAGCTGGTCAGCGAAAAAGACCAGCAGGCGTTTTTGGATAAAATTATGGGCATGGGGCATGAAAGCGTTTTAGAACACGCTTCGTTTACCTTTTTGGTGGAAGGTGTCAGCCGCGTACTGCTAGCGCAATTGACACGTCACCGCATTGCGAGCTTCAGTGTGCAAAGTCAGCGCTATGTAAGCTATGAGCGCGGCTTTGGTTATATTCTGCCTCCCGCCATCCGCGACCTTGGACAGGACGCGGTGAGCGAATATGAGGCGCAGATGGCGCAAATCCAGTCATGGTACGAGGGCTGGCAGGAACGCCTTGGCGCAGACGGGGAGAAGAGCAACGAGGATGCGCGTTTTGTGTTACCAGGGGCGTGCGAAACCCGCATTTTGGTAACCATGAACGCGAGGGAGCTGAAACATTTCTTTTCACTGCGCATGTGCAACCGCGCACAGTGGGAAATTCGGGAGATGGCGGCAAGCATGTTTGAACAATGCTACGCCGCCGCACCGTCCCTGTTTCAGGACGCGGGTCCCAAATGCCTACGCGGCGCATGTCCTGAGGGAGCAAAGACCTGCGGCAGGCAGGCACAGATCAAAAAAGCGCGAGAAGACTTTCTTGCGGCGCACAAGACCAGCACGAACGACAAGCAAGCATAGGAGTAGGAGAATATATGGCTTTTTATAAGGATGCAACCAAGGAAAAGAGCAGGCAGGAAAAAAAGACAATCGCGGAGGCGCGCGGCGGATTTGAAGACGAGGGTTCCGAGTACCGCAAGGGAGGCCGAACCGGTTCGTTTGGCCGTTCCAGCGGCGCACGTCCGCAGGGCGGCGGGTACGGACATGCCAGCACAGGCTCCGCACGTCCGCAGGGCGGCTATGGCCGTACCAGCGAAGGAACTGCACGTCCGCAGGGCGGCGGCTACGGCCGTACCAGCGAAGGCTCCGCACGTCCGCAGGGCGGCGGCTACGGCCGTACCAGCGAAGGCTCTGCACGTCCGCAGGGCGGCGGCTACGGCCGTTCCAGTGAAGGCTCCGCACGTCCGCAGGGCGGCGGCTATGGCCGTACCAGCGAAGGCTCCGCACGTCCGCAGGGCGGCGGCTACGGCCGTCCGAGCGGCGGCGCACGTCCCCAAGGCGGCGGCTATGGCCGTCCAAGCGGCGGCGCACGTCCCCAAGGCGGATTTGCTCGCCCCGAGCGCGACGGCGGCAGTGAGCGCCCGCGCAGTGAAACGGTGGCGCGTCCCTCTGGTTTTAGGGACACCACACGCGCAACGCCCTACGGCGAGCGTCCCCCAATGGAAAGAAACGCCCCGCGCGGCGACCGCAAAGCCGGCAACTACCGCTTTTCTTCAGGCGAGCCAAGCCGCTATGCGGAGCGTGGGAATGCCATAACGCCCCGCCCCTACGGCGAACAGCGCCGTGCCCGCACGGATGAGGACAATCGCTTTGACCACTACCGCTACGATGCGCCTGCGCAGTATACTGCGCCCTCACAGCAGGGTGTACCCGTGGAAGAGGACGGCGAGCTTGTGCCCAACGAAAACCTGCTGAGCGGCCGCAACCCCATTCGCGAGGCGTTAAAGAGCGGGCGTGACATTGAAAAGCTGTTGGTTTCACGCGGCGAGCTTAGCGGCTCCGCACGTGAAATTGTACAAATGGCCAAGGAGCGCCACATTCCTGTACAGGAGGTGGATCGCGCACGCCTAGACGCTATCACGCACAACCATCAGGGCATGCTGGCATTTGCGTCGGCATACCAATACAGCACCTTAGAAGCCATGCTTGAATTGGCCAAGGCACGCAATGAAGCCCCGTTCCTGGTGATTTTGGACGGCATTACCGATCCGCACAACCTAGGCGCGATCATCCGCACGGCAGAGTGCGCAGGCGCACATGGCGTGCTGGTGCAGGAGCGCCGCGCGGTGGGGCTTACCCCTGCCGCCGTCAAAGCCAGCGCAGGCGCGGTGGAGCATTTGCCCGTGGCAAGGGTGACCAACCTGAGCGCAACCATTGAAACGCTCAAGGCACAGAACATTTGGGTCTATGCCGCCGATATGGACGGCGAGGACTATACCAAGGTTGATTTCAGCGGCGCGCTGGCGTTGGTGATTGGTGCGGAAGGCGAGGGCGTGAGCCGTTTGGTTCGCGAATCTTGCGACAAGACCATTTCACTGCCCTTGCGCGGTCAGCTAGACAGCCTCAACGCAAGCGTCGCGGCGGGCATTTTGCTCTATACGGCCATGCGTGCACGTTAAATTATGAAACGCTTGCTCTATGTGGACGGCTATAACATCATCGGCGCGTGGGCTGAGGCCAACCAAAACGCGTGGCCATTGGATGAATGCCGCGACAGGCTGATTCACCTTTTGGAGGATTACGCAGGCTATACCGAGCAAGAGGTGTGGCTGGTGTTTGACGGCTACAAGGGCGAGCGTCAATCGCGCAGTGTGGAAAATCGGCCCGTGCTCACCGTGGTGTATACCAAGCACGGTGAGACGGCCGACCACTACATAGAGCGCATGTGCCAGCTATTGCCGCGCTACCGCGAGGCGCGCGTAGCCACCAGTGACGGCGTGGAGCAAACGCTGATTCTGGGGCGCGGCGCAACGCGTTTGAGCGCACGAGAGCTTTGGCGCGAGCTTACCATGGAGCGCAACAGCGGCAGAAGCCATCATTTAACCCCGTCCGCGCGAGAACTCACATCCATTTCATCAGCGCTTACGGCTGAGCAATACGCCGAGCTGGACAAGCTTCGGCGGCAGAAATAAGGCAGGTGAACCCCATGGCTGAACCGATGGACGAACACGAGCTTGACAAGACAGATGAAAACGACCCTGTAGACGAGCAAACCATTTCCCCCGAGGAAGAGGACTTGCCAGAGGACAGCTCATGGGAAGCAACCGTGAACAAACGCTTTGCGGACTTGCCTGATGAAAAGGTGGTTGCCCTTGCCCAGCAGGGGGACAGTGTGGCGGTGGAATATCTGCTTTCCAAATACAAGAACTTTGTGCGCTCCAAGGCACGCAGCTATTTCTTAATCGGAGCGGATCACGAGGACATTGTGCAGGAGGGAATGATCGGGCTGTTCAAGGCCATTCGGGATTATCAAGCGGATCGCTTGAGCAGCTTCCGCGCCTTTGCCGAATTGTGCATTACAAGGCAGATCATAACGGCGATCAAAACCGCTACGCGCCAAAAGCATGTGCCCCTCAACAGCTATGTATCGCTCAACAAGCCCATATACGATGAGGAAAGCGACCGCACCCTCATGGATGTGATTGTGGAGGGCAGGGCGCAAAACCCCGAGGAGTTGATTATTGGGCGGGAGGATCTGGTATCCATCCGCGACCGTGTGGATCAGGTGCTTTCGGGGCTGGAACAGGACGTGCTCAATGCCTACCTTGACGGCAAAAGCTATCAGGAAATTGCAGACAAGCTAGGCCGACATGTCAAATCAATTGATAACGCCCTACAGCGCGTCAAACGTAAATTGGAAAAATTCTTGGAGGAATCCAAAGCGCAGGAGGAGGACTAAAGAAGGTGCGGATGCGCCTTTGCGGTTCGGGTGTGAACAGAAGGGGGAAACCGCATGCCAAGCGAGATTTATGAAGTGGTGGCTCAAGCGGCGCGGTACTGGTTCCTGTTTTTAATGGCGCTGATTGTGTGGCGCAGCTACCGCTGGTACCGTAAGGATCGCAAACAGCGCAAGAAACGCTTGCGGCTTTTGCCCGATGCGGGCTATGTCGGCGAATTGGTGGTGCTCACCGGCAACGAGAGCTTAAAGCGGGGAACGGCACTGCCTGTGCCTTGCGAGGGTACGCTTGGTTTTTTGCGCACAAATGACCTTTGTGTGCCTGTGGCGGGCGTTTCCAAAAAACACCTGTGGTTTCGCTTTGATGAAGGCGAAGGGCTGAGGGTGGAGCCTTTTTACGGCAAAGCCTTTGTGCTGGACGGCTTGGAAAAAAAAGAACGGCGTAACGCGCTGTATATGTTGCACGGCTCGCGGCTGGTGGTGGGGGAAGCAGAGCTTCGCCTGCGCTTGTTTGCGGGCTTTGAAGCATCTGCCCCGAGGCGGATGCGCGAGGATGCGGCGGAGGACGAGGGGAATCGGCAGAAGAATGGCGGCGAAGGTGCGGCCGAAGGTGCGGCCGAAGGTGCGGCCGAAGGTGCGCAGGCGCAGGCGCTTGCCATGCAGCAGCTGTGGATGCAGCAGCAATATGCGTGGCAGCTTGCACAGCAGCAGGCCTATCAGCAATGGCTGGCACAGCAGCAGGGCGGCGCGGACAATGCAATGGGCGAAAACGCGCAGGTTCAGCCACAGCCCAGAGCGCAGGACACGGCGCTTGATGAAAACGATGAGGAAGCGGCATGCGAACCCATTGAAACAGCGGAGGGCGTGTTTGCCACAGCCGCAAGCTATGCAAAAGAGAGCGTGTATGCACCCGCAAGGCGTGGCGCTATTTTGTCCGTGAATGACGTAGCGGCGGCACCCGCGCAAAACCCAATGCTTTTTGAGCCAGAGGAGCACTTTGACGCAAGCGCGGCCGAAACCATGGCGGAGGGCACGTGGCCCTATGCGCCTGTGCCCAAAACGGATGCGGTTTTTGAAAATCAAGGCTACACCTATCCTGAATATGTGGAGCCAGATGATATGGACGAGGACATGACAGATGCGGCCGCACCGCCCAAAAGTGCCTACATAGGCCATGACGAGGCGGAGCTTGCCAAGAAAAAGCTTTGGGACAAATATCTTGGGGGAGGGCATAAGCGATGAGCAAGCGTCAAGCCCATGCCCATACCCAGCGCGAAAGGAAGCGCCGCCCCGATGGTCGGCTGGTTTCAGCCATGATGCTGTTCTACTTCAGCGCGTTTCTGCTGATTGCGTTTAACGGCGAAATTCAGTGGCAGGGCTTGGCGCTATCCGTGGTTGTGCCGGCGCTGATTTACATTGCCACCATGTGGCTGCCCCGTTTTTTTCCTGCGGATAAGCTGCTGCTGGCCATTGCAAACTTCTTGTGCGCCTTGGGTGTATTGGTGCTGTACTCAACCGACCGCGGCGCGGGCACCTCGCGCGGTATGCAGCAAGCGGTGTATTATGGCGTGGGCATTGTCGCCATGCTGATTTGCATCATGGTGGTACGCTATATCAAGCGTTGGAAATTTCTGATGAAGCTGGTGGTTATTTTTTCGGCGGCGCTGTTGATTTTGCCGCTGGCCATTGGTACAGAACAAAACGGCGCTACAAACTGGATCAACATTGGGGGAACCAGCTTACAGCCAAGCGAGCTGGTGAAGCTGTCATTGCTGTTGATTTTGAGCTACTACATGAGCCGCAGGCGGTTTGTCTGCTGGTTTTTGTTCACGCTGTTTTCGCTTGCGGTGCTGATGCTTCAAAAGGACTTGGGCACGGCGCTGATCTATTATACAACCACACTGTTTTTGTTTTATGCCTCCACGGGCAACCTGCCCCTTACGGCGCTGGGCGTGTTGGGCGGCGGCGGCGCGGCGGTGCTGGGCTATACCATGTTTGCGCATGTGAAAAAACGTGTGATGATATGGCGTAACCCTTGGATTTACTATGAAAACGCGGGCTACCAGATTGCGCAAATGCTGATGGCCATTGCATCAGGCGGGCTGTTTGGCGTGGGGCTGGGGCTGGGTGCGCCGCGCGTGATTCCCGTGTATTTTACGGACTGTATTTTTGCGGTCATCTGCGAACAATTTGGCATACTTTTCGGCATTTTGGTGCTGGTGATGTATGTGATATTGATTTTGCGCGGCACCTCCATTGCCACCTCGGCGCGGCATAGCTTTTATGCGCTGTTGGCCATGGGCGCAACGGCAATGCTGGGCATACAAACCTTTGTGATTATCGGCGGCGTGCTGAAGCTGATTCCGCTTACGGGCGTTACCATGCCGTTTGTGAGCTACGGCGGCACATCGCTGGTGAGCTGTTTGGGTTTGATCGGGCTTTTGCAAGGGGTGGCGAGCATCAATCAGGATGATTTGGCTTATGATTACGAAATCAGCCATACCTTGCAGGAGGAATCGCTCCTGCCTGATGCGGACAGGGACTAATGGCGCATTTGCATGAAATAGAAAGGAGGGCACGGCATGAAACAGGAGCATTTTCGCTTTCGCGTGTTGGCAGTGGTGATCATCGGCTTGCTGATGGTTGCGGCGGGTTATGGCGTGTATTCGGTATCCACCTACGGCAGCCGTTGGTTTTCAAGCACGCGCAACACGCGTTATCGTGAGGCAAGAAGCAATGTGATACCTGGGGACATTGCGGATCGCAATGGTGTGGTGCTCGCCTCCTCCGATGCGCAGGGACATCGTACCTATCAAAGCAACATCAAAAGCCGCCGTGCGGTGGTGCATTTGCTGGGCGATGAAGAGGGCAATGTGGCCAATGGCGTGGACTCGTTTCAGGCCAATTATTTGCTGGGCTTTCAAACGGGCTTATCGGAGCGTGTAAACGCTTTGCTCAAGGGGGAAGTGCGGCGCGGCGATCATGTTACGCTCACCGCAGACAGCAAGCTTTGCACGGCCATTGTCAACGCATTTGAAAACGGAAGCAAAACCAAGGACAAAAGCGGCGCGGCGGTTGTGATGAACTATCAAACGGGCGAGGTGCTTTCGCTGGTCAGCTTGCCTGTGTTTGATCCAATCCATATTGACGATTCGGTTCGCACAAACCCCCTGCATCCTTTTTGGAACCGCGCCCTGCAAAGCACCCTGCCGCCGGGCTCCACATTCAAAATTATCACAGCGGCTTCAGCGCTTGAAAACATGCCCGACGCGCAAACCCATCTTTTTGAATGCACGGGCGCTACACAGGTCATGGATCAGGTGATTCACGATTATAACAAGGCACAGCATGGGCAGGTAACGCTTGAAAAGGCGTTTCGAGTGAGCTGTAACAACGCTTTTGCGCAAGCCGCGCTCCTGCTGGGGGACGACAAGCTACGCAAAACCGCTGAAGATTTCGGATTCAATGATAATTTTCTGTTCCGTGATTTTGTGGTGGAAAACAGCGTTTACCCCACAAAGGACCGCAACAATGTAGAAATTGCGTGGAGCGGAGCGGGGCAAAGCCAAGTGGCGGCTACGCCTTTGCATATGTGCATGATTGCGGGCGCCATTGCCAACAAGGGTGTGATGATGGAGCCGCGCTTGCTCGCGCGCGTGACCAGCCCCACAGGCGTGAATCGGCTTTCATACTCCCAAAAGGTGTATCAAAAGGCCTGCACGGCGGACATTGCCCAAATTTTGGATGGCTACATGAAAGCGGTTGTGGCTAGCGGCACGGGCACGGCGGCAAAGGTGAGCGGGCTGACCATTGCAGGCAAAACAGGCAGTGCGGAAAGCGCGGTGGGGGGCAAGGATGTAACCCATGCATGGTTTGTAGGCTACATTGCCAATGAGGAATACCCCTATGCGGTGAGCGTGCTTGTGGAGGCAGGGGACAGCGGCGGCAGTGTGGCCGCGCCCATTGCACAGCAAATTTTTACGTATTTGAAAGAGCATGCTCGCAAGTGAGGAGGCGGGGGGTGAATGGATGTGGTAATCAAGGACATTGCTAAAGCGGCTGGCGTATCGACCGCTACCGTGTCCAACGTGCTTAATGGCCGAAAAAACGTGGGTGAGGCTACGCGCGAGCGGATTTTGAGCCTCTGTAAAGAGATGGACTATCAAGTAAACCCCTTTGGTCGCGCACTCAAAAATTGCGAGAGCAATACCATCCTGTTTAATTTCAGCGATTTTGACCGCGAATTCTATTTAAAAATCATCCATGGCATCAGCGACTATGTGTATTCGCGCCAGTATGATCTTATGATTTGCACAAGCGGCTCCTGTGAGCGCTTTATGTCCAAAAGCTTCACCAGCGGCTGCATTATGCTGGATAAGCATTGCAGTGATCAATTGCTGCTGCAAAAAGCGCGCAGAGGCTATCCCGTGGTGGCGCTGGACCGTATTTTGGAGGAGCCAAACATCAAAAGCCTCGTGGTAAATAATTACACACCCATGCAGGAGCTGGTGAGCGGGATTGTGGCGCGCGGATATCGGCGCTTTGCGTTTTTAGGCGGCATCAACACATTAGACAATCGCGAGCGCTACGCCGCTTTTTGCGATGTGCTAGCAAAAAACGAAATTCCTTTTCGGCATGAAAGCTATTTAACGGGGGACTACCGTGAAAAAAGCGGGTACCAAGCGGCAAAGCTGCTGCTGATTGGGGAAAGCCTTCCGCAGGCGCTTGTGTGCGCCAATGATAACATGGCCATTGGCGCAATCCGCGCCTTGCGTGAAGTGGGTGTGCGCGTGCCTGAGGATGTGGCGGTCACAGGCTTTGACGATACACAAATGGCGGAAGTGCTAGGGCTTACAACGGTTTCCATTCCAAACTATGAGCGCGGCTATTTGGCGGCACAGTCTTTGATTGCCAACATTCAAGGTGCGCAGAGCTTTGAAACCTTTAAGATTCAAGCAAAGGTGACATGGCGAAAAACTGTGCTGGATGAAATAAAAAATGGATGATACGGATGTCAAAGGTTCGTTTTTTTGACCTTGTTTTGCACCGCCTATTGTGCTTAGCTTCGCTCGCTTGCACAATGGGCGGTGTTTGAGTTAAGAACACATAGTAACCCATCAAATAAAGTTAACATAACCAAATAGTAATTAGAATAAATATAAAATTTAGTAAAGAAGATGTTAAATTGACAAACGTCTGTTTGTTTTGGGGATTGATATTGACAAGGTAAAATGACGACCGTATAATACAGGTAAATCGATACACCAAGTGTTCGAGGGAAAAAGAATAAGGAGGAACAGAAAATGAAGGGTTTCAAATCAATCATCAGCATGGCGCTGGCACTGTGTATGCTACTTAGCATTGGCTTGTGCGGAGCACAAGCGGAGGCAGCGGGTAAAATCGTGATTTTTCAGCAAAAAACCGAAATTTATGATCAGCTTGTGGCTATGGCGGCGGCTTATCAGCAGGAAACAGGTGTAGAGGTTGAGGTATGGCCTATCGCAGGGGATGATTATTATCAAAACCTGAAAACCTACATGGCAAGCGAATCGGGTCCTACTGTTTTTACCCTCAACTCCCGCAGTGAAATTAATGAAATGTCAGGTTATCTGGCAGATTTAACCGCGCTGGAAATGGTGGGCAAGGTGCAGGAAAATTTGCGTTGCATGGTGGAGCAAAAAGTGGTGGGCATCCCCATGACGGCGGAGGGCTTTGGCATTGTGTATAACAAAAGCTTGGTAAACCCTGCCGACATTGCCACCATGGATGGCTTGATTCAATTGATTGAAACACAGAAGGCAGCAGGCGTTACGGGTTTGGGGCTTTCACAGGAAGGGTATTTCCTGATTGGGCAAATCATGAACTATCCCTTTGCAGTTCAGGAAAATCCTGCGGAGTTTTGCAAGCAAGTGTTTGCTGGCGAGGTGAAGCTGGCAGAGCTGCCCGCATTTGAGGAGCTCGCGAAGCTGCTTGCGGCCATTCGTCAAAATCAAAAAAATCCGCTCGAAGTAACCTACGACGGTAATTGCGGCGATTTTGCAACAGGCAAAACAGCCGCGATTCATCAGGGCAACTGGTGCTATGGCATGTTTTCCACCTACGAGGTGGGCTTTGAAATGGGCTTAACGGGCGTGCCCGTATGCGGAAATACCGCAGTAGCGGTGGGGATTCCCTCTTACTGGTTTGTAAATGCGGATGCAAGCGCAGAGGAACAAAAGCTGGGCTGTGATTTCCTCAACTGGCTGTACACCTCCGAAACTGGCACCCATTATTTGATGGATGAATTTGGCTTCCTTCCTGTGGTGGACGGTATGGTTTCAACCAAGCTAGATCCGCTTAGCGCAAGCGTTGCAGAGGCCATTGCAGCAGGAAATATCGTAGATTGGACGTTTAACACCGATTGGCCTGCCAGCGTCATCATGAACAATCTGGTGCCTGTGGCAGAAGCGTTCTTTACTTCCGATATGTCTGAAGCGGATTTGCTCAATCAACTCAACGAGGCATTTGTAACAGCTGCAAACGAATAACGAATTTTGGATGGGCTGTTGCGTGATTGCTTGTTTCGCGCAACAGCCCATTGCTGAGCCTGTTGCTACCCAAATCTTGATTATACCTCAAATGCCGATGCTTTCAGAGAGGATGCGAATGTCAATGATATTCAAAAAACGCTGGTTTGCGTTGTTTACAGCGCCATTGTTTTTGATTTTTACCATTGTGGTCATCATACCCTTTTTATCGGGTGTGTATTACTCCTTTGTGTCATGGAATGGTCTGCCCAAGAACCCCATGACCTTTGTGGGCTTGGACAATTACGGGAAGGTTTTTACCGACCAGCGCTTTTTAGCGTCACTGGGGCGTACAACGGTTTTCACGCTCATTTCCATGGTGAGCATCAACGTGCTGGGCTTGGCCTTTGCGATGATTGTAACCACAAAATTGCGCCTTCGCAACGTAAGCCGAATGATGATTTTTATGCCCTACCTCATAGGCGGTTTGCTATTAGGCTATATTTGGCAGTTTATTTTGGGCGATTGCTTAGCCGCATTAGGCACCATGACAGGGCGAACTGATTTGTTCTTTTATTGGCTGTCCAATCGGCAATTTGCGTTTATTGCGCTCGTTGTGGTGACCACATGGCAAATGGCGGGGTATATGATGGTGATATACATTGCGGGACTGCAATCCATTTCCGATGATGTGCTGGAGGCGGCAAATGTGGATGGTGCAAGCTATTGGCAGACGTTTTTTCACATCCGCTTGCCGCTGCTCATGCCCTCTGTTACCATTTGCTTGTTTTTAACCCTTTCCAATTGCTTTAAAATTTATGATGTAAACCTTGCGTTAACGGGCGGAGGCCCCGCAAACTCCACGGAGATGGTTTCAATGAACATCTTCAATGAAATTTTTGCGAAAAGTCACTATGGGTACGGGCAAGCAAAGGCGATTGTGTTTTTTATCATTGTGGCAGTGATTACCATGTTTCAGGTGCGCACCACATCAAAACGGGAGGTGGAAGTATGATTCAGGCAAAACCCGCTTCCAAAGCCGCACCCATTCATCACCATTTTATAAGCAATGCGGTGTTGCTGTTGTTGAGCTGCTTGTACCTATCGCCCCTTTACATCATTGTGGTTAATTCGTTTAAGAGCCGTGCGGAGCTTTACGAAAACGTGCTGGCATTACCCCAAACGTGGACCTGGCAATACTACGGAGAAGCCATGAACAAAATGGATTTTTTGAATGTTTTTAAAAATTCCGCCATTGTAACGGCTTGCTCTGTTGTGGTGATTGTGGCGCTGTGTGCCATGGCGGCATGGATGCTTGTGCGCACCAAAACCAAGCTAAGCCGTTTTTTGTATGGCTTTTTGATTGTGACCATGCTCATTCCGTTTCAAACGGTGATGATGCCGCTCATGCAGGAAATGAACAGCTTTACCAAGCTGCTGCATGTGCCGATGAAAAATTCACTGGGCGGTCTGGTGTTTATGTACATTGGCTTTGGCGCGGGGATGGGTGTGTTTTTATTCCATGGCTTTATCAGGGCATCGGTTCCGCTATCGCTGGAGGAAGCGGCTATTATTGATGGCTGTTCCGTTTGGCAGGTGTTTTGGCGCATCGTGTTCCCCATTTTAAAGCCAACCACGGTGACTGTGGCCATTTTGGATGTGATTTGGATTTGGAACGATTACCTACTGCCTTCCCTTACGTTAACGAGCAACGCAAACAAAACCATTCCTGTAATGACCTCGCTTTTCTTTGGTACCTATACCATTGAATGGAATATGGCAATGGCGGCGCTCACGCTTACCATCATTCCTGTGATTTTGTTTTATTTAAGCGCTCAAAAGCACATTATCAAGGGCATCATGGCAGGCGCGGTAAAGGGTTAACCATGGTTCGCTGGAAAGGAAGGGATCATCATGCACAGAGTGTATTGTGTTTGCGATGATGCGGTTATGCCGCAAAAGCTTGCATTGCAGGAAACCATTTTTCACAATGCCAATGGCTATGTGGGGGTGCGTGCCGCGCTTGAGGAGGGCTTGCCCAAAGGGATGGATACCATGCGCGGCACCTACATCAACGGCTTTTACGAGCTTGTGCCCATGAAACAGGCTGAAAAGCTCACCCATGTTGCAGAGGAAAAGGAAACCATGCTTAATGCGGCAGACACGCAAACCATTCGTTTTGTGTTTGAGGGGGAACGCTTCTCCCTGTTTGACGGCACTGTGATTGCGCATAAACGCGTGCTGGATATGGATGCGGGAATCACAGAACGGCGAGTGCATTGGCGTTCTCCAAAGGGCAAAGAGGTAGCCCTCTGCTTTAAACGCATGGCTTCCTTTGCGGAGCCATCGTTGTTTACCATTGACTGCACGATTACGGCGCTCAACTTTTCTGGCTTGCTGGAGGTGGAAAGCCTTCATGAAGCTTTGTGCGCTAATTATGCAAACGCAAACGATCCGCGCCTTGGAGATGGGGGCAGTTACTTGCTTCCTGCGGGACATGCGGTAGAGGGCAACGGAAGCTTTTTGCAAACGAATACCCGCAGGAGCGGCTTAAGCCTTTGCAGTGGCGTGCGTCACAAATGGAATGTGCCTGTAGAAGAAACGGCCGCCTATGATTTGCTTCAGCACAAAACCACCTTCCGCTTTCAAACGGCCATTGAATGCGGAAAACCCGTTCAATTCACGAAATATTCCGTTTTTGTCGATTCGGTGCGCTCCAATGATTGCCTTGCGCAGGCTAAGGCAAAAATGAATGCGTGCTTTGGCAGAATGGACGAATGGTACGATTGTCAAAAACAGACCCTGACGGACTTTTGGGCGCATGCGGATACGGAAATTGAGGGGGATGAGGAAACGAACCTCTCCATGCAATTTAATCTATATCAGCTCTACCAATCCGCGGGGCGCGACGGGCACTGCGGCATAGCGGCCAAGGGCTTGAGCGGCGAAGGGTATGAGGGGCATTGCTTTTGGGACACGGAAATGTACATGCTGCCGTTTTTTACCCTGACACAGCCAAAGCTTGCACGTAATTTACTGCACTACCGCTATGGCATGCTGGATCAAGCACGCGAAAATGCCCGCCTCCTGGGGCATGCGGCAGGCGCGCTTTTTCCGTGGCGGACGATTACGGGGCGGGAGTGCAGCGGGTATTTTCTGGCGGGCACAGCGCAATACCACATTGACGGTGCCATTGCTTACGCGGTTGCGGCTTATTACATAGCCACGGATGACCGCGATTACCTCACAACCCAAGGCGGCGAAATGCTGTTGGAAACAGCAAGGCTGTGGTTAGCGGTGGGCTATGAAAAAAACGGACATTTCACCATTCAAGAGGTTACAGGGCCGGATGAATATACCTGCTTGGTCAATAACAATTATTACACGAATGCCTGCGCCAAATATAACATGGAGTGGGCTGTAAAGGCCGCGAAGCTCTTCAAGGATTGGGGTTGCTATGATGCTTGGGCGGCGCGGCTCCATGTAAGCGAGGAGGAGCTTGCCGCTTTTGAACGCGCGGCAAGCTTGATGCTGCTTCCCTATGACGAGGCTTTGGGTATCAACGCGCAGGATGATTCCTTTTTGCAAAAGCCCATTTGGGATTTGTCCGCCACACCCAAGGAAAACTTTCCACTGCTGCTGCACTATCATCCATTGACACTGTACCGTTATCAGGTGTGCAAACAAGCGGATACGGTGCTTGCCTATGCCATTTTTGATGAGCTGGAAAGCGAGAGCGTTATGAGGCGCTCGTTTGAATACTATGAAAAAATAACGACGCATGACTCGTCGCTATCCAACTGCATTTTTTGTATTGTGGCGTGCCGATTGGGGCTTGCAGAAAAGGCCATTGCCTATTTTGGACATAGCATTCAAAACGACTTAAGAAACACCCATCACAATACAAAGGACGGTATTCATACTGCGAATATGGGCGGCTGTTACATGGCAGTGGTCAATGGCTTTGCGGGTTTGCGCCTGATGATGGAGGGGGTAGCGGTGCGCCCCATGCTACCCAAAGGGTGGACGGGCTATCAGTTTGGCTTTGACTACCGTGGGCGGCGCTTGCATTTCCAAATCAAAGGCGATGTGTACACGCTCACATTGCTATGCGGCGAGGCGGTACGGGTGCGCATGGGCAGTGTGTGGAAAACACTGGCGCATGCGGGTGACAAACAGAGTGCAGCGGTGTAAAACCAACCATCAAAAATTTTACAAATCCTGCATCAGCGAGCGCTTCTGCGCTTGCTTTTTATCTTCATCGGGCGCAACATAGCACAGCTCCATGGCATCAAAATGAACCGCGTCCATAAAATCCTCCGGCTTAAAGCGCGTAAGGGCGTAGTTTTCCCAATCCGTCTCATGCTTGGGAAGCCAAACAGGCTGGCTTAAATCAAGCGTATGCATGGCTTCGCGAAGCGCGGTGTGGGGATCGTCACGGGTGCAGGGCACAAGCAAATCTCGTTCTATGCGGTGGTGCTTCATTAAACGGATCCACAGTCTGCCTTGGGTGGGTTCGGTCATGGGGATTCCTCCTTTGTGGGTACGGACACTTTTTTCATTATACATGGTTGCCAAGGGGGATGCAATGGGGGATTTCTGCTGTGGGATCCTTTCACAAGCCTTGACCAAATACAAAAAAAAGATATAATGAAATAGAATGATACGGGTGTCAAGAGCACATTTTGACAGGGCCCACGACCGACTATTGCGCAATCAATAACGAAATGAGCACAATGGATGGGACATCATAAGGCAAAATGTGCGCTTGTTACCCTCGTCATAGCCATGATTTTTTTCGACACCTGTCGATCAGACCTGAAGGAGGAACTATGCCCAGCGCTATCGCTTACCGACGTACCCCTCTTGTGGATTCCGCTTTTGTAGCCCTTTCCGATGCCGCTGTCCACACGGATGGTGTGCAGGAGCAATTGACCAAACGTGCCCTATCGCTTGTGGATGTGACCCGCATGACACCCTTGGATGCGGTTTTGGCGACCAAGCTGGGCGGATATACCGAATTACCGCCCCTGCCCGACGTAGAAGCGGCTGTGGAGCTGCTGCCCGCGCAACCTGAACGCTTTATCCAAATTTTGCGTGCCGCGTCTATGCTTTGCGCCATGAGCCGCGATAAACAGGGCATGCTTCGCGTGCTTTCCGCTATGCGTGCCTTTGGCGATGCACTGCCCCAAATTTCGGAAGAAGCGCTGTTTGTAACGGGCGCGGACGCTCTGCGCTTAACGGTTGACCTTTACCGCCGCACGGGTCAGGCTTTTTTGCTGAGCGTGCTGGAAAGCCTGCGCGCACAGCTGCCTGATGTGTCGGGCGTGATGCATGTGTTTCCCTTCCAAAGAGAGTTTCGGCTGGATCAAGCGGCCACATCACCCGAGGAGCAGGAGTATCACGAGCGCATGCGCCGCATTGCAACGGGCAAGCTGACGGCAGATGCGCTGAGCATGACGGCTTTTTTGGCGCAATACAGCGGCTCCGGCCGCGACGCGGCGGCTTCACGTGTGGGGATGAATGCGCTGACACGCTACCACGGCATGCCCTGCGGCGCTTTTGCCGCCGACCCATACCTTGCGGGGCGCGACCCTGCACGCGCGGTGGAGCTGCCTGCACTCTGTGCACAAATAGAAGCCGCCTTTGATGCGCTGTGCTTTACAGGCGAACTGTCTATGGCGGATCATTTGGAAGAGCTGCTTCAAAATGCGTTGGTGGATATGCTGCCCGAGGGCGGCGTGCGTGCGCTGGAGCCTACCAACCGTTTGGCGGGGGACGACAGCTGTGAGGTTTCCAAACCCGAGCCAGAGGACGTATCCGCTATTTTACGCGCGCTGTATGCCCTGCGCAAAAGCACTTGGCTAGCCAAGGATGATGATACCTTGGCGTACATGATGCCCGTGGCGGGCGGCTGTCTCACGCGCCTGGGGGGCGTGCCTGTGCGCTTTACCGCAAGGGTTTCAGGTGTGTTTCAAAAACAAATCAGCATCCGCGTGGAATGCAAACAGCCTGTGGCCTGCACACTGCTGCTGCATGTACCTGCTTATGCGCAGGCGGCTACGGTAAGCGTCAATGGCGGCAAGGCGCAAGCCGCACCAAGCGCAGAGCTGTATTCACTCAACCGCACCTTCCAAAACGGAGATGAAATTATGCTGTGCTTGAGCGCAAGCCCCAGGGTGGAAACGGGCTACCGCGGAAGCGTGTCCATCCACGTGGGCAGTACGCTTATGGCGCTTGCTTTGCCCAACGAGGGCGCGGCTTGGCGCTATGCGGTTTTGCAGGGCGCGCCCATCACGCCTGTGGAGGAAAACGGCTTGCCGTATGCGCTTGTGGCGGCATGCGAAGCCCCTGAATGGAAGGAAAAATCAGGCTTTATATTGCCGCCGCCGCAGGGCGTGGCATTGGGTGCGGCTTATGAGCTGACCCTGATCCCCTACGCGGGCACCAATGGGCGCATCGCGGCATTTCCCTGTGCGGCGTCCAGAGCGTGAGCGGGATGAAAAACGCTGTGAACAGCGTTTTATGCTTGGCACCCATGGCGGGTATGACCGATTGGACACTTCGCGTGCTTTGCTACCGAATGGGTGCGGATTACGCCTGCAGTGAAATGGTCAGCGCCATTGGCTATTTATATGCAAAGCCCGGCAACGAAAGCTACAGACAGCTGTTGGAGGTGCACCCGGAGGAATACAACACCGCTTGTCAGCTTTTTGGCAAGGATCCTGTGGTGATGGGCGAGGCCGCCGCACGCATATCGGCGCTGGGCCGTTTTACGTCCATCGATATCAACATGGGCTGTCCCGCCAAAAAAATCACCTCCGCAGGGGAGGGAAGCGCCTTGCTGCTAAAACCTGATTTGGCGTATCGGCTCATGGAGGCGGTGAAGCGCAATACCTACCTGCCCGTGACCGTCAAAACGCGCTTGGGGTATGATGAGCATAGCATGAACGCTCTTGAGCTGGGGCGTGCCGCGCAAAGCCTTGGCTTGCAGTGGATTTGCATTCATGGCCGCACAAGGCAGCAGCAATATGCAGGCCATGCGGATTATGCGGCCATTGCGAAGCTCAAGGAACAGCTCACCCTGCCTGTGATTGCCAACGGCGATGTGTTTTGCCCTGCGGACGCGCTGAGGCTGGTGAACCAAACTGGCTGTGACGGCTTGATGCTTGGGCGCGGGGCAATGGGCAACCCTTGGCTTTTTCGCACCGTGCGGCAAGTGCTAAACGGTGAGGAAGCGGTACCTGAAACGGCGGACGAGCGTATAGACACCGCACGCCTGCATGCGCAGTGGATGTGTGCGTTTAAAGGCGAGCGAATGGGCGTTTTGGAAATGCGCAAGCATGTGGGGCATTACATCAGCGGCTTGAAGGGCGCAACAGCGCTTCGGCGTGAGCTCAATGGCTTGGGTACCTTGGATGAGCTCTGCACATTGCTTGCTGATTTGAAAACTCGCATGAGCGAGGAGGAGACAAACGTATGAAATGGAAACGAAAGATGCTGTGGGCATGGGTGGTTACGCTCTCCCTGCTTGTTCAAGGCGCGTGCGCAAGTGTGCTTGGATTGGATGAAGCACTCACAAACTATCTGGATCTCAACCAAGAAGTGCGCTTTTCATGCGGCATAGAAGCAAAAACGTTGATTCCCTTCGGCAAAGAAACCTTGGAAAAGCTAAACGCGATGCTTGCGCATGTGAGCATGGACGCTTCCCTTCTGACCGATGAAGAGGGCACCGCCTCCACCCTGCAAATTTCGGCGGGGGATCAAAGCGTGCTGGATTTAACCGAGCGGCAGAGCGCTAGCGGGTCCACCCTGCAAACCTCGTTGCTTTCCAACCGTACCCTCACCTCTTCAGGCTCTGCCATGGACGCGCTGAGCGGTAACCCTGCGGCGCAGGAGAAGAGCTTTGACGCTTTGCGTGCCATTTCAGAACTGCAAAGCTGTTATCAGGCGCTCACGGATGGCATTGCGCCATTTGCGGAGGAAAAAAAGGCAAGCTACAAAATCAAGGGCATTGGTTCCTCACGCTGGAGCCGAATTGCGCGGCTGACAGCGGAGCAATCCGCACAGCTTTCCCCCCTGATTGCCGAAGTGCTTTGCTGCGGCATGGATGAAGCTTACGCCGCCTTGCTTCAAGGCATGACCTATCAAAAAGGCTTTGTGATTGCTCTGTACCAAGAGGCGCAGGGCGGCGCGGACATGGCTGTGTACATGAAGGGCAATGTGACCATGGCGGACGGCAGTACGCGCAAGCTGGCGTATCAGTGGGCTTTTGCAAACGAAGACGGCAGCCGTAAGGACACCTATAAATTTGAATTGGTAACGGCACAAAGGCCTAAGGACAATCGCACGATTGCCGCCTCTTATACACAAAAACAGCTTTCCGAACGCTTTTTGTTGAAGGGAAGCAGTGAAACCGTTCTCAAAACAGCGGAGGAAACGGTAACCACCACATGCAAGCATGACCTTTCAGGGCAGGAGGAGGCAGGCGTTCGAAGCCTGACGGGTACCCTGAGCACCAGCGTAAACGCCGCAACCACCAATGAAAGCGTTACAAACACAACCACGCTCTCGCCTGATTTGAAGCTCACCTCCGCAGAGGGAAGCGGCGTTTTGAGCGGCACCGTGGAGCTGCTTGAAAAAAAGGGCGGGAATGTGATCAAGGAAATCCTTTTCACCCTTGATGACGAGCCTGCGCAAATGCTTACGGCAGAAGCCGCAAGCGGAGATTTGTTCGCCGTGAGTGATTTGCCCGAAAGCACGCCCATGCCCTTGCCTGAAAGCAGCTTGATCCAAAACGCGGAGGTGCTGGATGCGCAGGACAATGCCTTTTTGGTGGGGGAGAACCCCATAGGCATGACGAGCTACCCTGTTCCTGCGCAAATGCTGGCTGTGAACCTTGACAAAGCTACGCAGGAGCAAAGAACAGCCCTGCTTAACGAGCTTTCCCAAAACCTTGCGGCAAAGCTGATTCTTGCGGTTGCCAAGCTCCCCGCACAGGACATTGCCTTGCTGACCGACGGCTTGACCGACGCGGACGCGGCAACGCTCGCAAGCATGCTTCAAGGACTGTAAAACGCAAATGCTTTGCGCTCTTACCCGCCCTGCCTGTGTTATGGGCGCGGCGATTCATTCACCCAATCATTGAAGGGGGCTTGACCATGAAAAGGTATCTGTCTTTGACGCTCGCGCTGCTCCTATGCTTGACTAGTCTGCCAATGCCTGCATTTGCCGCGGACCCAACCATTGCACCCGCCAAAACTGCGGAAGCGCCGATTGCTACGCCTGCGGCTGTACCCGACGCTGCAGAAGAGGCTTTGCCCGAAGCTTCCCCAAAGGCTTCTCCAAAGGCATCTCCCGAGGCTTCGCCCACGGCGGCAGCCCCTGCCACACAGCCTGGGGGCGCGGATTATACCTTGGCCTCCAAGCTGCTGATGCAATTGGAAGCGGGAAGCGGCTTCAGCGGTACGCTGACGCTTGCCGTTAACGCGGCGGAGGGCAAGCAAGCGCCTGCTTTGGTAACCAAAAAACCACTCGCGTTCAATTTGGATTATATCTTCGTTCGCCCCGGCGAACAGCCTGCGGAGCATCGCTTGGATTTGAAGCTGATGGACGGTGAAACCGAGCAGACAGCCGCACATTTCCAGTGGATGGACGGCGCACTTGCCTTCCAATCAGGCTTGATCGGCGAAGCTTGGTATGTGCTGGACAGCGCCGCCGCGGGCACAGCCGCAAAGGTTGCGGAGGGTACGGCTGTGGGCAATGCCACAGACGCTACAGGCAACGCTGAGCCGCAAACGGCGCTTTCCGACTTGGAAAAGCTCAAGGGTACTGTACTAGAGCAGGTGGGCATGCCGGCCTTGGTCGGTAAAATGCTTCCGCTGTTTTTTGCCCTGGGAACTGCGGAAACGGGGCTTCCCGGCGGCGTATCGGACGATTTAACCAATGCATTAAGCATCTATACCACACGCATTGACCTGTGGATAGAGGGCTATCGGCAAAATGCGGTGCTTGGAAAGCTATCAGACGGCACCACCACCATGGAGGTGCAATATACCATTTCACCAGAGGCCATCAAAACGCAAGCCAAACAGATGGTGCTGGATTTGCTCTCGGACACGAAAACGCTGGAAAGCCTGCAAACCTTGCTAAGCGAGGAGGATGCGGTTTGGCTGCTCAACCCAAGTCTGCTCAATTATTATTTTGCCGCCATTGATGCGCTTCCTTTAACGGGGGATTTGACCATATCGCGCATGGTGAGCGTGAAGGGCGATACCTTGGCGCTTCACTTGGCTTTGCCCATGTATGACGCGCAGGGCGGCAATGTCACCCTGCGCTATGACCGCGTGCGCGGAGAGGGTGATTTGCCGGACGATAACACCATCGGCATTGAAAACGATGCGCGCACCATTTCCTTAGCGTATCTTGAATACAACAGCATGACGGACACGAATGTGATCCAAGGCAATTTCGTGAGCAAGCCAAAAGCCAATGCGCAGGAGCAAACCATTGCCGTCGCCTTCACCCTAAAGCAGCAGAATACAACGGGCAAGGACGATCAAAAACGCCCCTTTATGGAGTATGACGGCACGCTTTCCATTGAACCAGACACAAAAAACCATGCAGGTGAAAACCTGCTGAGCTTTACCGCGACGGAGCTTTCATTTCAAGCGCGCTTTGTGAGCAAGGAATCTCAAAAAGCGGCTACAGAAATGGACGCGACGCTCACCCTAGGCGGCGAGGAATGGGATCAGAGCGTCGTGCTTAGCTTGAATGGCAAAAGCCGCAAAAAATGGACACCAGATGCTGTTCCCGCAGAGCGCGTGAAGCTAAACACCATGCCAAAGGCAGAGCTGGAAGCGCTGCTGCCTGGCATTGCAACGCGTGCGAGCTTTGCGCTTCTGCCCTACCTGAGCTTGCCCGAAGCCGATGCTGGCGGCACAGCGGAGCCGACCGATGGCGCGGAAGCTACGCCCGCCGCATCCACCGCGCCATAAAATCATTGCACTGTATTGACAGTGCGGCATGCGGGGTTTATAATTCGCACATACAGCAACGGCGCTGTGGATAGAGCGATATCCATCGCGCCGTTTTTTGTATAAGGGAAACAACAAGACGGAAGGGGCTAAAATCGTGGCAAATCCATCCGAGATGTTTGGGGAGCTTGTGTTTAGCGATAGCGTGATGCAAAAGCGTTTGCCCAAGGAGACCTACAAGGCGCTCAAGCGTACCACAGAAGAGGGACGTTCCCTTGATCCTGCGATTGCGGGAATTGTTGCCAACGCAATGAAGGACTGGGCGCTCGATATGGGCGCAACCCATTATACCCATTGGTTTCAGCCCATGACAAGCCTTACGGCCGAAAAGCACGACGCATTTATCACCCCCAAAAAGGATGGTACGGTACTGCTTGAATTCAGCGGCAAGGAATTGGTACGCGGCGAGCCAGATGCCAGCTCCTTCCCATCGGGCGGGCTTCGTGCAACCTTTGAGGCGCGCGGCTATACGGCATGGGACCCTACCAGCTACGCCTTTATTAAGGATGGCACCCTGTGCATCCCCACGGCCTTTTGTGCTTACGGCGGACAGGCATTGGATAAAAAGACCCCCCTGCTGCGTTCCATGCAAGCGCTGAACAAACAGGCTTTGCGTATTTTGCACCTTTTTGGAAATACGAGTGTGATGCGCGTACTGCCAACGGTGGGGCCAGAGCAGGAGTATTTTTTGGTCGATAAGGCCATGTACCTAAAGCGCCCTGATCTCATGGTTGCGGGGCGTACCTTGTTTGGTGCAAAACCGCCCAAGGGGCAGGAGCTGGACGACCACTATTTTGGCGTGATCCGCCCGCGCGTACAGGCTTTTATGAAGGAGCTGGATACGGAATTGTGGCGGCTCGGCGTGCTATGCAAAACGGAGCACAACGAGGCGGCCCCCGCTCAGCATGAAATGGCACCCATTTTTGCCACGGTCAACATTGCAACCGATCACAACCAGCTGACCATGGATGTCATGAAAAAGGTTGCTGACAGGCACGACATGGTTTGCTTACTGCATGAAAAACCCTTCGGCGGCGTAAACGGAAGCGGCAAGCACAACAATTACGCATTGGCGACCGATGCGGGTGTGAATTTGCTGGACCCAGGCGATACGCCAGAGGAAAATGCACAATTTCTGCTCTTTTTAAGCGCGATCATTGCGGTTGTGGACGATTATCAGGACATGCTCCGCATTAGCGTGGCAAGCGCGGCTAACGATCATCGCCTGGGGGGCTATGAAGCACCGCCTGCCATCATCTCCATTTTCTTGGGCGATGAGCTGAACCAAGTGATTGAGAGCATTGTGCATGAAAGCAAGTATCAAGGTCACGAGCGTTGCCAAATGAAGCTGGGCGTGCATGTACTGCCCAAATTCCCCAAGGATTCCACCGACCGCAACCGCACCTCGCCCTTTGCTTTTACAGGCAACAAATTTGAGTTCCGAAGCCTGGGCAGCTCGCAGAGCATTTCCGGCCCCAATGTGGTGCTCAACAGCGCCCTTGCGGATAGGCTGGAGCAGATGGCCAACGAGCTGGAAGCGGCGCCCGATTTTTCCATTGCTTTGGATCAGCTGATTCGCAAAACGCTAAGCGAGCATATGCGCATCATCTTCAATGGCAATGGCTATGATGAAGCGTGGATTACAGAGGCGAAGGAGCGGGGCTTGCTCAACCTGCCCACCACCGTAGATGCAATGCCTTACTACCTGCTGGAGAAAAACGTGGCGATGTTTGAGCGCCAAAAGGTGTTTTCCAAGCAGGAGGTTCAAAGCCGCTATGAAATTCAGCTGGAGAGCTATGTAAAGGTGATTGACATAGAGGCGCTGAGCATGGTGGATATTGCCAAGCGCTTGATTATGCCGGCCGCCATTGCTTATTCAAAGGAAATAGCGGAAGAAATGGCGCTGAAAAAAGCGGCGATGCCCGACATGAAGCCCGAAGCGGAGGCCGCCATGCTTTCGTCCATTACCATGCAGATGAACGCGCTGTACCGCCACACCAGTTCCCTCGAAAACGCGGTGGCAAAGATCGACCGCAATGCGGACAAGCTTGCGTGTGCGCAATATACGCGTGATTTTGTGCTGTCCAAGATGAACGATGTGCGCGCGGCGGCAGATGCGCTGGAAACCATGGTCGGCAAGGATTATTGGCCGATGCCCAGCTATCAGGATTTGTTGATGAGCGTGTGGTAAGCAATGCTGAATACTGAATGCAGAAAAGGGAACGGCTTTGGCCGTTCCCTTTTCTGCATTTTTTCAGGTGATATTTTGGATGGGGTGGGGGGGGACGCGGAGGGGGTGGATATTCCTGTATGGTGTTCGTACAGGGAACGAGGAGGGGTTGACGCGGAGAGGGTGAGGGTGAGTGAGTGAGGAGGGTGAACGCGAACTGGGCGGACACCATGTATGGTGTCCCTACAGGTGCTTGGCGCGCTTTGTATCACGCTCTAAAATTTGCTTGAGGTATTGGCCTGTATAGCTTTTCTTCACCTTGGCAACCTCCTCGGGCGTGCCTGCGCATACGAGCTTGCCGCCGCCATCCCCGCCTTCGGGGCCTAAGTCTATGAGATAGTCGGCGGTTTTGATTACATCCAGATTGTGCTCAATCACGAGTACGCTGTTGCCCGCATCCACAAGGCGCTGTAAAACCTCAATGAGCTTTTCCACATCGGCAATGTGCAAACCCGTGGTAGGCTCGTCGAGCAGGTAGAGGGTGCGGCCTGTGGCACGGCGGCTTAATTCGGTGGCGAGCTTTACACGCTGGGCTTCACCGCCTGAAAGCTGTGTGCTGGGCTGACCTAGCTTGATGTAATTCAACCCCACATCGTACAGCGTTTGAAGCTTTTTCACAATCGGCTCATGATTTTCAAAAAAGGTCAGCGCTTCTTCTACGGTCATTTCAAGCACATCGTAAATGTTCTTGCCTTTGTAGCGCACATCCAGCGTTTCACGGTTGTAGCGCGCGCCCTTGCAAACGTCGCAGGGGACATAGATATCGGGCAGGAAGTGCATTTCAATTTTCAGCAAGCCGTCGCCTGAGCAGGCTTCGCAGCGTCCGCCCTTGACGTTGAAGGAAAAACGGTTTTCTTTATAGCCGTGCGCTTTGGCCTCGGGGGTCATGGCAAAAACCTTGCGGATCAGGTCAAACATGCCCGTATAGGTGGCGGGGTTGCTGCGGGGTGTGCGCCCGATGGGGCTTTGATCGATGGAGATGATTTTGTCGAGCTGTTCCACGCCCTCCATGCGGTCAAACTTGCCTGCATAGGTTTTGGCACGGTTGAGCACCTTGGCAAGGTGCTTGTAAAGAATGGCGTTGACAAGGCTGGATTTGCCAGAGCCGCTCACGCCCGTAATACAGCAAAGCACCCCAAGGGGAAAGTGCACGTCAATGCTCTTCAAGTTGTTTTCCTTTGCACCCAGCACGCTTAAAAAGCCCTTGGCCTCGCGCCGCGTTTTGGGGATGGGAATAAAGCGCTTGCCGCTTAAATATTGACCCGTGAGGGAATTTTCGTTGTTTAAAATATCGTCAATGGTGCCCTGCGCGGTGATGTAGCCGCCATGAATGCCCGCGCCCGGGCCAACGTCCACAATGTAATCAGCGGCATACATGGTATCCTCGTCGTGCTCCACCACAATCAGGGTGTTGCCCAAATCGCGCAGGTGCTTCAGCGTAGCAAGCAGCTTGTCGTTATCGCGCTGATGCAAGCCTATGGAGGGCTCGTCCAGAATGTAGAGCACGCCCATTAAGCTGGAACCAATTTGCGTGGCCAAGCGAATGCGCTGTGCTTCGCCGCCTGAAAGCGTGGCGGCCGCGCGGGAAAGCGTAAGATAATTCAGCCCTACGCTATCCAAAAAGCCGAGGCGAGAATCAATTTCGCGCAAAATTTGGGCGGCAATCATGGTTTCCTTGGTGCCAAGCTTGAGGTTTTGGAAGAAAGCGCGTGCGTTTGTAACGCTTAGCGTGCAAACCTCGCTGATGTTGAGGCCGCCAACGGTCACCGCCAGCACCTCTGGCTTTAAGCGGCGGCCCTTGCAGGCATCGCAAGCGTCGTTAATCATATACTCTTCATAGGCGGCGCGCATGGATTCGCTGGTGGTTTCGTGGTAGCGGCGGTTTAAAGAGGTGACTACGCCCTCAAAGGTGGTTGTGTAATGGCCTTGCCCGTGCGCACCTTGGTATTCAATGGTGAGCTGATCGGGCGAGCCATAGAGCAAAATGTCCATGACTTTTTTGGGCAAGTCCTTCACAGGCGTGTCCATACTAAAATGATATTTGTTGGCAAGCGCCGTAAAGTAGGTATTGGCCATGCTGTTTGCATCGGCCACATTCCACGCCATGGCTTGCAATGCGCCCTGATTCAGGCTGAGCTCAGGGTTTGGGAGGATGTTATCAATGCCGATGCGCATGATGGTGCCTAAGCCGCTGCAAACGGGGCAAGCGCCAAAGGGGCTGTTAAAGCTGAACATGCGCGGCGAAAGCTCGCCGATGGAAATGCCGCAATCAGGGCAGGCATAGTTCTGCGAAAACGTCAGCATGCCTTGATCAAACAAATCCAGCAAAACCAAGCCGCCGGATTCTGCCGCGGCGGTTTCCATGCTGTCGGCCAAACGCTTTCGAAAATCGTCGCTATTGCGCACAATCAGGCGGTCGATGACGATTTCAATGGAGTGCTTGCGCTTTTTGTCAAGCGTGGGCAGGTCGTCGAGCTCATACAGCTCACCGTCGATGCGCACGCGCACATAGCCGCGCTTTTGGGCGCTTTCCATAAGCTTGGTATGCTCACCCTTGCGCGCGCTGACCACGGGGGCCAAAATTTGCATTTTCTGCCCCTCGGGCAGTGCAAGCGCCTGATCTACCATTTGGTCGATGGTCTGCTGTTTGATTTCCTTGCCGCATTGGGGGCAATGGGGCACGCCCACGCGGGCGTAAAGCAAGCGGAGATAGTCATAAATTTCGGTGACGGTGCCAACGGTGGAGCGAGGGTTTCGCGCAGTGGTTTTTTGGTCGATGGATATGGCGGGGGAAAGCCCCTCAATGGAATCAATATCGGGCTTTTCCATCTGACCTAAGAACTGGCGGGCGTAGGAGCTCAAGCTTTCGACATAGCGGCGCTGACCCTCCGCATAGATGGTATCAAATGCAAGACTGGTTTTGCCAGAGCCGCTGAGCCCTGTAAATACAACCAGCTTGTTTCGGGGAATTGCCAATGTAATGTTTTTTAAGTTGTGCTCGCGCGCGCCGCGGACAATCAGCATATCTTGCAATGGTTACACCTCGATAAGTTCATAGGCCATGGTGCCTAAGCCTATCTTTTGCGCGTGCTCCATGCCGCTGCGCCAATGGGTTACAGGGTGCGTATCGTTGAAAATATCGCCTGTGCGATTGGTTTTTTCAGCCAGAAGGGTGCCGGGAAGCGGTGCCATTTTGTTGCAGGCTTCCGCGCAGGCGGTATCCAGCGCCACAGGGTCGAAGCTGGCGAACATGCCCACATCCGCAATGACGGGCGCGTCGTTTTCGGCGTGACAATCGCAATAGGGGGATACATCCATCACAAGTGAAATGTGGAAATTGGGGCGATCCTTCACTACGGCCCATGCGTATTCGGAAATTTTGCAGTTGAGGGTATCGTTGCTGCTATCGGGGCCTGTGATGGCTCCGCGGTCGCGGCAAGCGCCTACACAGCGTCCGCAGCCTACGCATTTGTCGTGATCGATCGTGGCCTTGCGAAGCTTTTTTTCTCCTGAAAAGCTGATGGCACCATGGGCGCATTGGCGGGCGCATAAGCCGCAGCCGATGCAGACCTCGGGCTTCACCATGGGCTTGCCGTCGCAGTGCATGGCACGCTTGCCAGCGGCGGAGCCAAGCCCCATGCCCAGGTTTTTAATCGCTCCGCCTATGCCTGTGCCTTCATGGCATTTAAAATGCGTGAGGCTGATGATGGCCTCGGCATCCATGGCGGCGCGGCCAATGAGCGCTTCCTTGCAATACTGCCCGTCGATGGGCACTGCTACGTCATCGGTGCCTAGAAGGCCATCCGCAATGAGAACCTGGCAACCCGTTTGAAGGGGGCTGAAGCCGTTTAAATAGGCCGCATCCAAATGGTCAAGCGCGTTTCGGCGCATGCCTGTATACAGGGTGTTGCAGTCTGTTAAAAAAGGGCGTGCGCCGATTTCTTTGAGGGCATCTACCACAACCTTTGCATAGTTGGAGCGCAGGAACGCAAGGTTGCCGGGCTCGCCAAAGTGAATTTTCACGGCGGTAAATTTACCCTCAAGCGGCATTTCAAGCATCCCTGCTTTTTCAATGAGCTTGCGGAGCTTCTGAAGTAGATTCATATCGGGCTTGGCACGGAAGTTCGTAAAGTACACCTTTGATTTTTCCATGGGGAATTCCTCCTCTAAAAGTGAAAGTTATATATAAGGAAGCAATACCGAATATCGGCTGGGAACATGAGAAAGGACGTTCGCATCACTTGGTTATTGTAGCATAGGTTGGGCAAGGATTCAACATTTATCTTCTGCGGATGGCAAAAGACAAGCCTTGTGAATAAGTAGAAACAGACACGCACGGGAGCGTGTGCATGCTGTTTGACGCTGTACGCGCTCTTAGCGCTCTTTGCTTGATATTTATATTGGAAATTTGAAAAAAACACTTGCATGCAAGCGTGATTTGTTATATACTACTGAAGCTGTCTGTTTAGGGATGAAGCGGTAAGTTGCCGCCATGGCCATGGCGGGTAATTACTGTGGACCAGCCCGTTAATCGGGCGACGGACTTAAGACATCGGCAGGTGTCAAAGAAGGCACAGGGGGAAGCTTCTCACGGCGGCCCCGCATGCATAGGCGAGAGCAATCTCGCCTGAACAAAAGTGACTGATGGACACACCCGGCACGGTGTACTTGAGACGAAATCAAGGAGGAACGAAAATGGCCAACCAGAAAATCCGTATCAAGCTGAAGGCTTACGAGCACAACCTGATCGATCAGTCCTCTGAGCGGATCGTGGAGACCGCAAAGCGGACGGGCGCCAAGGTATCCGGCCCCATTCCACTGCCCACCGAGAAGGAGATCGTAACCATCCTTCGCGCGCCCCACAAGTATAAGGATAGCCGTGAGCAGTTCGAAATGCGCACTCATAAGCGCCTTATCGACATTCACAACCCCAACCCGCGCACGGTCGACGCCATGATGAAGCTAGATCTTCCTGCCGGTGTCGAGATCGAAATCAAGCTCAATAACTAATGCAGGAGGTACGACATCATGAAAAAAGCGATCGTAGGTAAGAAAATCGGCATGACGCAGATTTTCACCGATGATGGCCGCCTCGTACCCGTGACGGTGGTGGAGGCTGGCCCCTGCAAGGTGGTGCAGAAGAAGACCACCGAATCCGACGGCTACGAAGCCGTTCAGGTAGGCTTTGACACCTTTGCTGAAAACCGCGCAAAGAAGCTCGTGAACAAGCCCATCACGGGTCATTTCAAAAAGGCGGGCATCGCGCCCACCCGTTATCTGCGCGAGTTTCGCCTGGATAACGTTGCGGAATTGGAAGTTGGAAGCGCTCTGACGGTTACTCAGTTTGAATCTGGCGATAAAATCGACGTAAGCGGCGTGAGCAAGGGCCACGGCTTCACTGGCGTCATTCAGCGCTGGAATCAGCACACCGGCCCCATGGCGCACGGCTCCAAGTATCACCGCGGCGTGGGTTCCATGGGCGCTAACTCTGATCCTTCCCGTGTATTCAAGAACAAGCATATGCCCGGCCATTATGGCGTGGAGCGCGTGACCGTTCAGAACCTTGAAATTGTCAAGGTAGACACCGAGCGCAACCTACTCCTCATCAAGGGCGCGGTGCCTGGCCCCAACGGCGGCCTGTTGCTGGTGCGAAACACTTGCAAAGCATAACGGCACCTCATTTAGAAATAAGTACCCTGAATGAAGGAGGAAATCAACACCATGCCTAAGACTGCACTGTATAACATGGAAGGCGCGGCCATCGGCGAAGTGGAGCTCTGCGAGGAAATCTTCGCTTCTCCCATTAATAACGCCGCTATGCATTTGGTCGTTCGCTCCATTTTGGCCAACAAGCGCCAGGGCACGCAGAGCGCCCTGACCCGCGGAGAAGTTCGCGGAGGCGGCCGTAAGATCTACCGCCAGAAGGGCACCGGTAATGCGCGCCATCATGGCAACCGTGCCCCCCAATTCAAACACGGTGGCGTCGTGTTTGCACCCAAGCCCCGCGATTATGTGATCAACGTACCCAAGAAGGTTCGCCGCCTTGCGTTTAAGAGCGCTATGACCTCTAAGCTCAATGCGGGTGAGATTATTGTGCTGGATGCGCTAAACCTAAGCGAACCCAAGACTCGCTTGATGGCGAAGTTCCTTGGTAACTTTGAGCTCACCAAGAACACCATGCTGGTGTTGCCTGGCCGTGATGATTCAATCATTCGCGCCGCTGGCAATATTAGCTCGTTGCAAACGCTGTACGTTAACACGCTCAACGTTTACGACATCCTGAAGGCCGGCAAGATCATCCTCACACAGGATGCCTTGAAGGGCGTAGAGGAGGTTTACGCATGAAAAATCCCCATGATGTTATCCTTCGCCCGGTGTTAACCGAGGCAGCCTACGATGGCTTTGCGGACAAGCGCTATGTGTTTGAAGTCAACAAGACCTCCAACCGCACAGAGATTAAGCTTGCACTGGAAGCAATTTTCAAAGGCATCAAGGTAGAGAAGGTCAATACCCTTCGCACCATTGGTAAAATTAAGCGCCAGGGCAAAACGTCCGGACGCACCCCGGAAATTAAGAAGGCCTATGTTACCCTCAAGGAGGACTCAAAGTCCATCGAGTTCTTCGAAGGCATGGCCGAGTAAAGCAGGGAGGACAAGATAGAATGGCTATTCGACTTTATAAGCCGACCTCGCCCGCCCGCCGTTTTATGTCGGTGCTGACGTACGAGGAAATCACCACCAATAAGCCGGAAAGATCCCTTCTTGAGAGCAAGAAAAACAACGCCGGCCGCAACAAGCAGGGTAAAATTACCGTTCGTCATCAAGGCGGCGGCAACCGCGCAAAGTACCGTATCATCGATTTCAAGCGCGATAAGATTGATATCCCCGCCAAGGTCGCTACCATTGAGTACGACCCCAACCGCAGCGCGTTTATCGCACTGCTAAACTATGCCGACGGCGAAAAACGCTACATTCTGGCACCTCAGGGGCTGAATGTGGGCGATAAGATCATCAGCAGTGATACTGCCGATATCAAACCCGGCAACTCAATGCCCATCAGCACCATTCCAGTGGGTACCTTGATTCACAACGTAGAAATCAAGCCCGGCCGCGGTGGTCAGATGGTTCGCTCCGCAGGCATGAGCGCTCAGCTCATGGCTAAGGAAGGCATGTATGCACAGGTTCGTCTGCCCTCTGGCGAAGTTCGCAAGGTTCCCATGAACGCAAAAGCAACCATCGGCGTTGTGGGCAACAGCGATCATGAGAATGTGCGCATTGGTAAGGCTGGCCGTACCCGTCATATGGGCATTCGCCCGAGCGTTCGTGGCGTTGTCATGAACCCCTGCGATCACCCGCACGGCGGCGGTGAAGGCAAGAGCCCTGTGGGTATGCCCGCACCTGTTACTCCATGGGGTAAGGTTGCGCTGGGCTTAAAGACCCGCAAGCACAAGAAATACTCCAACAAGATGATTGTGAAGCGCGCGGGCAAATAAGCCCCTGCATCCAAGGAAGGAGGAAGCCTCTCAATGAGCCGTTCCATTAAGAAGGGACCTTTTGTCAGTGATTCGCTCATGAAGCATATCACCGATATGAATAACTCCGGCAAGAAGGCGGTCGCTAAGACCTGGTCGCGCTCGTCTACCATCTTCCCGGATTTCGTCGGCCACACCATCGCTGTGCATGATGGCCGCAAGCATGTGCCGGTTTACGTTACTGAAGATATGGTGGGTCACAAGCTGGGCGAATTCGCCCCTACCCGCACCTATCGCGGGCACGCCGGTGAAAAAGCCACCACAAAGAAATAAGCGGAGGAGTGAGTTTCCATGGCAACCAATTCCAGGATCAAGGCGCAAGCCCACATGGCGGCTCGAGACACTCGCCCGTCCGCTCATGTGAAGTACGTGCGCATTTCTTCCCGCAAAGTAAAGATCGTGATTGATCTGATTCGCGGCAAGAAGGTGGATGACGCTCTCGCCATCCTGATGTACACGCCCAAATCTGCGGCACCCGTAGTGACCAAGCTGCTCAACAGCGCAATTGCAAATGCAGTTAACAACAACGATATGGATCGCAAGTCCCTCTACGTCGCTGAAGTGTACGCCAACCCCGGCCCAACGCTTAAGCGCTTCGTTGCCCGTTCTCGCGGCAGCGCGTCACCTATACTTAAGCGCACCAGCCACATCAGTGTGGTGCTGGAACAAAAGTAATCCAAGGGAGGTTTATCAATGGGTCAGAAAGTAAATCCCCACGGTGCTCGCGTTGGCGTAATATTCAATTGGAGCACCCGCTGGTATGCCAGCAAAAAGGACTTCGCGAATAACCTCGTCGAGGATTTCAAGCTTCGCGAAATGTTGAAGGAAAAGTACTATGCTACCGGTATCAGCCATATCGATATCGAGCGCAGTGCCAACCGTGTAACAATCAATGTGTTTACTGCTAAGCCCGGTATGATTATTGGGCGCGGCGGCGCGGGCATTGAGTCTCTCAAAAAGGAAGTTGAAACGTTCCTTGGCCGTCCGGCAAACCTAAACATCATGGAGATCAAGGTTCCGGATACCAATGCTCAGCTGGTTGCCGAAAACATCGCGCAGCAGCTTGAGAAGCGCATTTCCTTCCGCCGCGCGATGAAGCAGAGCATGCAACGCGCGATGCGCGCAGGTGCAAAGGGCATGAAGTGCAGCGTTGGTGGACGTTTGGGCGGCGCGGATATCGCACGTACCGAGCACTACCACGAAGGTTCCATCCCACTGCAAACCCTCCGCGCCGATATTGATTACGGCTTTGCGGAAGCAAAGACCACCTATGGCCGCTTGGGCGTCAAAGTCTGGGTTTATAAGGGGCAAAAGCTTCCTAAGCCCAAGAAAGCGCCGGTCGCCGCCAATACCGAAGGAGGCAAATAAGCTATGTTGATGCCTAAAAGAGTCAAGCGTCGTCGCGTTTTCCGCGGACGCATGAAAGGCAAGGCCACGCGCGGCAACTTTCTTGCCTATGGCGATTTCGGCCTTGTCGCAACCGAACCCTGCTGGATTACAAGCCAACAGATCGAAGCGGCTCGTATCGCACTTACCCGCTACACCAAACGCGGCGGTCAAGTGTGGATTAAGATTTTCCCCGATAAGCCCGTAACCGAAAAGCCCGCAGAAACACGCATGGGCAGCGGCAAGGGTTCTCCTGAATACTGGGTCGCGGTTGTAAAGCCCGGCCGTGTGTTGTTCGAAATCAAGGGTGTTCCCGAGGAAACGGCTCGCGAGGCCCTTCGTTTGGCCGCGCACAAGCTTCCCCTCAAGACGAAGCTCCTCACGCGTGAGGCAAACAATGAAGCGGGTGGTGAAGCACAATGAAGGCAAAAGAGCTTAAGGCAATGAACAAGGCCGAGCTTGAAAACAAGATCGGGGAGCTGAAGGCTGAGCTGTTTAACCTTCGTTTCCAGCTTGCCACTGGACAACTGCAAAACAACATGGTCATTACAGGCACCAAGCGTGATATCGCTCGTTGCATGACCATCCTTCGTCAGCAAGAACAAAAAGATGCTCAATAAGAGCGTAGACTTACAAGAAGGAGGCAGCCGCTTCAATGTCTGAACAAAGAGGACTTCGTAAGACCCGCGAGGGATTGGTCGTAAGCGATAAGATGGACAAAACCATCGTTGTGGAAATCAAAACCCGTGTGCGTCATCCGCTGTATGGCAAAATTATGAACCAGACCACCAAACTCAAGGCTCACGATGAAAACAACGAGTGTGGCATCGGCGACCGCGTTCGCGTGATGGAGACTCGTCCCCTGAGCCGCGAAAAGCGTTGGCGCTTGGTCGAAATTCTTGATAAGGCCAAGTAAATGGCACAGCCTTCATCGGCGGCAAGCAATAGAGAGTGGGCATATGCCTACGGCCTCTGCCGCGCAAGCGCACGGTAAACGCTGATGATAGGCGCTCCTATCCACATTTTCCGGGTGGCATACCTGCCTCCCGATTCCTACAAGGAGGAACAACCGTATGATCCAGCCGCAAACGCGACTCAAGGTAGCCGATAATTCCGGCGCCAAGGAAATCATGTGTATCCGCGTGCTTGGCGGTTCCTTTCGCCGTGACGGTTCCATCGGAGATGTGATCGTTGCCAGCGTGAAAAGCGCCACCCCAGGCGGTACTGTGAAAAAGGGCGAAGTTGTCAAGGCAGTGGTTGTGCGCATTCGCAAGCAAAAGCGCCGCTCTGATGGCAGCTATATCCGTTTTGACGATAACGCAGCCGTTATCATTAACGATCAAAAATTGCCTCGTGGCACACGTATTTTTGGACCAGTGGCTCGTGAGCTTCGCGAAAAGGATTTCATGAAAATCGTTTCGCTTGCTCCCGAAGTACTGTAATGGAGGATTGACGAATGATTACGAAGGTTCACGTGAGAACAAACGATCGGGTCGTTGTCATCTCCGGGCCCGTAAATGGCGATAAGTCCATTAAGGGCAAGCAAGGCAAAATCCTCAAGGTATTACCCAAGGCGGGCAAAGTGGTGGTTGAAGGGGTTGCATATGTAACCAAGCATCAAAAACCACGCCGTCAGGGCCAAGAGGGCGGCATCTTCCAGAAGGAGCGCGCCATTGACGCCTCCAACGTGATGCTCATTTGCCCCAAGTGTGGCAAAGCGACCCGCATCGCACACCGCTTCAATGAAGTGGAGCTAGATGATGGCAGCAAGAAAATGAAATCGGTCCGCGTTTGCAAGCGTTGCAAAGCGGATATCGATTAAGGGAGGCATGACAAATGGCTACGCGTATTACAGAAAAGTACCAGACTGAAGTCGTGCCTGCCTTGACGCAGAAGTTCGGCTACAAAAACCCCATGCAGGTACCGCGCCTGTCCAAGATCGTGATCAACATGGGTCTTGGCGACTGCAAGGATAACCCCAAGGCTATGGAAATAGCTGTGGGCGAGCTGGCCATTATCGGCGGCCAAAAGCCAATGATTACCAAGGCTCGTAAATCCATTGCTAACTTCAAGCTTCGTCAGGGCATGACCGTTGGCGCAAAGATTACTCTGCGCGGCCAGCGCATGGACGAGTTTATGGATAAGCTTGTCAATATCGCCCTTCCCCGTGTTCGTGACTTCCGCGGCGTAAGCGACAAGGCCTTTGATGGCCGCGGCAACTACGCGCTAGGCATTCGCGAGCAGCTGATCTTCCCCGAAATCGACTATGACAAGGTGGATAAGATCCGCGGCATGGAAATGATTTTTGTCACCACGGCAAAGACCGACGAGGAATGCAAGGAATTGCTACGCCTGCTCGGCATGCCGTATGCACAGTAAGTAAGGGAAGGGAGATTAAATCAATGGCTAAAACTAGCATGAAAATTAAGCAGGCAAGAACGCCTAAGTTCTCCACCCGTGCTTACACGCGCTGCCGCCTCTGCGGCCGCCCGCACTCGGTGCTTCGCAAGTATGGCGTTTGCCGTATTTGCTTTAGAGAGCTGGCCTACAAGGGCCAAATCCCCGGTGTCCGCAAGGCCAGTTGGTAAGCGGGAAAGAACGGAAGGAGGTTCCATCATGGTTGTGAATGATCCCATCGCCGATATGCTGACCCGCATCCGCAACGCACAGGTTGCCAAGCACGACGCCGTCGTTCTGCCTGCCAGCAACACCAAAAAGGCGATTGCAAAGATTCTTTTATCGGAGGGCTATGTGAAATCAGTTGATTTCATTGATGACGGCCCCCAGGGTAGCATCAAGCTCGTACTGAAATATGTGAACGGAAAGCAGCAGCCCGTGATTGCCGGCTTGAAACGCATTTCAAAGCCAGGCTTGCGCGTTTATGCTCGCTCCGAGGAGCTGCCCAAGGTTTTGGGTGGTTTGGGTATCGCCATCATTTCGACCAGCAAAGGTCTAATGACGGACAAAGACGCCCGAAGCAAAATGATTGGCGGCGAAGTGCTCGCCTACATCTGGTAATCCGACACGCAATGGAGGTGTAAGAACATGTCTCGAATCGGAAAACTTCCGATCACTGTCCCTGCGGGCGTGACGGTAACGGTGGATGGCGACAATATCGTAACGGTGAAGGGCCCACACGGCACCCTAACCCAAGAGGTCAACCGTGATATCACGCTTCATCAGGAAAATGGCGTACTGACGCTTACTCGCCCAAGCGAATCCAAGCCGCATAAGGCCATGCATGGTTTATATCGCAGCTTGGTTCACAACATGGTTGTTGGCGTCACCACTGGTTTTTCCAAAACATTGATTTTGGTGGGTACTGGTTACCGCGCACAAGCGGAAGGTGGCAAAAAGCTGAACATTAGCATTGGCTTTTCTCATCCCGTTATTTTTGATGCGCCTGAAAACATCACTTTTGAAACGCCTGAGCAGACGAAAATTATCGTCAAGGGCATTAACAAACAGGTGGTTGGCAACCTTGCAGCTGATATCCGCGCCGTTCGTAAGCCTGAACCCTATTTGGGCAAGGGCATTAAGTACGAGGACGAAGTGATTCGCCGCAAGGAAGGCAAGACCGGTAAGTAAACGAAAGGGGATTGAACGCAAATGTTTAAAACACGTGACCGCAATGCGGATCGCAGAATCCGCCACGCTCGTGTACGCAAGAAGATTAGCGGCACCCCGGATATGCCGCGTCTATGCGTATATCGCAGCCTGAACAACATTTACGCGCAGGTGATTGACGACGTGAAGGGTGTAACCCTAGCGGCTGCCTCCACGCAGGAGAAAGACATCATGGCGCAACTCACTGACACCGATAAGAAGGGCGCTGCCAAAATCGTTGGCAAAGTTGTTGCCGAGCGTGCGTCCGAAGCG
The DNA here is from genome assembly GCA_036645955.1 of Clostridia bacterium. GTDB lineage: Bacteria > Bacillota > Clostridia > Christensenellales > Aristaeellaceae > Limiplasma. Next base: position 9,859 of record JAVXND010000013.1, on the reverse strand, counting down.
GGCATCAAGCAGGTCGTGTTCGACCGCGGCGGCTATGTTTACACTGGCCGCGTGGCTGAGCTAGCTGCTGGCGCCCGTGAAGCTGGACTTCAATTCTAAGCAAGGAGGACGAATGCATGCAACGCATGGAACAGGTCAGCGAATTCAAAGAGAAGCTCGTTGCCGTTAACCGTGTTACCAAGGTTGTCAAGGGCGGCCGCAATTTCCGCTTCTCGGCGCTGGTTGTGGTTGGCGATGAAAAAGGCCGCGTAGGCGCGGGCATGGGCAAGGCTGCTGAAATTTCCGAAGCCATCCGTAAAGGCACCGAAGATGCGAAAAAGCATCTCATTACCGTGCCGCTGTTGGCCACCTCAATTCCGCATGAGGCAACAGGACTATACGGTACCGCTAAGGTTGTGCTGCTGCCCGCTCCGGAAGGCTCCGGCGTAATTGCTGGCGGCGCTGCCCGCGCAGTGCTTGAGCTGTCTGGTATCAGGGATATTCGCACAAAGAGCTATGGCACCAACAACAAGATCAACGTGGTCAAAGCCACGCTTAACGGGCTTAATCAGCTCCGCAGCGCGGAGCAGGTGGCCAAACTTCGCGGCAAAACCGTTGAAGAAATTCTAGGCTGAGGAGGACGACGAAATGAAATTACAAATTAAGCTCACCAAGTCGCCGATCTCAAGCCTTCAAGTCCACAAGGACACTGTAGCCGCGCTGGGTCTGCGTAAGATTGGCCAGACTGTGGTGAAGGAAGATAACCCCTGCATTCGCGGGCAAATTTTCCGCGTGAAGCACATGATCGACGTGCAAGAAATCAACGACTGAGGAGGGAAACCCAATGAAACTGCACGAGTTGCAACCCGCCGCAGGTTCCACCACCGCGCCACGGCGCCTCGGTAGAGGCGTGGGCTCCGGTCTGGGTAAGACCTCCGGTAAGGGTCACAAGGGCGCGAAGGCCCGCTCCGGCGGTGGCAAGCGTCCAGGCTTTGAGGGCGGCCAAATGCCTCTCTACCGTCGTGTGCCTAAGAAGGGCTTTAACAACATATTCCGCAAGGAGTATATGACGGTGAACCTGGGACAACTGGAAATCTTTGAGAACGGCACTGTCATTACACCCGACGTGCTCAAGGAAGCAAGAATCATTAAAAATACGCGTGGCGACGTGAAAATTCTGGGTGACGGTGAATTTACGAAGACACTAACCGTTGAAGCTGCGAAGTTCACTGAAGCAGCGAAGCAGAAAATCGAGGCCCTGGGCGGGAAAGCCGAGGTGAAGTAAGATGGCCAAAGTAGCTAACAATAAGGTTGGCATCTGGCAATCCCTTCGCAATGCATGGAAGGTAGAAGACATTCGCAAGAAGTTGATTTACACCTTCTTTATGCTTGTGGTTTTCCGTCTGGTTGGCGTAATCCCCGCCCCTGGCGTGGATTATGCCCGCGTGCAAGCGCAGATGGGTTCAAACACCCTTCCCTTGCTTGACTTAGTTAACATGATGACGGGCAGTAACTTCCAGAACATGACCATCATGGCCATGGGTATTACCCCCTACATCAACTCCTCCATTATCATGCAGCTTTTGACCATTGCCATTCCCGCGCTGGAGCGTTTGCAAAAGAGCGGCCCCGATGGACAGAAGAAGATTTCGCAAATCACCCGCTATGTAACGGTTGGCTTGGCAGTGGTGCAGGCAATTGGCTTGGTAGCAAGCCTAGGCTACATCAAAGCAGGCTGGTTTAACACAGTGCTGGTTGGCGTAAGCATGGCAGGCGGTACTGCGCTTGCAATGTGGATTGGTGAACGCATTACGAAAAAAGGCATGGGCAACGGTATTTCCTTGCTCATCTTTGTGGGTATCATTTCTAACCTGTTCACTGGCATGAGCAAGCTCGTTGTGGAAGCCTTTGCAGGCGCATCCATTACGCCTTGGCTGACGCTTCTGGCAGTGCTCCTTTCTGCGGTGGTTATGATTACGGTTGTAACCTTTGCGGATATGGGTGTTCGCCGCATTAGCGTGCATTACGCAAAGCGCGTATCTGGCCGCAAAATGTACGGCGGGCAAAACAGTGTGATTCCCTTGAAGGTAATCAGCGTTGGTGTGCTTCCGCTCATCTTTGCTTACTCCTTCATGGCTTTCCCAGGTACGATCATCCAGCTCATTGGCGGCGCTCAAAGCGGTGCGGCCATGTGGTGGGCGCAATACATGGGAAGCACAAGCCCCTTGTATCTCACGGTAACTGCGTTGCTCATCATCGCCTTTACCTACTTCTACACCTCCATCTCCTTCCAACCAGATGAGATGGCAAAGAACATCCAGCAGCAGGGTGGAGCGATTCCCTCTGTGCGCCCAGGTAAGCCCACGGCGGATTACATGAAGCGCATTAACAACCGCTTGACCTTGTTCGCGGCGTTGTTCCTAGCTGTTTTGGCGACTGTGCCAACCTTGCTCACCATGGGCTTGAATACGCACATCCCATTTGCTGCTAGCAGCATCCTGATCGCTGTAAGCGTGGTGCTGGAAACGAAGCGCCAGTTTGACGATCAGTTGGTAAGCCGCAACTACGATTCAATCTCGTAACAGAGTGTTGACGACGAATGATGCGCCGCTACACACGGCACTGGCATATGTACCGCTTCTGTGGTATAATGATTTGTGCCGTGCGTTAGCGGCCTTCATCCGTAAACAGGAGGAATGCGGTTTATGAACATACTCTTCCTAGGACCTCCGGGCGCTGGAAAAGGAACCCAAGCACAAATTGTGTGTAACAGGCTTGGCATACCGCAGGTTTCTACAGGCGATATGCTTCGTGCAGCCATTGCGGCCAAAACCGAGACGGGCTTAAAAGCCAAGTCTTTAATGGATGCAGGCCAGCTTGTGCCAGATGATGTGGTCATTGCCATTGTAAAGGAACGCCTTTTGATGGCGGATTGCAAGCGCGGGTATATCCTTGATGGCTTCCCCCGCACGGTTGAGCAAGCCACTGCATTAAGCGGCTTTGCAAAAATTGATGCGGCCGTTAATCTTGATGTAAGCGATGAAGTGCTTGTAAAGCGCTTGAGCGGCCGCCGTGTGTGCCCGCTTTGCGGTGCGCCCTACCATGTGGACCGCCTCAACAACGAAAAAAACTGCAAGATTGACGCTACACCCCTCATCCAACGTGACGATGACAAGCCGGAAACAGTTTTGAGCCGTTTGCAGGTTTATCATCAGAAAACCGCGCCGCTGATTCACTACTACAAGGACATGGGATTGTTGATAAACATTACCGGCAACCTTGGCATGGAGGAAATTAGCAACGAGATTTTCAAAGCACTAGAGGCGATTCAATGATTTATCTGAAAAATGCTCAACAGATTGATTTGATGCGGAAATCAGGCGCTCTGCTCTATGAAGTGCTTTGCCGCCTTCGTGAGGCCATTAAGCCGGGCATGAGCACAGCGGAAATTGACGTTTACGCGGAGCAGCTCATTCGCAAGCATAAGGCCATCCCATCCTTTTTGGATTATCAAGGCTATCCTGCCACGGTTTGCGCCTCCATCAACGAAGAGGTGGTGCATGGTATTCCGTCCGACAAACGTTTTCTCAAAGAGGGCGATGTGCTCTCCATAGACTGCGGCTTGATTTTGGACGGATGGCAATCCGACAGTGCTTTCACCATTGGGGTGGGAGCAATCTCCGCACAAAATCAGCAATTGATTGATGTAACCGAAGAAAGCTTTTACAAGGGCATTCGCAAAGCCATTTCGGGCAATCATTTGGGAGATATCGGGCATGCCATTCAGGAATACTCCGAAAGCTTTGGCTTTGGTGTGGTGCGTGATTTAACAGGGCATGGCATTGGCCGCAGCATGCATGAGGAGCCCAGCGTTCCCAATTTTGGCAAGGAGGGTCACGGCACACGCTTGCGTGCGGGCATGACCTTAGCCATTGAGCCGATGATCACCATGGGGGATTATCATGTAGCGGAGCTTGAGGACGGTTGGACCATTGTAACGGATGATGGCAGTGTGTGCTCGCATTACGAACACACCATTGTTATCAACGAAAAGGGTCTGCCGGAGCTGCTCACCTATCCGGGTTATGCCTTGACGGAGGAAGCCGAGTGAAAGCAAAGCCTACGAAGCAAGGTGCAGTGGTCGTTTCCAAGCAGGGGCACGATGCGGGACGTTGGTATGCGGTACTTTCCGTGACCGACGAAAGCCATGTGAAGCTCTGCGACGGAAAAATCCGAAAGCTAACGAACCCCAAGAACAAGCAAGTCAAGCATCTCATTGCCCTGCCCATGACCATACCGGTCAGCGGCAAGGGTGCCAGCGGCGGCGAATGGGCGGATAGCGATATCCGCACGGCGCTTCAAGCGGCTAAGGATGCATACGAAAACAAGACCGATGTCGCACGCAGAAATGCATGCGAACACAAGGAGGAATGCGCGTTTGTCCAAGAGTGATGTCATTGAAATGGAAGGCACGGTTCTCGAGGCGCTTCCCAACGCAAATTTCAAAGTGGAGCTCCCCGGCGGGCACCGGATCATGGCACAGATATCGGGGAAAATGCGCATGAACTTCATTCGTATTTATCCCGGCGACAAGGTAACAGTCGAGCTTTCGCCTTATGATCTGACGCGTGGCCGCATTACGTGGCGCAGTAAGAACTAAGCGAGAGTATTCCGCGGTCGGCTTGCGGCCGCCAAAAAGGAGGATATCCATATGAAAGTTCGTCCCTCGGTAAAGCCCATTTGCGAAAAATGCAAGATTATCAAACGCAAAGGTCATGTGATGGTCATTTGCGAAAATCCCAAGCATAAGCAAAGACAAGGCTAATCACAGAGCAATGCTCTTTCAAAAATCCGTGCGAAGTCATTCGCACGGATTTTTGTATTCACAGATCTGTGACAGGCTAGGAAATGTTTATTCTTCGGAAAAGTCGTCCTGCACATCGGGCATGGTTTGGCAAACCATCAAAAGAGCGTCCTCGTTGTTGTCCTCATAGTAGCGCTTGCGCACGCCTAGCTCTATGAAGCCTAAAGAGGTATACATTTTTTGCGCAACGGCATTGCTTTTGCGCACCTCGAGCGTCATGTATTGCACGCCCAGGTTTGCGGCATATTGCAAAAGCGCTCTGGTAACCGCTGTGCCAATGCCGCGCCCTCTGGCTTCCTTGGCTACGGCGATGTTGGTGATGTGCCCTTCTTCAAAAACCAACCATGCGCCTGCGTAGGCGAGCAGAACGCCGTTTTCCTCCGCAACCACATAACGGGCGCATTTGTTGGTTTCCATTTCATCCACAAAGCTTTGATAGGACCAAGCTTCCACAAAGGTAGCTACTTCAATGGCGTGCACCTGCGGCACATCTGCAAGGATCATGCGGCGGATGGTAAAAGGTTGGCTGCTCATGCCTGTAAGGCTCCCAGCTTTGCGGCACGGGCGCGTTCAGCCTGAGGCGCGCGCAGGTAAACGGGTTGCAGTGAAAGGTAATCCACTTGTCTGTCCAAATGGACAAGCGCAAGCATGGCAACGGCGGACGGGCGCAAAAACGAAAGCTGTGCGGGTGGAAAATAAGCACGATCGCCCAAGCGCTGTTCAATGGCAGAACGGAAGGGCTTTACGCCATCCCCGACCATGCAAAGCTGTTGATTGGCAGTGGCGCATGCAAGCACAAGCTCCAAATAACGATCCAGCTTTTCGGCCATGTCGGGCAATAGACGCGCGGGAGGCATACCCGCCATAAAAGCGGCACCATAGACCTGCCCAGCGCGAGCGTCCTGAATGGGGCACAGGAGGGCATCGCTCAGGCAAAGCCCGCATGCGAGCGCCTCCAGCGCGTTAATGCCGATACAGGGCTTGCCAGCGCCATGCGCCATGCCCTTGACGGCGCTTACACCGATTCTCACCCCTGTAAAGGAGCCGGGCCCCGTGACCGCCGCAAAAAGGTCGATGGCGGAAATGTCAAGACCAGCGTGCGTGAGCGCTTCCTCCACCATGGGCATTAAATTCACAGAATGTGTAAAACGGTTCACAGCCGCGCCTTCGTAAGCCACTTCACCGTTTGAGAGTATGGCTACCCCTGCGACGGGTCCAGAGGTATCTATGGCAAGAATGTTCATGTAGGTTCAGCTTCCTTTCTGTCAAACGTTAGCTCGCGAAAGCCGCCCACGGATTGATACTCGATTTCTCGCGTGTTTTCATCGGTGGGGGTGAGGGTGATTTGGAGGTAGCTTTCGGGAATGGCTTCCTGAGCGCGGCTTGGCCACTCGATGACCGCAACGCCGCTTCCGTAGAGGTATTCGTCCATGGAAAGCTCGTAAAGCTCTTCTGCGCTTGAAAGCCTGTACCAATCAAAATGATAGAGCGGCAAGCGTCCTGATTCGTGCGCTTGCAAAATGGTGAAGGTGGGGCTTGTGACATAACCCGTAATGCCAAGACCGCGAGCAATGCCGCGCGTAAGCTCGCTTTTGCCCGCGCCCATATCGCCAAGGAGCAAGAGCACATCGCCCGCTTGCAGCTGCTCTGCTAAGCGCTGGCCGATTGCCTGCGTTTCCGTGGGGCTGTGACTGATTTGCTTCAACTTTTTTTGCCTCCCGCGGCACGCCGCGTATGTCCATGCAAAATGGGCGAAAGCGGTTTATACATCAGCGCACCCATGACGCTTAATGCAATCCATTTTAACAAGTTAAATGGCGCGGTAATCATAAACACAAATTTCCAAAGGCTGTCTACCGCAGGCACGAGAGCTTGCCCCATGCTGACAATTTGCGCGACGGGCATGCCATAAACAACCCCATAAAAAGGAACCAGCAGGTATACATTGCTGAAAACACCCACAAGACTGGCCGCAATTGCGCCGACGGCCATGCCGAGCACGGCGGAATTGCGTGATTTGTCCTTTTGGTAAATCAAGCCTGCGGGAATAATCATGGCCAGCGCAGTCAGAAAATCGGCAATTTCACCCACACCCTGTGAGGAGGAATGCAGTAAGCCCAGCAAATCCTTGACCAAGAGAACCAGCATGCCGGCAAAGGGCCCCATGGCAAAGGTACCCAACAGCACAGGAAGGTTGCTAAAATCCAATTTATAGAACAATACCACAGGAATTTCAACCATGTACAAAACGGCGGAAATGGCGGCGAGGATGGAGATGACGGTCAAGTTTTGGGTGGATACCAAGGCTTTTCGGTTTAACTGCGGCATAAAGAATTCCCTCCAACATAAAAAATTGCTCCCGACAGCTTTTTGGCATCAGGGGCAACCACATGCGCAGGCTTGCAGCTGCTCTTCTTTCATCCGGACTCAGGCGCAAGCGCCATTACCGTCGGCATCGGAATTTCACCGAATCGGCCAGAAAGGCTAAGCCTTTGAGGTTCGCGGGCTATGACCGCCGGTAGGGAGTTTCACCCTGCCCCGAAGAAGCTATCTTCTATAGAATTGACGCGTGTAGCATAGCACGGTCGGGGTGGGTTGTCAATGCGTGATTTAACGTTTGACGAAGGCGAGGAACGGGTATATCATAAGGGGACAGAAGTGGAGGAATGACGATGGAATGCATTACAGCGCTCCGTGAGGAGCTATTCTGGGTAGGCGGCAACGACCGTAGGCTCGCTCTTTTTGAAAATGCTTTTCCCATACCCAAGGGCGTAAGCTATAACGCCTATTTGTGGCTTGATGAAAAAACCGTGCTGTTGGATACGGTGGATAAAGCCATCGGCGCGTTGTTTTTTGAAAATTTGAAGGCGGGGCTTCAAGGCAGAACGCTTGATTATGTGCTTGTAAACCATATGGAGCCTGACCACTGCGCAACGCTAGGGGAGCTTTGCCGCCTTTACCCCGAAGCAACCCTTGTGTGCAGTGCAAAAGCGGCGATGATGATCGGTCAGTTTTTTAGCGATGACCTTGCCGCACGCGTGAAAACAGTTGCGGAGGGGGACAAGCTCCAAACGGGAAAGCGTTGCTTTGCCTTCTATATGGCACCCATGGTACATTGGCCGGAGGTGATGGTGAGCTACGAAGAAACCACGGGCACGCTTTTTTCTGCGGATGCCTTTGGTACCTTTGGCGCATTGCCCGGCTTGCTTTTTGCGGATGAATTGGACTTTGAACACGACTGGCTAGGCGAGGCAAGGCGGTACTATGCCAATATTGTGGGCAAATACGGCGCGCCCGTGCAAGCATTGCTCAAAAAAGCGGCGGGGCTGAAGATTGACATGCTTTGCCCGCTTCATGGCCCCATTTGGCGCAAAAACATTGCATGGTATGTGGAAAAGTACCGTCTGTGGAGCAGCTATCAGCCTGAGGACGATGGGGTGCTGATTGCCTACGCTTCCATTTATGGGCACACGGAAAACGCGGCGGAGGTGTTTGCTTCTTTTTTGCGCGAGGCGGGCGTAAAGCGGATTGAGATGGCGGATGTATCGGTCACAGACGCGTCTTATTTGGTAAGCGAAGCCTTTCGGTTAAGCAAGCTTGCGCTGTTCTCGCCCACGTATAACATGGGCGTTTTTCCCGCAATGGAAGCGCTGCTGGCAGACATGAAAGCGCACAACCTTCAAAACCGAAAAATTGCCTTGGCGGAAAACGGTTCGTGGTCGCCTGCGGCGGGCAAGCTAATGCGTGAAACGCTTGAAGGCATGAAAAACATGACGATTGTGGAGCCGTTTGTGAGCATTCGTTCCGCTTTAAAGACGGAGCAACGCGAACAGCTGCGGGTGCTTGCCAAAGCGTTAGCAGAGGCGTAAAAGGGGGAGCACAAATTGTGTGGGCGCTATTACATGAATGACGACGGAAGCGAAAAATTGCGTGCCATTTTGGAGGAATTAAACCGCAGGGATGCCCTACAAGGGGCAAAGGTGCATATGGGAGAAATATTTCCATCACAGCTTGCCCCTGTATTGGTTGCAAAGGAGGGCGCTTGCACGGTTCGCGCCATGAATTGGGGCTTTCCGCGCGGAGGGGGACATGGGCTTGTGATTAACAGCCGAAGCGAAAAGGCAGATGAAACGCCCATGTTTCAAAAGGCTGTGCGTGAGCGGCGCTGTCTTGTGCCCATGAGCGGCTTTTATGAATGGCGGCGCACGCCGTCGGGCGGCAAAACAAAAGAAAAGTTTGCCTTTGCTTTGGCGGAGGGCAAGCAAGGGGAATTGATGTATGCGGCGGGCGTGTACGGCGAATTTGTGGGCGGCTTTGCAGGCGGCGGCTTTGATGGCTTTGCCATTTTAACGCGCGAGGCGGATGAACAAATGGCTCCGTACCACAACCGTATGCCTGTGATTCTGCGCGAAGAGGGGCTGAAAAAAGCGTGGCTGTTTTCACAATTTCCCTACGCGGAATTGAGGCGGCAATTTACAGTACCACAGCTTGACTGCAAGGCAGTAACGGCTCTGGCGCTGTGAAAGGCATGGAATTGGAAAAAACGGTTGACAGCGCAAAAAAAAGCCGATATAATACCATATGTCTGGTGTGAAGGTCTATGCGGACATGCGGGTGTAACTCAATGGTAGAGTTCTAGCTTCCCAAGCTAGCTACGTGGGTTCGATTCCCATCACCCGCTCCAACCGCATGAAACCTACCGGATTGCATAGAATATATGATAGTAACAGGAGGTCGATACCCATGGCTAAGGCAAAATTTGAACGTAACAAGCCGCACGTAAACATCGGCACCATTGGCCACGTTGACCACGGCAAGACTACCTTGACCGCCGCCATCACCATGACGCTTTCAAAGCTGGGTGGCGCGCAGGCAATGAAGTATGAAGACATCGACAAGGCGCCTGAAGAAAAGGCACGCGGAATCACGATTAACACCTCTCACGTTGAGTATGAAACCGAAAAGCGCCACTACGCGCACGTGGACTGCCCCGGCCATGCCGACTATGTAAAGAAC
>JAVXND010000012.1:0-67325 GCA_036645955.1 Clostridia bacterium | reverse complement strand
TGGGATTGATCATTGAGGCCCCTGGCTTCCTCCCGAGCTATTCGGGTTATAGAAATCTCCTTTTTCTTGCGGGGTTAAAGCGGATGATTGGAGCCGATGAAGTTAAAAAATCCATGAGAAGCGTTGGACTTGATCCTGAATCGAAGAAGAAAGTGTCAAAGTACTCAATGGGAATGCGGCAACGGCTTGGCATTGCTCAAGCAATGATGGAGCATCCATCATTGCTTTTGCTCGATGAACCTTTTAATAGTTTAGATAAAAAAGGGGTTCATGAAATGCGGCAGCTCATTGCGGCTTATCGTGGTGAGGGACGAATTATTCTTCTTTGTAGTCATAATCAAATGGATATTGACGAACTATGCAATTCTGTATATGAGATGGACGATGGTATTCTTTCACCATTGAGATAAATACCCTCCTATTTGCATCCCCCTGATTTGAGTATTCATATCAAAATACATATTGACAAATTTAGAACTGTCGCATATAATGAGCCATGAATTCACAACACACCATTTGAGGAGGCGATCAGATGCTATCGGAGAATCAGCAGGTTGCAAAAGTATTTAAGGCATTCTGTGACGAAAACAGGATCACCATCCTACAGCTTTTGCGGGATGGTGAAAAATGTGCTTGCAAGCTGCAAGAGGAGCTATCCATCGCGCAAGCGACTCTTTCACACCACATGCGCATATTGTGTGATGCGGATGTCGTAAACGCCCGCAGGGAAGGCAAGTGGACGCATTACTCCATTAACCCGGAGGGAAGCAGGATTGCGCTTGAGTTGCTTGGCAAAATATTGAACGTGAAATAAGCATGGTGTAAAGACCTGCTTTTTTTCAAAGCTTTTAATTCGATGCATCTAAATGTATGGAGGCATTCAAATGGGGATTTGGGGATTGATTCAAGATGAAGTGTTGGGTATGAAATGGCTGAATCGTTTGGTTGGTCAAGGTTTGTCCGCGCTCGGGCTGGACGTTACGGGACGTGTTGGCGGCAGTGTACAATTCTTTCTGTACGACACAATCAAAATCATGGTACTGCTTGGCTTCTTAATACTCTTGATCTCGTACATTCAGAGTTATTTTCCGCCCGAACGAACCAAGCGTATTCTTGGCCGCTTTCACGGGATTGGCGCAAATGCGATTGCCGCCTTGCTGGGTACGGTAACGCCATTTTGCTCGTGCTCATCCATTCCCCTGTTTATCGGTTTCACCAGCGCAGGGCTTCCGCTGGGTGTTACCTTCTCCTTCCTCATCTCGTCGCCTATGGTCGATCTAGGCTCGCTGGTGCTGCTGATGAGCATATTCGGCTGGAAGGTGGCTGTTGTCTACGTTGTGGTCGGGCTCATCATTGCAATTGTCGGCGGTACCTTGATTGAAAAATGTCGGCTGGAAAATCAGGTGGAGGAGTTCATTCGCGGCGGGCATCATTTGGATATGCCGCAGGAAGAGCTTCGCTTCAAGGATCGCATGAGGTACGCATGGGAGCAGGTGGTTTCCACCGCAAAGAAGGTCGCGCCCTATGTACTGATAGGCGTTGGCATCGGTGCGCTGATTCACAATTGGATTCCCGAGGAATTCATTGTGAAGGTGCTTGGCGACCATAACCCCTTTGGTGTAATCCTTGCGACCCTTGCGGGTGTACCCATGTACGCTGACATCTTCGGCACCATCCCCATTGCCGAGGCACTGTTGGCCAAGGGCGCATTGCTGGGCGTTGTGCTATCCTTCATGATGGCCGTAACTACGCTGTCTTTGCCCTCCATCATCATGCTGAGAAAGGCTGTTAAGCCCAAGCTGCTTGGAATCTTTGTTGCCATCTGCACGGTAGGGATCATCCTTGTAGGCTACTTCTTCAATGCCTTCCAATACCTGCTGGTGTAATCAACAGCAAAAGCGGCAGCATATAGGCTGTCAGAAATGAGGGTTTCTTATGGCTCAAAGCTGGTATCCAGTCGTTGATATCCTATCCTGCATTGAATGCGGAACCTGCACCAATTTTTGCCCGCATGGGGTTTATGACAAGGCAACAGCACCTGTCCCGGTAGTCATCCATCCGAATGGCTGCGTAGATCATTGCCACGGCTGTGGTAATCAATGCCCCGTCGGAGCCATCCGCTACGTTAACGACGATACGGGCTGGATCGCCCCTGCTCTTGAGGGAAAGCCAGACGATGCCTCACTCGGATGCGGTTGCGGATGCGCCTGCGGAGGAAACTGCAATGAATAAAAAACACAATTTACTGCTAAAGATAATTGTTCCCGTGCTCATCGTTATCGCCGTGGGGGCAATATGGCTATTCAAAAATCCAGCTTCCGTTAAGCCAACGCCTGAAACCATCTCAACACCCATACCTGCGACAACAGAGTCTGCAACGGCACAATCAAACTCTGCTGTCACAGATGCGCCGAGCGCAACGGAGCAGCCATCTCCCCCAGCCGCCGATTTTACCCTTGAAGTAACAGAAATGGTGGATTTTGCGGCGCTGGCCGAACACCAGCTTCCCGCCATCGTGGACTACGGCTCCGATTCCTGCATCCCCTGTAAGGAAATGGCGCCCGTGCTGGAAAAGCTGAACAAAGAGTTTTCAGGCAAAGCCTTCATCAAGTTCATGGACGTTTGGAAGCACGGGGATGCCGCGAGAAATGTACCGATGCAGGTAATCCCCACGCAGGTGCTGTTCAATGCGGATGGCACACCCTTCACGCCCAGCGAGTCGCTGGCTGGGCAGCTTCAGTTTACGCTGTACAGCAGTAAGGAAACAAACGAGCCTATTTTTACCGTCCATCAGGGCGGACTAACCGAGGATCAAATGAGAGCAATTTTGAAGGAGATGGGGGTCGAATGAGATGATTGATGCGTGGCTTTCCCAGCTTGCATCCGCCATTGATGCGAACCTGTGGCTGGCTCCCTTACTGGCGCTGTTGGCTGGTGTGCTGACCTCCATGACCCCCTGCGCACTTACCAGCATTCCCTTGATCGTTGGTTATGTGGGCGGGGTAGGCGAAAAGAATACCAAGAAGGCATTTGCCTATTCAGCCGTCTTTTCCGTGGGCACGGCAGTAACCTTCGTTGCGCTTGGCATTATTGCAACATCGGCCGGCAGGCTCATGGGCACATCCTCGCCCGTGTGGTACGCGATTCTTGGGGTGCTGATGATGCTTATGGCGTTGCAAACATGGGAGATTTTCAATTTTATCCCATCCGTCAATCTTACGGGGAAAAGCAAAAGGCGTGGGTTCCTAGGCGCTTTTGCCGCAGGCGTGCTGGGAGGCATTTTTTCATCGCCCTGCTCAACCCCCGTATTGATCGCACTGCTGGCCATCGTTGCCGGAAAGGGCAGCTTGGCTTGGGGCATCCTGCTGATGCTGCTTTACGCCATCGGACATAGCGCCCTCGTGATGGCAGCGGGTACCTCGGTTGGGTTTGTTCAGCGCATGAGCCATAGCGGCAGGTACGCGAAGGCAGGAAAGGTGCTCAAAATCATCATGGGTTTGGCGATCCTGCTGATTGGCTTGTATATGTTCTATCTTGCATTTTAACGGAATTTGAAGGAGGAAAATATCATGGCATTGTTTGGCTTGGGTAAGAAAAAGGAAGAGGAAAAGAAGGCTCCCGCCTGCGCGTGCAATAGCGGCTGTCCGACCTCCGAAGAGGCGGAGACTGCAAACGACTGCTGTACCGAGGCAAAGGACGGTCTATGCTGTATCAAGGTGCTTGGCACGGGCTGTCCCACCTGTCATGCTTTGCTGGAAAGCACAAAAGAAGCGGTCAAGAGCATGGGGGCTTCTGTTGAAGTGGAATACGTGACCGACCTGCAAAAAATTATGACGTATGGCGTGATGAGTATGCCCGCGCTGGTTGTCAATGAAAAGGTTGTTTCCATGGGCAAGGCTCTGAAAACGGCGGATGTGGAAAAGCTGCTGCACAAGCTGGGCTTCTAAGGAATAGGATAAATGGAATCGGAAATGGAGGCGCTTCGCAAATGAATCAAGGGCTTGTGCATTTATATTGGGGAAATGGCAAAGGAAAAACCACCGCGGCAATGGGGCTTGCTTTGCGCGCGCTTTGTCAGGGACTGCGCGTAACCATTGTTCAATTTTTGAAGGATGGCTGTAGCGGTGAACTGGATGGCTTGCGCAAGCTTGGCGCTGTGGTGATTGCAAATGATCCGAGCGGAAGGTTCACCTTTGAAATGACAGATGCAGAAAAGCAGTTGTTGCAAGCCGCACAAAACGATTGTCTGCATCAAGCAAGGAAGCTTCCCTGCGATTTGTTGGTGTTGGATGAAGCCTGCTGTGCATGGGAAAGTGGAATGATTGATCAATCGCTCCTGCACAAAACGGTGCTGGAACGCCCCGCAGAGCAAGAAATCATTCTCACGGGACGTTCTCCCGCGCCGTGGATGCGTGAAATGGCTGATTACTCCACAGAAATGGTTTGTCACCGACACCCCTTTGAGCGCGGTATACAAGCCAGAAAAGGTGTGGAATACTGAAAGCACCGCCGCCTCCCGATACAGAAGCGCTTGGGTCTGTTGCGATAGGGAAGCAAGGCATTCCAACCGGCCTCAATCCCCTATCGCCTTTGCATTCGTCTTTTATCCCAGCAATTCCTGATGCTCCTTCATAAAGCAAACCACCATGTGCAAAATCATCAAATGCATATCCTCAATGCGCTCGTAGGAGGACATTTCAGCCAACAGGGTCACTTGGGAAAGCGGCTTGATTTTTCCGCCGTCAAACCCAGCAAGCGATACAATATGCGCATGACGTTCATTTGCATATTCCAAAGCACGCACCAAATCAGGTGAATTTCCGCTGGCGCTGATTGCAATCAACACATCCTCATCGTTCATCAGGTTCATCAATTGTTGGCGAAAAATTTCATCAAACGATAAATCATTTCCCAAGGCGGTTATTTTTTCAAGGTTGTCGCACACGGAAAGAATTCGGAAGCGGCGTTTGTTTCCCTGAACCGCATTTTTGCCAAAGTCACATACAAAATGGTTTGAGGTGGCCGCACTGCCGCCATTGCCCATGATAAAAATCTGCTTATCTTGATGATAAGCGTTGAGTAAAATTTGCACAAAAGCTTCAAATTGCGCCGCATCCACACGGTTGATGTGCTCAATCAGTTCGGCGCGGTATGCGTCCAATAATTCCTGATACATGCTTTCACCCTCCTGTTGTATTAGGTTCTGTTTGCTTCATTTTTTGTTTCAGCACGGTAAAACGCAACCGCCGCCGCGCCTAGCAATCCGCCATGGTAGCCGAGCGGCGTAGCCATCACCTCAAGGGCTTCATTGGGTTTGCGAAACAAATGTCTGCTGATGGATAGCTTGAGTGATGCTTCGTATAGCGCAAACGCAAGCGAAAGCCCGCCGCCCAAAATCACCCTCTGCGGATTGAGCACATTTGCCGCAAAGGCGATGGTACAGCCTAAATATTCGCCCTCCAGCGCCCAGCAACGCAGGGCGTTTTCATCACCCTCATGCGCCATTTGTGCCAGCTCTTCGCCCGTTTTTTCGCCGCCAAAAAGCTCGTAGTAGGTTTGGGAAATCCCCGGTCCCGCCGCATAGGCCTCCAAGCAACCGTGTTTGCCGCAATTGCATAACCGACCATTTTCCACAACCGTGCAATGCCCCAACTCCCCTGCGCCGTTGTACGCGCCCTTGAGCAGCTTGCCCCCGCAAAACACGCCGCCGCCAATGCCATTGGATATTGTCAGGTATAAAAAATCATCACAATTATGCCCTGCTCCAAACATGTGCTCCGCCAAAGCGCAAGCCTGCCCATCGTTATCGGCAAAGGCAGGCAAAGCAAAAGCCTTGCTAAGCTCCTCTGCCACAGCCAAATCATGAATACCTGAAAAGCTTGCATTGAGCCAAATGCCGCGTTCTGGGTCGGCAATGCCGGGAATGGTCGCGCCAATGAGGGAAGGGCTTATGTCGGGGTTTTGAAGCAAGGCTTCTTTGCCCGCGCATAACAGCGCCTCCATAACATCGCTCCCACTGCGGGGTGCCCACGGCTGTTTCTTTTCCCAAAGGATGGTTCCCTCGCGGTTCACCAATCCCACGCATAATTTGGACCCGCCCATATCAAAGGCCAATACCCATTCTTTCAAAGCTCTGCCTCCTGTTCTTCAAATAACGCAAGCACCTCTTGCTGGTTCGCGGTGCCCGTTGTGCCCAGTTTGCGCACGGTTACCCCCGCGCACAGGTTGCCAAGCTCCGCCGCCTCGCTTGGCAGGCCGCCCGAACAAAGCGCACTGATTATGCCAGCCGTACACGCATCCCCCGCACCGCAAACATCGATGGGAAATGGTTGCTTTACGCAGGGCAATAGGTGCGGCCTTCCCCCTTCGCTAAACGCCACGCCATGGGCGTTGCAGGTTACAAACACCTGCTTTTCTGTTTGACGGGACAAGGCGGAAAGCGCCTCAAAAACCTCCTCTTTACAAAAGGGTTCACCGCCATGCAAGCCCGTCATTTCCGCCGCTTCCAAATTGTTGCACTTGATTGTTACATGCAAAAAGCGATCAATGAACGAGCGTGAATCCGCATAAATCAGCAGCTCCTTGTGTGTTTTACCTAGTTCTGCCAGCGCATTTCGCACCATGGCCGTTACCACGCCCGTATCTTCATCGGCAAGCTGATCCAGCACCACAATCGCGTCTACCTGCTCCGCCGCTTCGTATAGCTTTTCAAGCAAAGCTTTTTGAAGCGCTTCAGGCGTTTTGCAACGGTTTTTGATGTCCATGCGGTTGCCCTCTAACAGGGTACCGTTTTTTTGCAGAAACATGGGCTTGACATAAGCGGGGGTAACCACCTGCTCACTGCACACAAGCAAAGACAAATCCACGCCTCGTTTTTCAAGTGCGCGTTTTACCTCATAGCCTTCCCCATCCATCCCCAGCAAGCCAATGGCATAGAGCTTGCCAATGCCCAGCTCACTCAGGTTGTTAAGCACCGTACCCGCCGCGCCCGCACAGCTTAGGCTCTCCACCACCTGCCGCGCGGTCAGCCCCGTTTCTACAGAAGGTTCATCCAGCGCTGGATCTACCGTTAACCAGCGATCCAGAAACAAATCCCCCATCACCGCCACGCGCAGGCTCGGAAAGCCTTTCATCAGCTCCAACAGCCTTGCCCGCTTCATTTTGCATTTCCCCCCATCAATCCATGATAAAGCGCCGCCACGGTATCCCGATGCTGACCTTGCACGTAAAAGCTTTCGCCGCCGCCCTCCACCGTGCGCGCCATGATGGTTTTCCAAGGGCGAAAATAATAGCGCGGATCGCTCTTTGGAGGCGTTTCATGAATGTTCTTTCCTTCCAGCGGCAACAGGTCAAACACAGCCGTGGTGAAATTACCCACCGTTTCCCCCTGCTGTTTTTTTACATTGCGGCTCATGGAAAGCGCTTTCAGGTAAACCTCGGGGCCGATAACCGCCGAACCAAAGTTCAGAAACACGCCGCCCTCAAGGCTCTCAATTGTGTTTGCGTAAATCAAAAAATCACGGTAGGAGGCTTCTCCAATGGCGGCACCATCTGCATTAGGCTGTTCGTGTACAATGTCACAGCCAATGCCCACATGCACCGTTACAGGCACCTGCTGGCAATACCCTGCCGCAAATAAGCTCTGTTCACGGTTTGGAAAGTTGTTTTCCCAAATAAACTTGCCCAGGGACTCACCAAAGCCCAGCCCCTCCCGCGCACCTTCGTTTACGGCGCGGTTGTACAAACCGTCCTCCTGCCATAGACCAAATTGCCCTTCGGAAATATATTTTGCCACGCTTTCTGTGGTGGCACCAATCATGGCAAACTCAAAGTCATGAATTCCGCCTGCGCCGTTTAAGGCAAAATGCGTAATCCACCCTTCGCGCATTAAACGAATCAAAAGAGGTGCCGCACCCGCGCGAATGACATGTGCGCCCATCATCATCAGCACAGGGCGATTGTTTTTACGAGCCGTTTTCACACGCTCCACCAACAGGTCAATGGTGGGATGATGATAGGCAATCGGCGCGTTTGGATCCATCATGATGGACAAATCCACATCATGAATGCGTTCGCGAATGGGTAACAGCTTGAGCCTTGAGCGATCAAACATTTGAAATGGCATGGTTCACGCTTCCTTTCTGATTAAGCAAACAAGTAATTTTCCAGCTCCGAAATCCCGCGATAATCTGGGATAATGAGATTGGCACCCGCACGAATCAAGCGCTCGCGTTTCCACTCGTCTATGCCCTCGCGCTTGGTTTCCTCGCTGGCTACCCCAACGGCATAGCCGCCAACCTCTTTGATGTTTTCAATTTCCACATAACCATCACCAAAGCCCAAGAGTTCATCTCCCGAAAGATGGTTTTCACGGAGAATGCGTTCAATGACCATTTTCTTTGAAAAAGTATGATAATCTTGCTGGGCACCGTAAATATGCCCATCAAAATAGCCATCCAGCTTGAGCAGGCGAACCTCCTGCTGTACATATTCATCATCGGTTCCGCTGGCCAAATACAGCGCTACGCCGTGGCGGCGAAGCATCCTTAGCAGTTCATAGCTGCCTGGCACAGTAAGGGCTTCGGGGTCCGTTGCCCCGCTCGCCAGCCCGCTTAGGCGGTGGTCAATCTGCTGAAGCAATCGGCGATGGTATTCGTCCTTATAGCTTTGCGCGTCCAACGGCCGCCCGCCCAGCTTTTGAATTTCTTCAGCCAAGGCAATGCATTGGTATATGGTTTGCTTGCCCGTATGCAAAAAGATAAACTCACGCGCAAGCGCTTCAAGCTCTTTGTATTCACGTTTTGCACCCTCTGGCGTGCTTTGCAGGGCTTGTGTAAAGTAGGGTATCATGATTTTTTGCCAGCCCTCTCGTATCAGGCTCAGGGTACCGTCAAAATCGAGCACCGCATAGCGAAAAGGCCTTGTTCTTGCCGTACCTGCATTGATTATTTCCAAGGAATGATTCATGGGAAGCACCCTCCTTATTTGTTTTGCATTGACATTGGTTCGGTTTGCTGTTACAATGGCATTACTTCTTTAATTGGTTTACATAAGTTGAACATTAGTTAGAACAGAAGGAGGGCAAAAAAAGATGTCGCGTACGACAAACGGAAAACCAAGCCATGCGCAAACCCTCATGCTTGCGCTGTTGCGCATTCCCTGCAGTACCAAGCCCCAGCTTTGCAGTTTAACAGGTCTGCCCGCTTCCACCGTGCACAATGTAATGGCGGAGCTTGTGCAAAGGAAGCTGGTTACCGACGGCGGCGTAGCACCTTCGGATGGGGGGCGGCGTGCGGTTCGCTATCAGATCAACCGTGAGCTGGGTGTTTTAGCGGCCGTAAGCATTCGGCCCACCAGCATGGAAGCAGGGTTATTTGACCTTGCGGGGCAATGCCTGCGTTCTGTGACCAAAGAGCTTGCCCCTGGCGCAATGGGGCCTGAATCCTATACTGCCGAGGTTGCCGCGGTAGTGCAGGATTTGCTTTCCAGCGCCGAAGCCCCGTGTAAGCGTTGCTTTGGCGTGGGCGTAACCGTGCCCGGCCCCGCAGATTATGAAAGCGGAACCGTTTTACAGCTTTCCTGTGCGCCGATGTGGCAGCGCTTTCCGCTTGCAAACCGTTTGAGCGAAGCCTTGCATCTGCCTGTAGCCGTTGATAAGGATGTATATGCCTGCATCCAATACCTTGAGCATTCCGGCCAGCTCAAGCAAAGCCGCTGTGCGGTATACCTGTCCATATGCGACGGCATTAGCTCCGCGCTTATGATTGGCGGGCAAGTATTTCGCGGCACGCACAGCTTAGCGGGCGAAATTGGCCACTTAACCGTGCGCCGCGATGGCATTCCCTGCAGCTGCGGCAATACAGGCTGTTTAGAACTATACTGCTCTGACATTGGTATTGTCAAGCAGTATAATGCACAATCGGGCAACCATTGCGCACATGTGGATGAAGTGCTCACGCTGATGGCCGAGGGCGACCCCATAGCCAACAAGATTTTTTCGCAAGCCATGCGTTATTTGGTAGATACAACCTCCACCATCATCATGAGCTACGATCCGCAAGAGCTGGTTATTTATTGCCGCTGGCTCAACCGTCAGCGGAGCCTCTACTTCCACATGCTGGATGCGCTGTACTTAAAAAGTGTTTTTACCCAAAAGCATGCCGTGGATATCCACCTTTTGGATGAAGAGCCGCTCAATTTGCACGCCGCCGTGGCGCTTGCGCAAAACGAACTGCTTGTAAAGCATTGCGAACAGCTTATCGGCGAAATGGAAGCGTGAGCTTCCTTTTCGCATTTTAAGACTGTTTCACCGCAATCACGCGGCCGCTTTTGGCAGAAGCTTCGGCGGCAAAGATAACGCGCATTGCCTTGAGCGCTTCCTGTGCGTCAATCACAGAAGGTTCGCCTGATTGGATGGCGCGGATGAACTCGTCAATCACGCCTGTGTTTGTGCGTTGGCCAGAGGTCTGCTGTTTATTGGAGGTCATTTCATCGAGCCTGCGCTTTTCAACCGAACCATCGCGGCGTTCCAAAATCAAGGAATACTCTGCATCGTCATAAAGCCTGAGCACGCCTTTTGTGCCATAGATTTGCGTGGAATTGTTTTCAGCACCGTAGTTTGTCCAGCTCACATGCATTTGACCTGTTACGCCCTGATCGGTTGCATACAGGCAAAGCGCATTGTCATCCACATCCACAGGCTTGCCGTCGGGATACGTCTTATCCGCAGTGGAGAGCACGGCGCACACTTGTGTAATGGGCTGGCCAATCAAAAAATGGATCAAATCCGTTTTGTGAATGCCTAAGTCTGCCAGGGTGCCCAGAGCCGCGCGTGATTTATCAAAAAACCAGCTGTTTTTTTGACCCGTCCACCCTTCAGGCCCAGGGTGCCCAAACATGGTATGAAAAGTGAGCACGCGCCCTATTTCACCTGCCGCAATCATTTTGCGTGCTTCCACATGCGCAAGCGCAAAACGCTGGTTGTGCCCAAGCAGCAGGCGTTTGCCCGCTTTCTGTGCAGCGGCTGTCATCCGTTCGCAATCTGCCAAGGTGGTTGCCATGGGCTTTTCGCAAAGCACATGACAGCCTGCCTCCAAGGCCTGCACCGTTACATCGGCATGGGCATTGTTGGCAACGCACACGCTCACGGCCTCTACGCCGCTGTTTAACAAAGCCTCTACGCTGTCAAAAGCCTTGCCGCCAAACTTTTCAGCCATGGCGCTTGCTTTTTCGGGAAACGCATCATACCAAGCAGTCACCACCGCCGCTGGATTTTCCGCGTATTCGGGCGCATGGCGAACCTCGGTGATCTTTCCGCAACCGACCACTCCGATTTTAAGCATTGTGTTTCCCCCCTTCTTTTGCTAGTTCATTAGTTTTTGTCGTGGCGCAAGGTTTGCAACAGCACCGCAATAATGATGATTGCTCCGCTGATGGCGCCATTTAGGAAGGTAGGCACCTGCGCGGCCACCAAAATGTTGTTGATGATTTTAAACATAATCACGCCTAGGAATGTGCCGATGATCTTACCGCGTCCGCCTGCCATGGCCGTGCCGCCAATCGCGACCGCCGCAATGGCATCCATTTCAAACAGGTTCCCCGCGCTGGCCGCCGCAACCGCCATAAGACGTGAGGAGTAAATCCAGCTTGCAAAGCCGCAGAGCGTGCCTGTAATGGCAAACACCGCCACCTTGGTCATGTCCACATTCACACCAGACAAGCGTGCGGAAACCTCGTTGGAGCCAACCGCATAGATATGCTTGCCCAAGCGCGTGCGTTGCATAATCAAGCCAAACAGCAGTGCCATTGCAATGAAAATAATCATGGGATAGGGCACCTTAAAGCCAAACACATTCACCGCGCCGTTGGCCACTTGGCGAAAAGCAACGTAATAAGGCTCCGTAGACATGCCGCCCGCCACCGAGAAGGGACCGCCCTGCCCAAAGTGGTTGATAATGGCGCGGCAGGAGGTTTGTACCGCCAAAGTAGCAATCATGGCCGGCATGCGTCCCTTGGCAACCAGCAAGCCGTTGAAGGTGCCGATGAACGCACCAAAAAGCAGCATGAACAATAGCATCAGCCAAATGCTGTGCGTGTAGTTGAGCACGTCAATGCCAAAGCCCGAAATAATAGCCACCTGCGCACCCACGGAAATATCAATTTGCCCTGCGCAAATGATCATGGTCATGCCTAGCGCAATAATGCCTGTTACGGAGGATTGCACAAAGATGTTTGTAATGTTACGCCAGCCAAAGAAGTTTGGGTTTACAATGGCCGCTATTACCACAATCAGTACAAAGGAAACCAAATAGCTGTAATCTGAAAAGAGTTTTTTCCCAATCGTTTTGGGGGTGAGCGTCCGCTTTACCTCACTCATGCTGTATGCCCTCCAAATTCGCGCCTGTGGAATAGTACATTAGATTCTTTTCCGTCATTTGATCGCGCTCAAACGTCGCATTGATTTTGCCCTTGTACATCACTGCACAGCGATCCGCAACCTTAAAAATTTCAGGGAACTCCGAAGAAAACACCAGCACGCTCTTTCCGCTTTGTGCAAGGCGCAAAATCAGATGATAAATCTCAAACTTCGTACCCACGTCAATGCCCTGCGTGGGGTTGTCGAATATGAGCACCTCCGCCTTGGCCTCTAACCAGCGTCCCAAAATCACCTTTTGCTGATTCCCGCCCGAGAGCGAAGTAATGGGATTCTTGGGATTGTCGGTTTTGATTTGCATGGCGGTTTTTTGGCGAAGGAAGCGCTCCTTCTCCTCCTTGGGACGAATGAGCAGGCGTTTCATAAGCGTGTTATAAAAGCCCATGGAGGTGTTATCCATAATGCTCAAGTCGTTCAAAATGCCGCGTTCCTTGCGTTGACGGGGCACCATGGCAATTTGATTTTTCATATATTGCCGAATGCTTCCGTTGAGCACCTTGCCATTCATGCTAAGCTTGCCCGTATGGGGAATCACGCCAAAAAGCGCGTCAGCCAGCTGATCCCGTCCCGAGCTTTGCAGGCCTGTAAACGCAAGCACCTCACCTGCATGCAATGTAAAGCTCACATCCTCGAAGCAATCTCCGCTTAAATGCTGTGCTTGCATGACAACGGTATCGTTGGCGAAGGAGGGCTTATTCATAAAGTCGTCATCTGCTAAGGCACGGCCGATCATCATCTCGGTCACCTGTTCCTCTGTAATGTCCTCGATTTTGCCGCTTCCCACATGCTTGCCATCGCGAAGCACAGTATAGCTTTCGCAAACTTCAAAAATCTCGGGCATTTTATGGGAAATGTAAATGAAGCTAACGCCTTCTTGCTTCAACTGCCGCATAATGACAAACAGGTTTTCAATTTCATGCGTTGCAAGCGCCGTGGTGGGTTCATCCATAATAATCAAATCACATTTGAACAACAGCGCTCTGGCAATTTCAACCAATTGTTTTTCGGACGATTGCAAATGAGCCACCCGCTCATAAGGGTCAATGTCCACGTTCATACGTTCAAAAACTGCTTTGCAATTGGCCGCCATTTCTTTTTTATGAAGCAGCCGCCCCTTGTTGCAAAGCTCTTGGGCAAGATACATGTTTTCAAATACATTGAGATCGTCACATAGGTTCAGCTCTTGATGAATAAAGCGAATGCCCATTGCCATGGCATGCTGGGCGTTTGCGATATGTGCCTTTTTACCGTCCAGAAAAATTTCGCCTTCCGTGGGGGCAAAGGTTCCTGCCAGCACATTCATCAGCGTTGATTTTCCAGCGCCATTTTCACCCAACAGGCCGACAATCTCGCCTGGGTGTACCGTAAAATCCACATGGTCGACCGCGCGGACGGGACCAAAATCCACTACGATCCCTTTCATCTCTGTAAGCACGGCTGTTCCTCCTTCGCATTGCATTGGGAAGGGGCCGACCGGTATGAACCGACCGGCCCCGAATGTTGAGAGGTTCTGCTTACTTGGCATCCAAGGAGTAACGATCTGCAAACTCCTGGCTGTTACGGAAAGCTTCCACTGTGTTCTTGTCAATTTCAATGGTGGGCACGAGGAAGAGCTGGCCTTCAATCTTCTGATCCTGATAGGTTTCACCATTTGCGGCGGCAACGGCAAGGCGAAGCGCTTCACGGATGTAGGAGGGGCTGAAGAAGTAGGTAAGCAGTTCGGGCTTCTCTACTTCGTCGAAGGTGGCCAAGGTCTCGCGGCGGCCGCCAACAGAGGTGATGATGCGAAGGTCTTTGAGGTCGGCGTTGTCTTTGATGGAGGTCATGATGCCATCAACGATTTCGTCGTCATGGGTTACGATCAAGTCAAGCTCTGCAACCACAGCGGGATCAGCGGTGGTCAGCCAGTTTTCGATGAATTCCTGCGATTTTGCGTTGGACCAATCGGTCTGGAAGCCATCCTGAAGCAGAACAAACTGATCTTTGAACTCGCTGGCGTTGATGATGTCCAGCATGCCTTGGGTGCGCTGCTTGGAAACTGTGGAGCTATCGCCAATGAAGAGCAAGTAGGTAATGGTCTTGCCAGCCTTCAGGTCTTCTGCGAAGTAGTTGAGCAAATATTTGCCCATCATGTTGCCGATGCCTTCGTTGTCGCCCATAATTTCGCCGGCCATGCCTTTGAAATTCTCAATCAGGCGGTCATACACGATCAGCGGAATGCCGGTTTCTACAACGCTCTGAGCGGCATTGCGGAGCTGGTCGCCTTCTAGCGGCCACAGCACCACTGCATCGGGATCCCAGTTCATGATGTCTTCCAAGCCCTGAATCTGCTTGGAGGCTTCGCCGCCAACGGCCATCATGTATTCAGAGATCACGCCAGCGGCCTTCATTGCTTCCGCTTCGGCACGTGCATGCGCAACAGACTCGCCAGTAAAGCCGTGGTCTGCATCGGGGGTAACGATACCCAGCTTGATGCCCTCGCCCATCGCGGCGGTAGCAGTGAAAACCATCACCAGAGTCAGAAGTAATGCGAAGATCTTTTTCATGGTTTTTCCTCCTAGAATAATGTATGATTTATCGGTCTGTCAAACGCAGACCGGAAAATCCATAAAGCCACAGTGCCGTGCCGCCGAGGATTCACGCACCATGAGGCTATGGGGCAGCACCACCTGACGCGGGGTTTCCCTGCCGTTCATCAGCTCATAGAGCAGTTCCATGGCGCGGCGGCCAATGTCAAAGCAGGGCTGTGCCACGGTGGTTACATAGGGATGGAACATTGTGGTGTGCTCCACATCATCAAAGCCTACCACCGTAACATCCTCCGGCACGCGGAAGCCCATTTCCTGCGCCCCTGCAATGGCACCCAGCGCAAGCATATCAGAAATGCAAAAAAGTGCGGTGGGTCTTGCTTCTTGGCTAAGCAAGCTGCGTGCCGAATTAAAGCCGCTCTTAAAGGTATAGTCAACCGTTGCCTTGCGGATATACTCTGGTGTGGCAGGCAAGCCCGCGTCTGCCAAAGCATCTAGGTAGCCCTTTAAGCGCATGGCAGTGGAATAATACCGGTTTTCACTGCTGATGAGTGCAATGCGCTTATGCCCCAAGCTCAGCAAATGGTTCATTACATCTCGTGCCGCTTGGTAGCTGTCCACGGACACATGCACAATATCCACATCGGGGTCAAACTCAGAGCTTTGCACAATGGGATGCCTTTGTGCATAGGGCTCCAGCCACTGCGCATGAAGCTCTGTTGCCAGCAAAATGGCACCATCCGCCTGATGCAGGCTTAGCCTGCCCAGAAGAAGCTCTTCACGAGCTTTGACCCCTTCGGTATTGCAAAGAAAGGAGCTGTAACCATGCTCATGCGCCGCTTCCCCAATCCCTGCAATGATATGCGTGTAGTATGGGTTGGTCAGGTTCGGAGCCAGTATCAAAATGGTGCGGCTTTCATTGCGCCTTAAATTGCGCGCCGTGGGGTTTGGTACATAGCGAAGCGCTTCCACCGCAGACAAAACGCGCTCCCGTAACGCCTCGCGCACCTGCGATTTGCCGTTCAAAACGCGGGAGACCGTCGCAACCGATACATTTGCCGCCTGAGCGACATCCACAATCGTTGCCACGACATGCTCCCCCTTTCGTTTCAATCAAGCATACACACGGAAAAAGGCATCATGTGTTTCGGTCGCTCCACGCAATCATTCGCAAGGTCGTTCGGTAATCGTTTACAATACGATAACACCATTTAGGTTCAATGTCAATAGTTAAAATTTATTTAATCCAATTTTGTTGAAAAGCCCCCTGTTTTATCGTGAGTATTGCCAGCATGGGCATTGTGACCGCTCCACTTCTTTCATAGTTTGAATTATGTTTCGAATTATGTTTGGCGTGCAAAATCAGCTTGCTTGTGCTCCTCCAACCCTGCTATAATAAAACAAGTGACAGAACGTGTTTACAACAGAGGAGATTTGAACCCTATGAAAACATTGATCCTACCCTGCTTACAAGCCTTGGAGGCTTCTTGTCCGCTTGTGCTGTGTACCATACTCAAACGAAGCGGCTCCGCGCCGCGCGGCGCAGGTGCGTGTATGGCCGTTTTCAGCAACGAAACAGCCTTGGGCACCATTGGCGGCGGCGCGCTTGAATACAACGTAAGAGAGCATGCAAAGCATTGCCTTTGCACGCATACCTCCAGCATTTATGCCTATCAATTAAAGCCAAACGAAGCGGAGGACATCGGGATGGTTTGCGGCGGTGACATTACCGTGCTCTGCGAGTATCTATCCCCGCAAAGCAATCAGGCAACGGCGGTGTTTCGCGAGCTGGCAAGCCTGCTTGCAAAGCACAGTCAGGCTTGGTTGGTTCGCCTGCTGTCCCAAGATGGCAGGGTGCTTGACATGGGCATTGCCGCAACGGGCAAGCTTTTATTGGCCAGCCAAATTCAGCTGTCGGATGTGCAAGCCATGCTGGGCCGTCATGCCGTTTTGAGCACAGAACCCCTTCGCCTGTTCGTACAGCCCGTGCTAAGCGCAGGGCACGCCTATGTTTTCGGCGGCGGCCATATCGCGCAGGAGCTTGTGCCCCTGCTTCATAAGCTCGACTTTTCCCCCATTGTATTTGACGATCGGTTGGAATTTGCCAACACAGCCCTTTTTCCGCTTGCAGAGCGCGTTGTATTGGGCAATTTTTCAGGCATCGCAACACAAGTAACGCTTACCTCTGCCGATCAAGTTGTGATCATGACACGCGGACACCGCTACGACCACGAGCTCCTCGCACAGGTGCTTGGCACGCCCGCCGCCTATATCGGGCTGATTGGCAGTCGAAGCAAAATTGCGCATACAAAAAGCCTTCTGTTTGAAGAAGGCTTTTCGGAGCAGGATTTTCAGCGTGTTCACACGCCCATCGGTTTGCCGATCAAAGCCGAAACACCCGCTGAAATTGCGGTAAGCATTGCCGCAGAAATGATTTTGCACCGTGCCAGCCTGGAGGCTGCCTCCCGCTAAAGCAATCCTTTACCTGAGCGTAACCGCCTTTTCCCCCTGGGAAATCACGCGGCCAATTCGCCTCGCCGCAGGCGTTTCCGCCTGTAGCTTTGTAAGCAACGCATCCGCTTGTGCTTCTGCCACAGCAATCAACAGCCCGCCCGAGGTTTGCGGATCAAAAAACAAATCGCAAAGTGCAAGCGCTATATCCCCTGTATCTACCCGTTCTTGCGCAAAGGCACGGTTTTTATACATCCCCTCAGGCAATAAGCCCATGCTTGCCAATAGAAGAGCCTCGGGCAACAGCGGCACCGCTTGCGCGTCTATCTTCAAGGCTACATGACTGCCCTCCGCCATTTCCACCGCATGCCCGAGCAATGAAAAGCCCGTTACATCCGTGCAGGCGCTCACAGTAAAGCCCTGCATCGCATCCCGTGCGGAGCGGTTGAGCTGCTCCATTTGTGCAATCGCCCGCTGTTCCTCCGCATCGCACAGCATTCCCGCTTTGCGTGCGGTTAAATACACGCCTATGCCCAATGGCTTTGTGAGAAGCAGCACATCTCCCACCCTTGCGCCGCTGTTTCTCAGCACATGATCAGGGTGCACAAAGCCCGTAACCGCAAGGCCATAGATCGGCTCCCCTCCATGTATGCTATGCCCGCCCGAAAGGATAGCGCCCGCTTCAAACACCTTTTGATACCCGCCGCGCAAAATGGCTTGCACCATGGTTTCAGGCATGTTGTCGGGTATAACAAGCACATTTTGCGCCACCTTGGGTTCACCGCCCATGGCATAGATATCCGAAAGGGCATTGGCCGCCGCAATTCTGCCAAAGGCTTCCGGATCATCCACCACAGGCGGAAAAAAGTCAATGGTTTGCACCAGCGCCAGCTGATCAGAAACACGGTAAACAGATGCGTCGTCAGAGCTTTCAAAGCCAACGATCAAGTTGGGGTCCGCATGCACGGGCAAATCCCGAAGCAATTTTTGAAGCACGCCAGCGCCTACCTTTGCACCACAGCCCGCACATTTGGCGAGCTTTGTAAGCCGAATATTCTCATCCATGACAAAGCACCCCCGAAAGCGCCAATATGGCTTCCAGCACGCCCCCGCCAATGGCGCGTGCCTTGTCTGAAACCGTATAGCAGTGTTCCACTACGCCGCGCGGATCCACATCCCCGCTTTTCATACCTGCCGTCACAGGCGTTTGGCTAGGCAAAATACCGCGAACCACCCCATCCAAAGCAGAAAAAACCGGCTCGCCATTCACCGTTGCCACTTTCTCCCCCGCCCGCACCCTTTGGCCAATTTGAGCCAGCGCTTCAAAAACGCCCTCGCACGGCGCTCTGAGGATTCTTTCAGAGGTATAGCCCCCTATGCTTCCCGGTACGCCCGTGTTTTCAGCCGCAGAGCCCGTGAGGTATACGCGTCCCAAATCATGCCCTCGCATGGTTTCTACCACTGCATGACAATCCTTGCCTGCGCTAAAGCCAGGGCCAAGCGCAATCACAATCGGCGCATCCTTCATGGCTGTGCCTGTGTTTTTCTTAGCCAAAATCGCGTCAATCAGCACGTCTGGGGCAAGGGCTTTTGCACATTGCGCCAAGGCATCTGCCAGCACGGGAATGTTTCCCGCCTGAAGCACCGCCCTAGCCTCCTGCACATTGTGCGCAAGGTGCGCATGCACCCCTTCCACGGCGGCATGCTCCTCTGAAATGGCGCGGCAAAAGCTGACCGAGCGGCGTATGGCCGTTGGCTTCGGCAAATCCGTCATCACAATTTGAAAACCCGCGTGATGGAGCCGCACCGCCACCCCGCTGGCCAAATCACCAGCGCCCTTGATCAACAGCAGCATTGTTCTTCCTCCTCCTCGTTGAGCGCAATCAACGCAACAGCTGTCCTTTGGCCCACATTTCGCAAAAATCCGCATTTGTTTTCAATGCAACCAACGCGCATTCTTCCCCTGTTTGTGCCGCACAGCTTTGAGCGTTTTGCAGTTCCTGTTTTGTATCACATTGGTTTAGCACAATCGCAAAGCGGCTGATCACGCCTTTTCGCTGACCGTTTGCATCCATCAGCACCCGCGCCGCGTCCTCGGCTGTAACCACTTCGTTTTCTTGTTTATGAAGAAGCGCCGCATACAGCCTTGAGCGGTGCGCCGCCTCGCAGATGGGTCTGCCGATGCCCGTCGCCCCCATGACAGCAAGCACCAGCTTTTCCTTGCCGCACAATACTGGCTCATGCTCCGCAGGCGCTTTGAGCGGCAAGCCCCGCGAACCATCTGCCTCTATCAGCACATAATCCGCAAGCGCAAACAATGCATCAAGCGAACCAAGCGGTTTTGTGATTTTGCCATTTTCCGCTTCCCTGCCCACCGTCACCAGCAGCTGCTGTTCAAACGCTTGCTTCACTTTTAAAAGCAAGCATGCATCCACCTTTTCCGCAAAAATAACCGTTCCATTGGGCACGCGCATTTGCGTTGTGGTCATGCGAAGCACGCGCGCATTTTCGCTCAATTCACACGCAAGGCGTTCCATAAGCGTTGTTTTACCGCCGCTGCCAACCACGGCCGTTACGCCGCGGGGAATGCGTAACCGTTCACTCAGCTTTGTCATTGCATAGCACCGCCTGATAATCTCGTTCGCCCAGCTGTTCATAAACCGTTTCAAAATCCCGATGCAGAAGTGCTGCGCACACATCGTTGGCAAGATAAAAAACACAGGTGCCGCAGCTTGCGCTTACATCGCGCGGCACAGGACGAGCCTGTGCATGAATGCCTGCCGTTTCAAGGGCGCGAAGCGTGCTCATGGCCGCAAAGTGCGTCCAAAATGTTGCTACATATTCTTTCATTTTTTTTGAAGCAGCAGGGTATATTCGCCGCCGTTTTCCTCGCGCTTCACTTCATAGCCTGAATGGTTTGCAAAGCGTGTGATGTTTTCAGCGGCGCATAAATTGTCCGCCAGCACGCAAACGCCCTGCGCCTCTTTTTGGAGCGCCGCACGCGTAAGCATCACAGGTTCTGGGCAAGAACGCCCTCGTGTATCAATTTGTTGCATGCTATTTTCCCCTTTCTTTGCTAAACAAGCTGAGCAAAACCAGCACCGCCAAGCCAATCAGCACTGCCGCTTGACCGTTTACCGTAGGGCCTGCCGCAGAGGAAGCCAGCCCAAAATTATGGCAGAACGCCGCGCCCGCCACCATGCCCACAACCGCCATGGCGGCATCGCTATCGCCCTCGCCTGCCATGATCAGCTGACGAAGCGGACAGCCGCCCAGCAATACGCTTCCCCAGCCAACCAGCACCATGCCAAGAAAATTCCAAAGCCCATCCGTATGTGCAATGGGCTGGTCTAAAAAGCCCATTCGAAAGGAGCCAAGCAGTAAATTCCCCAACAAAACCGTTACCACCAGCGCTACGCTCCCCCAAAGCAAATGAAAATCGCGGAAGAGCAGGGTATCTCGCAAGCCGCCCGCCATGCAAAAGCGGCTTCGCTGAGCAAGCGCCCCCACAAGCAGACCGCCCGCAAGCGAAAGAAGCATGGGCGCGTGCATAGCGCCAGGCCCTTTTTCAGACAGTGCAAACGCCGCAGGAAAAAGAAGCCATGCCGCAAGCAACACAAGAAGCGCGGTTGGAAAAGCCGCCCCCTCCGTAACGGCTGTGGGGTGCGCACGGCGTAGCGTAAAGCCCTTGTTCAAAGCCAAAACCCCAATGCCTACGCCGCCGCAAAAGCCAAGCAAGCCCACCAAGGCATTTAAATCTCCTCCGCCAACACGAATGAGCATTCGCAGGGGACAGCCAAGAAACATGAGCGCTCCCACCATCACCAAAAAGCCAAGCATGAATCGCGTCATGGGCGAGGAACCGCCGCGCGGGCGAAATTCTTTAAAGAGCAGTGCGGCTACAAGCGAGCCAAGCACCAGCCCAACGATCTCAGGTCGGAAATATTGCACCACATTGGCGCTGTGAAGCTTGCATGCGCCCGATAAGTCCCGTAAAAAGCAAGCCAGACAAAAGCCCATATTAGGCGGATTGCCAAAGGCTGTAAGCGCAAGCGCTACAAGTCCAGTCACCGCGCCCGTTAGAAGGACTGCTAAATGTTTCTTCATTTTCCGTCACCTCCGTGTTATAATGGCTTTATGAAAGCATCAATCATCATGCATTTTGAAAGGATGTTTAAAACGATTTATTTAGATAACGCCTCTACCTCATACCCCAAAGCACCAGGGGTTGGCAAGGCCATGGCACAGTATATAGAGGAGCTTGGTATCAATGTTTCCCGCGGGAGCTATGCCGCCGCGCTAGAAGCCGAAAATGCCTTGTTCACACTCCGCGAGCGCCTTTGTGCCCTTTTTCACTCAAACTGCGCAGAAGCATGCATTGTAACCTGCGGCGCAACCTTTGGGCTAAACATGGTACTCAAAGGCTTTTTGCATGCGGGCGACCGCGTGGTGGTGAGCGGTATGGAGCATAATGCCGTGATGCGCCCGCTTCGCCAAATGGCGGGTGTACAGGTGGAGCGCACCCCATGCTTTGCAGATGGAAGCCTTGATATGGACGCTTTTGAGCGCTTGCTTGAAGCTCCTGTGCAGTTGGTTTGCTTCACCCATGCATCCAATGTATGCGGCACCGTCATGCCCATTTTGGAAATCGGCACGCTCTGCCGTGAACGCGGCATTCCCTTTGTTGTAGATGCATCGCAAACAGTGGGGCATTTGCCCATTGATTGTGAAGCCATGGGCATAGACGCATTGGTTTTTTCCGCGCACAAAGGTTTGCTGGGGCCGCAGGGCATTGGCGCGGCCATTTTAACTCGCAGGTTTGCTGAGGCCCTTTCGCCTTTTGTGACAGGCGGCACGGGCAGCCGCTCCGACATAGAGGAGCAGCCCTTGTTTTTGCCCGATAAATTGGAATCAGGCACGCCAAACTTGCCGGGCATCTACGGTTTTTTGGCCGCCCTTGACTTTTGGGAGCCAAGGGCGCAGGCGTTTGGGCTTCAAGCAAAATCCCTGCTTGCCCAGCTGTTAGCAGGTCTTGAGGACATTGCAGGGATACGCGTTTTGGGTACAAAAGCACCTGAAACGCAGGTTGGTGTTGTGTCCATTGATTTTTTGCAGAGCGACAACGCCCAAATTGCCCTGCGTTTGGAACGCGAGCATGGCATTTTAACGCGTTGCGGCCTGCATTGCGCCCCTGCCGCTCACCATACCCTGCACACTTTTCCAGCGGGTACCGTTCGGTTTTCGCTTGGGTATAGCAATACATCCGATCAAATGGACAGGGTTATTCAGGCCGTTCGTTCTCTCGCGTAATGGCATCTCCTGCGCGAATGGTACCGCCGGCAATCACCCTTGCAAATACCCCCTCCGTGGGCATAACGCAATGCCCCACCTGTTGTTTAATGGCGCAATTGCTATGGCATTCCTTGCCGATTTGTGTAATTTCAAGCAGGCATTCGCCCACACGAAGCACCGCACCCACGGGCAATGCTTTTAAATCCATTCCCTCCGTGTCTATATTTTCTGCAAAAACACCATAGGGCAACGCAATGTCACATTGCGCGCGCATTTTTGCAACGCTTTCCTCCGCTAGCAGGCTTACCTGCCTGTGCCAATCTCCCGCATGCGCATCCCCCACAATGCCGTGGTTTGTGCGTAGCTCCGCCGCCTCTACGGGGTGCTTGATCATGCCTTTTTGTTCACTTAGGTTCACACATAACACACTGGCCATTTAACTTTCCTCCGCGCGGTAATCGCCGCTCTTGCCACCGCTTTTTTGAAGCAATTGCACATTTTGTATGGTCATATCCCGCTGTACTGCCTTTAGCATATCATAAATGGTAAGTGCCGCAACCGATACCGCCGTGAGCGCCTCCATTTCAACGCCCGTTTCACCCTTACAGCGCGTTGCGGCGGTAATTTCCACGCCGACGGGTTCCTGTTCGCAATAGGCAAAGGAAAGATCCACCGCCGTTAACGCAATGGGGTGACACATCGGAACCAGCTCCCACGTGCGCTTAGCCGCCATGATACCCGCCACCTGCGCAACCGCCAGCACATCTCCCTTTGCGGCGCGCCCCTCCTTTACAATGGCAAGGGTTTGCGCACTCATGCGAACAAAGCCGCCCGCAACCGCGCAACGCTCCGTGACCGCTTTTTCAGTTACATCCACCATTTTCGCACGTCCTTGTGCGTTGATATGGGTCAATGGGTTCATGTGATGTTAGCCTCCAATTTCATTCATGAGCCTTTGCGCACCGCTGCTGCCCTGTGAAAGCAGATGCGCGCGCGGCTTGCATTGCACGCCTTCGCGAATGGCCGCAAGAAGAGCCTCGCCATGCAAACCGCGAAGGGGCTTTTCAAGCGGCGCATGCAAGCAGGGCTTGAGCATACCGTCCGCCGTAACGCGGATGCGGCTGCAGGTATCGCAAAAGCAACCGCTCATGGGGCGAATCAGCCCCACCGTACCCAAATGACCCGCAAGCTGATAGCGCTGTGCCACGCCTGAAAGCCCAAGCGGCTCCAGCGCAGGACAGCGCTTCAAAACCTCATCCGCACTTACAAAGCGTTCCTGCGGCCAGCTGGCGCATTCCCCCATGGGCATGAGCTCCAAAAAGCGTACTTCAATGGGCTGGTCTTTGGTGAGCGCGATAAAATCCAGAATTTCATCGTCATTTACCCCGCCCATCAGCACCATGTTCAGCTTCACCTGTGTAAAGCCGGCATTCAACGCGCTTTCAAGCCCTTTGAGCGCCTCCTGAAGCGTGCCCCTTCTTGTAATGGCCGCATAGCGTTCGGGCTTCAGGCTGTCCAAAGATAGGTTCACGCGAGATAGACCCGCCTCGTGCAAAGCTTTGGCCATTGGGGGCAGAAGCACACCATTTGTGGTAAGGCACAGCTCCCGAAGCTTGGGCAATGCGCCAAGGCTTTGGCAAAGTGCAATAAAGCCTTGGCGTACCAAGGGTTCGCCGCCCGTAAGGCGAATTTTGGTAATGCCGCAGTCCACAGCCGCCGCCGCAATTTCTCCCAGCTCCTCAAGGCTCAGCATATCCGCGTGCGCACGCTTTGGCACGCCGCAGGCGGGCATACAATAAATACAGCGCTCATTGCATAAATCCGTCACCGAAAGGCGCAGTGTATCCATCACGCGGCCATAAGCATCCTGCAAGCAAGGTTTTTCTTTATGCATCAGGCTTTTCCCCCGCTAACAGCATAAGCGCATGGGGTAACGCAGGCAAGAGGACCTCAAGGTTCTCCCGCGCCGCTTTCGGACTTCCAGGCAGGTTCACAATCAGCGTGCGCCCACGCATACCCGCCACAGCGCGGGATAGCATGGCATGGGGTGTAATGAGCAGGCTTTTTGCACGCATCGCTTCCGCAAGGCCGGGAGCCATTCGGTCGCATACAGCGAGGGTTGCCTCTGGGGTTACATCCCGCAGGGCAAAGCCTGTACCGCCTGTGGTTACAATCAGCGCCGCATGGTTTAAATCCGCAAGGCGGCAAAGCGCCGCTTCAATTTGTTCGCGCTCGTCAGGTACAAGCACGGCATTGAGAAGGGTATAGCCCTCAGCTTGCAATATTTTTTCAATTTCTGGCCCCGATAAATCAGCTCGTTCGCCTAGATAGCACCGATCGCTTACCGTAATCACAGCCGCCGTTGGCATAGGTTTTCCTCCCCCTTCCGCTTTGTTTTGCCTAGGAAAGCACCCTTATATTTTCGGGAATGAGGCACAGCTCACAGCGTTCCCCCGTTTGAAGCAGCTGCGGAGCATCGCAGGGCTTGGCTACCAGAATATGACCCCTCGCCCCCTCGGGACGGCATATATACACCCTGCGATTGGTTTCCTCCACAATGCGCAGAATTTGGCACGCAATGGCATTGGGCTTTTTCGCGCTCGGAAGCGGGGAAATTTCAATTGTGTCCGCATGGATCGCCGCAGACCTTACTTGTTTGGAGGGCGCGGCACTCAGCTGTAAAGCCGTTTGCCACGCTTTCGCAAATACAAGCTTTTCGCCCGTCTGCACAACATCCGTTACGTTTTCAAAGCCGCATAGCAAAGCCGCCGCTTTGGTTTTTGGGTGGTTGAGCAGCTCCTGTGCCGTCATAACCCCCTGCGTTTTGCCGTGATCCAGCACGCATACTTGTTCGCAAAGCCTGCGCACCTCGCGCATATCGTGCGTAATGTAGAGCACGGGTGCTTGAAACCCCGAAAGCATTTCGAACAGCTCCTGCTCCAGCTCCCATTTCAGCGCTTCATCCAATGCTGAAAAAGGTTCGTCCAGCATGAGCAGCTTCGGTTCGCTTCCAAGCACTCGAGCCAGCGCCACACGTTGCTGCTGCCCGCCTGAAAGCTGGTGCGGATACTGTTTTTCAAGCCCTTGAAGGTGCAGGGACGCAATCAAGCCGCGCAAATGCGTTTCTTTTTCATGGCGGTTTTGTATGCGAGCCAAGCCACAGCGAATGTTCTGTTCTGCCGTCATATTGGGAAAGAGTGCATAGCTTTGAAACAAAAGACCTATGCCCCGCTCCTGCGGCGACAGGTTGATTCGCCCTTTGGAATCAAACAGCACCTTGCCGTCCAGCTCAATATGCCCCTCATCGGGCTTCTGCACCCCTGCCACGCAATTGAGCGTGAGCGTTTTGCCGCTTCCGCTTGCGCCAAGCAAAGCAAACATTCCTGCATCACAGGCAAAATCCGCCTCAAGGCAAAACCCCGGAAAGCTTTTTTTCACCTTTACGCAAAGGCTCATTGCGTCACCTCCCCGCGTTTGGGCGCACGGCGCTCCAAAAAGTTGACCGCCATGAGCACCATGAGCGAAATGGCAAGGTTGATCATCACCCAGCGATAAGCCTCCGAATCGTTTCCTTCGCGCCAAAGCTGGTAAACCGTGGTAGATATGGTGGCGGTGCGCCCAGGAATATAGCCTGTAACCATAGAGGTTGCGCCATATTCACCCAGTGCGCGCGCAAACGAGAGCACTGCCCCCGCAACCAGCCCAGCCTTGCAATTGGGCAAACGAATACGCCAGAAAATGAACGTATTGGAAAGCCCCAGCGTTTGTGCGGAGCAGGAAAGGCGAGGATCAAAGCTTTCAAATGCGCCGCGAGCCGTGCGGTACATGAGTGGAAAGGTTACGATCACCGTTGCAAAAATGGCAGAATACCAAGTCATGGTTACTTTCAGCTGGAAAGTATTCAAAAGGAATGCACCCAACGGTGCTTTGGGGCCAATGGTTTTCAATAGAAAAAAGCCCACCACCGTTGGCGGAAGCACCAACGGCAGTGTTAAAATGCAGTCCAGCACGCCCTTCACCGCACGCGGCAAACGGCAAACAGCATAAGCCGCTCCCATGCCGATAAAGAACGTGCATACCGTGGAAATCAGCGCCACCCTCAGCGAATTATAGAGCGGAAATAAATCCATTGGTTAACGCTCTGGCACGCCAAAGCCGATTTGTTCAAACACGGCCTTGCACTCGTCACCTTTGAGATATTCCAAAAAAGCCTTGGCTGCCTCGGGCTGTTTTGAGCTTTTCATGACCGCCGCAGGATAATTTACAGGCTTATGGCTTCCCTTAGGCGCAGAGGCTACCACCGTTACGCCGTCGTTTGTAGCGGCGTCAGAGATATAAACCACACCGCAATCCACAGCGGCGGATTCCACCTGTGCTAGCACCTCTTTGACATTGGAGGCAAAAGTAATTTTTCCTTCGGTATTCAGCTGTTCCCAAAGGTTCAAATACGTGAAAACCTCC
Organism: Clostridia bacterium; assembly: GCA_036645955.1. Lineage (GTDB taxonomy): Bacteria > Bacillota > Clostridia > Christensenellales > Aristaeellaceae > Limiplasma. The sequence continues at coordinate 40,160 of JAVXND010000012.1, read as the reverse complement.
TTTGCGTACTGTCCCACAGGTACATCGTTGTTGCCTAGCGCTATCAAGCTAACCTGATCCGTTGCCACGTCCTCAAAATTCGCAATGGTGCTCTTCGCATCCTTGGGCACAACCAGCACCACCGTATTGGAAAGCAAATCAAAACGCGTCTTTTCCAGCAGCATATCCAGCTTTTCGGGATTTTTCTCCGTATCTGCGTTAATATCCAGCTCATCCATTTGCTTTTTGCCCGCAGATATAAAGACATCCGCATCCGCGCCTTGTACAAGCTGTGTTTTGAGCGTTCCGCTGGAATCAAAATTGAATACGAGCGTAACATCGGGCGCAGTTTTTTGATACAGCTTTGCGATTTCATTCAGTGATTCCGTCATGGAGGCGGCGGCGAATACCACCAATTCCGTTTGCGCCATGGCGGGTACCGCCATTAAGCAAAGCAAGAGTGCAAGAAACAAGCAACAACATTTTTTCATTCCATGTTTACTCCTTTTTTTGTATTAATACGAGCGTTTGCCAAACTCGCAGTCTGGATAATGACAAGGCTTGCAGCCCAAGCACAATCCACCGCAGCCAAGCTTGGCCAAATCTACGCGGCTCACGCACACGCCTGCCGCAATGTGCGGCAGAATCAAATCAAACACCGTGGTTTGCGCATACATCACACAGCCTGGCAAGCCTAGCACAGGCACAGCATCCGAGTAGTAGCCCAGCATGAGCATTGCCCCCGGAAGCACGGGCGCACCATAGCTTACAATGCTTGCGCCGCTTTGGCGGATGGCGGCAGGTGTGCGGTCATCAGGGTCCACGCTCATGCCGCCTGTACACACAACCAAATCCACCCCTTGCTTGCGCAGCTGTGCAATGGCGGCTACAATATGCTCCGTTGCATCATCAACAACGGTTTGGCGTACCGTTTCTATGCCATATTCGGCGAGCTTTTTCACCACCACAGGCGTAAAGCGATCCTCAATGCGGTGGTGAAATACCTCGCTTCCCGTTGTAACAATGCCCGCCTTCATGGGGCGAAAGGGCGTAAGCGTAAGCAAGGGGACCTTTCCCATAAGACGCTCCGCCTCTTCGATGCGCCGAAGGTCTATCACCAAGGGAATCACCCGCATGCCGCAGAGCTTATCACCCGCATGCACCGCCACATCGCTATGCCGCGTAGCAATCATCATTTCATCCAGCATGTTCATGTCGAGCAGTCTTTCCGTATCCACCTGAAACAAACCGTCACACTCGGCAAACAGTTCAATTTTGCCCTCGCTAAGCTCCCCGCGGCGCATATGGGCATTTTCGCAAAGCTTGGCCAAGCGATCCGCCGCATCGTTTTCATGCAGTTTTTGCTCGTTCATTTCCCACACGTACAGCTGTTCCTTGCCCATGGAAAGCAGCATCGGGATATCCTCGCTGGTTACCACATGCCCCTTGCGAAACTGTGCGCCCTTCCATTCGCCTGGTACAATACGGGTTAAATCATGACATAATACATGCCCTACGGCATTTCTTGTATCAATGCATTTCATTCCTTGCCCACCACACGCCAAACAGCGTTCAAAATATTTTCATAGCCCGTACAGCGGCAAAGATGACCTGAAATTTGCTTGCGAAGCTCGTCGCGCGTATAGCGTTTGCCGCTTGCAACCAGCTCCACCGCCGTTAATATGATGCCTGGGGTACAAAAGCCGCATTGCACCGCCGCTTCATCCACAAAAGCCTGTTGGATGGGGTTGAGTTCTCCGTTCTCGCCCCGAATGCCCTCAACGGTTAAAATGCGTTTGCCTTCTGCCCATTGGCTCAAGTAAATGCAGCTGTCCACTGCCTTGCCATCCACAAGCACTGTGCACGCGCCGCACTCGCCCACCTCACAGCCCCGTTTCACACTGGTAAGCGCCAGGCGTTCGCGCAAAGTATCCAGCAATGCCTCGCCTTCCTCAATGGGCACCGCCACCGCCTTGCCGTTTACGGTCATGGTAAGTGTCTTAAACATCTGCATTTCCTCCTGCTTGTATAATGGCCTGCTTCATGGCTCGCACGCAAATTTCTTGTGCCAGATGCAGACGGAATTCCTTAGATGCACGCCAGCTTGTGCGCGGCTTTAATTCGTCAAGCGCTTGATTGGCCGCGGCTTCTGCTGTTTTTGCGTTAGCGGGCAAGCCGATGGCGGCTTTTTCCGCCTCAAAGCAACGCATGGGTGTAGGGCCAGCCACACCGTAGGCAATGCTTAGGCGCTCTATTTTTTCGTGCCGTTCATCCAATCTAACCGTAACTGCGCAACCCAACGTGGAAATTTCCATCGCATTGCGCTTGCCATATTTGATGTAGCAACCGCCTACGTTTTCGTAGTTTTCTTTTGCTATGCGAATTTCGCAAAGAACCTCCTCGCGCAAACGAACGGTTTTGCCTGCTGAAACATAAAAATCGCAAAGGGGAACCAAGCGCTCGCCCTCTTTACCGCGCAGCTTGAGCACCGCATGCAGAGCCAGCAGGGAGGGCGCACTATCCGCGCTGGTTACGCCATTGCAAAGGTTACCGCCCACCGTGCCTGCATTTCTGATTTGGGGGCTGCCTACCTCATCCACCGCAAGGCCCAGCATAGGCACATGCTTTTGAATCAGCGGATGGTTGGTAATGTCGGTAAAGCAGGTAGCCGCACCAATCACCAGTGTGCCGTCCGCCTCCATGGACACGCCTGTGATTTCATCCAATCCATGAATGCTCACCAGAGGGCGTCCCGCAAATTTACCCTCGCGGTTTTGCACCAGCACATCAGTGCCGCCCGCGATCAGCATGGCTTGTTCATTCTCGCAAAGGGCGCGGATTGCATCCGCTACATCCTTGGCTTGGGTAACCGATTGTACATCATACATTCGTCTGCACCTCCGTAATCAAGCCCGCTTTTACAAAATGCTCATAGAGCTTTTGGGGCGATAATGGCAACGAATCCACCGCTACGCCTGTTGCGTTCAAAACCGCATTGCGAATGGCAGGTGCCGGCGCAATGGCGGGCGGTTCACCCAAAGACTTGTTTCCATAGGGGCCGCTCGGGTCCACCAGCTGTACAAAATCCACTTCCATATCGGGGCTATCCATGGAGGTTGGCATTTTGTAATCCAAGAGGTTATCGTTGAGGGGCTTTCCTTTTTCATTAAACAGCATTTCCTCGTATAAGCCGTAGCCAATGCCCATGCTGATGCCGCCATGCACCTGGGCTTTTGCAAGCTGTGGATTAATGAGTATGCCGCTGTCGTGAACGGCCAAAATCCGTAGAATTTTCACCTTGCACATGGAAATATCCACCTCTACCTCCGCAAAGCACACGCCCGAAGAGATGGTGTTATCCTTGCAATGGTGGCTGTATTCAGCGCTTAGATGAACGGAGTGCTTCAGGCTGTATTGTGCCTCCACCGCAAGCTTCTCCATGGCAAGCAGCGGCTTCATTGTAGCTTTTTCTACAATGGAATCCTCGCTGATGCTGATGGCATCCGCATTTAGCGCAAGCAGCTCTGCCGCATAATCCAAAATACGGGTTTTTAACAGCTCCGCCGCTTTGCGAACGGCCATGCCGCTCACGTACGTTTGGCGTGAAGCATAAGCGCCTGTGTCAAAGGGGGAAATATCGGTATCCTGCGTTGAAACAATGTGTACTTTATCGTCCCCAATGCCCAAGGTTTCAGCGGCGATTTGTGAAAACACCGTATCCGCGCCCTGCCCAATCTCCGTTGCGCCCATTTGGAGCATGACAGTACCGTCTTGATTGAGCGTAAGACGTGCGCTCGCGGTTTCCAGTGAAATGGGATATACGCCCGTTTTATACACAAATATTCCCATACCCACGCCGCGGCGAATGTTTCCCGTTTGGTTTTGATAGGCTTTCCGCTTTTCATCCCAGCCAAAGCTTTCGCGCCCCTGCTTGATACAATCCTCCAAGCCGTAGCTCAAGAAGCTGATGCCCGTGCCGGGATCCTTGTAGCCTGCCCTGATGCAGTTTTTCAAGCGATACGCCAGCGGGTCCATATGAAGCGCCAGCGCAATGTCATCGCTCATGCATTCCGTAGCAAAATCGGATTGCGGTATGCCATAGCCGCGCATTGCACCCGCCGTGGGCATGGTGGTATAGGCTGTATATGCATCCGCCTCCACCACGCGCTGATCATGATACAGCTGTTTGAAGGCTGTAGCCGCATTGGCCACAATGGAATGCCCATGGGACGCATACGCGCCCTGCGCGGAATAAGCCTCCAGCTTGCGTGCCACCAGCGTGCCGTCCGCCCGCACAAGTGCCTTTACATCAAAGGAAATGGGATGCCTGACGCGGGTAGCGGTAAAGGTTTCCTCACGCGTTAGCTCAAGCTGTACACAGCGCCCGCCCACTTGCGTGGTGAGCCATGCATTCAGCGGCTCTGTGAGCGCGTCCTGTTTGTTGCCAAAGCCTCCGCCAATATACGGCTTGATTACCCGTATCTTGCCAAGCGGCAATGAAAGCGCCTGCCCAATGATGCGGCGGATGATATGGGGTATTTGGGTGGAGCATACCACAACCACCCGATCCCCCTCCATATAAGCATAGGATTGCGGCGGCTCCAGATGGCAATGCTGTACCATTTGCGTGGTATAGGTTTTGTTGAGCTCAAAGCAATCAGGCTCCGCCGCCTTGGCCTCTGCATAGGTGCCCGTGCCTACGGAAAAATGGTTGTGCGCAATTAAATTGTTTGGGCGTTCCTCGTGCACTGGATGCTCCGTATTTGCCAAAGCTTCTTTAGCCGATAGGAGCGGCGGATATTCTTCATATGCCACCTTGACAAGCCTTGCGGCCTTTGCGGCGGCAAGGGACGTTTCCGCAATCACAACCGCTACGCTGTCACCATAGAGGCGCACATGATCATCCAGCACACGCCGATCACAAATGTCTTGGTGTGCAGGTTCAACCGACCATGGATGCCCCGCTGTGGGAAAACAGGTTTTGGGTGCGTCAAAGCAGGTGAGAAGCTTTACAAAACCAGGCACTTGCTGTGCTTCGCTGCCGTCGATATGGAGCACGCGGCCATGGGTAATGGTTGCGTGTACGATTTTTGCATGCAAAGCGTTTTTAGGTGCAAGATCAGCCGTGTACTTTGCTTGCCCTGTAACCTTTGCAACCGCGTCCACGCGAGGGATACTGGTTCCTACGCTCATGGAATAACACCTACCTCATCTCTAGAATTTTTTGTCCGTCCACGTATTTTTGTTCAAGCAACAGATCCTTTTCCATGTAGATGGCCCGTTCCACGCGCTCATGCACGCTCAGGGTGCGCGGCGCCAGAATTTGTTGATCATTGAGCACAAGCGCGTCAAACGCATACCCGGGCTCAAAGCTTCCAACCTTGCCAAACAATGTGCCGCCGCCCTTGGTGCCCATATAGAAAGCTTCGGACAGCGTAATGGGGCGCTCCGTCATGCCATTCATACAAGCGCGAAGCTTGGAAAACTGTACTGCATCCGTCATTGCGCGGAACACCGAAAGCTCAAAGCCTCCGGCTATATCCGTACCCAAGCCCACACGTATGCCTTCGTTCAGGTAACGCCTGATGGGCGCAATGCCCGAGCATAGGTTGGCATTGGAAGCAGGGCAATGGGCAACCAGCGCATCGCGCTCCTTTAACACTTGCATTTCAATCTCTGTTGGAAGCACGCAATGTGCCATAACGGTATTCACGCCATTTCCCAGCAAGCCATGGTTTGCATAAGCGTCAGCGTAGCAGGTTGCCTTAGGGCACAATTCCTTTACCCATGCAATTTCACCGCGGTTTTCAGACAGGTGGCTTTGCACAGGCAGTTGATATTTCTTTTGGATTTCGCCCAAGCCCTCCAGAAGCGCCTCTGAGCAAGAGGGAATAAAGCGCGGCGTAAGCATGGGGCGCGTGCGCTTATAGCTGTCTAACGAGCGTTCAATCCATTCCTCCGTTTCATGAAGGGTCGTGGGCACGTCGGGGTCTAGCAAGCCATCAGGCGCGTTTCGATCCATGTTCACCTTGCCCACATACGTGCAAAGCCCAGTGTCCTCCAGCTTCTGCATAAGCGTATGTACCGTACGGGAATGAATGGTGCCAAAAATAGATGCACGCGTGGTCGCGCTTTTCTTTAGTGCATCGGCAAATTGGCTGTAGGCAAGTGCGGCATAAACCTCATCACCATATTTGAGCTCTTCCACAAAAGCATGGTGATTCAGCCATTCAATCAGTTCTAAATCCATTCCAAGGCCGCGAAAAGCATATTGCGGTGCATGAACGTGCGTATCGCAAAGGCCGGGGAAAACAAGGCGGTTTCCGCAATCACAAAGCGGAAGCCCTTTGAAGCGCTCAGGCAATGTCTGAAAAACACCTGTTACCTTTTTATCCTCACAAACCAAAAAGCCATTTTCACAAATGCAAAAATCCTCTTTAGTGGGTGTGTAAACGATGTGCCCAAACAGCACAAAGTCGTTCTTTTCAATCATATTGCACACTCCTTTTTTTGATTCACTAACGCACTGAACTTTTCCATCCATTGACCATTATAAAGCCACAATGCGATTATGTCAAAGCTTTATCAAAAACCGCAGAATGAATCTCGTGTAAGGTGCTGTGCGCTTTTGGGTGCTGTAAGCGTCAAAGACCCCGCCCGAACCGCTACATTTAAAAAGGGACTGCATTTTTTCAAAAGATGTGCTATAATGATTATGATATGAATTGGGATACGATTTTCATGGTTCACCACAAGCCCCCTTGGGGCAACAACAGTCAAAGGAGCAAAGCATATGTCTAGCATTCAATGGGTGCTCAATCACATGCCGAAATCAGATGACCATTATTTTGGAGTCATGTCCACGCAAAATGTGCAAATGGCGCAAAACTTCCATCAAAGCTTTCCTCAGTATTCCGTTACACCTTTGCAGGAACTAAACGGGATGGCTCAGGAGCTCGGCATCAGCAGCTTTTATGTCAAGGATGAATCCTACCGCTTTGGTCTGAATGCCTTCAAGGTGTTGGGCGGTTCTTTTGCAATGGCCAGGTACATTGCCAAAGAAACAAACCGAAGCATTGCACAAACGGACTATGCCTATTTAACAGGGGATCAGCTTCGCAAGGATTTTGGGCAGGCAACCTTCTTTACCGCAACCGACGGCAACCATGGGCGCGGCGTGGCTTGGGCCGCCAACAAGCTTCACCAAAAAGCAGTGGTGCATATGCCCAAGGGCACGGTGCAGCGGCGTTTTGATAACATCACCTGCGAGGGTGCAGAGGTAACCATCGAAGAGCTTAACTACGATGATTGCGTGCGTTTGGCCGCCAAGGAAGCGGCTGAAACCAAGCGCGGCGTAATTGTACAAGACACCGCATGGGAAGGCTACGAAGAAATCCCCTCTTGGATTATGCAAGGCTATGGCACCATGGCGGCGGAAGCGGCACAGCAGCTTGCGCAATGCCCCACCCATATTTTGATTCAAGCGGGCGTAGGCTCGCTTGCAGGCGCAGTGGTTGGCTATTTTGCAAACCTGTTCCCGCAAAATCCGCCCAAAATGATTGTGATGGAAGCACAGGCGGCAGATTGCTTGTACCAGGGCGCAAAAGCTGGCGACGGAAGCATTCGCACAGTGGGCGGAGATTTGCAAACCATAATGGCTGGTTTGGCCTGCGGCGAACCCAACACCATCTCATGGGATATTTTGCGCAACCATGTTGATGCATTCGTTTCCTGCCCTGATTTTGTAAGCGCCAAGGGCATGCGCATGCTGGGCTGTCCCGTAAAGGGTGACCCGCAGGTGGTCAGCGGAGAAAGCGGTGCCGTAGGCATGGGGCTTTTGGCAACGCTTATGCAAGACGATGAATACCGTGAATTGCGGCAAGCACTGGTGCTCAATGCCAAATCGCGTGTACTCATGTTCTCCACCGAGGGTGATACAGACCCCGAAAACTACAAAGCCATCGTTTGGGATGGCAAGCAAGTAAAATAAAGAAGGGAAGGGTTTACATGGACTACCAAAAAATCAAGGAGCTAGCAAAAGGCTATGAGTCTGCCATGACCAAGTTTTTGCGCGAGCTGGTAAAGATTCCTGGCGAAAGCTGCGGCGAGGAAGGGCACATTCTGCGCATCAAGCAAGAAATGGAAGCTGTTGGGTTTGATCGTGTGGAAATTGACCCAATGGGCAATGTGTTAGGTTTCATGGGCAATGGCGATAAGCTGATCGGCTTTGACGCGCATATCGACACCGTTGGCATTGGCAACCGTGCGAACTGGGAATTTGACCCTTATGAAGGTTTTGAAACAGAAACAGAAATCGGCGGGCGCGGCACAAGCGACCAGATGGGCGGCATAGTTTCCGCCGTATACGGCACAAAAATCATGAAGGACATGGGACTGATTCCGCAGGGCTATACAGTGTTGGTTACAGGCACCGTGCAGGAAGAGGATTGCGACGGTTTGTGCTGGCAGTACATTGTGAAGGAAGATAAGCTCGTACCCGAATTTGTTGTATCTACCGAGCCAACGGATGGCGGCATTTATCGCGGGCAACGCGGGCGCATGGAAATTCGTGTAGACGTAAAGGGCGTAAGCTGTCATGGCTCCGCACCTGAACGCGGCGACAACGCCATTTACAAAATGGCTGATATTTTGCAGGATGTTCGCTCGCTTAATGAAAACGGCTGTGCCCAAAACGATGAGGTCAAGGGGCTTGTGAAAATGCTCGACCCCGCGTTCAACCCAAAATTTGCAGAGGCTCGTTTCCTTGGCCGCGGCACCATTACGGTTTCCGAAATTTTCTTCACCTCCCCCAGCCGTTGCGCGGTAGCAGATTCCTGCGCCGTATCGCTTGACCGCCGCATGACCGAAGGCGAAACTTGGCAAAGCTGTCTGGATGAAATCAGCGCACTGCCCAATGTGAAAAAGTATGGCGCGCAGGTCAGCATGTACACCTATGAGCGCCCCTCGTGGAAGAACCTCACCTACCCCACCGAGTGCTATTTCCCCACATGGGTTATTCCTCAGGAGCACGCAGTTACCCAAGCCATCATGCAAAGCCACGAAGGCTGTTACGGCGCTCCCCGCGTTGACAAATGGACCTTCTCCACAAACGGCGTATCCATCATGGGGCGCTTCGGCATTCCCTGCATTGGCTTTGGCCCCGGCAAGGAAGCACAGGCGCATGCCCCCAATGAGCGCACATGGAAGGCTGATTTGGTATGCTGCGCGGCAGTATATGCAGCGCTTCCCATGTGCTACGCCAACCAAAAATAACAGCCCCGTTCTCCCCAAAACAATGAGATAAATAAAGGAGCTAACCATCATATGAGCAAGCTAAACCGCTACCTCGATACCCTGAAGGAACTCGATTTTTCCAAAATGTACGGCGGCGATTTTTTCCTCACATGGGAAAAAACAAAGGATGAACTAGACGCTGTTTTGACCATGGCCGACGCGCTTCGCGCGCTACGCGAAAACAATATTTCCACCAAAATTTTTGATTCTGGTCTTGGTATCTCGCTTTTCCGTGACAACTCCACCCGCACGCGCTTTTCCTTTGCCTCGGCATGCAATTTGCTAGGGCTTCAAGTGCAGGATTTGGACGAGGGCAAGAGCCAGATCGCACACGGGGAAACCGTGCGTGAAACTGCAAATATGATTTCCTTCATGGCCGATGTCATTGGCATTCGCGATGATATGTACATTGGCAAGGGCAATCAATACATGCACAATGTGGTAGATGCTGTTACCGAAGGGTACAAAGATGGCGTGCTGGAGCAAAAGCCCACGCTTGTCAATCTGCAATGTGATATTGACCATCCCACACAAGCCATGGCAGACTTTTTGCACATTGCCCATCAATTTGGCGGTGTGGAAAACCTCAAGGGCAAAAAGGTTGCCATGACTTGGGCCTATTCCCCCTCCTACGGCAAGCCCTTATCTGTGCCGCAGGGCGTGATTGGCCTCATGAGCCGCTACGGCATGGAGGTCGTGTTGGCGCATCCTGAAGGCTATGAAGTAATGCCTGAAGTGGAAAAGCTCGCGGCAAAGCAGTCGCAGGAGTCAGGCGGAAGCTTCCGCCGCACCAATTCCATGGCAGATGCTTTCCAAGGCGCAGACATTGTGTACCCCAAGAGCTGGGCTCCCTTTGCCGCCATGGAAAAACGTACAGAGCTTTATGGCAATGGCGATTCAGACGGCATCAAAGCGCTTGAAAAAGAACTGCTTGCCCAAAACGCAGAGCATCAGGATTGGGAATGCACCGAAGAGCTGATGGCCTCCACCAAGGATGGCAAAGCGCTTTATCTGCACTGCCTGCCCGCCGATATTTCGGATGTAAGCTGCGAGCATGGTGAAGTAGCCGCCAGCGTGTTTGATCGCTACCGCGATTCCCTGTATCAAGAAGCTTCCAACAAGCCCTACATCATCGCCGCCATGATCTTCTTGGCCAAGGTGAAGGACCCCGTTGCTACGCTCAAAGCCTTTCACAAGGCAGAAAAGCCGCGTCACTTTCAAGAGTAACGCAGAAAGGGCTTGAAGGTATGAAAATCGTCGTTGCGCTAGGCGGTAACGCGCTTGGCAACACCTTACCCGAGCAAATGCTCGCGGTGAAGGAAACCTCCAAGGCCATCGCAGATTTAATTGAAGGCGGACATCAGGTCATTCTGACGCATGGCAACGGGCCGCAGGTCGGCATGATCCAAAACGCTTTTGGTGAGTATTCGCGCGAGCATAACCTTGGTCCCACACCGCTTTCTGTATGTGTAGCCATGAGTCAGGGTTATATTGGCTATGATTTGCAAAACGCTCTGCGTGAAGAATTGCTCAATCGCGGCATTCACAAGCCGGTTTCCACCGTGCTTACGCAAGTGCGTGTAGACCCCAGCGACCCCGCTTTTGAAAAACCCACCAAGCCAATCGGTCACTTTCACACCAAAGAGGAAGCCGACGAGCTGGCAGGAGCCAAGGGGTATGTGTTTGTGGAGGATTCGGGCAGAGGCTACCGCCGCGTGGTCGCCTCGCCCAAGCCCATCGAAATTGTAGAAATCGAAACCGTGTACGACCTGTTGGGTGCGGGGCAGGTTGTGGTTGCGGCAGGCGGCGGCGGCATTCCCGTCATTGCAGAGGGTCACCATCTGCGCGGCGTTTCAGCGGTGATTGACAAGGATTTTGCCGCCTGTAAGCTGGCCGAAATGCTCGAAGCGGATTTCTTGGTCATTTTAACCGCAGTAGAAAAGGTTGCCATCCGTTTTGGCAAACCAGATCAGGAATGGTTGAGCGACCTCACCGTGGAACAAGCCCAAAAATATTGTGACGAAGGTCATTTTGCCCCCGGCTCCATGCTGCCAAAGGTACAAGCCGCCATGGCTTTTGTCAAAAGCGGCTCAGGCCGAACGGCGCTGATTACCAAGCTTCAAATGGCGCGTGACGGTATCGAGGGCAAAACAGGCACCCGTATTCATTAACGATTCGCCCCTGATGGGAAGGAGTTTGATGCGTATGCGCATTGGCGTGGTTGTGCTCGCTTCGGGTGAGAGCCGTCGCTTTCAGGGCGGCAACAAGCTGCTCGCGCCCTTTGGCGGCAAGCCGCTCATTGCGCATACGCTATTAGCGCTTCAAAGCACCCCGCCGCTCTTGCCCTTTGAACAAAAGCGGGTGGTAACAAGAAGTGCCGAAGTCGCAAGGCTGGCGCAGGCTCTTGGTTTTGAACCCTTGCTTCACCAGCTGCCCAACGTATCCGACACCATTCGCCTAGGCATTGAAGCCATGCAGGAAATGGATGGCTGCTTATTTTGTGTAGGCGACCAGCCTTTTCTAAATGCAAATACGATTTACCAGATGTTGTCTGCTTTTGCGCAATTTCCCCAAAGCATGGTTCGCGTAAGCTTTGGGGAGCGCGTCGGCAATCCCGTGCTGTTTCCCAAAGCGTTTTTTCACGAGCTAGCCTCGCTTACAGAAGGGCAATCAGGCGGCACGGTCATCAAGCGGCACGCCGCATGTGTAAAATACGTACAAGCCAGCCATGAAGAAGAGCTTCAAGACATAGACACCTATGCAGATTATGAACAATTGTTAAAAAAGGAGTGTGACACCCATGCTGCTCATCGGTAACGGAAGGCTCATCACCCGTGATGCAACCTTGCCATTTTTAGAAGATGGCTGCGTCGCAACAGAGGGTAAGCTCATCAAAGAGGTGGGCAGCACCACTGCCCTGCTCCGCAAATACCCAGACGCACAATTTTTAGACGCACACGGCGGCGTTATCATGCCGGGGCTGATCAATGCACATAACCACATTTATTCCGCCTTTGCGCGCGGACTTTCCATCAAAGGCGCTCCGCGCCGCAGCTTTCTTGAAATTCTGGACGGCCAATGGTGGACGATCGATCGCCAGCTGCTGCTTGAAGATACGCAGGCCAGCGCGGATTGTTTCATGCTGGAATGCATTGAAAATGGCGTAACGGCCATGTTCGACCATCACGCCAGCTACGGCGAAATTCCCGGGAGCTTGTTTGCCATTGCGCAGAGCGCCAAACAGTTTGGTGTAAAAGCAAACCTCTGTTACGAAATCAGCGACCGCGACGGCAAGGAAAAAATGCAGCAGGCCATTGCCGAAAACGTTGCATTTATTCAGTGGGCACAAAAAGATCCTTCGGGACAGTTTGCAGGCATGATGGGCATGCATGCGTCCTTTACGCTCTCTAATGAAACCTTAGAAGCCTGTGTTGCACAAAATCCAGCAGGCGCAGGCTACCACATTCATGTGGCGGAAGGCATTTTAGATGTGCAGCGCGCCCTTGCCGAGCACGGCAAACGCCCCGTTTTCCGCTTGCACGATTTCGGCATTTTGGGCGATAAAACCATCTGCGGCCATTGCACCCATGTTTCAGAAGCGGAAATTGACCTGCTCAAGGATACCCATTGCATGGTTGCGCACAACCCCGAAAGCAACATGGGCAATGCCATAGGCTGTCCGCCCGTGATCAAAATGTTTGAAAAAGGCTTGCTGCTAGGTTTGGGTACCGACGGCTACACAAACGATATGCTTGAGAGCTACAAGGTAGCCAACCTCCTGCACAAGCACGCGCTCTGTGACCCAACGGTCGCATGGAACGAAATTCCGCACATGCTGTTTGAAGGAAACCGCGAAATGGCTTCCCGCTTTTTTGCTACGCCCATGGGCATTCTTCAAAAAGGCGCGGCGGCAGATGTGATTGTGATGGACTATGTGCCGCCAACGCCCATGGATGAAACCAATCTCAATGGCCACATCCTGTTTGGCATGAGCGGCCGCAGTACCCGCAGCACGGTCATTGCGGGTGAAATTCGCATGAAGGATCGTGAACTCATCGGAATCGACAAGCAAGCGATTTTAGCGCATGCAAGAGAGCGCGGAACCGCGCTTTGGCAACGGATCAACGAAGGAAAATAGCTGGCAGGGTCCAGCCCGATTGTTTTTTTTGGAGGTGCCCAATGAGCGATATCATGCGACCGATTTCTTTTGGAACCCTTATGACACGTGCTTTGGCTGAGTTTCGCCAAGCTGGCTCCATTTTTGGGGTTGAGCAAATTTATTGCCACGAAGGTAACAAAGCCCTGCCCATTTTTGGCGAGCAGATAGAAACGCCCTTCGGCCCCGCCGCAGGGCCTCATACCCAGCTTGCTCAGAACCTGATTGCGGCCTATGCAGGCGGCAGCCGTTTCTTTGAGCTTAAAACCGTGCAAACCTTGGATGGCAGTGATTTGCATGTGGCAAAGCCCTGTATTTTGGCGGCAGAAGAGGGCTATAATGTAGAATGGTCCACAGAGCTTACCGTAGCGCAAGCCATGGACGAATACATCAAGGGTTGGTTTGCCATCAAGCTGTTAAGCCGCGAGCTTGCCTTGGGCAGTGACCAAGGCTTTGTGTTTAACATGTCTGTGGGTTATGATTTAAACGGCATTCGTTCAGAAAAAATCGATCGGTTCATTGAAGGCTTGAAATACGCTGGCAGTACCGATTGCTTCAAGGAATGCACCCAATGGGCGCTTCAAAACCTGGTGCGCTTTGAAAAAGTTAACGCCGATTTCATCAAAGGCATCAGCCCGCGCATTTGCCGTTCCATCACGCTTTCCACCTTGCACGGCTGCCCGCCAGACGAAATTGAACGCATTGCAACCTATTTGATTGAGAAAAAGCATCTGAACACCTATGTAAAATGCAACCCGACGCTGTTAGGCTACGAATTTGCCCGCAAAACCATGGATGCCATGGGCTATGACGAGCTGGTTTTTGACGACCATCATTTCAAAGATGATTTGCAGTTTGAGGATGCCGTGCCCATGTTCCAGCGCTTGCTTGACAAAGCAGGCAAGCAGGGCGTTGAATTTGGCGTAAAGCTCTCCAACACCTTTCCCGTAACCATTGCCAAGGACGAATTGCCGGGTGAAGAAATGTACATGAGCGGCAAAAGCCTGTTTCCGCTCACCATTGCCTTGGTGCAAAAGCTCGAAAAGGCTTTTGACGGGCACCTGCGCGCCTCCTATTCAGGCGGGGCGGATGCGCTGAACATCGCCGATATTTTCACCTGCGGCATTTGGCCGATCACCTTGGCCACCACGCTGTTAAAGCCGGGCGGCTACAACCGCTTAGCGCCCATAGCGCAAGCCCTTTCCAGCCTGCCCTACCGCGCCTTTGAGGGTGTTCAATTAAAGCCCTTGGCGGCGCTGTGCGAGCACGCCATTTTGGATAAGCATCATCAAAAGCCCCTCAAGCCGCTGCCCAACCGCAAGCTTACACAGCCTGTGCCGCTCATGGATTGTTTTGTTTCGCCCTGTCAAGAGGGCTGTCCCATTCATCAGGACATTACAGCCTATCTGGATTTGGTGTATGCGGGCAAATATGCGGAAGCCCTCAGCGTCATTTGTGAAAAGAATCCTTTGCCGTTTATCACGGGCACCATCTGCTCCCACCGCTGTCAAAGCAAGTGTACGCGCCATTTCTACGAGGATGCCGTGCACATCAGAGCCGCAAAGCTCAAAGCCGCCGAATGCGGTTTTGAAGGCTTTTTGCCCACGCTTCACGCAGGCACGCCTCGTCAAGAGCGCATTGCCATTGTTGGCGGCGGCCCCGGTGGGTTGGCGGCGGCTTTCTTTGCGGCACGCGCAGGCGCAAAGGTCACATTGTTTGAAAAGCGCGAACGCCTTGGCGGCATTGTTCGTTATGTAATTCCCGCCTTCCGCATTGCGGACGAGCAAATAGAAAACGACGCACAGCTGCTTCAAAGGTTGGGCGTAGACATTCGGCTGAATGCAGAGGTTTGCTCCGCACAAAAGCTGTTTGACGACGGTTACACCCATGTCATGCTGGCCGTGGGCGCGTGGGAGCCTACACCCCTTGCCCTACAAAGCGGCAATGCGGTGGATGTGCTTGATTTTCTTCAAACCGCCAAGCACCAAGCGCAAGCCCTCAAGGCGCACCGCCATGCTGTTGTGGTGGGCGGCGGAAACACCGCCATGGACGCGGCACGCGCCGCAAAGCGCTTGCCGGGCATTCAGGATGTAACCTTGGTCTATCGCAGAACACAGCGTGAAATGCCTGCTGATTTGGAAGAGCTTGAACTGGCTTTGGCCGATGGCGTGCGCCTGTTGGAGCTGCGCAATCCGCTTTCACTGGAAGGCGAAACGCTCACCTTGGATGTCATGACCCTTGGACAAAAGGATGCGAGCGGCCGCGCAAGCCCCGTATCGACAGGTCAAACCGAGGCTCTGCCTTGCGATTTGCTCATTGCCGCCATAGGCACGCGGATTGACGGTACCTATCTCACTCAAAACGGCGTGAAGCTTGATACACGCGGGCGCGTAACAGCACTTTCACAAAGCGACAGGCTCTTTGTGCTGGGTGATGCGCTTCGCGGCCCCGCCACCGTGGTGGAGGCCATTGCAGACGCGCAAGCCGCAGTCAATGCCGCGCTGGGTCTGACCGCTGAAATCGCCGCAGGCATTGTTCAGCCGCTAGCGCCACAAACGGCAACGCGCGGCACATTGTGCGAATGCACCGCTCCCCAGCAGGAATCCGCCCGCTGTCTGCACTGCGGCGCAAGCTGTGAAAACTGCGTGGACGTATGCCCGAACCGTGCAAACGTTGCGGTTACCGTACCGGGCATGGCCAAAAAGCAAATCATCCACATGGATGGCTTATGCAACGAATGCGGCAACTGCGCGGCCTTCTGCCCCTACGACAGCGCCCCCTACAAGGATAAATTCACCCTGTTTGAATGTGAAGCGGATTTTGAGCAAAGTCAGAATCAAGGCTTCTTCCCCCTTCCAAACGGACATGTATTGCTTCGTTTGAACGGTTCCATTTCTGAAGCTGCGCTTGACAATGCTTCCGTCATGCAACCCGAGCTAGCGCTGATTCAGGCAGTGCTTGATAGCTGTCTGTTTGCAAAATAGCGTTTTGACAAGAAAGGAAGATCGGTATGCTTCTGATTCAAAATGGCACCTTGGTTACAGAGCAAGGAATTTTGTGCGCGGATTTGGCCGTTGCAGACGGTAAAATCGCAAAAATCGCGGCTAAAATAGAAGCCTCGCCGCAGGATGAACAGCTTGATGCCACGGGACTGCTCGTGTTTCCCGGTTTTATTGATGGGCATACGCATTTGGACATGGACAACGGAATCACCGTAACCGCAGACAATTTTGCAACAGGTACGCGAGCCGCGCTTGTGGGCGGCACCACCACCCTTGTAGACTTTGCCACGCAGGATCGCGGTGATACGCTTTCCCACGCTTTAAGCACCTGGCACCAAAAGGCCGAGGGTCAAAGCTCCTGTCATTATGCCTTTCACATGGCCATTACGGATTGGAACGCACGCACAAAAGCCGAGCTTGAGCCTATGTTTGCCGCTGGTGTTTCATCCTTCAAGCTCTATTTGGCCTACGACGCGCTTCGTGTATCCGATGAAAGCGTTTTTGAGGTGCTCACGGAAATGAAGCGTCTTGGCGGCGTAGTCGGCGTACACTGTGAAAATGGGGATTTGGTCAACGCCTGCGTAAAACGCGAAAAAGCGTTGGGACATCTTTCCCCCGCCGCGCATCCCGTGTCCCGCCCGCCCATTGTGGAGGCGGAAGCCATCAATCGCCTGCTTGCCATTGCCAAACTTGCCGACTGCACTGTTCATGTGGTGCATTTAAGCAGTGAAGAAGGTTTGTTTGAAGTGCGCAAAGCAAGGGCAAGGGGTCAGCGCGTTTTTGTGGAAACCTGCCCGCAGTACTTATTGCTTAACGATGAGCACTACCTTGAGCCTGATTTTGCAAGCGCTCAATATGTTTGCTCTCCCCCGCTTCGCAAGGCAAATGACCAGCGTGCACTGCTGGGCGCGTTGCTAGGCGGCGAAATTGACACCATTTCAACCGACCATTGCAGCTATACCCTTGCTCAAAAAGCCCTTGGCAAGGAGGATTTTTCCAAAATCCCCAACGGTCTGCCTGGCATTGAGCACCGTCCGCAGGTGATTTACGCCGCCTATGTGGACACTGGCAAATTGCCGGTTACAACCTTTTGTGAACTGCTGGCCACAAACCCCGCGCGTCAATTTGGGATGTATCCGCAAAAAGGTGTGCTTCGCGTAGGGAGCGATGCCGATTTGGTGCTTTGGAATCCCACCGCGCAAACGGTGATTCACGCCAATACACAGCATCAAAACACGGATTACACCCCCTACGAGGGCATGCCCATTCAAGGAACGCCCAAATATGTATTGCTAGACGGCAAAATTGCCGCAAAGGATGGACAGGTCGTTCTTGAAAATGCGGGACGCTATATCTCTCGCAAACCTGTAGCGGTTTAAGCGGAAAGGAGCCTTCCCATGCTAACCATCAATCAACAGTCCTACGAACCCACGGAGGATAAGCGCCTATTGGATTTTTTGCGTGATGATTTACATCTTTGCTCTGTCAAGGATGGCTGCTCCGAGGGTGCTTGCGGCACCTGCACGGTGCTTGCCGACGGCAAAGCCGTAAAAGCCTGTATCGGCAAGCTCAGCCGTTTTGAAGGCAAGAGCATTTTGACGGTTGAAGGCTTGAGCGAACGCGAAAAAGCTGTTTATGCCTACGCTTTTTCAAGCGCGGGCGCGGTACAATGCGGTTTTTGCATTCCAGGCATGGTGCTGTGCGCCAAGGCACTTCTTGATCATAACCTTACACCCGTGCGTGCAGATGTCAAAAAGGCGATACGCGGTAACATTTGCCGCTGTACAGGGTATCAGAAAATTGAAGATGCCATTTTGCTTTCAGCCGAAATTTTTCGTGAAAACAAAGAAGTGCCCGTCCTATCTCAAAGCGGCAAAATCGGCGAGCTGTTTACACGGGTGGATGCAGAAGAAAAAATACTGGGAACGGGTCAATTTGCGGATGACCTTGTTTTGCCAAACATGGTCTATGCAAGCGCGGTTCGCAGCCGCTACCCGCGTGCCCGCGTGGTTAAAATCAACATTGAAAACGCCATGCGCCACCCTGATGCCATTCACGTCATCCTTGCATCGGATGTCCCTTTTAACAAAACTGGCCATTTGATTCAGGATTGGGATGTGCTGATTGCGCAGGGAGAAATCACACGCTATGTTGGCGACGCAATTGCTTTGGTGGTGAGCAAGCGAAAGGAAACGCTTGAGCAAATCAAAGCGCTGGTAGAAATTGAATATGAAGAGCTTGTGCCCATCACCTCTCCAACGGAAGCGCTTTTGGAAGGCGCGCCTTTATTGCACGAAAAAGGAAATATCCTTTCCAAGCAGGTATTAAAGCGCGGAGATGTGGACAAAGCTTTTCAAGAAGCCGCACATGTGGTGACCCATCACTATTCCACACCCATGACGGATCATGCTTTCATGGAACCGGAATGCGCCGTGGCACAGCCCTCGGGCGACGGCGGTTTGATTTTGCACACAGGCTCACAATCCGTTTACGATGAGCAAAAGGAAGTTGCCCGCATGCTCAAGCTTCCGCCCGAAAAAGTTCGTTCGCAAACCATGTTGGTGGGCGGCGGCTTTGGCGGCAAGGAAGATATGTCGGTTCAGCACCATGCCGCGCTGGCCGCATGGCTCACAGGCTTGCCCGTAAAGGTAAAGCTTACCAGACAAGAAAGCTTAAATGTGCATACCAAGCGCCACGCCATGGAAATGGATATCACCACCGCCTGTGACCAAAACGGCAAATTGCTTGGTCTAAGAGCAATGCTCGTATCGGATTGCGGGGCATATGCCTCCCTTGGCGGACCTGTTTTACAGCGCGCATGCACCCACGCCGCAGGGCCCTATAACTTCCAAAACATAGACATCACAGGGCTATGCGTGTACACCAACAATGTGCCTGGCGGCGCGTTTCGCGGCTTTGGCGTAACGCAAAGCTGTTTTGCCAGTGAAATGAACATAGACCTGTTGGCGCAGGAGGTTGGCATTTCCCCATGGGAAATTCGCTACCGCAACGCCATTCGCCCAGGTCAAGAGCTTCCCAATGGTCAAATTGCCGCGCCCGACACCGCTTTTGCGGAGTGCTTGGAGGCAGTCAAGGATGTATTTGAGCAAAACCCGTATGCGGGCATTGCGGGTTGCTTGAAAAACAGCGGTTTGGGTGTTGGCGTTCCCGATTACGGACGCTGTAAGCTGCTCGTGCGCGATGGAAAGGTACACATCCTTACTTCTGCCGCATGCATGGGGCAGGGCATTGGCACTGTGGTTACCCAAATCGTAGCCACGGTAACGGAGCTTTCCCCCGCGCTTCTTCTGCACGAGCGTGCGGATACCGCCCTTACGCCCAATTCCGGCACCTCAACCGCCAGCCGTCAAACGCTGTTTACCGGTGAAGCCGCCCGCCTTGCCGCCGCTAAGCTCAAGGCCGCATTGGACGAAAAGCCGCTTTCCGCGCTGGAGGGCGAAAGCTTTGTAGGCGAATATCATTTTGACTCAGACCCCATGGGTTCAGACAAGAAAAACCCCGTCAGCCATGCGGCCTATGGCTATGCCGTGCATGTGGTGGTGATGGATCAAAACAAATGCGTTACAAAGGTGGTTGCCGCGCATGATGTGGGGCGCGTTGTAAATCCCAAAGCTTGCGAGGGACAGGTGGAGGGCGGCGTAGCCATGGGCTTAGGCTATGCGCTCACAGAGAACTTTGTGATGAAGGCGGGGTATGTGCAAAGCAAATATAGCACCCTCGGACTGCTCCGCGCAACCGAAATCCCCCCCATAGAGGTTCTCTTGCTGGGCAAAGGCACGCTGGATCAACCCGCCTTCGGTGCAAAGGGTGTGGGTGAAATATCCTCCATTCCCACAGCGCCCGCCGCCGCGCTGGCCGCGTGGAGGGTGGATGGCATGTTCCGCGACCGCCTTCCGCTTGAAGCCACCGCCTATACAAAACAGCGTTAAACACCAGTGAAACGCCAATGAATATTTCTTTACATCCCCCAAAAACTGTGCTATCATAACCCTATCGGCCATGAAGAGGACGAATGCCCGCCTCCCGCAGTAAAGCGAGCTTGGAAATGGTGTAAGCCAAGTGTTGCGGATGGGCATTGAATCACCTTGGAGCCATTTGCCCCACGGGTTTTACCGCAAGGCAAGTCGGGCGCTCCCGTGACAGAGCCTGCCAATGTTTGTTGGCACAGAGTGGACGGTTATGCCGTCAAAATGGGTGGTACCACGGAAATGCTTCTTTCCGTCCCGTTGATCGGGACGGTTTTTTCATGCCCGCGCGGGCAATCAGATGGATGAACAGGGAGGAATGAACCCCATGTATCGCAAAGTATCTACAGACATGAACTTCGTCGGGCGCGAAAAAGAAGTGCTGGAAATGTGGAAGAAGGAAAACATCATTGAAAAAAGCTTCCATCATCGGGATGGCAATGAACGCTTTACCTTTTTCGATGGACCGCCCACCGCAAATGGCCGCCCCCACATTGGCCATATCGAAACACGCGCCATCAAGGATTTGATTCCGCGCTTCCAAAGCATGAAGGGCAAGGATGTTTTGCGCAAAGCAGGCTGGGATACCCATGGTTTGCCTGTGGAGCTTGAGGTTGAAAAGATGCTGGGCTTGGATGGCAAGCCGCAAATTGAAGCCTATGGCATTGAGCCCTTCATTGCCGAATGCAAAAAAAGTGTGTGGAAGTATCAGCACGAGTGGGAGGAAATGTCCGACCGCGTTGGCTTCTGGGCAGATATGAAAAACCCCTATGTCACCTATCAGGATAACTACATCGAATCCGAATGGTGGAGCCTCAAGGAAATTTGGAAAAAAGGCCTCCTGTACAAGGGGCATAAGGTGGTACCGTATTGTCCGCGTTGCGGCACCGCGCTTTCCACCCATGAGGTGGCGCAGGGCTATAAAGAAGTAACGGAGGCTTCCGCCTTTGTTCGCTTTGCCGTCAAGGGGCGCAAGAACACTTACCTTCTTGCTTGGACCACCACCCCTTGGACACTGCCTAGCAATGTGGCTCTTTGCGTAAACGCCCATGAGGATTATGTGGAGTTTGCCGCTGGCGAACAAACCTATATTCTTGCAAATGCCTTGCTTGCAAGCGTGCTCACCCAAGAGGACATGGCAAGCGGACGGGTTGTCAAAACCATGAAGGGCGCGGAAATTTGCGGCACGGAATACGAACCGCTCTACCAATTTGAAACGCCCAAGGAAAAAGCTTGGTATGTGGTGAGCGACGATTACGTCACCCTGACCGATGGTACCGGCATTGTTCACCTTGCCCCCGCCTTTGGCGAGGATGACTCCCGCGTGGGTCGTGAAAACCATCTGCCCTTTGTACAGCTGGTGGATACGCAGGGCAAGTTTGTGGAATGCACCCCATGGGCAGGCGAGTCTGTGAAGGCGGTCAACCAAAAAGTTCTGGACGACTTGCAGGAGCGCAGACTGCTTTTAAAGGCCGTCCCCTACACGCACAACTACCCCTTCTGCTGGCGTTGTGATACGCCGCTTCTGTATTACGCACGCGCCACATGGTTTATTCGCATGACGGCTTTGCGTGATGAATTGGTCGCCAATAACCGCGAAATTAACTGGATGCCCGACAACATCAAGGAAGGCCGCATGGGCAACTTCCTCGAAAACGTGCTGGATTGGGGCTTGAGCCGCGAGCGTTATTGGGGCACGCCTCTGCCCATTTGGATTTGCGAAGACGGTCATATGCACGTGGTGGGCAGCAAACAGGAATTGCGCGAAATGGCCACCACCGAGGTGGGCGACATTGAACTGCACCGCCCCTATATCGACGCTGTGGAAATTACCTGCCCCGAATGCGGCAAGCCCATGCACCGCGTAAAAGAAGTGATTGACTGCTGGTATGACAGCGGCAGCATGCCCTTTGCACAATGGCACTACCCCTTTGAAAACAAGGAAACCTTTGAAAAGCGTTTCCCTGCTGATTTTATCAGCGAAGCCATTGACCAAACGCGCGGCTGGTTTTATACCCTGATTGCCATTGGTACGCTTATTTTCGGCAAAGCCCCCTTCAAAAACTGCATCGTGCTTGGGCATGTGCAGGATAAGGACGGGCAAAAAATGAGCAAGCACAAGGGCAATGTCATAGACCCTTGGCAAGTGCTTGACAAGCAAGGGGCAGATGCCATCCGCTGGTATTTCTACACCGCAAGCGCACCTTGGCTGCCCAGCCGTTTTAGCGATGAAGCCATCAACGAGGGTCAGCGCAAATTCATGGGCACGCTTCAAAACACCTATGCGTTTTTTGTGCTCTACGCCAACATTGACAATTTCGATCCCAAAGCGCATCCGTTAAGCACCGCAAAGCTCACCTTAATGGATCGCTGGATCCTCTCCCGCCTGCATCAGCTGATCGCACGTGTAGACGATGATTTGAGCAGCTTCCGCATTCCCGAATCTGCCCGCGCCATCACAGATTTTGTGGACGATTTAAGCAACTGGTATGTGCGCCGCTGCCGCGAGCGCTTCTGGGGCAAGGGCATGGATGCCACCAAGGAAGCCGCTTTCATTACGCTTTACACCGTGCTTACCACGCTTGCGAAAGTAATTGCGCCCTATGTGCCCTTCCTTGCGGACGAAATTTACCAAAATCTTGTGCGCAATGTAGACCCCTGCGCACCTGAAAGCGTCCATCTCTGCGATTTTCCCACTGCAGACCCAAGCATGATCGATCAAAGCATGAATACGCAAATGAGCGCACTGCTGGAGGTCATCAGCCTTGGCCGCGCCTGCCGTGCCGCCGCTAACCTCAAAATCCGCCAGCCTGTCAGCGCCATTTATGTCAAAGGCACCGATTTCGGCGACGATTTCCGCGTGCTTGCACAGGATGAGCTAAACGCCAAAAGCCTTGTATTTACCGATGATGCCCGCGCCTTTACCACCTACAACCTCAAGCCTCAAATGCGCACCCTGGGCCCAAAATACGGCAAACTGCTAGGTGCCATTGGCGCAAAGCTCAAAACGCTGGATGGCAACGATGTGGTCGAGGCGTTCAGCCGCGGCGAGTCCATCCAGTTTGAAGTAAACGATACGGCGGTTGTGCTGGAACCGGCGGATGTGCTTACCGAGGCCACCCAAAAGGCAGGCTTTGCCGCGCAGGTTGAAAACGGTGTAACCGTGGTGCTGGATTGCAATCTCACCCCCGCACTGATTACGGAGGGTTATCAGCGTGAGGCTGTAAGCAAGCTGCAAACCATGCGCAAGGATGCGGATTTTGATGTGAGTGACCGCATCACCGTAACCTATGAAGCCGACGACGAGCTTGCAAATGCGCTAGAAGCAGGGCGTGAGCTCATTATGCGCAGTGTGCTCGCCACCGCCTTTGAGCGCGGCACGCCGCCCGCAGGCACCGAAACCAAGGAATGGGATTTGAACGGCAAAAAAGTTGTGCTAAGCGTAGCCAAGGGGTAAAAGAGCCGCCCCGCCGCAACACACAAATAACCAATGAAGGGGCAAGGGCGCCGCCCTTGTCAGGGGCGCGGGGGTACACTCCCCCGCACATTTCCCCCAACCCCCTCGACCATGAAGGAGAAAATGCATGTTTTTATGTGACCGTTGGCGCGATTATGAGGTTTTGGATACAGGCAATGGCGAAAAGCTGGAGCGTTGGGGCAATGTGATTTTGCGCCGCCCTGACCCGCAGGTGATTTGGCCAAAAGCATCGCCAGAGCTTTGGAAGCGCGCGCAAGCAACCTATGAACGTTCCGAAACTGGCGGCGGCCAGTGGATCTTTAACGAAAAACTGCCGGAACGCTGGCTGATTACGCTGGACGAGCTTAAATTTTTTGTCAAGCCCACAGGCTTCAAGCACACGGGGCTTTTTCCCGAGCAAGCCTCCAACTGGGATTTTATGCGTCAATGCATTCGCCGTGCGGGCATGGCAGAGCATATGCCAAGGGTGCTGAACCTGTTTGCCTATACGGGCGGCGCAACGCTTGCCTGCGCGGCCGCAGGCGCACATGTAACGCATGTGGACGCGGCCAAGAGCATGGTGCTTTGGGCAAAGGAAAACCGCGACTGCTCTGGCCTGCCAGATGCTTCCACACGTTTTATTGTGGAGGATGCCATTTCGTTTGTGAAGCGTGAAATCCGTCGCGGAAGCCGCTATGATGCCATTATCATGGACCCGCCCAGCTACGGACGCGGCCCCAATGGCGAGGTTTGGAAGCTGGAGGACGAGCTGTTCGGGCTGGTGGATTTGTGCGCACAGCTCATGTCCGATACTCCCCTGTTTTTTCTCATCAACGGCTACACCACAGGCTTTTCCGCTTGCGTACTGCGCAACATTGCACAGCGCTGCCTATGCTCACGCTTCGGCGGTAAGGTGGAAGCGGATGAATTAGCGCTTTGCGTTACCTCGGGCGGCGTGCTGCCCTGCGGCACCACTGCGCGGTGGCTCCCCAGTGCCTGAAATCATTTTCGAGGATAACCACCTCCTCGTTGCGGTCAAACCGCCCAACACACTTACGCAGAGTGACCAGACCGGCGATGAAAGCTTTCAGGACGAGCTCAAGCGCTATGTAAAAGAAAAGTATCAAAAACCAGGCGATGTATACTTAGGCTTGGTTCACCGCATGGATCGCCCCGTAGGCGGCTTGATTGTTTTTGCGCGCACAAGCAAAGCCGCCTCCAGGCTGAGCGAGCAGCTGCGCACGCACGATATGGGGCGCGAGTATTTGGCCGTGGTTGAAAATGGCCCATTGCTATCCGAGCAAGGCGAGCTTTGTGATTTTTTGCAAAAGGATGAACAAAGCGGGGATGTGCACGTGGTGGAAGCAGCTGCGCAGGGCGCTCAAGAAGCAAGGCTTTTTTACCAAGTGCTTGGGCGAAACGAAAGCACCGCCCTTGTCCATGTAACGCTTCAAACAGGCCGCAAGCATCAAATACGCGTACAGCTGCAGCATGCGGGGCACCCCATTGTATTTGACATGCGTTATGGGCACGGCCAACGCGGACAGAGCATAGCGCTCTGGGGCGCGTTGCTTCGGCTTTCGCACCCCACACAGCGCCAGCGCATGACCTTTGTAAGCGCTCCCTGCGGCCTTGCCTTTGAGCCTTACGCAACCATCATCGCCGCGTTTCTAAGCGGCATGCAAGAGGAGTGAGGATTTGTCTACCCCCAATTTTTCCTTTCAGGTGCTCAAAACCTGTAAACAAAGCGGTGCACGCCTTGGCTTGCTTCACACCCCGCATGGCGATATTCATACCCCCGTTTACATGCCTGTGGGCACCTCCGCAACCGTCAAAGCCATGACCCCGCGCGAAATGCTTGAAATCGGCACCGAAATTATGCTGAGCAATACCTATCACCTCCACCTGCGCCCCGGTGAGGATTTGATTCGTGAGGCAGGCGGACTGCATCGGTTCATGTCTTGGCCAAAGCCCATTTTAACCGACAGCGGCGGCTTTCAAGTTTTTTCTCTTGCAGGCATCCGAAAAATCAAAGAGGAGGGGGTCACCTTCCAAAGCCATCTTGATGGAAGCCGTCGGTTCATCTCGCCTGAGGTGAGCATCGACATTCAGCATGCGCTGGGTTCCGATATCATGATGGCCTTTGACGTGTGTACCGCCTACCCCTGCGACCATGCCGCCGCCGAGGATGCCATGCTGCGCACCCACCGTTGGGCAAAGAGGTGTCAGGATCATCACCATGGCGATGATCAAACGCTCTTTGGCATTGTGCAAGGCGCATTTTTTAAGGATTTGCGCATTGAAAGCGCCAAAGTGCTCACCGATATGGACTTTTTTGGCTATGGCATTGGCGGGCTTTCCGTGGGCGAACCCAAGCCCATTATGTATGATATGCTGGAAGGGCTGATCCCCTACATGTCAACCGAAAAGCCCCGCTATTTAATGGGCGTAGGTTCGCCGGATTGCTTGGTGGAAGGCGTACTGCGCGGCATTGATATGTTTGATTGCGTACTGGCTACACGCGTTGCACGCAACGGCACCTGCTTTACCACCAATGGCCGTTTGGTGATTAAGAACGCACAATATGCGCACGATTTCGGCCCCTTGGATGAAGAATGCGATTGCTACGCCTGCAAAAACTTTACCCGCGCCTATATTCGTCACCTGTTCAAGGCGGGTGAAATCACGGGCGCAAGGCTGGCCAGCATTCACAACCTGCGTTTCTTGATTCGCCTGATGGAACAGGTTCGCACCGCCATAACGCAGGATCGGTTGCTGGACTTCCGCCGTGAGTTTTTTGCCCGCTACGATATGAGCCGCAATTTTTAGAAGGGTCGCGAGCGTTTGACACAAATCGAGGTTTCAGCAGGCGTTGTGTATGACCCAAGCGGCCGTGTGCTCATATGCCGCCGCAAGGGCAAGCTTGACGGGCTTTGGGAATTTCCGGGCGGCAAGCGTGAAAATGGCGAAAGCTTTGAAGCGTGCCTGAAGCGTGAGCTTATGGAAGAATTGCAGCTGGATGCAGACGTTTTAGGTCGGCTTGGCGAGGTTGTGCTGAGCGAGCAAGCGCCAGAAATCCGCTTGGTTTTTCTCAAAGCCCAAGTGCTTGGAAACAGCAAGCTCACGCTATGCGTGCACGGAAAAGCCGCGTGGGTATTCCCCTGCGAATTTTCCGGGTATGCCTTTTGCCCCGCGGATCAATTGTTTTTGGAGCGCTTCGGGGCTTGTTTGATTGGCTTATGATTTCTCTTGACAATTACAAAATATCGTCTATTATAAATGCGCAATAAAAGCATGCTTTTTATTGTGTACCCTCCATTGTGCTGAATTTTTCTTTGACTTGTACAATGGAGGGTACTTTTATTTTCCCAAAACTGCTGAAAGCGAAGGACAAAAAAACATGCAAAGAGCTATTTTAAGGAAATTCACAGCCATTCTATTGGCGGTATCGCTGATGAGCTCGGTGCTCATCAACGCAGTCGCCGCCCAAGAGGAGCAAGCCATGGGAAAGACCGGAATTTTTGCCTCGGCATACGATGCGCAGCTGGTTGGGGAGCTATGGTATGTATTGCTTGAGGACAAGCTGGTTTCCATCAAAGATCGTCAGGACGAGCCAACCACGATCATTGAGTTCTCTAAGGATCCTGAACTGAATTGCGGCTCAACCTTGCTGTTCTCGCAGGGCACCAATCTTTTTGCCATTGACATGATCACCAACACAGTATATCAAGTGAACGGGTCTGCCCTTGAGCCAATGGTACAGCTGGATGTGTCCGATTTTCCAGAAAAGCTGTATGGCCAATCTGGATACCTTCTTGTTCGATACCCTGTGATTCAAAACGAGTTTCTATTCATGCTTTGCTTCGATGCTTCAGATTATACAAACAAGCTCTATCGCTTTGATCTCAAAAGTGGGAAGCAGGTTCCGCTTCCCATCAACAATTATGAGTTTACGGAGCTCATTGCCTACCGAAATGGGCAGCTGCTGGGGATTGATCAAAGCACGCAGAGCCTTGTAGCCATCGACGCGGTTACGGGAAAAGCAGTGGACGAAATCAAAATCCCCTCCAATTACATTTATGCTGTTGCCTATGATTCTGTGGGCGATCAGGTCTATTCGCTCCTGGATGCGCAGGTGGTGCGGTGGGAGAACCAGCAGCCCGTAACCATTGATTATTTAGCGGTGGATGAAGCATCCCAGCCCATTTATATTGGCATATGGAACGGGCATTACACCTATGTGGATCAAGCGGGAATATCAATCTGCAATACGGCTTTGGAAACGGCCAATGTCACACCGCTTACCATTCATGTAAGCGATGCAGTGGGTCTGTTGAATTCCAGGCTGACCTCTGGCTTTATGAAGCGCTATCCGCAATACCCTGTGATCATTGACAATAGCGATGGTCTCAACACAATGGAAGAAATTTCAACAGCCATCACAACCAAGGACGCAAGCGTAGATATCTTTTTGGTATCAAACAGGCAGGTAGACAGCAAAACGCTTTTCAAGCATGGCTATGCCGCGCGGCTTGACTCCGCACTGCTCCAAAACGACGTGCTCTCCATGCATCCGCAAATTCAAGACTACTTGCTCAAGGACGGCAATTTGTATGGTTTTCCAGCAGAACTCTGGCCGCAATATTGGACCGTTCAGCCCAAGCTTTTTGAAGAAGCCGAGTTAGGTGCTACACCCAGCCTCATAGAGGATTATTTGGATATGATGCTCTTGTGGTACGAAAACAACGGCAGCAATCCCAAGCGCATTACTTTCAATGAAAACAGAACCATTCAAGAGGAATGGTGCGATGCGATTGATTTTCTTTGCTCACAGTATGTGTATACCTTTGCATCCAACGACGAGCCCCTATCCTTCAACACGCCGGTTTTCCGCGCCGCGCTTGAAAAGCTTGCCTTGCTTGCAAAGTGGAAGGACCAAGAGCCCTTGCGCGATGACAGCCAAGATATCCCCCAAAGCATATTTCGAAGCAGTAGCATTGCTCCTTTTGCGCAGAGCGTAAACCCCGAATACATGGGAGAGCAATACATTCTCCCGCCTGCCTTTGCGCAAGCCGCCCAGCCCATTCTAGATACCACGCTGGTGTACTTTATGGTAAACCCCTTCAGTCAAAATCAAGAAGCAGCTGTTCGGTTTTTAGAATTTTATAGTGAAAACATGGAGCTATGGTCAAAATATCAGCTGCACCCCAATTACAATGAGCTTGTTGAGAAAAAAGGCTATGACATGCTTGCGCAAACCTGTACCAATGAAATTTCAGCCATCAAGGACAGAATTGCGGCACTGGAGGATGAGGCGTTTCTTCAAAGTTTGAAGGAGGAATTGGCGCAAAAAGAAGCGGACTTTGCACAGGAAGAAAAAAACCGCTGGGTATATTCTGCGGAGGTGATCGCGCAATGTCACAAATTCGCGCCTTTCCTGCGCATGGAGCATGGCAATTTGCTATGGGCAATCAGCGAAGACTTGAATATACAGACCATCCTTTTCAAATACTTGGAGGATCATGTACCATTGGATCAAGCCCTCGCAGAGCTGGATCGCAAAGCTTCCATGATGTTCTTGGAAAGGCAATGAGGATTTCAGCGATTTCACCGTCGGTCTGTTGCAATTTGCATGAAAATCCGTTATGATAATAAGGCTGTCAAAGGCGCATTTTGGTAAAATACGGTACCACCCATTGTATCATCAGCATGGAGGAATTTCTTTGCACGAAGATCGACTTTCCCATATCCGCAACTTTTGCATCATTGCTCACATCGACCATGGCAAATCCACCTTGGCCGACCGTCTTTTGGAAATTACGGGCGTTTTTGAGCAACGGCAAATGGTGGAACAAATTTTGGACAGCATGGAGCTGGAGCGCGAACGCGGCATTACCATCAAGAGCAAAGCCGTTCGCATGCAATACAAAGCCTCGGATGGTGAAACCTACACCCTTAACCTGATCGATACCCCCGGCCATGTAGACTTTAGCTACGAGGTCAGCCGCGCTTTGGCCGCCTGCGAGGGCGCTTTGCTTGTGGTAGACGCTACGCAGGGCATTGAGGCACAGACCTTAGCCAATGTTTACCTTGCGCTTGAGCACGATTTGGAAACCATCCCCGTTATCAACAAAATTGACCTTCCAAGTGCACAGCCTGAAGAGGTCAGAAAAGAAATTGAGGATGTAATTGGGCTGGATGCCTCTGAAGCACCCATGATTTCCGCTAAAACAGGGCTTAACTGCGGTGAAGTGCTGGAAGCCATTGTCAAGCACATTCCCCCACCCAAGGGCGATGAAACCGCTCCCCTGCAAGCCCTTGTATTTGATGCTTTTTACGATAATTATCGCGGCGCCATTTGCTTTGTGCGCGTTATGCAGGGCACGGTAAAGGCTGGCATGCGCATGCGGCTCATGCAAAGCGGCAGTGAGTTTGACATTGTTGAGGTGGGTTTCTTCCACCCAAGCTATTTGCCCTGTGAAGCGCTCTATCCCGGGGATGTGGGCTATATATCCGCATCCATTAAGGATGTGGGCGATACGCGAGTGGGCGACACCATCACCGACGCTATGAATCCCGCCGCCGCGCCCCTGCCAGGCTACCGCAAGGTAACCCCCATGGTGTTTTGCGGCATTTACCCCTCCGATGGTGCAGATTACGACAATCTTCGCGATGCGCTTGAAAAATTGCGCATGAACGACGCTTCCCTATCCTTTGACCCTGAAACCTCGGTAGCGCTAGGCTATGGCTACCGCTGTGGTTTTCTTGGCCTGCTGCATATGGAAATTATTCAGCAGCGCTTGGAACGCGAGTTTGACCTTGATTTGGTCACCACCGCGCCTAGCGTTATCTACCATGTTTTCAAGCTGGATGGTTCAGAGGTTATCATCGACAACCCCTCCAACCTGCCCAACATTGGTGAAATAGAGCACATGGAGGAGCCCTATGTAAGCGCCACCATTTACACCCCGCAGGAATTTGTAGGCGCTATGATGGACATTTGCATTGACAAGCGCGGCACCTTTCTTGACATGCAATACGAGGGCGGCCGCGTAAAGCTGTTATACGAAATTCCGCTGAACGAAATCATATACGAGTTCTTTGATCAGGTCAAAAGCCGCAGCCGCGGCTATGCCAGCTTCGATTATGAACTCAAGGGTTACCGCGAAAGCGATTTGGTCAAGCTTGACCTGCTCCTCAACGGTGAAATTTGCGATGCTTTCACCCTGATTGTGCACCGTGACAAGGCTTATGCGAGGGGGCGCAACATTGCGGAAAAGCTCAAGGATGTCATTCCGCGCCAAATGTTCGAAATTCCCATTCAGGCGGCCATCGGCGGCAAGGTGATTGCGCGGGAAACGGTCAAGGCCATGCGCAAGGATGTGCTTGCAAAGTGCTACGGCGGCGATATCACCCGCAAAAAGAAGCTGCTTGAAAAGCAAAAGGAGGGCAAAAAGCGCATGCGTCAATTTGGCTCGGTTGAAGTGCCTAGCGAAGCGTTTTTGGCTGTGCTTAAAATGGACGAGCAATGAGGAATGGTTTTCGGCAACCGCAGACCCGCGAAAATCTGCTTTTTATGACCAAATGAGGGACAAAATTTTTCCGTTCCCCCATTTCCCTCTTGTCAAACAGCTATTGACATGATAAAATAGACAAGCTATAAAGAATGCAAACTCCCGTTAGGAGGTGTAGTTATGGGCAATTTTTGTGAAGTATGTGAAAAGGGCACGATGAGCGGCCACAAGGTGAGCCATTCCAACCGCAAGTCTAACCGCGTTTGGGCGCCAAACGTACAGAACGTGCGCGTGGTCATCAACGGTCAATCTAAGCGCTTAAACGTATGCACTCGCTGCTTGCGCAGCGGCAATGTACAGCGTGCGCTGCCCACCAAGTCCAACGTTGAAGCCTAATGGGGGATTTTGAACGTGGACATTAAAATGTCTTGTGCCTGTGCATAAGGCGTTTTTTTTACGCAAAAAAAGCCCCCGCCTGCCATTGCAGTAAGCGGAGGCTTTCCAAAGCCTCTTATACTCATCTTGCGCTCAAACGCAAGCATCTATGGCATCTTTTGCCCGTGGTCTGCGTCTGGCAATCTCGAAATAGCGCTGCTATTCCTTCGATTGCCATCCTTGCCCACGAACAAAATCTGCTCATAGCTGCGTTGCATTTTAGACTTAGATTCGTATTAAAGCGGCCTTGTTACCGTGCGCTGGTTATCTTCCCGCTCCACGCGGTAAAAGCCAATCAAGTTGGGTAAGCGCAGTTGATCATAAACCTGCGCTACCCGCTCGGAATCGCAAAGCTCAAAGCGGATGCTCAAGCCGCAGCCGACCGCCACGTCCCTTGGCGTGGTAATGACCGACACGCGAACCCCCGCGCGGCGAAGCACGCTTTCAAACTTGAGCACCTGTTGGCGCGAGCGAAACGACGCAATGCCAAATGCTTCCCTCATGGGTTCATATCCCCCTTTCTTCCTCATACAGTATACGGCAACCCGCGTGCGGGTGTGAGGATGTCGGAAGGGGATTTTGAAATGATTTATTTGGACAACGCTGCCACGTCTTTTCCCAAACCGCCTATGGTAACACGCGCAATGGCGGGTACTCTGCGTTTGCTTGGCGGTAATCCGGGGCGTTCGGGGCATAAGCTTTCCCTGTGCGGCGGGCGGGTGATTCAAAATTGCCGCGAGCTGCTGGCAGAGGCTTTGGGTACACCTACGCCAGAAAACATTATTTTCACCGCCAATTGTACTGAAGCACTCAACATTGCCATACGGGGCACCCTAAACGAAGGCGACGAGGTCATCTGTTCCCACGCAGAGCACAATGCCGTTATGCGCGTGCTCAAAGGGCTTGAGGAGGCTGGCTCCATTCGCGTGAAGGAGCTAGCTCCCAACAGCCTTGGCCTCATCACCCCCGAAACCCTTTGCGCGGCCATCACCCCCAAAACCGCGCTATGCGTGTTTTGCCACGCCAGCAACGTAACAGGGGTTGTACAGCCCATAGCGGAGCTGTCCGCCGCACTCAAGCCCTATGGCGTGCCATTGCTGGTTGATGCCGCGCAGACCATGGGCATTGCGAACGTATCGCTTCAATCGCTGGGAGCAGACATGATTGCCATGCCTGGCCACAAAGGCTTGCTTGGGCCGCATGGCACAGGCGTGCTGGCTTTGGGACGCGGCATGCTCCCCCGACCGCTCATTGTAGGCGGCACAGGCTCCCAGAGCGAAAGCATGCTTCAGCCCGCTCAGCTGCCCGACCGCTACGAAAGCGGAACCGCCAATCTGCCAGGCATTGCGGGGCTGATGGTGGGCGCACGCTTTGCGCTCAAGCATCGCGCAGAAATTGAGTCCTACGAGGATGAGCTTGCAGTACGCTTGAGAACACATCTTGCAAACATGCGCGGTATCCGCCTGCTAGGGCATGCCAGCGCTCCCAAGGTTGGCGTGGTCAGCTTTGTGCCAAGTGCTATGGATACAGGCGAGCTGTGCGATACGCTGGCCTCCGAAGGCTTTGCTCTGCGTGCAGGCTTGCATTGCGCGCCTTCCATTCATCGCTGGCTGGGAACGCTTCACACGGGTGCCATTCGCGCAAGTGTGGGCATTTATAACACCGAGGA
Organism: Clostridia bacterium; assembly: GCA_036645955.1. Classification (GTDB taxonomy): domain Bacteria; phylum Bacillota; class Clostridia; order Christensenellales; family Aristaeellaceae; genus Limiplasma. The sequence goes on along the minus strand of JAVXND010000012.1, from coordinate 6,668 downwards.
AGATGTAGACGCACTTGCGGCGGCTGTGGAAAGGTTGGTTTCCGGCAAGCAATCCTTCTTGCACAAACCGCTCTGATGCGCTATAGTAAGCATGAGCCTTCGCACATTCTTCCCTCAAGAAACGGAGCTTCTAAAGCCATATGAACACCCGCTTGATTCGTACACATCCGCTTTTTCAAGGTCTGGGCGATGCGCAGTTTACGCAGGCGCTTTCCTACCTTGACGCAAGCGAAAAAGGCTATCCCAAGGGCGCATTTCTAAACCGCATCTCCATGCCCCTCACGCGTTTCGGGCTTGTACTTTCAGGCGTGGTGATGGTTGCTATGAACGACCTCAACGGAAATCAGATGATCATGGCCAGCGTAAAGGGCGGTGACACCTTCGGCGAATCTCTGTGCTATTTAGGGGTGGAGGCTTCTGTACTCATCTGCGCCGCTACGGACGTTTCCGTGCTATGGCTCAGCACAGAAAAGCTCAAAATGCATAGCGGACAAAGCCCCTTGGGGTGCGAGCTTTGCAACCGTTTTACCGCCATGCTTGCCAACCGTACCTTGAGCATGAATGAGCGAATCCAGATCCTTTCCAAAAAGAGCATTCGCGATAAGCTCCTCACCTTTTTTTCTCAATATGCAAGCAAGGACGGCGGTGCTTTTACCATTCCGTTTGAACGCAGCAGTATGGCGGCTTTTTTGGGCTGTGATCGAAGCGCTCTTTCCCGCGAGCTGTCCAATATGCAGGCAGAGGGCATTTTGCAATTTCAAAAAAACGAATTTCAAATTTTAAGTGCACATCATGAAACAAACGATTAAAGCGTTGCAACCGCAACGCTTTTTTATTTGTTTCATGGTATACTCTTTGTGGTTCAGCTGATTGATTTGAAGGAGATGTTGCCTCTATGAAAAAGTTTTTTGCACTGCTGTTAAGCTTATGCCTGATTGTATCTCTGGGTATGCTACCAAGCACCGTTTTGGCCGAGGATGCTGCCGCCATTCGCTTGGGCGGGCTCAAAGGCCCTACCACCATGGGCATGGTCAAATTGCTAGAGGACAGTGAAAAGGGTCTGACCGTTACCCCCTACGAGTTTACCATGGCAAGCTCTGCAGATGAGCTCACGCCGAAATTACTCAAAGGTGAGCTGGATATTTTGGCCGTTCCCGCCAATTTGGGCTCCATTCTGTACAACAACACAGATGGCGCGGTGCAAATGTTGGCCATCAACGCCCTTGGGGTTATGTACATCTGCGAAAAGGGCGGAAACACCATCAAGAGCATTGAGGATTTAAAGGGACAAACCATTTATTCCACCGGCAAGGGTTCCACGCCTGAGTTTGTGCTCTCCTACCTGCTTTCACAGCACGGTCTTACCATGGATACCGATGTGAAAATGGAATGGACAAGCGAACCCACCGAAACCGTTGCGAACCTTGCAGCAAAGGAGCATGCCGTTGCCATGCTTCCGCAGCCCTTCGTTACCGTTGCGCAAGCGCAAGTAGAGGGCTTAAGCATTGCACTGGATTTAAACAAGGAATGGGAAGCGCTTGAGGGTGACAGCTTGCTTGTAACCGCAGGCTTGATTGCTCGCAAAGCATTTGTTGAGGAAAACCCCGAAGCCGTGGCACAATTTCTGCAAGAATATCAAGCTTCTGCGGAGTGGATTAACGCAAACGTAGAGGAAGGCGCAAAGCTGGTTGAAAAATACGGCATTGTAAAGGCGCCCATTGCCCAAAAAGCCATTCCTGCCTGCAACATTGTTTGCATCTCTGGCGCGGATATGAAGGCGGCCACGCAAGGATATTTTGAAGTCTTGTTTGCTCAAAAGCCCGAGGCTGTGGGCGGCAAGCTACCAAGCGATGATTTCTACTATGCCAAGTAAGCATCAAAAATGGGCGCTACTAGCATCAGTGCTTTTTGCACTGATGCTTTGGCAACTCATTTCCATGTGTGTGGATCAAAAGCTGTTGATGGTTTCACCCATTACCGTGCTCATGCGGCTTACCACCATTTGGCAGGAAAATGGCTTTGCCGCCTCCCTCCTGTACTCCTGCACCCGCATTGTCGGGGGTTTTTTGCTTGCGTTTTTGCTAGGCGCCTTGCTGGGCGGGTTGGCGGCACGCTTTCGCTTGGTGGAGATTTTTCTTTGGCCTTATGTGCTCACCATCAAGTCCGTGCCTGTGGCTTCGTTCATCATCATCGCACTCATCTGGCTCACATCGGGGCAATTGTCGGTTTTCATTTCTTTTTTAATGGTATTCCCCATTATTTATGCAAATGTGCTCACGGGACTTCGAAATACAGATCGTAAAATGCTTGAAATGGCCAAGCTTTTTCATGTTTCCGCCTATAAGCGGCTTTTTTATATTGAGCTGCCTCAATTAAAGCCTTTTATTTTAAGCGCTTGCGGCGCGTCCTTTGGCATAGCGTGGAAGGCGGGCATTGCCGCCGAGGTCATTGGCATACCCACCGGTTCCATTGGGGAACGCCTGTATGAGGCAAAAATTTACCTGAACACCGCTGATTTATTTGCGTGGACAGTCATGATTGTGCTCATGAGCGTAGTGTTTGAAAAGCTTTTCATGATGCTTTTGCGGCTTTTCTACCGCAGATTGGAGCGGCTATGACAAATCTTGTGGTTTCCGATGTATGCAAGGCCTATGATCAAAAAATTGTACTTTCGCATTTCAGCCATATTTTCCCCGCAGGTGAAACCACTTACCTCATGGGCAAATCAGGCTGTGGCAAAACCACCCTGCTCCACATCTTAATGGGCTTTGTATCCATAGATGCGGGTACAATTGACGGTTTGCCCAAGCGCATTTCCTGCGTTTTTCAGGAGGACCGCCTTTGTGAAGATTTTTCGGCTGTTTCCAATGTGCGGCTGGTTTGCGGCCACGAGGTGCGGGATGCGGATATTCGGCGGGAATTGAGCCTGCTGGGTCTTAAAGACTGCTTTGATGCGCCCGTTCGCACATTAAGCGGGGGTATGAAGCGGCGCGTAGCCATTGCACGCGCGGTCATGTATCGCCCACAGCTATTGCTGTTAGACGAGGCTTACAAGGGCTTGGACGAACAAACCAAGCAAGTGGTCATTGATTATGTACACCAGCACTGCAAAGGCGTTACCGTGCTTGCGGTGACCCACGATACAGAAGAAACGCACCATGCCAACGGGCATTTGCTTCAAATGGAGGCAGTACAATGAAAATCGAAACAAAGAGCGAAGTGCTCCGAATTTTTCGTTTTTTCATAACAACCTTGTAAAAAGCGGAGATATGCTTTTCACCTGCTTGCGGTTATGGTATAATCAGAATGGCGTTTTTGCAAAAGACGTCCATTGAGAGGAGCTACCGCAGTGTATATCGAAAAAAGATACATCAAACGAATTGCAAAGGTATTTGATAGCTTGAGTGCCCCCATTCAATTATTAGATTCCAACGGTGCATGTCTGGTGCCCGAAGAAGGCGAAAACGTTACATTACCTACAAATGTGCTCGCCCCAGGTCTTAATCATCATGTAAGCAACCGCTATTTCCGCGTGCTGGATATGAATCCGCCCATGTTTCTACTTGCGCCCGATCATTTTAACGGCATTGAAGATTTGCTTTGTGTAACCGATGCCATGCTCATGAGCATGTTCAAAAGCAGTCTATCCATCGAAAGCCACAGCGATGTTTATCGCCGTGCGTTAAAGCAAGAGCTGACGGGTACAGATTTAATCACCCGCGCAAGCGAGCATCAAATTCCGCTTGAAATGGAACGCTGTGTAATGCTGTTCCAAATTGAGCAAACAGAAAAAGCAAGCGCATATGCAACCCTTGGCGAGCTTATTCCGCTATCGGATTCAGACGTGCTTGTTGAAATGAACCGCCATACCGTAGCGCTCATCAAGGATATGGAAGGGATTGACGGTTCGGACGAGCTTCATCAATTTGCGCTTGCTGTGCAGGAAACCCTGATGGAAGAAGCCGTGCAAACCGCAACCGTAGGCATTGGCGAAAGCAAGCATACACTTTCCCAGCTTGGGGAAAGCTTTGTAGAGGCCAAGCGTGCAATGGAGGTTGGCCGCATTTTCAGCACCGATGCAAGCATTCATGTGTTTCGCCGCCTGATGCTGGAACGTTTTTTAATGAACGTTTCGCAGGAAGAAGGCATGCATTACCACACGCTTCTCTTTAACCGCAAAACCGCTAAGCTCTTCAACGATGAAATGCTGCAAACCATCGAAATGTTCTTCCGCAAGGATTTGAACCTTTCCGACACCGCTCGTCAGCTCTTTATCCACCGCAACACCTTGGTGTACCGTTTGGATAAGGTGCAGCGGCAAACAGGTTTGGATCTGCGCCACTTCGATGATGCAGTCACCTTCAAAATCCTCTACGAGCTTAAAAAATGCGGTTTGGAAAAGCCCAAGCAGATTTACTGATCCTTAGGATCATGAAATGAGGCGTTTTCTTAAATGAAACATCATTCTCAAGCTGGTATGAAGCTGCTCTCCATGCTCATCATGGTTTCTTTGATGATGACAAGCTGCGCACTGTTGCCTACCTCTGTTTCTGACACTGTAGGCGGGGAAAGCGGCGAAACGGTCACCATCAGCCGCGAGGAATATGAAAGGCTCCAAAAATACGCCGAGCTTGACGAAATAAAAACCGTCGTAGATCAGTATTTTTACAAGGAACCTGACGAACAAGCCATGCTCAATGGTGCCGAAATGGGTCTGCTGTATGGTTTGGAGGATCCCTACACGTTTTTCTACACGCCTGAACAATACGCGGGCATGTGGGAGGATGACAAGGGCGAATACGCAGGCGTTGGCATTCAAATCATGGCCAATTATGAAACGGGCTTGTGTACCATCAGCCGTGTGTTTTTGAATAGCCCCGCTTTGGAGGTTGGCATTCGAAAAGGCGACGTGCTCACCACCGTGAATGATTTAGCCGTTACGGCGGCCAGTCTGCAAGACGCGGTTAATATCATGCGCGGTAAAACAGGTGAAACGGTCAACGTTTCTGTGCGCAGAGGCGATCAGCTTCTGGATTTTGTAGTGGCGCGCGCAAATGTGCATGTCAATTGGGTCAATAGCTGCATGCTTGAAAACGATATCGGCTACATCTCCCTTTACGAATTCAGCGGCGATTGCAGTACCGCATTCAAGGTTCAAATGGATGAATTGCTCAAGCAAGGTGCAAAAGTATTGCTGATTGATTTGCGCGATAACCCGGGCGGTTGGGTGGATGATGCCGCGAAGCTTGCGGATATTTTCCTGCCCGAAGGCCCTGTAGCTTCATTGGTTTATCGCGATGGCAGTACCGAGTACTACACCACCAAGAACGGTCAATCCGATATTCCCCTTGTGGTGCTGGTAAACGAAAACTCCGCCTCTGCAAGCGAAATTCTTGCCGGTGCATTGCAGGATCGCGAGCGTGCAACCATTGTGGGCGTTAAAACCTTTGGTAAGGGCGTTGTGCAATATGTACTGCCTGTGGGCAAGCGAGGCGCGGGCATGCAGCTCACCGTAGCGCAGTACTATACCCCCAACGGCCACGAGGTGCATAAGGTGGGCATAACCCCCGATATTCTTGCAGAGCTGCCCGAGGGCGATACCACCATGTACGAGCTTGGTGATTTGAATGATTTGCAGCTGAAAAAGGCCTATGAAGTAGCCTTGGAGAAGTTGCCCAAATAACAAAAAACAAAGCCATTACAAAGCGCCCCTATCCATGATGCGATCAATCGCATGGGATGGGGGCGCTTTGCTATGGTTGTCACAAACCCTGTGTGGGCACCCTATGTGGTGCCTCCCCCTTACCTGGCAGGGTTCACCCCCCCACCGAAGCACCGTTCCCTGTAGGGACACCATACATGGTGTCCGCCCCCAACTAGCGAGGTTCGCCCCCTTGCGGATTTGGCATTCTGCGCCGCTGTATCCCCCTGCGGGGGGAACGGGCGATTGCGGAAATGGCTTTCCGCGCCACTGGCGTGGGGACTGCCCCCCACACGGGCACATCTCCGCAAAAGAGTTTGCAGAAAACAGCGGCACGCACTCCAAGCAAAAACCCCTTGATGCGGATGAATGATGAGGGGTCTCGCTATTTGGGCGGTTCGGGGACCGCCCACGCTCGCCCTGATCCTCATCATTCATTCGCAGGGTTTTTGCTTTCCGTTGCTATCGCCGCCCTTGGGAGCGGCGCTCTGCCACAGTTGCATGGCTTTGCATGCACGGGTTTTGTGGCAGCCATTTTGCTTTTGCAATGTGGATTGACTGCGGGCGGCGGCAGTCATGCAGGACTGGTTTATGATATGGCAATGCACCTTAGTATAAATCAATGGGAGCTAACGCCAACTGGGCGGACACCATATATGGTGTCCCTACACGGAACGTAGCATTCGTGACAAAAAGCGGCAGGTAAAACATGCTGCTATACAATCGCAAGCTCTGCCATGTGCCGGATTTTCTCCGCTACCCTAGGAGGGAACGGTCTTGACCGCTCCGACCTCGCGAATGGGTCGCCGCAAATACGCACCTCATGCAACCGGCGCTGGCTCCGCTCCGTACCCCATCCTTGTACAAATAACCCTGTAGGGACACCATACATGGTGTCCGCCCCCGCCAAGCAATGCTCGCCCCCCCACGGAATTGTCACCCCGCACCGCCCCCCGTAGGGACACCA
>JAVXND010000011.1:0-68023 GCA_036645955.1 Clostridia bacterium | reverse complement strand
CAGCGTTTCCTTTTGCTCCGTTTACAGCCTGTATATTTTCTTCGCAAACACACATTTCATCAAAAATATGCCACGAAATATGCCGTGAAAAGCTCGCCTTATTTTAGATGTTTTAGATATCTTGCTAAAATTACCATTGACTTTTTCATCATGATTGCGTACAATGATTTTAAGAGATGATTCAACGGCGGTTTCGGACGTGACGCCCGGGGTGAAAGCATCGGGCTCTTGAACTCTCCTTTTTGATGGCTATAAGCGCTTTGAATCCAAAGCGTTTTTATTTTTTACCATGTATTCTGCATTTCCGCTGCATTTGTTCCATTGCAGTTGGCATGCATTTTAGTTAAACAACAGGGAACGGTTATGACCGTTCCCTGCTTGCTAGATAAATGCTTTTAATTTTTCTGCGCTTTCCTCTTCAAAGTGCAATAGCCCTTCCATCAATTGAAGCACTTCGCGGTCAGCATCGCCGTACTGCCGAATGTTCTTCAATGCATCAATCACCCCCATATTGCTGCCAATCAGCATCATTTCTGCCAAATGCGATGTGGATTGATCGGTTATGGTTTGCATGTGAATCATCAACTGCGTTTTCACCTGTGACGTTTTGCTGATCCCTTTTTCATCCAGCTTGTGCATTGCCAATCGTTTTTTTGCTTCCTCATTCATTTTTTGATACTGATCGTGCTGCATTTTCAAATGCGCTAGGAAATCATCATCCTTTGCAATTTCCAGCAGTTGGCTGATGGTGTTAATGCCCATTTCAGAATTTTGATAAACATAGTTCAAAAGCTCTGCGTTTCCATTCATCAAAATCACCTCCCTTTATTATCTTTCCTTCCAATGCGATGATTATGCAGTTTTTCTTGCAAACAAATCATTTGACAAAAGCACTGCCATTCACTATAATGAACATTGTTCAACATGAATGGAGGTGAAGGAAACGAACAAGGTTGTTACTTCGGCAGATGAAATCCTGCTGGCATGTCGGGAGCTGGCATCTCAAAACGGTCTGAAAGCCGTGAATATCCGCTCAGTTGCCAAAAAATGCAACATCGCCATCGGATCGATTTATCACTATTATCCCTCCAAAGAAGATTTGATGATTGCAACAGTAGAATCCCTTTGGAAAAGTATTTTTCATGAAGCGAACACATGCGGCAGGCAGGGAACCTTCCTAGACAATGTTCAAAGGTTTTATCTATGCGCATACAAAGGTGCGGCTGAATATCCGAGCTTTTTTACGCAACATTCCCTGAGCTTTTCAAGCAGTGAAAAGCCTAAGGGAAAGCAGCATATGACGGAGTATTTCGAGCATATGAAGGCAGGGCTTCTCAAGGCTCTGCAAGAGGATGAAGGGATTCATCCATCAGCCTTTACCGAAGCTTTTTCAAAGAACGGTTTTGTGGACTTTGTTTTTTCCAGCATGATCACTTTACTGCTTCAGCAGCAGCCCAATTGTGATTTGCTGTTGGAAGTGATTCGGCGCTCTGTTTATGAAAGAGTTACAGAACCTACTTTGATGGGTATAACAAACAAGGACAACATTTGAATTGGAGGAAAATGACGATGCAAGCAATTATGGAAACCCTATTCGATATTGTATATCTATCAACCGTTACCCTGCTTGGCATTACAATGATTCGCAAAAGCAAGGGAAACCAGCAGTATCTGCTTTTTGGCATCATGGCGGTTACATTGGGTGCTGGTGATGCCTTCCATCTTGTTCCCCGTGCCATTGCCCTGTGTACCACAGGTCTTGAAAGCTTTACCGTTGCCCTTGGCATTGGCAAGCTCGTTACATCCATTACCATGACGGTATTTTACGTCTTGCTTTACACCATATGGCGCATGCGCTATGAGATCAAAGGGCGCAAAGGGCTAACGGCGGCGATCTATGCGTTGGCAGGCTTGAGAGTGGCGCTATGCCTGTTTCCGCAAAACGCATGGACAAGTGCGGATGCTCCGCTGTCGTGGGCCATTTACCGCAATCTGCCTTTTGCCGTTATGGGTATCATGGAAATTGTGCTGTTCATCCAAGAAGCGTCCAAGCGTAAAGACCATGATTTCCGCTTTATGGGGCTTGCCATTGCACTTAGCTTTGCGTTTTACATCCCCGTGGTGCTTTGGGCAGATGCATTTCCAACCGTCGGCGTATTGATGATTCCCAAAACCTGTGCCTACGTGTGGATGGTTTTGATGGGATTTTGGGCCATGAAAAAGTCACAAAGCGAAAGAAGGGTCTCAAAATGAAAAAAGCGCTCAACTTTTCTTTGGGTTATGCAATTGCCGCCATGTGCGGCGGGGTATTCTTCCGTGAATTTACAAAGTTCAACGGTTACACGGGCGTAACCACCCTTGGTAAGCTACACACGCATTTGTTTCTGCTGGGCATGTTTATGTTTTTGGTGGTTGCGCTGTTCTCGGCGCATTCGTCCCTCGCCGTGCAAAAACAGTTCAAAGCTTTCATGGTGGTTTATAACATCGGCGTGCCGCTTACGGCAATCATGATGCTGGTAAGGGGCATTCCCCAAGTGCTTGGCATGGTGCTTTCATCTGGCGCCAACGCAGCCATTTCAGGCTTGTCAGGCGTGGGACATATCCTCACAGGTCTTGGCATTGTGCTGCTGCTGCTTTCGCTTCGCAAGCTTGCGGCTGCTCAGCCGCTCGTCAAGTAGCCTTCTGCCGCAAGGCATGCGTTTTGCAGGAGATTTTTATTGAGCGAATCCAGCCACAACACATTGCTTTCTTTTTGAAGCCAGGTACCCTGCCGTTTTGAATAATGCCTGGTGTTGAGAATGATTTGATGCACGGCCTCCTGCTGGGTAAGCTTACCTTGCACAACAGGGACCAATTCCTTGTAACCAATGCCCTGCATGGCTTGCGCATCGCTTGGCACACCGCTGTTTAAAAGCCCGCGCACCTCATCCAAAAGACCCGCACGCATCATTTGAACCACACGGTCTGCAATGCGGGCATACAAAACCTCACGCGGCATTTGAAGTCCAAGGGGCAGCACCGTATAGGGCTGCTCTTTTTCATTGGGCTGTGGTTGCTCGCTCATGGGTTTGCCTGTTAACTCATAAATTTCCAAGGCTCGAATCACACGTCGGATATCGTTTGGATGCAATCTTTTGGCTGTAATGGGGTCTGCTTGCTCAAGCATGCCATGAAGACGTTCTTTGCCGCCCTGTGTTTGCGAAATCTGTGTGTATTTTTCACGTATCTTTTCATCGCTCTTTACACCGCCTAAGGTGTAGCCGTGCATGAGCGCGTTTAAGTAAAGCCCTGTGCCGCCCACAAGCAACGGCAGCTTTCCGCGAGATAGCACCTCTGCAATTGCTTGCTCTGCCGCATGTGCGTAGTCTGCAACAGCAAATGGTTCTGTAGGCTCCGCAATATCTAGCAGATGGTGCCTGATCAGCGCTTGCTCCTGCGCTGTAGGCTTGGCTGTGCCAACATTCATTCGCCGATAGATTTGCATTGAATCCATGCAGAGAATTTCACCATTCAGCTTTTGCGCAAGCGCAAGTGCCAAGCCGCTTTTGCCGCTTGCGGTGGCACCTACAACGGCAATCAACTTAGGTTTTTGCAAATTTCAATACTCCTTATTGCACACGCTTGAAGCGTTTTTCAAGCGCATAGCGCGTCATTTCCGTTACAATGGGCCTGCCATGCGGACAGGTTGGCATAGCATTGCTTGTAAGCATTTCTTGCAGGAAGCCCTGCACCTCGGTTTCGTTTAACGTATCGCCGCCCTTGATGGCATGCTTGCATGCCATTTGAGCAATTTGTTTGCGCATGCGTTCGCGTGTGACCTGTCCCCTGCCCTCTTTGGCTTCATCCAGCGCTTCCAAAAACAACTCGCGCGGAGGTTCATTTTGCCCAAATAGGGTCGGGATGGCATGAACAGCCACGCAAGTATCGTCAAAGGGTTCCGCTTCAAAGCCCGCTTCGCGCAGTACGGGCAATAGCTCCATACATAGCGCCATATCTGGCGCGGTAAGCCTCACAAGCTGTGGGGATAAGAGCTTTTGAGATAGATGACCGCTTTCAAATTTTGTTATCAGACGGTCGTATAATATGCGTTCATGCGCGGCATGCTGATCCACCCATAAAAGCCGATCTCCTGTTTCAAAAATCCAATAGGTATGAAACACAATCCCCACCAGACGCAGGGGGACGCTTTCAGCGGCGTTTTCAGGGGGGAGCATGGTTTGCTCTTGCTGTTCCTCTACGGCAGGTTTGCTTGGCTTAGGCGGCGCAATCGCAACGTGATCAATCGCTTCAACCGCTGGCGGCTTATAAGCATGCTTTTGAAGCAACGCCTCTGCCATCATTTTGGGCATGATGGTTTCATGAAGCACTGCAGAGGTGCGCACAGCGGGAAGGGTGATGGGTTTGGGCATGGCTGGCAGAGGTTCAGAAACCTTTGGGGGAGCTTCCATCGGCTTTGGTGGCGCTGTATGCACTGCTGGAATGCTTTCAACTGCGCTAGCTTCCGCGCTTCTGCCAAGAGCCACCACTTGAAAACCGCCCTGCTCTCTCCCAGCTGTGTTTTCTAAAGCCTTTTGGCTGTTCTGAGCATTCGCTTGCGTGCTTAGCTTTGTACCAAGGCTTTCCCCCTGCAAAGCTTCACGAACAATGGTTTCCATCGCTTGTGCAATGCTTTGCTCGTTTTGAAAGCGTACCTCCAGCTTGTTTGGGTGTACGTTCACATCCACTTGCTGATAGGGCAGGGATAAAAACAATGCGCACATTGGAAAGCGCCCAATCATCACACGGCCTTCGCAGCCGTTTTCAAGCGCCTTGCTAAGCATAGCGTTCTTAAAATATCGGCCATTAACAAACAGGGATTGCTGCTGACGATTTCCGCGAGACAATTCCCCCACGCCCACATAGCCGTCTAGCAGCAGGCCGTTCATTTGGCCGTGAACCTTCTGCATCTGCTTGAGCGCATCGCTTCCGTATACCGAAAAAAGCGCGGACTCCAGCTTGCCATCCCCCATGCTGTGATAAATGGTTTTTCCTTGATTCACAAAACGAAAAGAAATTTCAGGCTTGGATAGAAGAAGCCTGAGCATATAATCCGCTACCAAGCCCGCCTCCACTGCCGGCTTTTTGAGGAATTTAAGCCTCACAGGTGCATTGAAGAACAAATCTTCCACCAAAATAGTGGTACCCACGGGTGAGGCGGCTTGTGTGAGGTCCTTAAACTCCCCCGCCTCCACCTTTGCCCGTGCGCCAAAATCTGCTCCCTGTGCATGGGTGATGCAGGTCACCTTAGCAACTGCCGCAATGGACGCAAGCGCCTCCCCGCGAAAGCCAAGGGTATGAATATCGTAGAGCTCCTCCGCACTTTTTAACTTGCTGGTGGCATGGCGTTCAAATGCCAAACGAAGCTGTTCGGCTGGAATGCCGCGCCCGTTATCCGATACCCTCAAATAGGAAATTCCGCCGTCGCGCAATTCCACGGTTACGCTTTCAGCGCCCGCGTCAATACAGTTTTCAACTAGCTCCTTTACAGCGGAAGCGGGGCGCTCTACCACCTCGCCCGCGGCAATTTGTCCAATCAGCTCAGAGGATAACCTTTGTATGCTTGCCAACGCGATTCTCCTTTGCTTTACAGTCGCCGCGCCTTTTCGCGCAGTTTAAATAGAAGGTTGAGTGCATCCATGGGTGTGATGGATAGCACATCCATATTTTGAAGCTCTTCAACCAAATCATCCTGCGCCAAATGAAACAGATCCGTTTGCTTCTCCTGCTTCTTTTTCTTTTCCATGATATTGGACGATATGGTTTCTTGGTTGATATCGCTTACTTCAAGCCTTGCTTGAATTTCGTGTGCGCGCGCCACCACGGGGGCAGGTACGCCCGCAAGCCGCGCCACATGCACGCCGTAGCTTTTATCCGCACCGCCCGGCATGATCTTGCGCAGGAAAATCACATCCTCGCCGCGCTCCATCACAGTGATGCAGTAGTTTTTTACGCCTGCAAAGCGGCCTTCCAGCTCGCTTAGTTCATGGTAATGCGTTGCAAAAAGTGTTTTAGCGCCTATGCGCTTTGTGTCCAGCAAATATTCAACCACCGCCCACGCAATGGCAAGCCCGTCAAAGGTGCTGGTTCCGCGCCCAATTTCGTCCAATATCACAAGGGATTTGGAGGTTGCATTTCGCAAAATCGCCGCTGTTTCACTCATTTCCACCATGAAGGTGCTTTGCCCGCCTGCCAAATCATCCGATGCACCAATGCGCGTAAAAATACGGTCGCACAGGCTGATTTCCGCGCTTTGAGCGGGCACAAAGCTACCGATATGCGCCATGAGTGTAATCAGCGCCACTTGCCGCATATAGGTGCTCTTGCCAGCCATGTTGGGGCCTGTGATAATGAGCATACGGTTTTCATCCGTATCCAGCTTCACATCGTTTGGCACAAAGGGGTTATCTACCATCATGCGCTCTACAATGGGATGCCTGCCTTCTATGATGGTTAGCTCGCCATGCTCGTTGAGCGTGGGTTTTACGTAACCATTTTCACGCGCCACCTTGGCCAAGGATAAAAGTGCATCCGCTGTTTTAAGGGCAAGCGCATTTTGCTGAATAGCTCCGATTTCCTGCGCAATGGCTTCACGAATTTCTGCAAACAAGGTGCTTTCCAGCGCCAAGGAGGCTTGCTGTGCCCCCGTGATTTTCCGCTCAATATCTTGTAGCTCAGGCGTTATATATCGCTCGCAATTGGCAAGGGTTTGTTTGCGTGTATAGCGCAGGGGTACTTGGCTTAAATAGCTCTTGGTCACCTCAATGTAAAAACCAAAAACACGGTTGTACTGGATCTTTAGGTTCTTAATGCCCGTTTCTTGCCGCTCGGCAGCTTCCATGTCCAGCACCCATTGCTTGCCGCAGGTGGCCGCGTTTCGGTATTCATCAAGCTCTGCATGGTAGCCGTCCCTGATTACGCCGCCTTCCCCCAAGGTAAGAGGCGCATCTGGGTTGATGGCACGCTCAAGAAGCTCGCAAAGCGTGTCAAGGGGGGTGAGCGTGCGTGCAAGCACCGCAATGGGCAATGCTTCAAACTGTGCAAGAAGCTCCTTTACAGGCGCTACACTTCGCAGGGAGCGCAGTAAGGCCAAGCAATCCCTTGCGGTAATGCTGTTATAGCTGATTTTGCTCAGCAACCGTTCCATGTCCGCAACGTTTGCAAGCGACTGCCCAAGCTCCTCCGCCGTCATGAAGTTCTTGTAGAAGGCCTCCACCGCATCCAAACGCGCCTGAATGCGTTCCATGCTCAAAATTGGATTTTCTACCCATGTGCGAAGCAAACGCGCGCCCATGGCTGTATGTGTTTCATCCAACAGCCACAGCAGGGAGCCTTTGCGCTCACCGCCCCGCAGACTTTCCGTTAATTCCAGATTGCGGCGCGTCATGCGATCCAAAAACATGGTGTCCTCACCTTGGTAAAGGGTGAGCTGGGTTATGTGGCTCAGGCTGTTTTTTTGCGTATCATTTAAATAGCGAAGCAAGGCACCTACCGAAATCACTCGCTTATCCTTTTCATCCAAGCCAAGCGATGTAACAGTTTGCACCTTAAAATGGCTGTAAATTTCAACAAGCGCACTCTTTTTTTGAAAGGCACTGTCAGGCAGGGTGGTCAGGCTCACGTCCTCGGTTAAGTAGGGCGTGAGCTGTTCCAAGCTGCTTGCAACAATTTCATGAGGCCGAATGCGCATGAGCTCGTCCTTCAAGGATTTATCAAAATCAATCAAGCAATGAGCAACCAGCTCACCTGTGCTTACATCTGCATAAGCAAGCGAGGCTGATTTGGCCATAAACGCAACGCAGAGCACGTAGTTGCTTGTTTTTTCATCAAGCATAGCGGGATCCACCACCGTGCCGGGGGTGATGATACGGATCACATCCCGCTCTACCAGCCCCTTGCTAAGAGCTGGATCGGTAAGCTGTTCACAAATGGCAACCTTATAGCCTTTGTCAATCAAGCGTGTGATATAAACCTCTGCCGCATGAAAAGGAATGCCGCACATGGGTGCGCGTTCGCTCAAGCCGCAGTCCTTACCCGTGAGCGTAAGCTCCAATTCCTTGGACGCAAGCGCGGCATCCTCATAAAACATCTCATAAAAATCTCCGAGACGAAAAAAGAGGATGCAGTCTTTATGCCTTTGCTTAATATCCAAGTATTGTTGCATCATGGGGGTTACGCCTGCCACAAGCTCGCTTCCTTTCGTAAAGAGGTTGCTTTTGTATGGGAGCTATCCAGCATTAATGCTGATGTCCGCACCCGCCGCCACAGCTTTCACAGGAACCAGAACAGCTGTGTGCTTCTTCCTCTTCTTCACCCGTCACCACATATTTGATGATGGCGTTTACTTTTTTCATCATGTCTGAAAATGCTTCACGGGTGTCGCGCATCTTCTTAAGCAGTTCGTTTTGGTCAATCGACTTTTCAGCGTTTTCAAGCGCTTCGCCTGCCGCTGCCAGCGCCGCATGATCCATGTTCGCATCCGCTAGAATTTTTTCTACATCTTCACGCTTTTCGCTGTACTCGGCAACCAAGCGGGTTGCGTCCTCGTTTTTCATGGCGGCTTGCTCGCTCAAACGCATGTTGATATACTCTTCGCTCTCCAAAATAGACTCCGCCAATAGCTCTGCCTGATTCAATACCTTTTCCATTTTCAGTTCACCTTTCTAATCTTTCCGCACGCAACGTATTGGTTGCGGCGGAGGTAATGGTTACGGGAATGATTTTGCCAACATCTTGGATATCGCCGGGTAGCACGATGGTCACATTGCGTGCGCCTTTACCGGCTACCATGTGCTCATCGCGTTTGGAAAGCCCTTCTACCAGTACCATCTCGCGCTTTCCAAGCAAATTTTGGTACACCTTTGCGGCGGAGGCTTCCACCTCGGCCACAAGCCTGTTGAAGCGCTGCGTGGTCACTTCTTTTTCAATCATGCCTTGCATAGCGGCCGCTTTGGTACCTGCGCGAGGGGAATAGATGAATGTAAACGCCGAATCAAACCCAACCTCACGCACAAGCGAACAGGTATCCTCAAACTGTGCTTCGGTTTCCCCTGGAAAGCTCACAATAAAGTCTGTGGTGAGGCCTATTCCAGGAATGCTGGCGCGGAGCTTTTCTACCTTGCGCAGATAATCCTCGCGTGTATAGCGGCGGTTCATGAGGCGCAGAATTTCATCGTTTCCGCTTTGAATGGGCAGGTGCAGGTGATTGCAAATATGCTTGCCGCCTGCCATTACCTCAATGAGCTCATCGCTTAAATCCTTGGGGTGTGAGGTCATAAAGCGAATGCGGGGAATGCCCATTTCATCCAGTGCCTTTAGCAATTTGGGGAAGGTATCGCCGTTTTCAGAGCCGTTCCCATAGCTGTTTACATTCTGCCCCAATAGCATAATTTCTTGCACGCCGCCACGAAGCAATTGTTCAGCCTCGCGCAATATATCGGAGGCTTGGCGTGAGCGCTCCCGCCCTCGTACATAGGGTACAATACAGTAAGAGCAGAAGTTGTCACAGCCGTACATAATGGTGATATAGGCGTGATATGAATTGAGGCGTTTTACCGGCAAGCCTTCCGCAATCAGGTTTTCACATTGCGTTACGCTCACCACACGTTTTTCCTCTGTTAAAAGCGTTAACAGAAGCTGGGGCAATGTATGCAGATTGTGCGTGCCAAAAGCCAAATCAATAAACTTGTATTGCTTGAGTATTTTTTCAGCCATGAGCGGCTGCTGCACCATGCAGCCGCACACGCCAATGAGCAGCTTTGGTTTATCCTTTTTGAGCTGCTTGAGCCAATTCACATTTCCAAGTGCGCGGCGCTCTGCATTGTCACGCACACAGCAGGTGTTAAACAGGACGAGATCCGCATGCCTGCGATCATCTGCTTCTAGCATTCCCATTTGAAGCAACAAGCCTGCAAGCTTTTCACTGTCGTGTGCGTTCATTTGACAGCCGTAGGTAACAATGTGAAAGCTTTGAGGACGGTTTGGCAAATGAAGGATGGCTTGAATGGCCGCCTCCTGCTGCTGCCGTTCCTCTTGGGTAACATAAACGGGTTTGTGTTCCACTGTGCTTGCTTCCTTTCGTCAGCCGCGAAGCATGCGGCCGCTCTCGTGGCAGTATTGGCAAGGCTCTGTAAGTGAATCTCGCAAGGTGTCGCGTGTGCGCTTGCGCGTCATTTCCAAAAGCCCAAGGCTTGTAAAGCCGTGCACGACTGTTTTGACCCGATCGTCCCGCACGGCCTCGGTCATGGCCTCTTGCACTTGTGCGCGTTCCTCGTCGCTTGACATGTCGATAAAATCCACAAGCAAAATACCGCTTAAATTCCGCAGTCTGATTTGACGCGCAATTTCAGGCACCGCTTGCAGGTTTTGGGCAAGGGGCAGTGCTTCCTCCCCAACCGCTTTTACAACGCTTCCGCTGTTTAAATCAACGGTTTGCAATGCCTCACGCTCGTCAATCACCAAGCTTCCGCCTTGTGCAAGCTCTACGCGGCGGTTGAGTGCTTTTGAAAGCTCTGCGTCAATCCGCTTGCCCTGCCATAAGGCTTCAAGCTCAACCGCTGGCAGGCATTGCCAAGGAACATCCTCCGCAATGTCATGAGGGCGCGGCACATTGGCGGCTACCTCTATGCTGTGCCTTGCCGTGTAATCTCGCAGCAGTACGGAAAGCATGGAGGGCTCGCGGTGCATTTGCGCGGGAGCCTTTTGATATTCCGCTTTTTGCGCAATGCCTTGCCAAAGCTCCCACAGAGCCGTTACTTCATTTTGTATTTCCTCACGAGAGGCAAAAAGCGCGGCATGGCGCACAATCAACCCGAAGCGCTCACTGGCTATTTCCTTGCCTAACGCATGCGCACGCTTGCGGTCACTATCCGCTTCAAAGCGCTTGCTGGTACCGATGAAAAGGTTGTTGGGCATCAGCAGTACATATTGCCCTGGCAGGGCAATGTCACGGGTGAGAAACGCGCCCTTCCCGCCCTTTGGGTCCTTCTTCACCTGTACCAACAGCTCTTGCCCGCTCATCAACGGCCGATTGCCCTGCTGCCTGTGGTAGCTTTCGGATTCCTTGAGGGGCAAAAAGCCGTTGAGAGGCAAACCGATGCGGATAAACGCCGCCTTTACATCGGGCAGAACGCGTTCAACGCGTCCCAAAAAAATAGCGCCAACCAAGCTTTCGGCGCTTGCTTCCTCTTGATAAAACTCGCAAAGTCCACGCTCGTCCAAAAGGGCAATGCGTGAGGTTTCCGGCGAGGCACGCACAAGAATGCGCATGGGTTCAGGCATATCAAAGCTCCTCCAACGGCACAAGGGTTCCGTCCTTTTTTGCGCTCAAAATTGCATCGCGATAAATCACGCGCGAAAAGGGCTCCACCTGCGCAAATTCGCACAAGCATTCCAGCCACAGGGAAGGCTTGAGCGCACCTGCCGCCGTGCAGATGGTTTCCATATGGATGGCATATGCCTCATTTGTATTTTCAACATGGGCAGACTTTACAAATGCTCTGATATCGCAAGGGTTTTCGCCGCTCTTGGTTTTACGAGTCGCCATATATTCCGGAAGGCTCATAAACGCGTCAAATTTTTGAATGGCGGCATCCTCGTTTGCGCCATGTCCGAAACGAATGGTATAGCGCGAGCCGCCCACAAGCGCCATGAGCGTTTGAGTATCCTCCTGCATGGGTTTGCAGGCTTTGATTTGAAGACAGCTTGGCAAAACCTGATTCATTGCGGTAATAAAAGCATCGGGTGCTACAGCCTCTATAAGCGGTACCTCCATCAGCTCCCGCAGGCCAACCACGCCAACGCTCAGGGGTGCGGCAAAGCTTAAACGAATATGCGGATTAAAGCCGTTTGAATACTGGATGGGCAAGCCGCTTCGGCGAAGCGCACGCTGCATCAGGCGCATTAAATCCAAATGCCCGATATAGCGAAGCTCCGTACCTTTTTCAAATATAACAATCATTCGCATCCCTTGCACACTCCTTTACGAGCTTGCAATCCGCAGCCATTGCAGCCCTCGCGACAATCCTTTGTGGTTTCGCCAGACAGGGCTTTTTCATACTCGCGCTTTAAAAACGCTTTTGAAATGCCTGCGTCAATATGATCCCATGGCAAAACCTCATCAAAGCCGCGCACGCGATGGGCGTAAAAAGCGATGGATAGTCCGCAGTCTTGAAAAGCCTGCAACCATAAATCATAGCGGAAATACTCCGTCCAGCCGTCTAGGATACAGCCAAGCTCCCACGCGCGGTAAAGCACGTTGGCAAGGCGGCGATCGCCCACCGCAAAGCAAGCTTCCATACGGCTTACAGATGAATCGTGATAGTTGAAATTTGCGGTGCGAAGGGGTCTGAACAGGTCGCGAACCATGCGCTGTTTACGCTGAACCACTTCAGGCTCATCCTGTGCGCACCACTGAAAGGGGGTAAAGGGCTTGGGAACAAACACCGCCGTACTGCATGTGATGCGTAACCCCTTCACGCGTTTTTCTCTGGGTACGGCATAATAGGCGCCAGCCGCCGACTTTGCCACCTCGGCAATTCCTGCCAAGTCCTCGTCTGTTTCCGTGGGCAAGCCCATCATGAAATAAAGCTTTACCGCATTCCAACCATTTGAAAAAGCATTGGTGAGGGTGGTGACCAAATCTTCGTCTGTCACATTTTTGTTGATCACGTCGCGAAGGCGCTGACTTCCTGCCTCGGGCGCGAAGGTTATGCTGCTTTTCTTCACCTTTTGGGTGTGCGTCAAAGTATCCTGCACAAATTTATCCACGCGCAGGCTTGGCAACGAAAGCGACACGCGCTGATCCTCCAGCTCCTCCGAAAGGCGTTTTGCCAATTCGGATAGGCAAGAATAATCGCTTGAAGAAAGCGATGAAAGGGAGATTTCTTCATAGCCCGTGTTTTTGACCGTTTGTTTGGCCATTTCCACCAGTGTTTCCACACTGCGTTCACGCACAGGCCGATAAAGCATACCCGCTTGGCAAAAACGACAGCCGCGTGTACAGCCGCGCATAATTTCAAGCATGATGCGGTCAAAAACCACCTGCACATACGGCACTGGCGGATGTACGGGCGCATACGCCGTGTTTAAATCGGTTACGATGCATTTGCGCACACGAGCAGGTGCCACGTCGTCAATGGGTGTAAGGCTTTTTAAGGTGCCATCTTCGTTGTATGATGCTTCATAAAGAGAAGGCACATATACGCCTTCAAGCTTTGCCAGACGGCGCAAGCATTCTTTTCGCGGAATATGATTTTTCTTACAATCGTTGATGATGTCGGTCAGGCTGATGATTACCTCTTCCCCATCGCCAATCATAAAGGCATCCATAAAGAGGTGCAAAGGCTCTGGGTTAAATGCGCAGGGGCCGCCCGCTACCACAATGGGGTCCTGCTCCCCGCGTTCAGCCGCCTTCACGGGCACACGACCTAAATGAAGCATTTCTAAAATGTTGGTATAGCTCATTTCATATTGAAGCGTAAAGCCTACAATATCAAATTGGCTGAGCTGTGTGCGGCTTTCCAGCGAAAAAAGCGGAACCTCCTCTTTTTTCATTTCGGCAAGCATGTCCGCACAGGGCATGCAGCAGCGCTCACACAGTGCATAGGGAAGATCGTTCAAAATTCCATAAAGGATTTTCATTCCAAGATGGCTCATGGCCACCTCATAGGTATCGGGAAAGCAAAACGCAAAAGTAACTTCAGCCGAATCAAATGGCTTTGTGGTTGCGTTCATTTCACAGCCCGTATAACGTGCGGGCTTTTCCACACGGGAAAATAGGGCGTCCAAATCGTAAGTCATAGCTCCTCCTCAGGCGTCTTTGTAGACTTTTGTATCATACCATGATGAGGATGGGGTTTCAACCTTCAGATGAAAAAAAGACAAGATTGTTGTTTGGTGAATCAAAAAAAACGAACCCCCGCTCGCCTATGACAGCGAATGGAGGTTCGTTTATGCCAAGCTTAGCGAGTAAGCAAAGTGGCTTCGGTTTCTTTGTCGAAGAAATGCAGGTGATTGACGTCAAATGCAATCGGAATCTGCTGGCCGCCGCGGCTGGTGGTGCGAGCATTCACGCGAGCAATGATGTTCTCGTCCTTGCCGCTGGTGGACAGGTACAGATAGGTTTCAGAACCCATCAGCTCAACCACTTCAACGCTGGTGTTGATAACTGCGTTGGGAGCGGCTTGTACAAAGACATCTTCGTCATGGATGTTTTCAGGACGGATGCCCATGTAAACTTCCTTGCCGATGTATTCTTCATCTGCAAACTTGGATAGCTTGCTTGGCGGAATAACGATTTTGTTGTCGCCAAATACGGCGGCCACATCGTTGCCGATTTTCTCAAGCTTTACGTTGAAGATGTTCATTTGAGGACTGCCAATGAAGCCTGCAACAAACAGGTTCACGGGATAGTCGTACAGGTTTTGGGGCGTATCCACCTGCTGTACAAAGCCATCCTTCATAACCACGATACGGGAGCCCATTGTCAAGGCCTCGGTCTGGTCATGGGTAACATAGATGAAGGTGGTTTGCAAGCGCTGATGCAGCTTGGTGATTTCGGTACGCATGGCTACACGAAGCTTTGCGTCCAAGTTGGACAGAGGTTCGTCCATCAGGAAGACCTTGGGCTCACGAACAATGGCGCGACCCAAAGCAACACGCTGACGTTGGCCGCCTGACAAAGCCTTGGGCTTACGTGCAAGCAGGTGAGTGATGTCCAAAATCTTTGCCGCTTCTTCCACGCGCTGTTTGATTTCAGCCTTGGGGGTTTTGCGAAGCTTCAGACCAAAAGCCATGTTGTCATACACGGTCATGTGGGGATACAATGCATAGTTTTGGAACACCATTGCAATGTCGCGATCCTTGGGGGCTACATCGTTCACCAAACGATCGCCAATGTAGAGTTCGCCGCTGGAGATTTCCTCCAAGCCTGCAACCATGCGCAGGGTTGTGGATTTACCGCAGCCAGAAGGTCCAACCAGAACGATGAACTCCTTGTCCTCGATGTCAAGACAGAAATCGCTTACAGCGGTCACATTGCCAGTATAGATCTTGTAGATGTGGTTTAGAGCAACACTTGCCATATCAAAGTCCTCCTTTATGCTGAATGCACGTGTACATAATACCACAGATAGTATCAATCGCACGGCATCTAACTGGTTGTATTATATCTCGAATTTAACAATTTTCATATTGACTAATTCGACTAAGATTAAATACTGCATTTGTTCATGATGTACACGACGGCCAAAATCATACCATCACTTCATCAAAATTGCATCAATCTTCGCGAAGCGCGTCCACGGGTTTTAAGCGGGACGCTCGCGATGCGGGCATTACGCCAAAGAAAAGTCCCACAGCCAGCGCCGCGGTAAAAACCAGAAAGCAATCGGAAAAGCGCACCACGGGCAATAAGCCGATGCTTTTGCCCGCCAAGCCAATCAAGCCCATGCCAATCACCAAGCCCAGCGCACCGCCCACCAATGCGTAAATCAATGCCTCCAATAAAAACAATAGACAAATCTGCATTTGAGTGGTGCCCAATGATTTCATAATGCCTATCTCGCGCCTTCGTTCTCGCACGCTGACCAGTAAAATATTCATTACGCCTATGCCGCCCACCAAAATACAGATGGCGGCCACCCATTTCAGCACATCCACAAAAATAGCCATCACCCCATTGGCGGCTTCAATTTGTACTTGCATGCTCACAGCCTGCACCTCTGTTTTTCTGTGTGTGCGCATTACATCCACCGCCATTGCGGCCACAGCCTGCGGTTTTGTGCTTTTGGGCACGCTCACCGTTATTTCATGAACCGTTTGCCCCATCAATTCACAAAAAACCGCTATGGGTACAAAAACGGAGCGCGAAGCGTCCACCTGTGAAAGCTCGTTTTTCTGCGTGATCACCCCCGCACAGCGAAGCTGTATGCCCGATACGCTTACACGATCCCCCTCCATTGCGCCCAATTCATCTGCAATGCTCTCCCCTAGCAATATAGAGCGGCTCCCTTCCTTCCATTCTGCGGGATATAGCGCACGGCCAGATAATACATGCGTATCCATAATGCGCATATAATCCTCTGTACAGCCAACCATGATTCCGCCCTGCTCGCGGTTTTTGCAACGCAGTTCAACAGGCGCATACACCTGCTCTGTGACTGTGGTATGAAGTGCCTTTGAGAGCATTTCCGCGTCCCCATGCTTTAGCGTATCTCCGCCGCTTGCGCTAAGCCACACCTTGTCAATGCCTAAGCGAGCCATTTCACTTTGTACCTGCGTTTTGCCCGCATCCCCCAAGGTAAGCACGGTCAAAATAGCGCCGATTCCTATGGCCATGCCAAGAATCGTTAACACAGAGCGCGTGGGGGTGGCAAAGATATTCACAAAGCTAAGCTTCCAAAAATCCCTACGCTTCAACGCTTTTTCGCCTCCTTTACCGCACAGCCCGCATACAGTTCACTTTCATCCGGCATAAGGATTACGCGATTGCCTAGGAGTGTTTCAGAAACGCATACAAATTCTTCATTGCGTTTGTTCAAATCCACTCTGAGCGGTGTGGCCGCGCCATCCTTCACCACCCATAGCCTGTCACCGCTGCCAATGGCGCTTAACGGAACCAGCACTTCGTTTGGCGACACATTGCATAAAAGCTCTACCGTAACACGATCCCCAATGCTCATTGCATCCAACGCATTCCCATCAGAAGGCATAAAAGTAAGCTGCTGCAAATACTGCGCGGTTTGCGTGTCTAATGTTGGCGCTCCAATGCGTTTTAGCGTTGCAAAGCCAATTTTTTCTCCCGTTGCACTTTGCAGCTCTGCGGCTGTGTTCGGCGCTACATTTCCGCCGTTTTGCATTTGATTGACCGCTGTAACGCACTTGCGCTCATCCCTCACCGTACCCAAAACAGACATGGCGGCTACATACGCGCCCTTTTCAGTAAAAACGCCGCCTACAACACCATCCCTTTGCGCACGAATATGCTTGGCTTCAATTTGCATTTGCAGTTCCGCTTGCATTTTTTCTGCGTCCATAGCGCTTTGGAGCGAAAGCGCCTCTAGTGCCGCATGCTCCCCCATGCTTTGAATGGCCTGTTCACGCTCATGGTTCATTTTTGTAAGCACGCCTAGCGCCTGCTCTTCCGCAGTGGTATCCAAACAAAAAAGCAATTCACCCGCCTTCACACGCTGACCATGATTAGCATAAACGGCTTTCACAAGCCCAGCCTGTAAATTTACGCAAGGCTGTTCATTTTGGTAACAAATTACACCCTCCAAAAAGATCGTTTCAATCAGTTCTCCACGCTTAGGCAGTACCGTTCTGACTGCCACCTTCGGCGTGAAGGGTAGCAAAAAAAGCGTCAGCACCGTTATGGCCGTCGCCGCGATCACCCCTAAGGAAGCCTTCGTTTTTTGCATGCGCGTCGCCCTTTCCTGCGTAAATTGGGAAGCCTGCCATGGTTTATTGTAGCCCTTCTTGGCGCAAAGAACCGTGGCAAGTGCATACAGGATGGGCATGATTTAACAACAAAAGCCGCCATGCAAAGGATGCAGGCAGCTTTTGTGATTTATTGGTTCAGTGCATGGGCATGCTTTGATCGATTTGCTGGCGCGTCATGCGAATGTCCGTGAGCTTTTCGCTGATGGAACGGTCAAGCTGAACAAGCACCTCGTCGATATGGCGGTACACGTCGGAGTAGAGCTTGTCAACTTCTTCCTGTACGGTTTGTTTGAGCTCCTCCGCTTCCATGTTTGCACGCGCTACAATTTCCTGCTCGCTCACAAGCTGTCTTGCGCGTGCTTCAGCATCCCTCACCATGTTGTTGGCCTGCTCCTGCGCATCCCTCACCATGCCGCTTGACTGCTGCTGTGCTTTTTTGAGCATGTCCTGTGCTTGCTGATTGGCTTGCACAACGGTTTGCTGTGCCTGCGCCTTTGCATCGTTCATGTATTGGTTGGCGCGCATGGTTGCGTTTGCTTTGGTTTGCTCCGCACGCTCATTGGCCTCTGACAATATGCTGATTTGGTTTTGAACCACCCCTTCGCATTCTGCAAAGGTCGAAGGCAAATCGCCAGATAGCATGCCAATAATGTTGAGCACTCTTTCGCGTTCAAGCATGCACATGCCGCTTAGGGGCACGCGCTTTGCCTGCATCACAACCTCTTCCAAATCGTTGAGGCTCTTTCGAAATGCGGTAACGGCATCTTGTTGCACAAGTTTTCCTCCTTATGGCAATGTTTGGTTCAGGGCATCATATGGCGATTACGCCTTTTTCAGTGCGCAAGCAATTTCCTGCGCAACAACGGTTGGTACAAACGGTGCAATTTCCCCGCCGAACATACCAATTTCACGCACGGCGCTCGAGCTTAAATAAGCATGATCGGGTGAGGACATTAAAAACAAGGTTTCTACCTCGGGGGAAAGCTGATGGTTAAGCTGTGCCATTTGAAACTCGCTTTCAAAATCTGTTACTGCGCGCAGACCTCTGAGCACAATGCCCGCATCCATTTTGCGCATATAATCTACCAACAGCCCATCAAAGCAATCAAAGGCTACGTTTGGGATGTGCGCGCAGGAGCGTTCCAGCATGTTCAAGCGCTGTTTCATGGTAAAACAGCCTGTTTTGATCGGGTTATAAAGCACAGCCACAATCATTTTGGGAAAAAGCTTTGCCCCGCGCTCAATAATATCCAAATGCCCGTTTGTAATGGGATCAAAGCTACCGGGATAAATACACAGCCCTTTGTTCACAGCAGCGGCTCTCCTTTCGCCTCTTCCTCAAACTGGTAAAAGTGAATTTCGCTATCACCGTAGCGCCGTTCATTCACAAGCATAAATTCCTTGCCAAGCGTGGGAATAAGCCCGCTGCGATGCTCCAGCACCAGCATGGCGCCATGCACCAGCAACCTATTTTGACTAAGCTCGCCGCAAAAGGTTTGCAAATCCGTCATGCGATAGGGCGGATCTAAGAAAACCAGATCAAAGCATAGTCCCGCTTGCTTGATTTGCAAAAGCGCTTGCCGCCATTGGCATTGAAAAAGGCTCACGCTGTTTTCAAAGCCAAGCTTGTTCACGTTGCGGCGAATGCAGTTCATCGCCTCGCGATCCATATCCACAAGCGCCGCATGCTTTGCACCTCGGCTGATGGCTTCCAGCGCCAAGCCGCCGCTGCCCGCGAATAAATCCAGCACCACCGCGTCTGCTACATACCCTTGCAGGATGTTGAAAAGCGATTCCTTTACGCGATCCTGCGTAGGCCGCGTATCCATGCCCTGCGGCGCAAACAGCTGTGTACCCCGCCTGATGCCTGATATGATGCGCATACGGTTAAACCAGGCGTTCAGGCGCAGAACTACGCTGGCGCTGTTTGCGGGCTTTGCGTTCCTTGCGCTTCTTTTTATCATCGCCCATTTTAATGCCTGTGTTGATTTTGGTGCGCAAATCCACACCGCGCGCATAGCCAAAGCCGTAGCCCATAGGCGCAATCAATACCAGCAGTGGGCTTAAACGCTCCACAAGCAAGGCGGCATAATCGCCTATGTAGGAGGCAACGTTGATAAAGGGCATGACCATTGCACGATCCATCACGCGCATCACGTCCACTGCACCCAAGCCAGAGTTTAGGCCATAGTAGTGCAGTGCATCCCCAAACTCGTTTTGTGCCATAAGGCCTTCTGTCCATGAGGGCAGCACACCTAAGACATACTCGCTAGGTTTGGTCACAAAGGCAAACACCAATGCGAACAGCACAAAGGGCAGCGCTCCCACCAATGTGGCAAAGGTTCCCTTGAAAGGATGAAAGCAGCGTTCACGGTCGGACTGTGTAACCTCCTTGCCCTCCTGCGTGCGCTGATACATGATTTCCGCAAGGGCCGCGTCGTCCTGACCTTTGCCCATGCCTTGGTGATATTGATAGTAAATCACCAGCAGCACCACCGCAAGGGAGGTTACAATGCGCCCAGCGAGGTTGTCAAAGCCCAGCAGCAGTCCTGCAATCAGGTATACAAGGGATACCGCTAAAATAGAGATGGCACGCTTACCCGCAAGCTTCCAAGCATCTTTGCCATGCCATGAACCAGTCAGAATCGGTTTTTTAACCTCCTCTATCGGTGGTTTCTTCTTTGTTTTGGTTTGCATGGTTTGGTTCCTTTCCATACCTTGACGCCAGCAAGGCTTATTTTGTCAAAACACAAGCATTTCATGCGTTACTCACCCAAATAGGTTTTGGGCACCCGTGCTGTAATGCTAAGCAGCACCTCATAGCAGATGGTTTGCGCATAACGCGCAAGCTCAACCGCGTCAATGGTTTCGTTGCCCTGCGCACCTAGAAGAACCACTTCATCGCCTACACATGCCTCAGGAATATCGGTTACATCCAGCATGGTTTGATCCATGCATACGCGGCCTAAGATATTGGCGCGCTTTTTGCAAACCAGCATCT
The DNA here is from genome assembly GCA_036645955.1 of Clostridia bacterium. Lineage (GTDB taxonomy): Bacteria > Bacillota > Clostridia > Christensenellales > Aristaeellaceae > Limiplasma. The sequence continues at coordinate 47,544 of JAVXND010000011.1, read as the reverse complement.
GTCCATGATTGGCACAAAGGCGATGATAGCCGTCCCCATAACCAACTGCTACCGTTGCTACGCGCATTTCATGCTTGGCAACAAAAGCACAGCCATACCCAATGCTTTCTCCCGCTGAAACGGTCTTTACATGCACCACCTCGGTTGTCCAGCGCAGGGCGGGCAAAAAAGGAAGATGGGTATCCACGGGCGGGTAGCCATAGAGGGAAATGCCCTCGCGGATCATGTTAAAATATGCCTCTGGCGCGAGCAAGCTCATGGCGCTATTGGCAACATGGGCGGGAATTCGATGGTCAAAATGCGCCCGAAGCTTGGTAAAGCGTTCCAGCTGCATGCGCGTAAACGCGTTCATGTTGCCATCCTGCAAGGGGTTGTCCGCATCTGCAAAATGGGTGTAAATGCCCGTTGCCGCTACATTTGGCGCAGCGCTCAGCGCCATTGCCAATGCATCCGCCTCCTGCTCGGTTTTAAGCCCGATACGGTTCATGCCTGTATCCAGCTTGATGTGAACGTAGGCCGTTTTTCCCTGTTTCATTGCCTCTTCATTCATCAAGCGAACCATTTCAGGCGTAAAAACCGTTTGTGTCAAATCGTTTTGGATCGCGGCACTCACCGCACGCTCTGTAGCTGCGCCAAGCACAAGCACTGTTGCCTGTATGCCGCCTTCCCTTAACGCAATTCCTTCTTCAGGCAACGCAACCGCAAAATCAGCCGCCCCGCATTTGCAAAGGGTTTTGGCAACGGGAAGCATCCCATGCCCATAGGCATCCGCCTTAATCACAGGCATCACACGAACCGTCTTAGGTACAGCGCCCTTCAAAATAGCATAGTTGTGTGCAATGGCATTCAAATCAATGGTTACAAGGTTCTGTCGTAGCATGAAACTCCTTTAAGGGCATCGAAGAACCCTCTGTCGGTATTCATAATTTCTCGGTAAAAAAGCAAGCGCTCTTTTGCCCCCAAATTTTCTTTCTCGCTTGGTGCCAAACGTAACAAAGCCCCCAAGCCCCCCGCCCGTCAAAACAGCGAAGCGTATTTTGCTCCCCCCGTTCCTCCCGGCTGTTGCCAAACGCAGCAAAGCCCCCAAGCCCCCCGCCCGTCAAAACAGCGAGCGCATTTTGCTCCCTCGTTTCTCCCGGCTGTTGCCAAACGCAGCAAAGCCCCCGAGCCCCCTCACCCGTCAAAACAGCGAAGCGCATTTTGCTCCCCCCGTTCCTCCCGGGAGGTGTCGGAGGGTTTCGCAAAACCCTCTGACTGTATTCGTATCGCCTGGCTTTGCCAGGCGGGCGGGCAGTTTGCGGCTTTGCCGCAAACATTCCCCAGCCCCTGTCGGAAAAGGACGAAGTACTTTTCCGACACGCCGCTTATAGCCCCCTCACTTCATCCTGTGAGAGCAGTTTAATGCCCGCTTGTGCCAGCACATCGGCGGCTTCGTCCAGCTTGTCAACGCGGAAAATAATCAACGCATGATCGCCCGCATTGCGTACAAAGCTGTAGAGGTATTCTACCCCGATTTCATTTTCAGCAAGCACCTTCAGCACATCCGCTAACCCGCCCGGACGGTCCGCAACGTTCACCGCCAGCACATCTGTCAGCTTTACCGTGTAGCCATTGTCAGAAATGAGCTTTACCGCCTGCTCATAATCCGCCACAATGCCGCGCAGTATACCGAAATGTGTTGTGTCCGCCACAGAGAGGGATACCAGATCAATGTGATTGTCTCCCAGAAGCTTTGTAAAATGCGCCAGACGACCGGGCGTATTTTCGATAAAAACGGAAATTTGCTTTACATACATGAATGGACGCCTCCTTTATCTGTTGCCGTTTTATTATACCACAAAACGATTCATTTGTTGCATAGACCTTCGTGTTACGGTTGTCAATGCGGTAGCTTGCGTTTATCCGTTACACGCATGGCTTTTCCTTCACTGCGTGAAATGGCGCCAGGTTGACAAAGCTTTACATTGGCATGGATCAGCGCGTGGGTAGCCAGTGAATTCACCAGCTTTTGTTCAAGCGTTTCCAAATCCTTGATTGTGTCGCTCATCATGCTAGGCGACAGCTCCACTTGCACCTCAATGGTATCAAGCGTTCCTTGACGATCCACCACAATATGGTAGTGTGGTTCTATGCCAGCCACCTGCAGCAATGCGTGCTCAATTTGCGAAGGAAACACATTCACACCGCGAATGATCAGCATATCATCGGTACGCCCCATCACACGGCACATGCGCACATGCGTGCGTCCGCATTCGCAGGGCTCATCCGTCAGGGCGCAAAGGTCGTGTGTACGGTAGCGAAGCAAGGGCATACCATGCTTGGTTAGCGTGGTAAAGGTCAAATCTCCCTGCTCGCCATAGGGCAAGGCCTGACCATTTTCACCAATAACCTCAGGCAGGAAATGATCCTCCCAAATATGCATGCCGTTTTTGCACATGCATTCCACCGCTACCCCAGGCCCCATCACCTCGCTCAAGCCATAAATATTGATGGCATCTATGCCCAATTTTTCTTCAATGCATTTGCGCATATCCTCTGTCCAAGGCTCTGCGCCAAAAATGCCATGCTTGAGCTTGAGCCGATCCAGTGAAACACCCTCGCGTTCCAATGAATCCGCAAGGTTGAGCGCATAGGAGGGCGTACAGCACAGCGCTGTAGATCCAAAGTCCTCCATCAGCATGAGCTGACGCAAGGTATTTCCGCCGCTTACGGGAATAACAGACGCGCCCACGCGCTCGGCTCCGTAGTGCGCGCCTAAACCGCCTGTAAACAGCCCGTAACCATAGGCAACCTGCACCACATCACGCTTGCCGATATTGGCGCAATACATGCCGCGCGCCATTAGCTCCGCCCAACGATCAATATCGCCGCTTGTATAACCCGCAACACTTGGTTTTCCTGTGGTTCCGCTGGATGCGTGGATGCGGATAATTTCGCTTTGGGGTACTGCAAACATCCCAAAGGGATAGTTATCCCGTAAATCCTGCTTTTGCGTAAAGGGCAGCAGCTCCAAATCGCACACTCCGCGAATATCCTGCGGGGTAATCCCTAGCTTCTGCATTTTATTGCGGTAAAAGGGTACGCTTTCGTACACGCGGCGCACCACATCACGCAAACGCTCGTCTTGTAAAGCACGAAGCTGTTCGCGCGGCATTTTTTCCATCGTTGGGTTCCAGTATAGATGCTCCATGGCGGATATCTCTCCTTTTTGACTCATGCGCAATTTGTCGCAAAGCAAATCGCCCTTATCTTATGATTTTAGTGTTTGGATAGCTCCCGCCCTTTTTGAAAGGCAGAAAGATTTACGGCGAAGGTTGCTTTGGGTACGCAATCACAAATGGCTTTTTGCCATGCCTCCTGGGAAAAGGGCAGGTGCATGCTCAGCATGCCTAAAAGCACGAGGTTGAGGGCTTTTGCGTTACCCGCCTCTATGGCCAATTTCAGAGCATCCGCACTTTCTACGCGATGCTGTTGGAATGGTTTCATAGGCTCCTGCGGATAGCTTGCCGCACCCGTAATCACAGGCATTGGCCATATTTGCTGTGTGTTTACAATGGCGATTCCTTCAGCCTTTAGAAAGGAGGCGGCGCGGGCGGCTTCCAATGCTTCAAAGCTAAGCAAATAATCAGCCTGCCCTTGCGCTACAAGAGGCGAATGCACCTTGTCCCCCACGCGCACGTAGGTAATTACACTGCCGCCGCGCTGGCTCATGCCATGTACCTCGCTTACCTTCACGCCGCAGTTTTCCGAAAGTGCAAGCTTTCCTAAAATTTTGCTGGCTAGAAGCGTGCCCTGTCCGCCTACGCCTACAATCACCAAATCAAATGCTGCTTTGCTCATGTTACGCATCCTCCCCGCTCTTGATGGCTTTAAAGGGGCATACCTGTGCGCACATTCCACAACCCACGCAAAGAGCGGGGTTGATGATTACTGCGCCTTGGTGGCGTTCAATTGCGGGACAGCTTAGCTTCATGCATGCGCCGCAATTTTTGCATCCGTCAATCACAAAGGGCTTATGGGTGCTTTTTACAATCAATGCGCAGGGTCTGCGGGCAATGACTACGCTTACCTCTTCATGTGAGGTTGCATCTCTGAGTGCCTTTTCAGCCGCTTTCAAATCAAAGGGATCTACAATCGAAATGTCACGCACACCACAGCTTTCCACAAGCTTTTCAATGTTCAGCTGCGGAGCAGGCAGGTTGTGAATATCCTTGCCTGTAGCGGGGTTTTGCTGATGACCCGTCATGCCTGTGATGCGGTTGTCCAGTATCACAACGGTAATGCACTCTTGGTTGTAAACCGCATCGATTAACGAGGTAATCCCGCTGTGAATAAAGGTGCTGTCTCCAAGCACAGCCACAGTGCCTTTTGAAAATTCCTTGCCCTGCGCACGCTCTGCACCGCTTGCCATGCCAATACTCGCACCCATGCAAAGGCAAGCGTCAATGCCGTTGAGCGGAGGAAGGGACGCAAGCGTGTAACAGCCAATGTCACCCATAACGCGCAGACCCAGCTTGTTAAACACATAAAATATGCCGCGATGCGGGCAACCAGGGCAAAGCACGGGCGGACGGGCAGGAAGCTCCACAGGATTCTGCGCGGGCATGGGTTCATCCAACAGTGCATGCTTGAGCTTTTCTACGCTTAACTCACCCTGCAAGCCTGTGTATTTCTTACCCTCCACCGCAATGCCAGCCGCCAGGATGTCTTTTTCAATCAAGCCTTCCAGCTCTTCCACCACAATCAGCTTTTCCACCTTGGAAGCAAAGTCGCGAATCAGCTTCATGGGCAGGGGATAAACCATGCCCAGCTTTAATGTGCTGGCATAAGGCAGAGCATCGCGCACATATTCATAGCAAACACCGCTTGTAATGATGCCAATGGAGGTATCGCGCATTTTGACCACATTAATGGGCATGCGGCTTGCGGCCTCCGCTAAAAACTCCTCGCGCTCCTCCACCTTTGGGTGGCGCTTTTTGGCCATGGCGGGCATCATCACATATTTCATAGCGTCTTTTTGGTAGGGTTTCACGCCTAGCTCGTCACGTTCACCAACCGAAACAACGCTTCTGGCGTGCGCACTGCGCGTGGTTAAACGCACAAATACAGGCGTGTCAAGCTCTTCGCTCATGGCAAAGGCCAATTTGGTAAAAGCATGGCATTCGCGGCTGTCCGATGGCTCGAGCATGGGAATATGCGCGGCACGTGCATAATAACGGCTGTCCTGCTCGTTTTGACTGCTGTGCATAGCAGGGTCATCCGCGCAAACAATCACAAGCCCCGCGTTTACGCCTGTATAAGCCGCTGTAAAAATCGGGTCGGCCGCAACATTCACGCCCACATGCTTCATGCAGGTCATAGCGCGTCCGCCTGCCATGGACGCGCCAAAGGCTACCTCCGTTGCTACTTTTTCATTAGGCGCCCATTGGCAATGAACCTCTGGAAACTTTGCCACCGCCTCGGTAATTTCTGTACTGGGTGTGCCCGGATAGCTAGCGACCACACGAACCCCAGCTTCCCAAGCGCCCTGTGCTACCGCCTCGTTGCCCAACAGCAGACGTTCGTCCACATGGTCGGCAGTAAAAACGTCGGCGGTAATGATTTTCTCGTCCATATTTACATAGCTCCTTTGAATGTTGAATTATCGTAAATCGGTTACACGCTTGGCTTTGCCTTCAAAGCGCTTTAACGTGTTAGGCGAAACAAGGGTTACTTCTACGTCTAATTGGAGCACCGTTTTTAGCTGAGCCTTGATCTTGTTGTGCAAGGCTTCCAGCTCGCTATAGCGATCCAGCAATGCGGCGTCCACCAGCTCAACCTTCACTTGCAAATGATCCGTATAGTTTTTGCGCGTTACCACAATTTCATAATGCGGCCCAATTCCCTTTTGCCCAATGAGAACGCTCTCAATTTGTGAGGGGAACACATTCACACCGCGAATAATCAGCATGTCGTCACTTCTGCCCTTGATTTTCTCCATGCGCAGCTGTGTGCGGCCGCAGGCACAGGGCTCTTCCAAAAGGCGTGTGATATCGCGTGTGCGGTAGCGTAGGGCTGGCTGGCCTTCCTTAGCAAGCGTTGTAAGCACCAGCTCACCCTGCTCACCCATGGGCAGAGGCTCCCCTGTATCAGGGTTGATGATTTCAGGCAGGAAGCAATCCTCATTGATATGCATGCCGCATTTGTATGCACATTCACCTGAAACGCCAGGCCCCATAACCTCCGTTAGGCCATAGTTTTCCGTGGCGAGAATATGAAAGCGCCGTTCAAGCTCTGCGCGCATTTCCTCCGTACTGCCCTCAGCGCCAAATAGCCCGACGCGCAGCTTGATATCCTTGAGCATGTCCATGCGCTCGGCAGTTTCGGCTATATACATGGCATAGCTGGGGGTTGCAATCAACACGGTAGATCCAAAGTCGCGCATGATTTGAATCTGCCGTTCCGTATTTCCGCTTGAAATGGGGATGATTGCCGCGCCCACCTTTTCCAAGCCTCCATGCAAACCAAAAGCGCCCGTAAAGAGCGTGTAGCCAAAGCTGATTTGCGCAATATCGTTATCCGTTACACCGCCTGCGGTGGCAATTCGCGCAATACACTCCGCCCACATGTCTAAATCGGCACGTGTATAGCCCGCTGTAATGGGTTGACCTGTGGTGCCGCTGGAAGCATGGATGCGCACGATTTGGCGCATCGGTACCGCCAAAAGCTTGAAAGGATATTGCTCCCTCAGCTCCGTTTTGCAGGTAAGCGGAATTTTGGATACATCCTTGAGTGTTTGAATGTCCGATGGTTTTACGCCCGCTTTTTCCATTTTTCCGCGGTACATAGGCACGTTGTCATAGGCTCTGCGAACTGTAGCCTTCAAACGTTCCAGTTGAATTTGCTCGATTTGCTTGCGCGTGGCGCATTCGATTTCCTTGTTCCAAATTGCCATAAGTCAGTCGCTCCTTCCATGCTACCCTATGATTCTTATCCGCCATGAACTGCCGAACTGCTGCACTACCAAAATCGACGGATAGATATGGACAGAAGTATAACACATTCGGTTTCAAAATAAAAGACTCGTGACAAATCCAAACCCACTGCATTTTTTTACCGAAATCAGGGCAAAGTACCTATCACTTTCCTTATGAAGGGATGCGTGTGTATGTCCATTGGTATGATTCTGCTCACGGTGGTTGCGGTATTGGTGTTTTTTGGTGTTGCACAGAGGGTGTTGGATAAGCTCTACCTGAGCGACCGCGCGGCACTGGTGTTGATTGCGCTGATGTTTTTTGGAACGCTCATTCCAAACATCGTACTGGGCAATGTATCCATAAGCCCTGGCGGTGCGCTGATTCCGTTTGGCGTGTGTGTGTATCTGCTGATTCGCGCAGGCACAGCCAAGGAACGCATTCGTGCTCTCTTGGGCGCAGGGATCACAGGCAGCGTTATTTATGCCCTGTCTATGTTTCTTCCAAGCGAGCCTGAAAGCATGTGGATCGATCCTCTGTATCTCTATGGCTTGGTTGGCGGCGTTGTGGCTTACCTTCTTGGCCGTTCGCGCCGCGGTGCCTTTATTTGCGGTGTGTTGGGTGTAATGCTTGCTGATATAGCCGTAGCTGTTGTGAATGGTGCAAACGGTATCAATCAACCCCTTGTGCTGGGCGGCGCGGGCGTATTCGATGCCATTATCATCAGCGGTATTGTGGGCGTAGTGCTTGCGGAATTGATTGGCGAAATGGCGGAGCGGATGACCCGCGGTACAGAAAAGCCCGTGGATAGCCCCATTCAAAATCCAATAAAGTACAAGGAGAAATAGCATGAACAAATTGATCCGTTCACTGGTTTTAGTGTGCATACTGCTGCTGTTTAGCACACTGCCCATCACCGCAGTTCACGCGCAAGAGCTGGTCTATACCCTCAAGGATGCCGCAGGTCAAACCATCACGCAATTTTGCGGGGAATGTGAAGCGGGCGATGAGTACATCAGCTCTGGTAACAAGCATTACCGCGTGCTTACCGTCAATTCTGCACAGCGCACAGCAACCGTGGAATTGCTGGGCATGGTTGAAATGCCTGATGTAAGCTGGCTCACCATGCAGCAAAGCTTGCCTGTAAGCGCCATCGGTTCCAAAAAAATCGTCATGTATTGCACCCATAGCGATGAGAGCTATCGAAAGGGCGATGGCGGCGAAAGCGATGAGGATCACGGCGGCATTTACGATGTTGCCAAAAGCTTTGCATCCAACCTGACCGAGCTGGGTGTAACGGCGGAGGTGAGCACGGTGATGCATCACCCGCACGACGCGGGCGCATACCGCCGCAGCCGTCAAACGGCCGTACAGCTGCTGAAAACGTCGCCCAACGCCATTTTTGATATTCACCGCGATGGCATTCCCGATCCTGCTGAATATGCCGTAACCATCGGCAACGAAAAAATGAGCAAGGTACGGTTGCTTGTGGGCAAGAGCAATCAGAACAAGGAAGCCAATTTAAGCTTCGCAAAGCAAATCAAAGCCGTAGGTGATAAGCTTTACCCAAAGCTCATTAAGGACATATACATGGGCAAGGGCGCGTACAATCAAGATCTGGCACCCCGCAGTATGCTGTTTGAGTTTGGCACGCACACCATTAGCAAGGAGCTTGTGCTTGCCTCCACCAAGCCCATGTCAGAGGTGGTATACAAAGCGCTTTTCGGCGGTGTAACAGGCTCGGCTGGCGCGGCGGATGTTTCCAGCCAAGCGGCTACCTCAAAACCAGATGCCGCACCCGAAAAGCCCGTTGCTAAAGACAACACAGGCTGGACGGCTGTTATTTGGATCGTGGTAGCATTGGTGGTGGGTCTTGGCGTTTTTGCCCTTCTCTCCACGGGCGGCAAAGGAGGCATGGGTAAGTTTAAACGGAGCTTTGGCGAAATGACCGGCGGTTTATTCGGCAAAAAACCTCCAAAGAATCCATAGGCCTTTCTCGCATAATTGCAGTTTTCGGCTTTCATTCCGTCCTCCGCTGTGCTATAATGATAAATAGGCAAGACTTTGCACTGCTGATTATGGAGGGTTGCGATTGTGTTTACGCCTAGAGTCCAGACCGAACAAACAGAGTTGTTAATGAAGGCGTTACTCCAGCTTGACAGCATTGAGGAAGCTTACCGTTTTTGCGAGGATGTACTGACTGTGCAGGAATTAAAGAGCATTACTCAGCGCCTTGAAGTAGCCGTTATGTTGCGTAAAAAAATTACCTATCAAGAAATTGCACACAAAACGGGTGCATCTACAGCCACCATCAGCCGAGTAAACCGTGCGCTGCTATATGGCGCAAACGGCTACAATCTGGTGCTGGATACTCTCTCCCAAGATGCCAACGTACAACAGAAGTGATGATGAGGATAGCATAGAATGAATTTGGATGGATTGAATCCCCAACAGCGTAAGGCGGCCGAAACCCTTGATGGTCCTGTTTTGATCTTGGCGGGCGCGGGTAGCGGTAAAACGCGTGCGCTCACCTACCGTATTGCCAACCTAATTGATCACGGCATTGCGCCATGGAACATATTGGCCATTACCTTCACCAACAAGGCGGCCAAGGAAATGCGCAACCGCGTGAGCACCCTCGTAGGCTCCAAGGGTGAAGAAGTGTGGGTCAGCACCTTTCACGCTCTTTGTGCGCGAATTTTGCGCCGCGATATTGAGAAATTGGGTTACACACGTTCCTTTACCATTTACGACGATGATGATCAAACCAGCGTCATCAAAGACCTTATGAAGCACTTTAGCATTGACGATAAGCTTCTGCCTGTGCGCGAAATCAAGTCAAAAATCAGCGAAGCCAAAGACAAGCTTTTAGGCCCGGATGAATGGTTCCAATCCTCCGCAAAGGATTTTCATTGCCAACAGCTGCACGATCTTTACGACGCTTATGAACGCCGCTTGAAGCACGCCAACGCGCTGGATTTTGACGATTTGCTTGTGCGGACGCTTGAGCTTTTTGCAGATCATCCCCCAGTTTTGGAAAGCTACCGCGAACGCTTCCATTACGTGCATGTAGATGAGTATCAGGACACAAACTTTGCACAGTATTCTTTGGTGAAGCTCATTACCAAAAACAGCCGCAATCTTTGCGTGGTGGGCGATGACGACCAGAGCATTTACGGCTGGCGCGGTGCCGATGTGCGCAACATTCTCGATTTTGAGAAGGATTACCCCGATGCCACAGTGGTCAAGCTTGAGCAAAACTACCGCAGTACCGCTAACATACTTGATGCCGCCAACCAAGTCATTGCGCATAACGAAGGCCGCATGGAAAAAGCGCTTTGGACAGATCAGCCTTCCGGTGAATCCATCAAGCTCTTTTGCGCAGGCGATGAGCGCGAGGAAGCCGCTTGGATTTGCGACCGCATGCAGCAAATGCACCTGACAGGCGAAGATTACGGTGAAATGTCCATTTTATACCGTGCCAACGCGCAAAGCCGTGTTTTGGAAGATATGCTGGTTCGCGCAGGCATTCCTTACCGCATCTACGGCGGACTACGCTTCTATGACCGTAAAGAGGTCAAGGACATTGTAGCCTACCTTCGCTGTATTGTGAACCCTTCTGACGATGTAAGCCTGCGCCGCATCATAAACCAGCCCAAGCGCTCCATTGGTGACAGCACCATTGCAGAGCTTGTAAGCTATGCCAGTGAAAAAGGCATTCCGCTTTACAGCGCCTTGATGGACGTACCTGAAACGCTTTCTGCACGACCGCGCAAATGCGTTCGCGAATTTGGAGAGCTGATGAACGAGCTGGTTCTCATCAGGGAGGACATGAGCATTTCTAGCTTTGTGGAAGCTTTAATCGACAAAACAGGGCTGAAGGTTCAATATGAGCGCGACCTGTCCGACGAAGGCAAAAACCGCGTGGAAAACATCAATGAATTTGTCGGCGCGGTGAGCGAATACGAAAAGGCCGCCGATGAGCCTTGCCTTGAGGACTACTTAGAAAACGTTGCCTTGATTTCAGATTTGGATGCCGCACAGCAGGAAACTGCCGCTGTTACGCTCATGACGGTTCATAGTGCAAAGGGCTTAGAGTTCCCCGTTGTGTTTATGTCAGGCTTAGAAGAAGGGGTATTCCCCAGCGGCCGAAGCATACAGGATGAAAAAAAGCTGGAGGAAGAGCGCAGGCTTTGTTATGTGGCTATCACACGCGCCCAAAAGCTTCTCTATATCAGCTATGCCGCACAGCGCATGCTCTACAATCAGGTAAACTACAACGCGCCTAGCCGCTTCCTCAAGGAAATACCGAGCCGTTTGCTAAACGATGAGTGGATCAGCCAGCGCGAGCGCAGTTTCCCCGGCGTGATGGATAGCTATCACCATCCCGCGCCCAAGCGTTCGCCGCGTTTTGCGGTGGAAGCAGGCGGCGTAGGGCTTGGCATGGGCAAAACAGCCTTGGGAATCCAAGGCGTGCAAAAGGGTTTTACCGCCTCAGCCGCCGCCTCTGTGCCCGCAAGTGCGGTGGCCGCGCTCTTTAAAGAAGGCGACCGCGTTATGCACCGTAAGTTTGGAGAAGGCAATGTGCTTGAAATTACAGGCATGGGCAGTGAAGCGCGCATCACCATTGGTTTTGCCGCATACGGTCAAAAAGAATTCGCGCTATCCATTGCGCCCATCGTAAAGGTGAACGAAACATGACAAATCATGAATTACAGATGCGCAAACGAATCAATGAACTCAATGCAGCATCGGCACTGTATTATACCAAGGGCGAAAGCCCTATGAGCGACGCTGAATGGGATGAAAAACTAAGCGAGCTTCAAAAGCTTGAAAGAGAGTCGGGCACTTTGCTATCCGACTCTCCTTCTGCGCGCGTTGGTTCAGAGCCGCTTGCCAGCTTTACGCCGCACAAGCACATCAACCGCCTTTGGAGCATGGATAAAGTGCAAAGCCGCGAGGAGCTTCTCGCATGGATTGCACGCTGTGAAAAGCTTTACGCCCAAGTAAATGACGGCAGAGCACAAAAGCTTCCGCCTCTGCATTATGCGGTGGAGTATAAGCTGGACGGCTTGACCATCAACCTCACCTATCAGGATGGGCAGCTGGTACAGGCGGCCACGCGCGGGAACGGCGAGGTTGGCGAAGGTATTTTGCCGCAGGCACAAACCATTCACTGCGTGCCGCTCTCCATCCCCTACAAGGGCTTGCTTGAGGTTCAAGGCGAATGCATCATGCGGCTTAGCACGCTTGAAAAATATAATCAAACAGCCGACGAGCCGCTGAAAAATGCACGCAATGCGGCGGCTGGCGCTTTGCGGAATTTAGACCCCACCGTAACCGCCAAACGCAAGCTGGATGCCTTTTTTTATCAGGTAGGCACCATCGACAATGCCCCCTATAGCGATATGGAGCACATGCTTCTCTTTTTAAAGGAAAATGGCTTTCCCACAGGCGAGTATGAAGCGCATGCCAATGGCTACGATGAAATGGTGGAGCGCATCAACGCGGTGGAGGAGCGTCGTGAATCCTTAGACTATTTAATTGACGGCGCAGTCGTTAAAGTATGCGATTTGGAAACACGGCAAGCCATGGGCTACACAGAAAAGTTTCCGCGTTGGGCCGTGGCATATAAATTTGCGGCTGAAGAAAACACGGCTACGCTTTTGGATGTTACATGGGAGCTTGGCCGTACAGGCAAGCTAACCCCCCTCGCCCATTTAACCCCGACAGAAATCGGCGGCGTAACCGTACAGCGTGCAACGCTTAACAACCTTGGCGATATTCGCCGCAAGCGCGTTGTGATTGGCTGTGAGGTGTGGATTCGGCGCAGTAACGATGTCATTCCCGAAATCATGGGGCGTGTTGGCGAGGCGGAAGAAGGTGCAAGCAACGAAACAACCATTGAACCGCCTACGCATTGCCCCGCCTGCGGAGCAATGCTTGTTAACCGCGGCGCTCATTTGTTCTGCATGAACCGCAACGGGTGCAAGCCGCAGGCTGTGGCACGCCTTGCCCATTTTGCCAGCCGCAACGCCATGGACATTGACACCTTTTCCGAAAAAACCGCCGAAGCCCTTTATGAAACGCTGGGTTTGCGCGATTGCTCCGACCTCTACAGCCTGTGCATTGGTGATTTGCTGGTGCTGGAAGGCTTTCAAAAAAAGCGGGCAGAAAACCTGATGACCGCGCTTGAAAAAAGCCGTCATTGTGCGCTTGATGCGTTTTTGTTTGCGCTGGGCATTCCCAATGTTGGGCGAAAAACCGCAAAGGACCTAGCCGTTCGCTTTAACTCTCTAGACGCGCTCAAAGCCGCCAGCCTTGAAGAACTGGTAGCCATCCCCGATGTAGGCGACATTGTAGCCAACAGCATCATTGAGTTTTTTAGCTTTGCTGAAAATACCGATATGATTCAGCGCTTGCTGGACGCAGGCGTTTCACCTGTGCATGTAAGCGATGCGCTTTCTGACCATTTGGCTGGAAAAACCATCGTTGTTACCGGCACCCTTCCTACTTTAAGCCGCGACGAAGCTGAAAAGCTCGTTACACTGCACGGGGGTCACGCTTCAGGCAGCGTAAGCAAGAAAACCTCCTATGTGCTTGCAGGCGAAAAAGCTGGAAGCAAGCTTGAAAAAGCCATCAGCCTCGGCGTGCCTGTGATTAGTGAAAGCGAATTTATGGACATGCTTTGATGAATACAACAGTTGCCCATCAAAGATCAAATAAAAAAGGCTCGATTGATATCGAGCCTTTTTTATTTGAATTGAAACAGTTTTTACTTCGCAGGAGCTTCGGGTACAGCCACAATGCGGCCTTGACCATACGGTTCTGCATAGTCAGCGCCCACAACGCCGCCCAAGGACTTGGTAATGTAGTTAATCAGCACCTGATTGTCCAGCATAATCACATCCAGCAGGAGGGGATTATCTTGGAACATGGTATAGCCATCACCTGCGTTCTTGAGCAGATAATCATGGCAGGACAATGTGTAGGTTTTTGCCAGATCAAGATCAGCGTCGCCAACCTTGACGTTCTTTACGCGATAGTCGCCATCTACGCTTACGAACATGCCATTGTCATCCAGCTTTACAGAAGATGGCACATAGGTATGTATTTCGTACGTCATGCCAGAAACCTGTAGGAATCCGCCGTTTTCTTCAGGCACAACACGCGCGCCCATTTCCAACGCATCCAAAATTTCTTGGCCAGAGGCTTCCACCATGCAAAGTGCATTGCCAAAAGGATGAACCTTCAAAATGTCGTTAAAGGTCACATCGCCAGCTTTGATATTGGTACGAATACCGCCGCCGTTAACGATGGCCACATCAGCACCCGACATTGCACGGTATGCATCTGCACAAAGGTCGCCTAGGTTGGTTTCAGCGGCGCGGACGAGGCGCACGGCTGGATCGCTGCCTGGCTCCATAATGGTCAAGTCAACATCGCTCTTGGCAACCACTTGGTTTACCAGCTCTTCAAAGCTCTTCTGAATATCGCCAATGGCTGTAGCCACATCATCGTTCCAGTTGACCAAGGAAGTGGTCATGGTGCCATCGGTTGCAATGCGCAATTCACCAATGTGGTGCAGCTTTGTGCCTGTGGAGGACAGAAGAACTTCTTTTCCGTCCAAGTTCTTTACTTTTTCACAGGGCAGCACGCTGTGGGAGTGACCGTCCAGCATAACGTCGATGCCAGTGGTGTTGAGGATGACATCGGTAGACATCCAAGGTGCAGTTTCGGCGGAAATGCCTAAGTGAGCCAGCGCAACCACGTAGTTTGCGCCCTCGGCACGAGCCGCATCCACAGCTGCTTGCACGCAAGCATACAGTGCTTTGCCGTCTTTATCCTGCTGGAAGCCGTAGATGAATTTGCCGTCTTTGTCTTGGAAATAGGCAGGTGTGGAGGATGTGATGGTTTTAGGCGTGGTAATGCCCACAAACGCAATCTTCACACCATCATAATCAAGGATTTTATACGCATCAAAAATGGGCTTGTTCTCGGGGACACTTACGAAGTTGGCGCATACATAGGGGAAGTTCGCCGCTTTTGTAAGCTCCAAAAAGCGTTCCATACCGTAATCAAATTCATGATTGCCAGGAATGGCAACATCATAACCGACCTTGTTCATCAGATCGATCGGGTAGGAACCAGTGGACAGTGTGCCAATCGGCTCTCCTTGAATTGCGTCGCCGCAATCCACCAGGGTTACATAATTGCCTTCGTCCAGCAGCTTATCGCGATACGAGGCCAATCCTACATAGCCTAATGCTTCATCAACACCGCAGTGTACGTCGTTTGTGTAGAGGACGACAACATCCTTGCTAAGCGCAGGGGCTTCTGCCAATGCCGCCGCACCGGTGAGCATCATCGCAAGTGCAAGAAACAGAGCTAGGAACTTTTTCATACCATGGGTACCTCCTCATATTCATTTTGGGTATAGTAACAGTATAACATATTTTCTTCGTCTTGGCATGTTATTTTTTATTTTTGTTTCATCATTTAAAATTAGTGGTATAATAGACACAGCCACAACATGTGGTATCAGAACTCGTTATCAGAAAGGATGGTCTACTATGGCTTGTTCAGTTACCGTCAAAAATGGAACGCTTGAGCAAAATGAAATTAATGCGTATATTGCCCGTGCTACCAAAAAATATGGCGTAGAACCCCAGCATATCGACATCAATGTTTGCGGTGATGATGTGGAGCTGGATTACGATCTGGGTGCAAGACCCTTCCAGCGCATACGCCGTATCACAGGCTATCTGGTGGGTACGCTGGACCGCTTTAACAATGCCAAGCGTGCCGAAGAACGCGATCGCATCAAGCATACCATCAGCTAAACCTTTTGCCATGCGCAAACAAATCAGAGCACGTTTTCACAAAGACGTGCTCTTTTTGTCGCAAAAGATTGAAATGTTCCTCTATTTAGGTTATGATAGATTGGATCTTGTAACATGAGGTGCATACGACAGATGACAGATTTAAAAAACGAGCAATGGTTGCGAGAGTGCTTTCGCGATATCAGCCCTGACAAACGTGTGGATTATTTGCTCATCAGTCTGAAAATCAAACGTTTACGCAATGTAAACCGCGTATTTGGGCATGAAGTGGGAAACGAGCTGATTCATAAGGTTTATCAGATCATCACGGATTGGCTGGAGCCCAATGAATATGCCGCACAAATCTATGGCGGATACTATAACCTGCTCATTCATCATACAGCGTTGCCGCAAGCCATTGATTATAGCGATTACTCTCCGGTAGCTACCCCATTTGCCCCCAAGGATGAAGCGATCATTGTACGCACAACCTTGCTTTCACGCGCCATTCGCGATATGCAGGATGAGCGTTTTCATGGCAATGTTTTTGTGGGAATGGGCATTTACAACCTGCCTGACGCTTCCGTTGATTTTGACACAGCCCGCTACAATGCAGACCTTTGCCGCGCCGAAAGCTTAGAAAGCTCCTACTGGAACACGCATTTGGAAATTTACGGGGTTACCTTCCGTGACCCCACCATTGAGCTGATTGACGTGCGCAAGCGCATTATTCCCGCCATCGAAAGCGGCTGCATTTGCCCGTATTTACAGCCAAAGGTGGATCTCAAAACGGGTGAAATCATCGGCGCAGAGGCGCTTGTACGCTGGATCGATCCCGTGCGCGGCATGATCCCGCCCAACGATTTTATCCCCACACTCGAAATGAACGGGCTGATTCAAAAGCTCGATTTGTATATGTTTGAGCAGATGTGCGCCTTGATTGAAAAATGGCGGAAATGCTATGGCCGCACCATCCCAATCAGCGTAAACCTTTCAAAATATTACTTTAACTCTGTCAACTTCTTATCGGATTACCTAAATGTATTTCATAAATATCAGCTGCTGCCAAGCGACCTTGAATTTGAATTGCTTGAAAGCATTGTATTCAGCGATTTGAATCGGCTTCACACCGTTGTGGAGGGCATCCGAAAATGCGGCTTTAACTGCTCTTTGGATGACTTCGGCAGTGGCTTTTCGTCCTATAGCGCCTTGTCAAACGCCGATCTTACAACGCTCAAGCTGGATCGTTCCCTTTTTCAAAACGAAAATAACCTGCGCGAAAAAACAGTCATTCACCACATCATCAAGGTGGCGCATGAGCTGGGTCTGCGCACAGTAGCAGAAGGCGTGGAAGCACAAAGCTACGTGCGTTTTTTGCGTGAAGCGGAATGCGACGCCATACAGGGCTTTGTATTTTTTAGACCCATGCCCGTGGACCAATTTGAGCAACGCTTTTTGCAAAACAAGGAACGTATCTCACTGGAAAAATTTATTTAATGCTTTTCGCAATGGTGATAGAGCTTACGATCAAACAGAACTACTGTAGATAACAAAAGCAGCAGCACTGCTTTCTTGTTGTTTTAAAACATCAACATACCAATCTCCTTTTTCTGTGGGATCGTATATCAGAAAGCTAAAGGTTGGTGTATTACTGTTGGGTTGAAAAGTCTTTATGGTACCACGCAGCTGTGACATCGGCGCTTCCATCAACAATTTTCTAATGAAAGTAAACATTTCTTCTCCTTAGGTTGTCTTATCCTATGAGCGCGTTACATTGCGGCCATGGTCGCAGAAAGAGAGAAGTACAGCCTTGACTGAACAACAATTTTGTGAAACCGCCTATGGATATCAAGCGTTGCTGTACCATGTAGCCTATACAATACTTCGGGACAATCGGGAATGTGAGGATGCGGTACAGGAAGCGCTGCTGAAAGCATGGCAGAAACGGGACACCCTGCGCAACGAGGAAGTGTTCCGCTTTTGGCTCACACGCATATTGACCAATACCTGCCACAACATGCTCCGCAAAAAGTGCCGCACAAAAACGACTGAGCTTAGCGAGGAAATGCCCAGCCCTTTTGATGATGGCATGGACAATCGCGCCTTACACGATGCCATCGGAAGACTGCCGCAGGACTTACGATTGCCGATTGTGCTTTACTATTTGGAGGGCTTTTCCATCAAGGAAATTGCGGCATTCACCCACCGTCCCACAGGCACGATTCAAAACCGCTTGTTCCGTGCCAGAGAAGCTTTGCGAAGCGACCTTGGAGAGGAGATAGATGTATGAAATTAACGCATGATACCCTGAACGGCAGCTTTACCAACGTACCGCAGGGCTTTGAATTGGCGATGCGCCGCGCTTTTGCTCAAATTCATAAGCAGGAGGCGCAAGCCACACCGCCGAGGCGCTACGCCCGCAGACTTTCCTTTGGTACGGTGGCGCTGATTGTGCTTCTGCTTGCCGCCATTGCGGTGGCTGCGACACTGCTTACCCATAATGTGTTTGATATCACCATGGGCGCTACGCCGAAGAACGCGGCTGGTATAACGAAGTACAATCTTGTAAAGCAGAGCTTCTCCCATTGTGACATTGAGGTGAAGGAAGCCGCCTATGACGGCATGAGTCTGTACATCGTCTACAGCATTCGTGACCGAAATGCCACCGAGCTGCTGGGCGAAGTGGATGAAGCGGGCATTCGCCGCCCAAGCGATGAAGGCATGATAGCCATGGAAACAGCGATGGCAGAGGACAACATCGGTTGGTGGCGGGACAATCTTTGGATTGATGGAAAAGCCGTGAGCATGCCCGCCATGTCTGGCGGCGATACCATTGCCGGTGAAGAACCCGGCGAGCTGCTGTTTTACATGATGTACCGGCTGGATCAGGAAAAGCTGTACATAAACGGTACGGACGTTGAAATCGCCATGCCCATCGGAGAAAACCAGCCCTTTGAAAGCCTTGCACAAAGCGCAGAAACCGGCCAGCTGGAAAAACCAAACGACGGACTGATTACTTTCCATTTGGACTGCTCTATTCGTTCTGATGTTGCTTCAACCGCTCCCAATGTGGCGGTGGATTTGCACAATATGACCGCAAAGGTCAGCGAAGCCGTCTATTCACCCATTCAAATGTATGTAACGGTTGATGCGCAAGCAAAGCAGGATGCAATGGACGCGTATATTGCCAAGCACGGCGAGGGCTATGTGGATGAACAAGGGCGCATGCTGTGGAAATACAGCGGCCTAGACATCATCGAGCCATGGGTTTCCATTCTGCAGCTGGTAGATCACGAGGGAAAGCCCGTCTTTGATTCCATGGATGGCTTCTATGGTTATCAAGGTGCCAGTAAAAATCAGGCATGGTACACCTTCCCGTACATGGAAAGCTACCCTGATGAAATGTGGCTTGCACCTATGGATGATAAGGGAATGCCTGACATGGCAACGGCGCTCAAGGTGAAGTAAAGTGTTAAGGCGGTGCTGGCATATCAAAACCCAGCCGCCTTTTTAAGCTCAGCATAAACAAACGGTCTTCTTGATAGGAATTCATCCTTATCAAGAAGACCGTAATGCGTTTTCTTCTTTAAGATACGCTTGATTCGTTTGTGTTGCCGGAATCATTGTTTTTTGCTTTTTTTTCAGCATTTGCAAGGTTGCGTTGCCTGCGTAATTGTGCGCCATCTGCTTTAACGAGCTTGGGCTTTTCTTTTCCCTGAACGCATTTTTCACTGATGATGCATTGCTTTACATCGTTGCGTGAGGGAATTTCAAACATGGATTCCATTAAAAGCTTTTCGATAATGGCTCGCAACCCACGCGCACCGCTCTTGCGGTCAATGGCTTGCTTTGCTATGAGCTTCAGCGCCGCAGGCTCAAAGAGAAGCTCCACACCATCCAAATCCATCAGATAGATGTACTGCCGCACCAATGCGTTCTTAGGCTCTGTGAGTATGCGCACAAGCTGTTCTTCGTCAAGCAGATCCAGCGTAACCACAATGGGCAAACGGCCGACAAACTCGGGAATTAAACCAAACTTGATCAAATCCTCAGGGCGAAGCTGATGAAGGATTTCGTTTAGATTTTCCTCCTGCTTGCTCTTTAGCTCACTGCCAAAGCCAAGGCTTTTTTTGCCGATTCTGCTCTCAATGATCGGCGAAAGCCCATCAAAGGCACCGCCGCAAATAAACAGAATGTTGGTTGTATCAATCTGGATAAAGTCTTGATGAGGATGCTTTCGCCCGCCTTGCGGAGGTACGCTGGCAATGGTGCCTTCCAAGATTTTAAGCAGGGTTTGCTGCACACCCTCGCCGCTCACATCACGGGTAATGGAGGGGTTTTCGCTTTTGCGGGCAATTTTATCAATTTCATCAATATAAATTATGCCGCGCTGTGCAAGCGGTATGTCATAGTCTGCATTTTGAATTAAGCGCAGGAGGATATTTTCAACATCCTCCCCAACATAACCCGCTTCTGTTAAGCTGGTAGCATCCGCAATGGCAAACGGCACGCGCAAAATTTTGGCTAGCGTTTGAGCCAAGAAGGTTTTGCCGCAGCCCGTCGGCCCTACCATGAGGATGTTGCTCTTTTGAAGCTCCACCTCATCATCTGAGGGCGGTGCATCGATGCGCTTATAATGGTTATAAACCGCTACAGCAAGCGCTCTCTTTGCGTCCTCCTGACCAATGACATATTGATCCAGCACGTCCTTGATCTCTTTGGGGCGCGGAATTTCAACCGTGCCAATAATTTCATCTGGTTTGAAATCATCAACAATAATCTCTTGGCAGAGCACAATGCACTCACTGCAAATCTGCACATTGGGTCCGGCCACCATGCGGCGAACCTGCTCGCTTGTTTTACCGCAAAAGCTGCAACGCTTTAGCTTGGGAATACGGGGATTGAAATCGTCTCCCGACATTTTGGCACCTCACTGATTATTTAGCGGTTCTCGGGCGATAAATTTCGTCGATAATGCCATAGTCCAGGCCTTCGTCGGCGCTCATAAAAAAGTCTCGTTCCACGTCGTTTTTCAAGCGCTCTATTGATTGACCCGTCATTTCAGACATTAGTCGAGTCATTTTATCCTTGGTTTTAATCAACCATTCAGCGCGAATGGCTACATCGGTAGCCTGACCGCTCGCACCGCCTAGGGGTTGATGAATCATAATTTCACTGTTGGGCAGTGCTAAGCGTTTGCCTTTTTGGCCAGCCATCAGCAAAAAAGCGCCCATACTAGCGGCCATACCAATGCAAACCGTGCGAACATCACATTTAATGTAGTTCATGGTATCGAATATGGCCATACCAGCTGTAACACTTCCGCCAGGGCTGTTGATGTAGAGTGAAATATCAGAATCGGGGTTATCCATTTCCAGAAAAAGAAGCTGTGCAACCACAACGTTGGCTACATCATCATCAATCTCTCCGCCTAGGAAGACGATACGGTCTTTCAAAAGCCGGGAATAGATATCAAATGAACGCTCACCACGGTTGGTTTGTTCAATCACCATTGGGATCAAGCTCATATCGTTCACTCCTTGCTGTGCTTTTGTTTTGAAAAAACACGCGAGCCGCAGGCTAACCCTTTTAGCATATGCATGCGGTACGCGCATTATGCAGGTTTTTAAGCTTGCGCTTCAGCGGTAGCTTCTGCAGCTTCCTCATCGTTTACTTTTGCACAAGCCCACAGCTGATCAAACAGCTTGCTGATGCTGGCGCGATGCTTGAAATATTCCATTTGCCCGTCATTAAAGTTTGCCTTCATTTGATCAAGCGTTTGGTTCATACTGGACGCATATTCGCTTAGCAGTTTATCCACATCAGCATCATCCGCTTGCACATTTTCAGCCTTGACAATTTCATCAATCACAAGCTCGGATTTTACGCTGGCAAGCGCTTCTGCACGGTACATTTCACGCATTTGCTCTTCGGTTTGTCCCGTGATTTTGCAATACTGCTCAAGGCTAAAGCCCTGCTGCTGCATACGCCATCCCATTTGCTCCAGCATTTCATCCAGTTTATCTTCCACCAACGGGTCTGGCACTTCAACGGTTGCGTTTGAAACAGCCAGATCCACCATGCTTTGCTTTGCAGCATCGGTGGCTTGCATTTGCGCGGCTTGCTCAAGCTTGCTTTGAATGTCTGCACGGTACTGCGCAAAGGTATCAAAATCGCTGACTTCGGCGGCAAAGTCATCGTCAAGCTCTGGCAGCTCTTCGCATGTGATTGCGTTTAGCTTCACATGAAAAACAGCATCCTTGCCCTTTAATTCTTCGCTGTGGTATTCCTCTGGGAATTTAACGTTTAAATCACGCTCTTCCCCAATGGTCATACCCACCATTTGCTCCTCAAAGCCAGGAATAAAGCTGTTAGAACCAATGACCAGGGTTTGATTTTCGGCGGTGCCGCCATCAAACTTTTCGCCGTCTACGCTGCCGCTGTAATCCAAACCAGCTTTATCGCCGTTTTGCAAGGGGCGCTCTGTAATATCTACGCTGCGGGCAACACGCTTTTGTTCCTGCTCAATGCGGCTATTCACCTGCGCATCGGTTACTTTGTTGATTTTACGAGTAATCTCCAAGTTTTTGTATTCGCCCAAAGTAACTTCAGGCATCACAAAAACATCACAGGAGAAGACAAGGTCTTTGCCTTTTTCCATTTCCTGAACATCCAATTCGGGTCTGCCAACGGGCATGAGCTGATTTTCTTTTACTGCGGTTGTGTATGCTTCTGGAAAAAGAAGCTCAAGCGCATCATCATAAAAAACCATGTCGCCATACATCCGCTCAATGAGCTTACGAGGGGCTTTGCCTTTTCGAAAACCAGGTACATTGATGCTACCGCGTGTTTTTAGGTAGGCCTTATCAATTGCCTCGTCAAATTGAGCCGCAGGCACCTTAAACGAGATTTTCACTTTGCTTCCAGACAGTTTTTCCACCGTATGTTGCATGCATTTTCCTCCTGGGCAGGCAAGCAGTTGCCTTAGCCAAATTTATCAAAGTGTACCATTTGACAGTATATCATTGTTTGCAAATGGGTGCAAGTGTTGGCGGCTTTTTTCCAAAACCAATCTCCCCTTTCCCCCCTTTTTCTAACCCTATGCATATACCCGCTTGTGTGATATAATGAATAGGTATACCATGAATGAACTGTTAGGAGGCGGCAATGTGACTTTACCAAAACCCGCGCTTCAAAAAACCACACGCAACGTGCTTTGGCTTGTTTTAGATGCTGTGCTTGTAAATGCCGCAATCATTTTTGCTCAGGTTCTTCGCTATTCTTCCAATGCTACCTATGAATTTTATCATAATTATTATCGTTTAGCGCCTGCGCTTACGGTTATATTCCTGCTTACCTTTTGGGCTTTTGGAATTTACCGTACCATGTGGCAATACGCATCCGCAAGCGATGTATTGCGCCTTGCCGTTGCAACGCTTACCGCCTCTTTGCTCACCTACTGTTTTTCATTAATTGCCAATACCTTTGTGCGCCCCTATAACCTGTTCAGACTGCATCGGATGGTTTATTTGTTGTTATGGTTGACCGATTTGACTTTTGTGGGGGCATCGCGCCTTTTTTACCGCATGCTCACTACAAAAGAACGGCTTCCTCTGCTGCGAAGCACACACGACAGCTTTCGCCGCACAATGATCATCGGCGCAGGCTGGGCGGGTGCAAGTGTGGTACACGAAATGCAGCGCGGCAGCTATGGCAGCTGTGTGCCCGTGCTTGTGGTGGACGACGACCGCACCCGCACAGGCTCACGCTTGAGCGGCGTGCCTGTGGTTCGCGGCTCTGGCAACATTTTAAAGCTTGCCAGCGATTTTCATGTAGATGATATCATCATTGCCATTGCCACCCCATCGGGAGATTTAAAGCCGCTGATCGAAAAATGCCTTGCCACCGGCTGCCGCGTAAAGCGCGTCAATCCTTTACAGGAGCTTTGTAATGAAGCAGATGTTCCCAGTGCTGTGCGCGATTTAGACATTGGCGATCTCTTAGGCCGCCCCGAGGAACAGCTTGATATGACACAGGTTGCCGCATGCTTTCGCGATAAAACGGTCCTGATTACAGGGGGCGGCGGAAGCATCGGCAGTGAGTTATGCCGCAAGCTGCTGCCCTTGGAGCCTGCGCGAATTGTACTTTACGACATCAGCGAAAACTATATGTACGACCTGTTTTCAGAATTAAAATTGCGCTATCATGGAAACTTAAATCAAAAGCTGATTCTTTGCGTTGGCTCCATCCGTGATTCCAATCGGCTGGACGAAATATTTAGAGCTTATCAGCCCGATATTGTACTGCATGCGGCCGCCCATAAGCATGTGCCGCTGATGGAGGATTGTCCCGCACAGGCGGTTAAAAACAACGTTTTTGGCACCTATTTAACAGCCAAGGCCGCCATTGCGCATAAAGTAAAACGCTTTGTGCTGATCTCCACCGACAAAGCGGTCAATCCAACCAGCGTGATGGGTGCAACCAAGCGTTTGGCAGAAATGACCATTGAAGCGCTGAATCAACCTTCTGAAACCGAATTTACGGCGGTTCGTTTTGGAAACGTGCTCGGTTCACACGGCAGTGTGGTTCCTCTTTTTGAACAGCAAATTCGAGCTGGGGGACCCGTCACCCTTACCCATCCGGATATCATCCGCTATTTTATGACCATTCCGGAAGCGGCAAGCCTTGTACTGCAAGCCGCCTCCATTGCCAAGGGCGGGGAGCTATTTGTTTTGGATATGGGACAGCCTGTTCTGATTCGCGAGCTTGCAGAGCGCATGATTCAGCTTTACGCTCAGCCCGATGGACGCAAGGTTGCCATTTCCTATGTAGGCCTGCGTCCTGGTGAAAAGCTCTATGAGGAACTTCTGCTTGCAGGCGAGGGCATTGCCAAGACCGAAAAAGAAAAGATTTTTGTAGCCCGTCCCGAAGTAATCGACTTAAATACGCTTCAGCATATGCTCGACAAGCTCCATGCTTGCATTGATCAAAATGGCGATATGCTTGCATGCTTGCATGAGCTTTTGCCTAATTTCAAGTCTGCGGAAGATGTAAACCGCACGGTAAGCCCCCAGCCGCAAAATACCAATGTGCAGGCCAGCGCATGAGCGAGCATGAGGCAATGATGAGCCTTGCACTCGCACAAGCACAAAAGGCATTTGACGAAGGTGAAATCCCCGTAGGTGCCGTAATTGCTTGCTGTGGTAAGCCCATCGCACAAGCGCATAACCTGTGCGAAACGAACGGCGACCCCACCGCGCATGCAGAAATGCTCGTTATTCGGGAGGCTACACGCATTCTCGGTACAAAATGGCTCGACGAATGTACCTTGTATGTTACTTTAGAGCCATGCCCCATGTGTGCGGGCGCATTGGTTATGGCGCGTATGGGCGCGTGCTATTTTGCCGCACAGGACGAACGTCAGGGCTGTGCGGAAAGCGTTTATGCCCTCACCCGCGACCCCGCTTTTTACCACCGTCTTACCTGCGTAGGCGGCCTCTTAGCAAATGAGGCACAGCAGTTACTTACCCGTTTTTTCAAAGCAAAGCGAACCAATGATAAAGGAGCACAGGCAACGTGAACATCGACACCATTGTTACCGACATGGACGATACCCTCTTTAATGAAGAAGGCGTCATTAGCAATTACACCCTGAACATTTTACGCGAGTGCCTTTCAAGAGGCTTGAGGGTGATTCCAGCCAGCGGGCGCACGCATGCGAGCATGCTGCCCTTCATGAAGCAGTTAAACACAGGCATGCCCTACATTGGCGGCAATGGCACGGAGCTTATCAACGGCGATCATACCATTCTGGAAACCACCCAGTTTGAAGCGCCGCTTGCCTGTGAAATCTGCGATTTTCTGACGCAAAACGGCTGTTACGTTCAAGTATACCGCGACGATTGCTTTTACTATGCCGCAGAGTGTGATCCTGCAAAGAAGTACAAACAATCCTCAGGCATGAAAGGCGTTGCGGTAGGCGATCTTTCCGCCTTCCTTGACTTTCCCGTTCCCAAGGTGCTCAGCGTCAACCACCCTGACGAAATTATGCGCCTGCACCCCATTGCAAACCGACTTTTTGAAGGCCGCGCCGCCTTTACGCAAAGCAAGCCTTATTTTTTAGAGGCTATGCCCTATGGCGCGTCCAAGGGCACCGCGCTGTTTCGGCTTGCAGAGCTCATGCAGCTCGATCCAAACAAAACCGTGGTTTTTGGCGATAGCCTGAACGATATGAGCATGCTTGCCTTCACCAAAAACAGCGTTGCCATGGGCAATGCCCGCGACGAGGTCAAGCAATCCACGCAATTTGTATGTGGTCCCAACACAAAAGACGGTCTTGCACATTTTATCCAGGAACATATTTTATCGGAAAGGAGCAACGTATATGATCAACATTGAAGATTTCAAAACCAAGCTAAACCTTGAATCTTTGATTGAAACCACCAAAACAGAAATGGATATTGACGTCACCGATATCAACCGTCCAGGCATGCAGTTTTGCGGCTTTTATGAGTATTTTGCCAATGAGCGCCCGCAAGTGATTGGCAAGGTGGAAATGACCTATCTTGAATCTCTTGACCCTGCCATTCGTGAAAAAGTACTTCGCCAATACATGGGCTATAGCCTCCCCTGCATCATCACCTGCTGGGGTATGAACCCGCCGCGCGAGTTGCTCGCCATTGCCAAGGAGCGCGATATTCCTGTATTCCTCAGCAAATCCAAAACCACCAAATTCACATTGCAGGTCATCATGTACCTAAACCGCGTACTCGCTCCGCACGTTACGCGCCATGGCGTTTTGGTGGATGTTTACGGCGTTGGCATTTTGCTCACGGGTGAAAGCGGCGTTGGCAAAAGTGAAGCGGCGCTTGAGCTTGTGAAGCGCGGGCATCAGCTTGCGGCAGACGACGTGGTAGACATTTGCCGCGTAGCGGACGATCGCCTCATTGGAGAATCGCCTGAAATGGTTCGTCACTTTATGGAAATACGCGGTATCGGCATTATTGACATTCGCGCCATGTATGGTGTGGGTTCTGTTATTTTAAGCAAATCCATTGATATGGTCATTCATATGGAAAAGTGGGATTCCACAAAGGAATATGACCGTTTGGGGTTAACGGAAGAAACCGTGACCATTTTAGGCGTAAAAGTCCCCTATCAAATTATGCCTGTACGTCCTGGCCGCAACCTCGCTATTATCATTGAAGTTGCGGCACGAAATTTAAGCTTGAAGCGCATGGGCTATAGTGCCGCCCATGAGCTGGACAGGCGTTTGAACGAGTTGATTGCCCAAAATTCGGGCAACAATAATGAGCCTAAAGCGGGAGGTAGCGTATAATGGTTTACATTGGCATTGATGTTGGCGGTACGGGGATTAAAATTGGCATTGTAAACGAGTCAGGTCAAATTCTTACGCAAGGCGAAACCCCCACACTGGTGGGTCGCCCTTACGAAGCCATTATACGCGACATGGGCAATTGTGCACTTGAGGTGCTTGCCCAAAGCGGTTACACAGTAAGTGATGTGCAAGCCGTTGGCGTGGGCATACCAGGAATTGCGGATATCAATACGGGCATGGTTATTTTTTGTACCAATATGGGCTGGAAGGATGTGCCTTTGCGCGCAGAGCTTCAAAAATACATTAATAAGCCCGTGTTCATCGATAACGACGCAACGGTTGCCGGCTTTGCTGAAAGCGTTTGCGGCGTGAGTGCAGGCTGTCATAGCAGTGTATTCATTACTTTGGGCACAGGCGTAGGCGGCGGAATTGTTATTGACGGCAGGCCTTGGAGCGGCTTTCACGGTGTGGGCAGTGAAATTGGCCACATCCCCATGGATATCGGCGGTGAGCCCTGCAGCTGCGGCAACTATGGCTGTTTGGAGCGCTATTGCAGTGCAACCGCAGTCATCCGCATGGGAAAGCAAATGGTTCTGCAGCACCCCGATAGCATGATGTACGACCTGTGCGGCGGCGATGTGAGCAAGCTCACTGCCAAAATGGTTTTTGATGCCGCCAAGGAAAATGACGATGTAGCCATGAAAGTGTTTAACCACTATGTGGATTACCTATGCAAAGCCATTTACACCATCATCACCTTTTTGGATCCGGAAATGATCGTGCTAGGCGGCGGCTTGAGCAAGGCTGGCGGCTTTTTAGTCAACGCAGTACGGGAACGCATACCGCGTTACTTGCTCTTTAAAACGCTCCCCTATTCCCGTATCGAAATTGCCAGATTGGGCGCGGATGCTGGCATGATCGGCGCGGCAATGTTGGGCAAATAAAACTGAAATATCAAGGAGGCATAACCATGGCAGACATGAGCATTGAAAAACTATATCACGCAACCCTCACAAGCAACCTTAAAAGCTGTGTTGTTTCAGGCTGGGTGCGCACGGTACGCGATAGCAAAGCTTTTGGTTTCATCGAATTAAATGATGGTACTTTTTTTAAGAACCTGCAAATCGTTTTAGAGGATGGGGTTACCGAAGATTTTTCCGACGCAGTCAAGTTAACCTTAGGAAGTGCCATTCGTGCTACAGGCGAGCTGGTGTTAACGCCTGGCATGAAGCAGCCCTTTGAGTTAAAAGCCACAAAGGTCGAAACCTTGGGGCTTTGTGCCGCTGATTATCCTTTGCAAAAGAAGCGCCATTCCTTTGAATATCTTCGCACAATCGCGCATCTTCGCCCGCGCACCAATACATTTTACGCGGTTTTTCGCATTCGTTCCATAGCCGCTCAGCTCATTCATGCATTCTTTGCAGAGCGCGGATTCACCTATGTGCACACCCCCATCATTACCACAAGCGATTGTGAAGGCGCAGGCGAAATGTTTCAAGTAACCACCCTTCCGCTGGATCATCTGCCCATGACCGAAAAGGGTCAGCCAGACTATTCGCAAGATTTTTTTGGCAAGCAATCCAACCTGACCGTCAGCGGCCAGCTGAATGTTGAAACCTTTTGCATGGCATTTCGCAATGTGTATACCTTCGGGCCTACATTCCGTGCAGAAAACAGCAACACAACCCGCCATGCCGCCGAGTTTTGGATGATAGAGCCCGAAATTGCCTTTGCTGATTTGTTTGATGATATGGCTTTGGCTGAGGAAATGCTTAAATACATTGTGACCCATATTTTATCGCAAGCCGCCGAAGAAATTGCTTTCCTTGACAGCTTTGTGGAAAAGGGATTAACCGAAAAGCTCAAGGCGATTGTTGACAATGAGTTTGCACGCTGCACCTACACCGAAGCCATTGAACTGCTCAAGAACAGCGGTCACACCTTCGATTACCCTGTTTCTTGGGGCATTGATTTGCAAACCGAGCATGAACGCTATTTGAGTGAAAAGCACTTTGGCAAACCCGTCTTTGTATATAACTATCCAAAGGATATCAAAGCCTTTTATATGCGCATGAACGAAGACCAAAAAACGGTTGCGGCCGTAGACCTGCTGGTGCCTGGCATTGGCGAGCTGATTGGCGGCAGTCAGCGCGAGGAACGTCTTGATCTGTTAACAAAGCGCATTGCTGAAATGGGCATGCGCACAGAAGATTATGCGTTCTATATTGATACCCGCCGTTACGGCACAAACCCGCATGCTGGCTTTGGCATTGGCTTTGAGCGCTTGATTATGTACCTAACAGGCATGACCAACATTCGCGATGTGCTCCCCTTCCCCCGCACCACAGGCAGTGCAGAATATTAACAAGTCACGGCACTTCTGCAAATATATCAATGAGGCATCCCTAAAACGGGGAACAGGATTTTTCTCCTGTTCCCCGTTTTCTTTATGCATAGCAGTACGAACAAAGCAAGCCACCGATGCACAAAAGCATATGCTAGTAGCAATCGTTTTCTATAAAAGTATTTTTCTAAAACCCGATAATTTTTGAAAGCGCATCGTCTATAAAAGTGTAAGGAGGTGAGCAGCAGATGGAAGTTGTCACGGGCCCTGACAGCATCCGAGATCAACGGCTGGAGCAACTGGTGGAGCAATACCAACAAGTCGTGCTTCGTATGTGTTATCTATATCTTCATGATGCGGAGCAAGCCAAGGATGCAACGCAGGAATCTTTTCTCAAGGCATATCTGGCCTTGGGCGCATTCCGTGGTGAATGCAGCGACAAAACTTGGCTGATGCGCATTGCCATCAACACCTGTCGAGATATGCGGCGCTCAGCATGGTTTCGTTATTTGGATCGACGGATTACACCCGACCAGTTGCCAGAAGCTGTGATACAGCCACAGGAAGAAGATGTGGAATTAACGCTTGCTGTAATGAAATTGCCGCATAAACTCAAAGAAGTGATCCTGCTCTACTATTATCAAAACATGACCACTCAAGAAATCGCTGTTGCTTTAGGGACAGGTCAATCTACGGTATCAACACGTCTAAAGCAGGCAAGATGTACACTTCGTAAAATGCTAGAAGGAGGAGCTATGGATGGATCATCAAGATGAAAGAAAGCAATTTCAGCATGCCTTTGATACCACCCTATCTGGCATGAAGAGCGACCCGTGGCTGGCACAGCGCATTCTTCACAATGCGAAAGGAGAACCCAAGGTGAAAAGAAAAGTATCTATGGGCTTGATCCTCATAATCGTTCTTTTGCTGGTATCGGTAGCGGCGTTGGCGGTGACGCTGGTACAGCGTTCTGAAGAATCCAACACAATGCTCATCGCAAATCAGGCTCTGTTTGAAAAATACGGACTGACAAACCAAACCATTGGTTTATTCGCCAAGAATGCGAAAAAAGATGGGGAAATTTGGACTGTTAACTATATTGCTAATGGCTATGCACCCGTGCTGCTTGGGCAATATCTGGTGACTGTTCACGGCGGAAAAGCGGCTGAAATCACATGGAGCTATGACGGTTCGAAGGAGGATTTGGAAAAGGGCGATCTAACTTCACCCATATGGGGGCAAAAGCAGCTGGAAATGGCGCTTGAAAACCCAGAGGAAGCCTCTGCCATTTCTGGACCGCTCTATGAAATAGATTCGGCATTGCCCTTACCGGATCGCCAGCGGCAGGAGGGCGATGCTTGGTGGTTAGGAGAAATGGTACATCCTGCTGCGCCGGGAACAGAGGATATCAAACAGGAAAAAGCCATGAGCATAGCGCTACAAGCAATTACCCAAGAATACAGCCTTACAAAAGATGAACTGGAAAGCGCACAGCTGTCGCAGGTGAAAGAGGGCAAAGATGCAGGTGAACCAATCTTCTATCAGCGTGACTCTGGCAATCCAATTTGGACCTTTGGCTTCCAGCTAGTGCAGGATGGCGTAGACATGGATATTGCCGTAGTTGTTGACGCTCGAACTGGCGAAGTGCTGAAAACGAACCTGTTGACTGGTGGTAATGGTTGATTTCACAAAGGAGTGCGGAATATTAACAAGCTACGGCACTGCTGCAAATATGTCAACGAGGCATCCCTAAAACTAGGAACAGGATTTTTATCCTGTTCCCAGTTTTCTTTATGCATAGCAGTACGAACAAACCAAGCCACCGCTTGTTTCTATTGGCATGCTTTTTTTCGTTAACCTTCGTAAAGAGCGGCGATGTTATGTATTCTGCGTTTCATTTCTTCACGGATGCGGCAAGGCGCTAAGCACTCGCATAATTCACCGAAGCTCAAAAGAATATGATAGTAGTAATCGTTCTCTATAAAAGGAAAGCTCACAATGTAATGTTCATTGCCATCGGGTAGAAAGTCTTCAAATGCACAGAAATCAAGCACCCTATCCACGACTGATTGATGAATACGGATTTTGATTTTTGTTTGCATGGTTTCCAAAATTTCCTCAAAATCCAAAGTAGGCTTTTGATCATTCTGCGGCGCAAAAGTTTCCTCTCGCATCTGCAGGTTTGATATGCGGGACAGTTTGAACAGGCGAAAATCTTTTCTCATATGGCAATACCCATGCAAATACCAATGACCACTTTTGAGTACAAGCTGATAAGGCTCCGCTATTCGTTTGGTTCTACATGCACGATGGGCTACATATTCAAACGAAACCAGCTTGCTTTCCTGCAAGGCCTTTTTGATTTTTTCCAAAGCGGGTTGTATGTTTCTGTTTCCCATCCATGGACTAAAATCTATCCATATTTGATTTGTCTTTAACGCAACGTCCTTCGTTTTGTCGGCAGGAATAATGCTCTTGACCTTCGCAATGGCGCTTAATCGTTCATCGCCGCGGATGATGTTAGACAGGCTGGAAAGTCCCGTCATGATTGCGGTAAGGTCTGCGGTTGAAAATACTTTTTTATCAATTTTGTATTGTTCCATAATTTCAAAGCCACCACCTGCACCCGATGCGGCATGAACGGGAATGCCCGCCAGGTTTATTGTGTCTATATCACGGTAGATGGTGCGGGTTGACACCTCAAATTGATCTGCTAATGCCTGAGCACTGATCCGTTTCTTCTCAAGAAGCAGCATAATTATACTTACAAGCCTATCTACTTTGATTGAATTCACAGCCTTTCTTTTTTGATTGTTGACATACAGTTGTCAGCAATCATAGGTTACAATGAAATAGCTGACAAAGCAATGGTTGATTTAACAAATCTATGGAGGGAAAATTCATGTTTACAGTCTATGTTTATGTGCTTGATACTTTAGCAGATTGGGAATTAGGGTATGTCACCTCGGAGTTAAATTCTGGTCGTTTTTTTAAAAAGGATGCCACCTGCGTAACGCTCAAAACGGTTGGTTATTCGAAGAAACCAATTTGTACCATGGGCGGGATGACCATCGTACCTGATTGCGTAATTGAGGATATGATTGTAAATGAAACAAGTGTGTTGCTATTACCGGGCGCTCAAACATGGAATGACCCAAAGCATATAGCCATTGTCGAAAAAGCAAGCAAATTCCTATCCGTTGGGGCTACGGTATGTGCGATTTGCGGAGCCACCACTGCACTTGCAAACCTTGGACTGTTCGATCAGCGCCCGCACACCAGCAATGGCGCGGGTTATCTGGAGTTGTTTTCACCACGCTATCAAGGGCAGAGCTTTTATGTAAACAATCCTTCTGTTGCAGATCAGAACCTTATTACCGCTGGCGCTACCGGCGGATTGCTGTGGGCAAAACAAATCATTCAGCGATTAGGGGTTTTTGAGTCAAATACGTTGGAAGCATGGTATGAATACTTCCGCACTGGTAAACCCGAGTGCTATGATGCTCTCATGCAAACCTTGCCCTACAGCCGCGTTAACCAATGCGCAGAGTGATCAAAGCACATTTTCACCTTCTTGTACAGCACCCGCCGCGCTTCTGCGCCGCGCTTTGAATAGCCGCTACCACTTCTTCGCTTGGCACAGGAGGCGCAAAAGCAGGCCGTGCAATATAATAGCCTTGATAATAATCAACACCCAAGCTTGCGAGCATTTCCATTTCTGTTTGTGTTTCTACGCCTTCCGCAATGACAGCAATGTTGCGCTTTATGGCATATTGTATCACATTGGCAATCAATGCGCTTTTGTTGGGCTCCGTGTCCACATTTTTCACAAAGGCTATGTCCAGCTTAATATAAGAAGCATTGATGGTAATCAGCGACGTATCGCTGTTGTAGCCAGTTCCAAAATCATCTATGGCCAGCGTTACACCCAGCCTGCTGACATTTTCAAGCTTGTGGCGCATTTTATCCTCGCTGTTTTGCTCGCCTTCAGTAATTTCAATCACCAAATCACCGTATAGCTCACCATATTGTTCAATCATTTCATTTTCGTCCTCATGCGTTAGCACTTGGCTTGCAATGGAATTGATGAACACCTTCATGCCGCAAGGAAGTTCACCTTTACGCCGTAGCTCGCACGCTTTTCCCAAAGCTTCCTTCCAAGTCAGGTATTCAACGGGATAAAGCTTTCCTTGCTCCTTAGCCAAATGAAGCACCGCATCAGGCGAGGTTAATTCAGCCACTTGCGGGCGCATCAGCATTTCATAGCCCATGACGCTTCCATCCTTTGCGCTTACA
Organism: Clostridia bacterium; assembly: GCA_036645955.1. Lineage (GTDB taxonomy): Bacteria > Bacillota > Clostridia > Christensenellales > Aristaeellaceae > Limiplasma. The sequence continues at coordinate 13,791 of JAVXND010000011.1, read as the reverse complement.
ATCGGCTGAAGCACGTATTTCACAAGCCGTTCCTCCAATAAACGGTTGAGCGCACGGCTGCCATTAAACAAATACCCCGAAATGTCATAATCCTTGCTGTTAAATTCCTCTGCCGACCCTTTTGCCGCATTTTTAACACGATACATGGCATAATCAGCATAGTGTACCAGCTTGGAAAGCTCCATTGCATTGGCAGGAAACCACGCAATGCCTGCCGACGCACGAATTTTATACTCGGTACCATCTGGCAAAGCAAAGGTTTCAGACATGAGCCTCTCCCAGCCGGCATGAATGATTTTTCGAATTTCGTCTTGGGAGGAATATCCATAGTAAAGCATATAAAATTCATCACCAGAGCGCCTTGCTACCAAGCATCGTTCACTGCGCATATCATCCAAGCCCTTTGCGAAGGTACGAATATACAAATCCCCGCAATCATGACCATAGGCATCGTTTAGCGCTTTGAGATTATCCAAATCCATCATCATAAGCGCGGAAGCCTTCCCCAAGGCGGATTGGTCGCCTGAGAACAGCTCTGCGGCTTTTGCTTCAAAAGCTCTGCGATTGAATATGTTGGTTAAGAGATCGTAATCGCGCTCATGCTCAATGCGTCTACGCTCTTTTACTTCATTGGTCACATTCAGAATGGTTCCAAATATACCTTTTTCATCCTTCAGCAGGCGTAAGCGCAGATAACGCACCTCTGATATTCCTTTGAGCAGGAACGTATCGTTTGATTCCTCAGGCAAAGCAATCATGCGCATTTCCATGAGCTCTTGAAACTGCTTTTGAGGAATGGTGCTGTTTTCGTTGCGCAATTCATGGCAATCCATCAAGGTAAAAAAGCCATCCGAACAAAATACGCTGGGTTGATCCTTCCGTTTTTCAAACGCACCTACAGGCAAGCCAGATAAAGTAATGATTTTACTGATTCTGGAAGCATCTTCCACCAAGCTGCGATTTAACTCACTGATGGTATCCGCCAGCATATCCACTTCCGTAAAGCCTGTATGCTCCAAGGCTTGGGGCGTGCTGCTCCCCTGCCTTTTCAACTGCCCCACCAGCGCAGTTATGGGCTTTGATAGGTTTCTTGCCGCTATCAGGGCAATGAATATGCCCAGCACAATCCCAACGGCAATTACAATCAGCACAATTTCACTTACGTCGTTTTCCAACGCAAAGAGCTTATCGCTTTCTTGCATGCCAATCAAAGCCCACTGCTCATTGCTGAAAACAGTATTGCGGCTGTAAAGCGAAAGCGGATAGATGGCTCCAACCAGGTCTGCGCCTGATTTGTCTGCTTTGAGGGTAACAAAGCTCTCGGAGCCTTTGTGATGTATGCTTAACGGGGTCATGATACTGTCTTTATAAAAATTGCGCAAAAAGAAAGCGCCTGTAGTGAGTACGTTTTGGTAGCTCTTCCCACCATCTACGGATACCCCGAGGAAATATCCATTCTGACTGCTGCGATCACTATACTGCCCGTTGTTAATCACAGATGAAATATATCTTGTATCGAGTTTTACGCCCAAAACACCATAGGCTTCTCCTTGCGCATTCACCAAGGGGAGCGAGTACGTGAATATCGGTATATTGTCATTTTGATCCATTTGAAAGCAATAGCTCCAATAGCCAGAGTGCATAACCGCACTCGTCTTTTGATTTTGATAAGCTTCCAATGGTTTGTAGAAATAATCGTTTGCTGGATTTTCGGCTCCGCCTGGGAATGTAAAAGCCGCCTTCCAAAAGCTATCCAGCGTAAGACCTGTGGCACGCGAGAGGGGCGGCAGGCCGCGCAGCAAGCGCATGGTGTTGCTGATGACGGTGGCGTTTCCGGGATTGGAATCCTGAATATACATGCCTGCATAGCTGTTATCATCACCCGGTATGCCGCGCCCATTCAGCACCAAGAACACGCCGGAAATATCCAAATTGCATTGATGGGTAACAATGCTATCCGCACAGGAAAGAACCAGCTCCGCATTTAGCTGTGCATCTTGAATCATATCTTCATAGCTTTTTCCTTTTTCCTTGAGGGTTTTTGAGATAATACCGTCCACTTCTTTGTTGAGTGCTTCTAGCCTTGACCATGTGGTTAATTTGTTTTCCAAAATTTGATATTTGTTTCTTGTGACCTCTGCCAAAATACTCAGGGAATTTTCATGCATGCGTGTAAAGGTACCGCCTGTAAAAAGCAGTGTTAGCAAAACAAAGCCGTCCAATATAATAACCAATACATACAGCAAAGTCATACGTTTAAAAACGCTAACATTGTGCTCTTTTTTCTTCAAAGCTGTGCCTTTGTGCATTTCAAAACATCCCTTCGATGGTGCAGTCGAAGCGCTTTATTGAGCCAGCGCTGATTCCAACGCAGTTTGCGTTTGAGTAAGCCAAAGCTCCAAGTATTCGTTGGATGTGCATTGAGCTACGGCGTCCTGATAGCTCATGCCCGAAGATTGTAGCTGAATGCGCTTTTCAAGGCTATGCTTTGCCGCATCAAGCAACGTGGAATCTAATATATTCCGCGTAACCTCACCATTTGGATAGGGTTTATTGGTATAAAGGTCATAGCTGTTCACAATGCTTGCGCCAGTTTCCAAAATCGTACGGATCATTGGGTTTGTACCGGCTTGATCCATTTCTGCACGCATCATTGCAATGTCGTTGGCTTCCTTGGTCACAGGCAAATACCCACTGCTAAGCGAAAAATGAATGTTTCTTTCAGGCTCTGTAAACCATTTCAGAAATGTCACTGCTGCCGCTTCACGCTCTGGCGTGCTTTTTGCAACCACAAAGCCTGCGCCCTGCTGTGCCGCCATGGGTTGCGTACCTTCAAAGTTTGGCAGATAAAGTACGCTGCATTCAATGGGCTTTGTGGTACCATCATCGTTGGTTACCTCGGTGGGAAAATACATAGCACCGCTTGTGGAACCAACCAAAGCAATAATTTGACCCGTTTTGATGTCGTCACTGCGGAAGCGTCCATAGCTCCCATACCAGCCGCTTACATAAGGAATGTAAAAATTACGCCAAAGCTTCTCCATTACCGCCTTGTCAAAATGGAGCTGTGCTTTTCCTTCGTGCACTTCAAAAAGCTCGGAGCCAAGCTGTCGGCTGCCAATCAGCAAATAGTTTGCCATAGCATCGCGGCCAAAAAATGCCCGTCCATCCCCATCCACCTCGGGGGTCTGTGCGTCTGTCCAGTCAAAATAAGCATGACCCAGCTCCGCTATTCCTTCCCATGTGGCCAGCTTGCCCTCCTCTGCGCCCGTAGCTTCGGCAAATGCATCCCAAACCGTGCGGTTCAGAAGCAATAGCTCGGAAGATTTCGCCGTAGGGAAAATCGAAATGGCATTGTCCTCCCCTATGCGGCCTTCCTCCATATAAGCGTCCACATAAGCATTGATTTCATCCGAAGTCATATAAGGGGACAGGTCTGCCACAACGCCCATTTGTTTTAATGTATAAGCTGTGTCTGCATAAGAAGCAAATATATCAGGCATTGCATCCGCGCCAACCTCATTATTGGCTGAATCCATGACCTTGTTTGCTAAATCCACAACACTGCCAACGCTGTGTGACTCGATAAAGATGTTTTTTTCAGTGCCCATCCCATCGTTAAACTCCTGCAAAAGCTGATCAAAGCCCTGTTCTTGCATGCCATTATAATAAACCCAGCAGGTTAAAATAATCGGTTCTGATTGGTTGGCTTGAGCACTGCCCAACGCAACGGCAGGCGCAAGCAAAAAAAGGATCATCGCCGAAATAACGCATAGAAATCGTTTCACAACAACCATAGAGGTCCTCCTTTGTATCATTCACCCCATTATGAGGGGTGCTTCATTCTATCAAACGAATTTTTTGCATTCGCAGCATTATTATGCAATATAGCGGTGTGATTGTCAAGCAAACGCCAATGAAATCCACATTTAGCGGCATTTATGCTTCTAGCATGCTTGCTTGCAGGTGCTGCTGTAATCGTCTGTCTACACCAGCGTCTTCAAGCCATTGGTTAATCGTTTTTTCATTCAAAGCTTCAAAAATACCTTGTATGTTTTGCGGCTGGGATTTGAGCATGGAATCCTCCCCAGCGTGTTTGATATAGGTCATTAATTGCGGTATGCTTTCTGCCATGCGGTTGATTCCCTTGGCGTTATAGGTATAGCTAACCTGATAATCCGCCGTGATGTCCTCCTCGCTCACCCCAAGAAGTAAAAATAGAACAGCTGCCAACACGCCCGTTCTGTCTTTACCGGCAGTGCAATGGAACACCACCGCACCCTGATCGATGCTTTCAATCACGTGCTTGACGGCTGTGCCAATCAGCGCTGCATTTTCACCAATCATGTTTAAATAGCTCATTTTCAGGCTTTTTGCGAACGAGCTATCAAGCGGATGATCAATATTCACTTGCTCTTCACCGATCATGGGGCAAGAAAATGTACGCACACCTTCAGGCAGATGATTGGGCATGGCTTTTTGTTCCGACGATCCGCGCAAGTCAATCACAGTTTTTATGTTGAGCTTTTCAAGTGTGGCGCAATCGTTTTGCGACAAGGTAGACATCGCATCCGAACGATACAGGATATTCCATTTGACTGCTTTTCCATTTTGATTCATAAAACCGCCCAAGTCTCTAAAATTCTGCGGTCCATCCATAGGTATATGCTTTAAATGCATGTGAACACCCTCGAATCATAGTGTATTTGTGATGATTCTTTGTTGCCATGGGTACCTTGGCACAAAGTGAAAATACGAGTTTATTTGATATCCACTCGTATTCATGCTATTATACACCATTTTTGACAATATTGCATGTTTTTCTTTGCACATTTCATGGCATTTTTGTTGCAAATGGATTGTAAAAGCAATGGGATACGGAACACGGGGCCGTGCTGTGTCTGGTTTCATAAGCCAATGTAAAAACCGAAGCAAAAAACCGAAGCAAAAAACCACGGTCAATTCCAAATTATCTATTGCAATTTGAAAACAATTTTGATATAATAACAAATGTTGACCAAAGTTACTTGCGGGGCATTAGCGCAGTTGGTAGCGCGCTACATTCGCATTGTAGAGGCCAGGAGTTCGAATCTCCTATGCTCCACCAACAATGGAATGCCTAAGACGGTTAGAGATAATCCGTTTTAGGCATTTTTGTTTACGCATCGAAGAATCGGTGTTATACTTGATGCAGAAAGACGGTGGAGCAAATGCGAAACGAATATGAGTTGTCTGCAGAACTGCTGAGTAGCATCGTCGATTTGGCCAAGCGCTGTCATGTTCGTAAGCTGATTTTGTTCGGCTCCCGTGCGCGGCAGACCCATCGCATCCGCAGTGATATCGATCTTGCTGTGCTTGGTGGCGATGCTGCATACTTTTCCGCTACGATCAACGAGGAAGTACCCACGCTGCTATCCTTTGACGTCGTCAACCTGAACGGTTCTGTACAGCCCGAGCTGCTACGTGAAATCGAAAAAGACGGGGTGATTCTGTATGAAGAAGATTGAGAACTTCTCTCGCTGCCTCGGCGTACTGCGAACTTGTGACCCCCAGCTGTTGAAAAAAGATCAACTTTACCGAATGGGCGTCATCGGGCAGTATAGCCTCTCTTTCGAGCTGGGCTGGAAAGCGTTGCAGGCTGTTCTGGTACTTCATGGGGTCGCGGAGGCCGAGACAGGTTCGCCACGAGAAATCCTCAAGCAGGGCTATCGCGTGGGCTTTCTGAATGACGAAGACCTTTGGCTGGAAATGCTCAAGAAAAGAAACGTCGCAACTCATGTGTATAATGAAGCCGAGGCTGACGAGCTGTCCGAATTGATTCTTCATACCTACCTTCCCGCCTTGGAGCGGATGCGTGATACGTTGGAGATAAAAGCATCCGAAGCAGAAAACACGTAATCAATGATTAAGCAACTGAATAGAAACCGGACGATCCTGATCTGTCCGGTAAGGACGGGGCGCATCCATAAAACGATGCGCCCTATTTTTTACCCAAAATGAACAGGAGGAAAAAGCATGGCAGTATTTCGCGTGGAAAAAACCAGTAACTACACCATCATGGCAAACTATCATTTGAAAAGCCGCGACCTCTCCCTCAAGGCCAAGGGGCTTCTCTCTGTAATCCTCTCTTTGCCCGAAGAATGGGACTATACGCTCAAGGGTCTATCCATCATCAGTCGTGAAGGCGTGGACTCCGTCCGCAAAGCCGTCATGGAACTGGAAACAGCCGGCTACATCATTCGCTCCCGCCGGCGTAATGAACTGGGTCAGCTCGGTGCTGCCGATTATGTGATCTATGAGTTCCCACAAACCGTTGTTCCGTCCAAACCGAAGAACCGCACAGCGGTTCGAATGCCGTAGCCTTGGCGCACAGCGTCAAGGCCGCAACTAAGGGAGGGCGAAGCCCGACTAGGCACCGAAGAACCGCACAGCGGTTCGAATGCCGTAGCCTTGGCGCGTAGCGTCAAGGCCGTATTCAAATCTGAAATTAAATCTGCAACCAAGCTTGCATAAGCAGGGTTTTCAGTACGCCGCGAAGAATAAATAAGGATTAGTGATGATTTTATGCTCTTTTCACAAGCGCCGCACTTTGGCTTGTATAAGGGCTGAAGGAGGCAACCATGCGGGACCCCATTGTTGTCATAAGCCACAATCAAAACCTTGCAGGGCTGATTGCCCGCATTTTGCGTTGCCGTCAGGTATATTGCCAGCCCCTCGCCTATGGTGCCTCCGCCGAAGAAATTGCCGCGCTTCACCCCAGCGGCCTTGTGCTGGCGGCAGATGAAGAGGATGAGCTTGCGCATTGGGAATTTTCCATGCTTCAAAAGGGCTTGCCCGTGCTTGCGCTGGCGGGTGCGGCGGTTGCTGTGTTAAAGCAGTTTGGCGGGGAAGCAAGCGAAGTAGGCGGCGGCAAAAGCGCCGTTACGCTCAGCCTGAGCGATAACGCTCTTTTTGCGGAAATCGTGGGGGGCGAGCGTGTACTGCACGCCATTGCCGATTTTACTTTGCCTGAACCCTTGCTTCCGCTGGCCACCGCCACAGAACGCATTATTGGTTTCAAGCACAAAGCTTTGCCGATATACGCTTTGCAGTACCCCATTGAGCGTAACGATCCCGATGCGGCGCAATTGCTATATAACTTTGCATGTAACATTTGCCATAGCCCTGCTGATTGGAATGAAGATACCATCATCGACCGTGCGGTGAACGAAATTCGCGAAGCCTCCGCCGCAGGGCAGGTGGTCTGCGCCATATCAGGCGGTGTAGACAGTGCAGTATGCGCCAAGCTTGCCAAAATTGCATTGGGCGATCGACTGCAATGCGTGTTTGTAGATACGGGGCTTTTTCGCCAAGGCGAGCCGCAAAATGTGCTTTCCACCTTTGCCGATACCCTCTCTACAGAGGTTCGGTATGTGGATGCAAAAGAAGCTTTTCTTCATGCGCTCACAGGGGTTAGCGGCGCAGAGGATAAGGAGCGCATCGTTACATCGCTGATGGCACAAATTTTGCTCAAGGAAGTGCATATGCTAGAAAACGCGCACACCTTGATTTTGGGTACCAACCTCAACGACGCACAGTGGGATGCGCCGCATGCCGAGGTCTTTAAAGAAGCCTTTGCCGCTTCAGAGCTATGCGTTTGCGAGCCTATTTGCGACCTTTTCAAGGATGAAATTCGCCGCCTTGCTGTGGCGCTTCACATGCCGCCCGCGCTTGCACAGCGCAGACCCTTTCCCACAGGCGGGCTGTCACTGCGCATCATGGACGACATTACCGCAGAGCGTTTGGAGGTTTTGCGTGCGGCAGACGCATGCTTCACAGAGGAGCTTAGCGTAGATGGGCTTGATAAGCGCCTTTGGCAATGCTACGCCTTGCTTGTGCGAAGCCCCGATTGCCCAAGCTGTCACACCGTATGCTTGCGTGCCCTGCAAGAAGCGCAGGGCGGCGCTCATGCCGCAAGGCTCCCCTTTGACGTGCTCGAGCGTGCCACCGCGCGAATTCTTTCACAGGTGCATGGCATTTCACGCGTGGTATATGACCTTACGCCCGGCACGAACGATGCCGAACAGGAATAGCATCCCCGCCCAAAGGAGGCAAAGCCGTTGCTGATTTGTGATACGCATGCCGATACGCTCTTTGCCATGCAAGATATCAAGCGCAATCCCAACCTGCCCTTCGATATTACCAAGGAGCGCTTGCTTTGTACGGATGATATCCGCGTTCAGGCATTGGCGCTGTTTGTGGGTCCTAGCGGCATGCGCGGAGAGGATGCGCAGATCATAGCCCGTGAACTGAACGCCTTTGAAACGTTGAAGGCGCAGGGCTTTGTACAAATCACCGAGCTATCGCAGGCACGCGCGGGCGTGGCCAACGCCATGCTCACCATAGAGGGCGGCGAAGCTTTTTTGCAGGATGAAAATACCGTATCGCATTTTGCGCGGCTAGGCGTTCGCGCGGCGGCGCTTGTGTGGAACCACGAAAATTTGCTTGCCTATCCCGCAACGGGCAAAGAAAACAAAGGCTTGAAGGCTTTTGGGCACAGGGTGGTTGCTCGCATGCGCGAAAACCGCATGGCCGTTGACATTTCCCATTTAAATGCAAGAGGTACCGCCGAGGTGATGGATGCCGATATCCCGCCAATGGCCTCCCATAGCTGTGCGCGCGCGCTTTGTAATCAGCCGCGCAACCTGACAGATGCTCAGCTCCGCGCGCTTTTTGCCATCGGCGGATATGTGGGCGTTAATTTTTATGCGCGTTTTTTAGATGACAGCAGGCAAGCCGATATCAATCGCGTGATTGACCACATGGTGCACATGTGCGCCTTAGGCGGCGAAAAATGCGTGGGGCTTGGCAGTGATTTTGATGGCATTGACGAATACCCCGAGGGCCTCAGGCGTGCAGACGATGTGCCCAAGCTGTTGGAAGGTCTGCGTGCAAGAGGCTTTGACGAGCCGCTCGTTCGCGGCATTGCAGGAGAAAATTTTGCCGCTTATATGAAAAAGCTATGAAAACGCTCTGAAAAAAGGCAGGCAGCCGCACATCCATTGTGCGGCTGCCTGCCTTATGTGTATTCAATCTTGTTCCTTGATTGCCTTAACGGTTCAGCTCCTGCGCCAACAGCGCGGCGCAGGCTTCAACATATCTCACACAAGGGCGCGTGCGATAATATTCAGGCGTGCGCTCCGCAGGCGTAGACGCGGCAACAATATCGTTCAGCTTTAAGAGCTCGCGGCAATTCAGCGTTTCAAAATCATCCGTAAAGTGCGCCGCCATTCCCTGTATTTGGGCATAGAGCTGCTTTTTACCAACGGTATCAGCCGCATCGTTGTAGCCGCGCAAGGCGCTGAACGCCATTACCATACCGCTCACCGCGCCGCAGGTTTCCCGTAGCCCGCCCATACCGCCGCCCATGCCGCCGCTCAATTTGAGCGCAAAGCTTTCCTCAAGCCCCATTTCCTCCGCATAAGCAGTAAACACGGATTGTGCGCAATTACAGCCCGACAGAAACAGCTCGCGTGCCTTCTCCGCCTTTTGTTTTGGATCAAACTCTTGCATGACTTTGGCCTCAAGCCTTCGCTTTGGGCGCTAGGTTGTAAATGGCGTTGGACAGCTCGTCCAGCCATGTGCCATTGAAGAGCTCAATCATGCCCGTATCCATGCCGCCCGCCAGCTTGGGATCAATGGGCAGTGCCGCCGTCATTGGAATGTCGTACTTAGCCGCCATTTCCACGCGGTGGCTCTTGCCAAACAGCTCCACATGGGTATGGCAATCGGGGCATTCCACATAGCTCATGTTTTCCACCAAGCCCAATACGGGGATGTTCATCATCTGCGTCATTTTCATGGCTTTTTCCACAATCATGCCCACCAGCTCCTGCGGGGTGGACACCAGCACCACGCCGTCAATCGGGATGGATTGAAACACGGTGAGCATCACGTCGCCCGTTCCTGGCGGCATATCAATAAAGAGCAAATCCTTATCGCCCCAAATTACATCGGTCCAGAACTGCCCCACCGCACCCGCAATCACGGGGCCGCGCCATACCACAGGATCATTGTCGTTTTCAAGCAGTAGGTTCAGGCTCATGACATCAATGCCTGTTTTGGTTTTGACGGGAAACAAACCCGTATCGGTCCCTTCGGCGCGTTGCTTTAAACCAAAAGCTTTGGGGATGGACGGGCCTGTAATGTCCGCATCCAGGATACCCACCTTGAGGCCCTGGCGCTGTGCCAATACGGCCAGCAAAGCCGTTACCATGCTCTTGCCCACGCCGCCCTTGCCGCTGGTAACGCCGACGATCTTTTTGATGTGGCTCAGCTCATGGGGCTTTTGGAGCAAGCTTTGGGGTTCGGTACGCGTGCCGCAGTTTTCGCCGCAGGTAGCGCAATCATGTGTACATTCGCTCATTTTCATTTCCTTTCCGTAGCTTCATGGGAGGAGTGTGTGGCTTCAGATTGTCCGCAAAGGCTTGCCGCAATGCGCGCCGCTTCGTGAATGAGCGCGTCTAGCGGCTGCCGTCCCACGCCCGCGATCAGCAGACCGCAGCGTTCCAACGGCACAAGCACCTTTTGCGCCTCACTTTGGCTAATGGCCGCCGCTATGGCAGGGGATATTTCGCCCAGCATGGCATTGGCGTGTAAAATGCCCGCTACGCCCACAATCACATCCGCGCTTTTGCATTGGTATGCGATGGCGCTTTCGCCAGTCGCACCCAAATCGGCACCTGCGCGAAGCATTGTGGAGGTAGCTTGGGCATTTGTACCCAGCGCGATCACGGGTTGGTTGGGTATGATTTGCTTGAGTGCAACCACCAAGCTTTTGCCCACGCCGCCGCCCTGCCCGTCAATCACCAGAAGCTTCATTCAGTTTCCTCCCAAGGTTCGCTTTGGAGGGCGATATTCGCTCTCTTCTTTATATCATACGCTTCAAAATAGTTTTTTTCAAGAGGGATCCATTCGTTTTGAAAGCGCGGCAACAAATCCGCATTGCGAAGCGCCAGGCGGCGAAGCTGTTCATGAGCGTCCACCTCTACAAAAACACGCAGGGCGTGGAGGCGTTCATACGCTTCACGAAAGGCGGGATGATGGCTATAGCTGCCCTCAATCACCGCAACGCAGGCAGGCTGATAGGCTTGGGGGATGTATTTGCCCGTTGCACAGTCAAACCGAAGGTAGGAAAACCGTTCCGTGGCAGGGAGGCGATTGAGCACCTCGCTTTGGAAGCGCTCATAATGCACATTTCCCCCAGGCTCGCGCAAGCGTTGCGGCGTGCGCATTTCATAGGGCAGAAAGAAGTCATCCATGCGGATGGGTTTGATTTTGCAAAGCGCCGCAAGCAGGTTGGAAAGCGTGGTTTTACCCGCGCCGCAATCGCCGTCCAGCACAATCAACAGCGGGTCAGCCTTGGGGTTTTCCTCCATGAGGGATGGATCTGGCAGTGCGGCCAAAACGGGCAGCAGCGCGGCAAAATCGCTCAAAACCACGCGGTATGCGGGCGCATAGGCCTTTTTGTAGCCTGCGCTATGGCTTACGGGCGGATAGCCCTGTGCGCGGTAGGCTTTCAGATACTGGTCCAGCACCTCCGCTGAAAAGGGCATTTCATTTGCTTGTGCCAGCCGGCGAATGCTTTGCAGGGTTTGCTCAAAGCGCGGCACACTCCCATGCGATTGCTCTGCGGTCATCCGCATCATTTGCGCAATCCACACAGGAGAAAGCTCGCGCACCTTTGGCGATGCCAAATTCAAACGGCAAAAGCCCCCGCCAATCATGGTTGCGGCGGGGGTTTGCGGGTTCATCGGCACCAGCGACCATTCGCGGCAAAGGCGTTCCGCCACAGGATCTTTTTCGCCCTGCTCGCTTTGTGCGCTGAACAAATGGCCGCAGCCAAACTCGCTTTGATAGGCGAGCTTAACCACGTCCGTCGGCTCCATTCGCGGAGCTTCCGCAATTCGCTTTTTCAAAAGCGCTGCATTCATCAGAAAAGATCCTTTCTTAGGCATCCGCCCTCACGGGCAAAATTTTAGCACGCTCCAGCGCAAGCACAATCACAGGCACCAGCACAATTTGCAAAACAATGCCTGGCCATGCTTTGACAAAGCCACTCACCCAAAACATGCCGATGGCAAAGGGGGCAGCCGCAAAGGCCGCATAAATCGGGATGCTCACCAAGCCCCAAACAATCCGCCCCGCCAGCATTGCCAAAATGAGCGAGATGTAAACATTCACAGGTTTTTTGGATAGCTTTTGATACAGCAAGCCGCTCACTGCGCCATAGGCGGCCATTTCAAAGGCCATGGCAAGGGCGGTAGGCACCATGGGCGGCATGCCAAAAAACAAGCTTCTCAAAATGGGCAGCACAAAACCAAGGGCAAGTCCCCAAGGCCAGCCGCACACAAAGCCGCAAATGAGCACAGGAATATGAAGCGGCAGCAGCATGCTGCCAATTTCCGGAATCTGCCCCGTCAAAAAAGGGAGAACAAAGCCAATGGCCAACAGCAATGCAGAAATAACAAGACGCAGAATATGGTTTTTTTTCATAGAAGTAACCGTCATCCTTTCATGGGTTTCAAAATGCACCCTCTCCCTTCTTCAGAAAGGAACCGGCGCCTTCATGACACCCATTTGGCAAGGGTCTATGCGGATGGTAGCATATTTGCGCGAGTTTGTAAATGGGGGTTTACAAACCATGGCGCGGCTTGTATAATCTATAAGGATGTGCAGTCTGCGCATCGGGCATTGTTTCCGTAGCTCAGTCGGATAGAGCGTCCGCCTCCTAAGCGGAAGGCCGCGAGTTCGAATCTCGCCGGGAACGCCACTTCCAGAGCCGCAAGCCGTTGTAAATCAACGGCTTGCGGCTTTTGCTATTTCGTACCAGCACCATCGGATTTGCGAATATAATCAGGGGTTGTTAGCAAGTAAACACTAAAGTAACGAAATTCTTCACATACAGCTTCAGTTCTTGAGTAACTCAACACACAACTCAACACACAACTCAATAAACGTCCTCTGTTTCTTAAGAAAAACGCAGATGGTCCTGCAACTCAATCAATGAAAACGTGCTGTGCAACCAAAAGTGTCAGCCACGCCACGTTAGGTGTTCCCAGACTGATTCAATGATTCATCTTGTTGATACACCAATCCAACCAATCCAACCAATTTGACCCCCACAGCTGCTCATCTGGCGTAGCGAATGCTGTGGAACACGATTTCCTCCGTGGGAATGGCGTAGGGATTGTGCCCCCGTACCGGTACAATGTATTGCTTTCAGTGGGGTATTGAGATGCAACGGGCTGAAGCTTGAATGGGCTTGAAATTAAATGCACGGCGTGAGCGGGCGGAGGAGGATGGTAAATATGGTATGATTTTTTGCCTCACTACACGAATTATCATTCATTATCACGAATGTAAAACAAAACTTGCGTGACTTTGGGGCGTTTGGACGCTATGCTGTGAGCAGGAAACCAATAATAAAGGAGCGGCGACAATGTGTGACTAAGAAGTCACGGCGGCATCATTGAAACGTGTCCTTCATCATTCTATTGAAAGGAGTGTTACCTATGTTTGAACCGTGGATGCTTGCAATAATCGATGCCGCGGGATGCAATGGCATCACGCAAGCGCATATTGAGCGCGTAGCACAGGAAATCCGCGAAACAGGGGTTGTCCAAATCGACAAGGACACATTCGAGCAGGCTTGTTACCGGTGTATGCTGGACCCAGCGCAGTTTTCGCAAGAGGATTTGGAATGGCTTGCGGCAACATTAAATGAGTAAGCAATGGCTGCCTGTTGAAGCA
>JAVXND010000010.1:0-68754 GCA_036645955.1 Clostridia bacterium | reverse complement strand
GTTCTACTTCCGTACCACCGACGTAACCGGCAACATCAAGCTGCCCGACGGCGTTGAGATGGTTATGCCTGGCGACAACATCGACATGGAAATCACGTTGATTACGCCTATCGCCATCGAGCCCGGTCTGCGCTTCGCTATCCGCGAGGGCGGCCGTACGGTTGGTTCCGGCGTTGTATCCTCTGTGATCGCGTAATGATTTTTGGCCAAGCCCGTTGGCATGAAACAAGGTCAACGGGTATGGCCGCATTTTACCCGCTAAGCGGAATTCGGCGGTATAACCGTCAAGGAGGTGGCGAACGTGGCAAGCGTTGCCCGCAGTAAGGTGATGCTGTCTTGCACAGTGTGCAAACAGCGGAACTATAATTCAATGAAAAACAAGAAGAACACCCCCGACCGCATTGAGCTGAACAAGTATTGCCGCTTTTGCAAGAAGCATACGCCTCATCGTGAGACGAAGTAATTGCACAAGTGGCGAAAGGGAGTAACACCATGACTGAAAAGAAGGCAGTATCCAAGGCTAAGAAGCCGAACTTCTTTGTTCGCTTCGGACACGGATTCGTGCGGTTCTTTGCAAAGATTGGCAATGCGTTCAAGAACATGTGGCATGAACTGCGCAAGGTCACATGGCCTACCCGCGAAAAGCTGACACACCATGCGGTAATCGTGGTTCTTTTCATGCTGTTCATGATGATCATGATAGGCCTGCTTGATACCGGCGCGAGCAAGCTGGTTAACTTAATTATGACCCATTTCAGCGCGTAAGGAGATCACAATGGCCGATAACAGCAAAGAACCTTGCTGGTATGTGGTACATACCTACTCCGGATATGAGAACAAGGTCAAGGACAACATCGAAAAATCCGTTGAGAACAACGGCATGCAAAACCTGATTCTTGATGTGCGTGTTCCTGTGGAGGACGTGGTTGAGCTAAAGGGAAACAAGCGTGTTAAATCTCAGCGCAAGGTGTACCCGGGCTATGTGCTCATCCACATGATCGAAACCAGCGAAAGCTGGTACCTTGTGCGTAATACGCGCGGCGTAACGGGCTTTGTAGGCCCGGATAGCAAGCCCGTGCCGCTTACGCATGAAGAGGTTGACATGATGCTTTCCACGCAGGAAAACAGTGTGGAGTTTGGCATTGCCATCGGCGAGGAGGTTCGCATACTATCAGGCCCGTTGGAGAATTTCACGGGCACGGTGGAGGATGTGGATACAGTCCGCCAAAAGCTGACCGTAAAGGTCAAAATGTTCCTCGGGCGCGAAATGCCTGTGGAAGTGGATTTGCAGGACGTGGAAAAGGTGCAGAACCACTAACCCGTGAGGAACCGCAAAACAAAGCAACTAGGGCAGCATGCGCTCAGGCAAAGGCTGTTCGGAGCGTGGGGGCGTGCTTGACACGCCTTGCACGTTCAGTGGGAGGAACCCGACGGTTCCGCCATGACCACATTAAGGAGGTGCCATTTCCATGGCTAAGAAAGTAAAATCATTGATCAAGCTTCAGGTTACCGCCGCAAAAGCAACGCCCGCGCCGCCTATCGGCCCAGCGCTTGGCCAACACGGCGTTAACATTCCTGGTTTCTGTAAGGAGTTTAACGAGCGCACCCAAAAGGACGCGGGAATGATCATTCCTGTAGTTATTACGGTGTACACGGATCACACCTTTACCTTCATCACCAAGACGCCCCCCGTGCCCGTTCTCATCAAAAAGAAATTGAACCTGAATACCGCCAGCGCTCGCCCCAACCGCGACAAGGTGGCTGCACTTACAGCGGATCAGGTTCGTGAGATCGCGGAAATTAAGCGCCCTGACGTGAATGCGACGGATCTTGAGTCCATCATGAGCATGGTCAAGGGTACTGCCCGCTCCATGGGCATCACGGTTGAGGAATAAGACGATTGAGTGTGGGAGGACATTGTGCCGTTAGCACCACAGGAAGGACAGAACATGAAACACGGAAAGAAGTATGTTGACAGCGTAAAGCTGCTCGATCCTCTCGTATCGTACGATCCTGCGGATGCGTGCGATCTCGTATGCAAGACGAGCAAAGCCAAGTTTGATGAAACCATTGAAATTTCCGTCCGTTTGGGCGTAGACCCCCGCCATGCAGACCAACAGGTTCGCGGCGCGGTGGTTCTGCCTCACGGCACTGGCCGCGTTGTACGCGTGCTGGTGATTACCAAGGGCGACAAGCAAAAGGAAGCGGAAGCTGCCGGAGCTGATTTCGTCGGCGGTGAGGAAATGATCCAGAAGATTCAAACCGAAAACTGGTTTGGTTTCGACGTGATGATTGCTACCCCAGACATGATGGGCGTGGTGGGTCGCATTGGTCGTATCCTAGGCCCGAAGGGCTTAATGCCTAACCCCAAGAGCGGCACTGTGACCATGGATGTAACCAAGGCCATCGGCGAGATCAAGGCTGGTAAAGTCGAGTATCGCGTGGACAAAACCTCCATTATTCACTGCCCCATTGGAAAGGCCTCTTTCGGCATGGATAAGATCAACGAAAACGTCAAGGTGCTGATGGATGCAATCAACAAAGCAAAGCCTGCTGCCGCTAAGGGCGTGTATGTACGTTCGCTTTATTTGAGCTCTACCATGGGCCCTGCCATTAAAGTTAACCCCTTGAAGTACTAAGCTTTAGTGCATCAATCAAAAAGCCGCAGGATATACGCAATGTATCCGGCGGCTTTTTTGCCTTCTTTTCTTTGCCGTGCGCAGGAAGATATGATATACTGATAGATAGCGCAAAGGGAGGCGAGCGGATGTTTCAACGGGATTATGTGCTGCGCATGATCGAGATGATGGGCGATTTGATGCGTAAATTAAAGGAGCTTTTGGATCAGCACGCGCAAATGCGCCTGCTAGATGAAGCTTGCCGAAGGCATTGCGGTATTCCGCTTGAAACACTTCAAAGGCTATCTGCTGAAAGCCTGATGGAGCTGCTTGCGCCCATGCCTAGGTTTTTTGCAAGCGAGCTTTTGCGTGTGGAAGCCTTAGCGATCGGTATGCCTGCGGAGGAGGAAGAAGCGCAAAGGCTCATGAGTGCTCGCTTGCTTGCCTCGCTATGGGAGGAAGGGCAGGTTTGCGAGCTTCGCGCATTGCAGCTTGCGCAAATGAAGGCGCATTTGCTTCCTAAGCTTACAGCAAAGGATCTTATGAATTGTGCGGCGTTCTTTTTTCAGGGCGGGTTGTATGACGAGATGGAGGATGCCATTTTTCAGGCATTTGACCTTTCAAATACAGCGGAGCGTAAATGCTATGGGGAACGCGGAAGCAGCTTATTGCTTTCTGCCGCGCAGGCACAGGCAAGGGAAGCGCGTCCCATTCAACCCGGCAGTCAAGAGCTGCGCGATGCGGCGCAAGAGCTTGCGCAGAAAATAGATGTTGCGGATAAAGAGGTACACCCATGATATTAATTTCAGTACAGAATGTTCAAAAAAGCTTTGGCACGCATGAGGTGCTTCAGGATGTGAGCTTCAGCCTGCAAAAAGGCGAAAAAATGGGGCTTGTGGGCGTGAACGGATGCGGAAAAACGACCTTGCTCAAAATGATCACAGGCGAAATGCAACCCGACGGAGGCATGATTCACAAGGGCAAGGATTTGCGGATTGGCTACCTTGCACAGGTGGATGACATTGCACTCACCGATACCGTTTGGGGTGCGCTTTTGCGCGTGTTTGAGGAAGTCATCGGCATGGAAACGCGCTTGCGTGAGCTGGAAAGCGAGCTGGCTGTGCATTCAGGCAATGAGGAGCTGACCCTTCGCTTGTCGGGCGAATACCAGCGGCTTACGGAGCGCTTTTCGCAAGCGGAGGGATATGCCTATGAAGGCGAAATGCTGGGCGTGCTGGGCGGCTTGGGCTTAAAGCCTGAAATGAGCGACCGTTTGGTAAGCACACTTTCAGGCGGGGAGCGCACGCGGCTATCGCTGGCAAAGCTTCTGCTTCAAAAGCCTGATGTGATTTTGATGGACGAACCCACCAACCACCTTGATTTAGAGGCTATTGAATGGCTGCAGAATTATTTGACGGAATACCGCGGTTCGCTGCTGCTGATCAGCCATGACCGCTATTTTCTGGATCATGTTTGCACCACCATGGGTGAATTGTTGGGCGGCCGCATGATCAAGTTTACGGGCAATTACACCGAATACATGAAGAAGCGCACAGCGGATTTTGAAACGCGCATGAAAGCGTTTAACCTACAGCAGAAGGAAATTGATCGGGAGAGAGCGATCATTGAGCGGTACCGAAGCTTTAACCGCGAAAAGAGCATCAAAGCCGCCGAAAGCCGTCAAAAGCGCTTGGACAAAATAGAACGAGTGGACAAGCCCATTGAGGAAAACCATGTTCGTTTTTCGTTTGACGCACGCAGGCGCAGCGGCGAGGATGCGCTTGAGGTGAAGAACCTCCAAAAAAGCTTTGAAGGGCAAACACTATTTGAAAACCTCAGCTTCAAAATGCGCACAGGGGATCGTGTGGCCTTGATTGGCCCTAACGGTGTGGGCAAGAGCACGCTTTTTAAAATTCTCATGAACAAGTTAACGCCGGATCGCGGAAGCGCAAAATATGGCACCAATGTGGATGTGGGCTATTATGATCAGCATCAGCAGGAGCTGAACCCCATGAACACCGTGCTAGACGAGGTCTGGAATAGCTTTCCAACCATGGAGCAAACGCATATTCGCGGGGCGTTGGGGTTGTTTTTGTTTTCAGGGGATGATGTGTTTGAGCAAATCGGCAAGCTTTCAGGCGGCGAGCGGGGGCGCGTGGCGCTTACGAAGCTGATGCTGAAAAAGGACAATTTGCTGCTGCTGGATGAACCCACCAACCATTTGGATATGGACAGCCGCGAAGTGCTTGAGGATGCGTTGGAGGATTTTCCGGGCACCATTTTGGCCATCAGCCATGATCGCTATTTTATCAACCGCTTTGCGGATCATATATTGGTGATGGGCGAAAATGGCATGACTGAATACCTTGGCAATTTTGATGATTATGTGGAAAAGCGAGATCGGCCGCAAGCCCCGCAGGAAATGCTGGGGCAGGAGGTGACCAAAACGGCGCAGGTGAAGGAGCGCAAGCGCGACCGTCAGCAGAGCGCACGCTTAAGGGAGCTAAAGGCGGCGGTGAAGCAGGCAGAGGAAGCCATTGCGCAAAACGAACGGCGAATTGCCGAAATTGAGGCGCTTTTGAGTGACCCGACCACCTATGCCGACACCGAAAAAACCCGCGAGGTAACGGAACAGTACAAGCAGGAGCAGAACAAAACAGAAGCGCTATACGATGCGTTGGAAAACGCAGAGGAAATCGCAAATGCGATGGAGCAGGGGGAGGACCTGTAGGCGCGGAGTTGATTGCATAGCAAAGCCCCGATGGCAGCACTGTCATCGGGGCTTTGCTGTGGAGTTATACTAATCCTCTTCCTTGGTAAAGCGAGATACGGTGAGCCCGTCCTTCATGACGGGCTCAAACCACATGCTTGCAGGGCGAACCCAAACCGAGTGTTCGCCATAGAGCTGGCGATAAACCACCATAAGCTCCAACGTTTCGGAATGCGTGGCGGTGCAGAGCAGTTCATAGCGATTGCCCTTGAAATGGCGATATACGCCTGGAATCAGCTCATTCATACATGCTCGCGCTTCCAAGTGAGGAAGTTTTCGAAGGAGCCTTCATAATCAATGCAATTGGCGGCATTCAGCGGGAGCTCAATGATGCGGTTGGCAATTTCATCAATGAATTGATGATCGTGTGAGGCGAAGAACAAATTGCCCGGATAGGCAACCAAGCCATTGCTCAGCGCTGTGATGCTTTCCAAATCAAGGTGATCTGTAGGCTGATCAAGGATGAGGGCATTGGCCTTGCTCATCATGAGGCGGCTTAGCATGCAGCGCACCTTTTCGCCGCCTGAAAGCACCTTTGCGGGCTTGTACACGTCATCGCCTGAAAACAGCATGCGGCCAAGGAAGCCGCGCAGATAGGTTTCGGTGGTATCAAACGAGTACTGGCGGAGCCATTCAATCAGCGTGCCGTCAAAAGCTTCAAAAAAGCGGGTGTTATCCTTGGGGAAATAGCTTTGGCTGATGGTAACGCCCCAGCGGAAGCTGCCTTCATCGGGGTTAAGCTCGCCCACCAAAATGCGGAACAGTGTGGTGGCGCCAGCTTCGTTGTCGCCCACGAACGCGATTTTATCGCCCTTGCGCACGGTGAAGGACACATTATCCAGCACTTTGACCCCATCCACGGTTTTGCTGATGCCCTCCACGGATAGAATGTCCTTGCCAGCCTCGCGTTCAGGCTCAAAACCCACAAAGGGGTATTTGCGGCTGGAGGCGGGCATTTGATCTACCTGAATGCTATCCAAGGTTTTTTTGCGGCTGGTGGCTTGCTTGGATTTGGATTTATTTGCGGAAAAGCGGCGGATAAATTCCTGCAAATCCTTGATTTTTTCATCACGCTTTTTGTTTTGGTTGCGCAGCAGCTGCTGCATAAGCGTGCTGGATTCATACCAGAAATCATAGTTGCCTGAATACATGCGGCAGGTTTCATGATCCACATCCACAATGTTGGTGCATACGGCGTTTAGGAAGTGGCGGTCATGGCTGACCACAATGACAATGGCGTCGGAATCGACCAAAAAATCTTCCAGCCATTGGGTGCTTTCAACGTCAAGACCGTTGGTAGGTTCATCCAGCAATATGATGGAGGGATGCCCAAAGAGCGCTTGTGCAAGCAGGGCCTTGACCTTTTGGCGGCCATCCAATGCGGACATGGGGGCGTTGTGCAATTCCACCGGAATGCCGATGCCGTTTAAAAGCTGGGCGGCTTCGGTTTCCGCGTCCCAGCCGTTCATTTCAGCAAATTCGCCTTCAAGCTCGGCGGCACGCACGCCGTCAGCATCGGAAAAATCTTCCTTGGCATAGAGCGCGTCCTTTGCTTTCATAATTTCATGCAGCTTATGGTTGCCCATAATGACGGTTTCAAGCACGGGAAATTCATCGTACTTAAAGTGATCCTGCTCCAGCACAGACATGCGATCTTCCTTGCGCATGCTGATGGTACCGCTGCTAGGCGTAAGCTCGCCTGAGATGATGCGAAGCAGGGTGCTCTTGCCCGCGCCGTTTGCGCCGATGATGCCATAGCAGTGATCGGGCTGAAAACTAAGGTCCACGTGCTTGTAAAGCAGGTCACCCGCAAATTGTAGGCTGACATCGGTAACTGATAACATAGCATACCTCTTATAAAATTGATTGTTGCGCAAGATCAAAAAGCCTGTGCACACCTTACAGCGTACCATGTTTCCTGAGGTTTGTCAAAGCAAATGTAGCCTAAAATTTGATTGCTTTGCGGCATTTGCAGTGAAAAGGCACAAGCGTAACCTTCCAAATTGTGTTATAATGGGGTTAGGATTCATTTGTAATTTCATGAGGAAAGAGGGGCTTTCAATGGCTGAAGCAATTCGCGGCACCTTTGCATCAAAAACGGGGGCAGAGCTGGAAACGCGCTTATGGCAGGCGGATGGGGAACCGCGCGGGATAGTGCAGCTGGTGCATGGCATGGCGGAGCACATTGACCGCTACGACGAAACCGCAAAGCGGCTCAATGCGGCAGGCTATACGGTGGTGGGGCATAACCAGCTTGGGCATGGGGAAAAAGCAGAGGTCAAGGGCTATTTTGCAGATCAAGAGGGCTGGGACGCGGTGTTAAGTGATGTGCACACGCTCAGAACCCAGCAACAAGCAGCGGGCTTGCCTTACTTTTTGCTGGGCCACAGCATGGGCAGCTTTGTGGTGCGCACCTATTGCTTAGAGCATGAAAAAGGGCTTGCCGGCGTGGTTTTAAGCGGCACAGGGCATTTTGCCGCGCCGATTGTGACAGCGGGCAGTGTGGTGGCTGCTGTGCAATGTGCTTTTGGCATGGCCAAAAAACCAAGCAAGCTGATCGACAAGCTGAATTTTTCAGCCAACAACAAATGCTTTGAAAACCCCCGCACGGCTTTTGACTGGCTCACGCGCAACGAGGAGCATGTGGATCGCTATGTGGCAGACCCGCATTGCGGCTTTGTTTTTACGGCGGGCGGCTACCGCGATTTGTTTCGCGGCCTGAAACGCTTGTATCCAAACCGTATTGACACCATGGACAAGACGGTTCCCGTGCTGCTTTTGTCAGGCGATCATGATCCTGTGGGCGGCAATGGCGCGGGCGTAAAAATGGTGGCGCAGGAGCTGAAGGCGGCGGGTGTTGCGGCGGTTACGGTCAAGCTATACGAGGGCGGACGGCATGAAATCTTCAATGAAATAAACAGTGAAGAGGTGTGCGCGGACTTGATTGCTTGGCTAAACCGCGTGGGAACAAAATAAAGGGGTGGGGAAGCCATGAACGAGGCGGAACATGTAAAAGCGCTGGAAATCATGAAGGAACGCTTCGGCCATGATACCGTGCTTGCGCTTGCAACGGTGGAGAACGACATACCATCGGTGCGCATGGTGAATGGGTATTATGAGGATGGAAGCTTTTATGTGATTACGCATGCGCTGACCCATAAAATGAAACAGATCCAAGCCCATCCCGTGGTGGGCATTTGCGGCGAGTGGTTTACAGCGCATGGGGTGGGATGCAGCATGGGGCATGTTTGTGCGCCCTGCAATGCGGTACAAGCCGCAAAGCTAAGGGAAGCGTTCAAGGAATGGTATGATAATGGACATACAGATGAAAGCGACATCCGTACTTGTATTTTACGTGTGCGTTTGACGGATGCGGTATTATTGAGCCATGGGCAGAGATTTGAGCTGGTGTTTTGATGATATGGTACACTGCTCGTTACATCTGCTCAAACAAAACCCGCATCAAATCCGTGCCATCCATGAGCACGGGCTCGCAGGCCATGGCGCGTTCGCAAAACTTGCGGTTGGGCATGGGCTTGCCTGCATCCAGCGCCGCTTTCACGGTGCGGCTATCGTAAATGGCATAAGGCACAGGACTGCCGTCATGCGTGCGGGTGGTAAGGAAGGTGGGGTGGTCGCTTAACAGCAGGAGGCGGAAATCCTCCCCGCGCTTGGTAAGCTCGCCTAGCAATGGCGCAACCACGCGGCATTCTACGTTTTGAATGGCTTCCAGCTTGCGGCCTAAATCGCCTGCATGCGCCATTTCATCAGGCGCTTCAATGTGTACAGCGGCAAAATCGTCGCCGTTTGCAAGCGCGTCAAGGGCGCAAAGCACCTTCCCTTCGTAGTTGGTGTCCAAATCCCCGTTGGCACCCTCCACATGCGGCGTTTTAAGTCCCGCTAGGTTTGCAATGCCCCATACCAGCGGTACGGCGCTTACCACCGTGCCGTAATGACCCTGTTTTTCTTGGAAGGAGGGCAGTGAAACGGCGGTTGCCGCGCCCCATGGCCAAATCATATTCGCGGGAAGCTTGCCCTCGGCTATGCGCTGCTGGTTGATGGGATGATCCTTCAATACCTCGTAACTGCGAAGCGTGAGGGCGCGCACATCCTTGCATAGCTTTTGAGCGGCAAGATCCTCGGTTGCGTGCAGGAGGTGGGGCAGATGCGCCTCAATGGGCTGTTCCAGCACATTATGAGGCTCGGTGAGGCGAACGGCGGCAAGGTCGTGCGCAGGGCTTTGCATCACGCCTACGTGACGGAAGGTATCGGTCACGGTAATTTGAAGCTTTGCATCGTTCATGAGAGATGCAAAGCCCGCATCCGCAAGCAAATCGTTCATGAGGGTGATGGCCTGCGTGCCGTGAATATTGCCGCCGTTGTGGCTGTGAATGACAAGCTCCCCTTCGGCATTCGGCGATACGGCGCAGAGGTTGACGCGGAAGCTGAGGCTGCCCTCTGGCAGGGTTACGCCGATGCCTGCGGCTTCCAGCACGCTTCTGCCGGTATAGTAGGTTTGCGGCGCATAGCCGAAAATGCTTAAAATGGCGGTATCACTGCCCGCAGGCATGCCATGCGGCACGGTGAGCGCCCGTCCGCAAAAACAGCCCGCCGCACGATCGAACGCGGGCAAGGCCAAGGCTTCAAGAGGTGTTTTTCCAGCAAGCTGTGTGAGGCAGGTATCTGCCATACCGTCACCAATCACAAGGACATATTTCATTTGAAGACACTTCCTTATTTCTTTTATGGTTCGTTTGCATAAACAATGTCGTCGCGCAGACGGTACAGGGTCGCGCCTGATTTCTTGCGGCAAAAGGCATCCACGAACCAGTCGATTTCCTTGACTGCATCGTATTGCACATAGCCGTAGCGCTCGCCCTTGACGGTTTTGCCGCTCATGTTGCTATCGCACCAGTGAACGCTGTCGGTTTCAGGATCGTAATCAGCTATGTAAATCATGCTATGCGCACCCACGCCGTAATAATATTTTGCGGACATCTGAAAATAGTCGCCGCGCTTGACCTGCTTTAAAAATTCGCGTGCAATTTCGTGGTTTTCTTCCTTGGTTTGATCGGGATCGTAACGGAAGGAGGCGGCGGCATAGAAGGGGTTGCCATCGGAGGCGGGGATATCCTTCCATTCAGCGCCATACGCCACCTCCACACATTCCTTGCGCGGCCTGTTATCGGGAATGATGAGGGGCACGTCTGGGTATTCGGCCATGCGGAACTTGCCTGCGTTTTGCTTAAAAAGATAAACGGTGTAGTTTTTGCATACGTAAATATCGCCGCTGTAGTGTGCACGTTGGGCGCGGCCGTTTGCGGCGTCAAATTTATCCTTGGCAAGCGCAAGAATGCCGTCTATAAAGGCTTCACGGGCAGAAGCGTCACCAGCGGGAGCGGCGGAGGGCGTGTTGGCGGCGGTTTCCTGCGAAGGCTCGGCTTCGGGCGCTTGCGTGCTGGCGGCGGCTTCGTCCGCTGTGCCGCTGTCTTTGATGGTGATGACAACCTCTGCCATGGCGGGCAATGCCAGGAAGCAAAGGGCGAGGAGCAGCAAGAGAATCAGCACCCGTGGGGTGTGCCTGTGAGTGAACAAATGCATGTGAAAACCCTTTCTTTGTGCCAATGTGCAACGCCTTTATTGTACACAAAGTGACGCAAAAAGTAAACATGCGGGGTGTAACACTGTCCACCTTCTTTTTTTTATGAATAAAAAAACAAAACCCGCACAGCAAGAGGCAGGAAAACACATTGACTTTGCTTTCACACCTTGTATAATATATGTTACACGCTTTTTTGAAGCGTTTGACTCACGAAGGAGGTCAGAACATGGCGGCTATTACCGTTAACGAGGATGTTTGCAAGGGTTGCGGACTATGCATTGACGCTTGCCCCAAGAACATTATGGAAATCGACACATCCCATTTGAACAAGAAGGGATATCATCCCGCGCACTGCAAGGAGCCGGAAAGCTGCATAGGTTGTGCGTTTTGCGCAACCATGTGCCCTGACGTGGCCATTACTGTAGAAAAATAACAGGAGGAAGGCCCATGAAAAAGTTGTTGAAAGGCAATGAGGCGATTGCCGAAGCCGCCATCCAAGCCGGATGCCGCTTCTTTTTCGGCTATCCCATTACGCCTCAGAACCAAATTCCAGAATACATGAGCAAGCGCATGCCGCAAATTGGCGGTTGCTTTTTGCAAGCGGAGAGCGAGGTTGCGGCCATCAATATGGTTTATGGCGCGGCGGGTGCAGGCGCACGCGTTATGACCAGCTCCTCTTCACCCGGAATCAGCCTAAAGCAGGAGGGAATCAGCTATATCGTAGGCGCTGAGCTGCCCTGCGTTATTGTAAACATGGTGCGCGGCGGCCCTGGCTTGGGCAGCATTCAACCCGCGCAAAGCGATTATTATCAAGCTACGCGCGGCGGCGGGCATGGCGATTACCGCATGTGCGTGCTTGCGCCAAGCTCGGTGCAGGAGGCTGTGGATTTAACGCAGGATGCGTTTGACATTGCCGACCGCTACCGCAACCCCGTGCTCCTGCTAGGCGACGGTTTGATTGGTCAAATGATGGAGCCTGTGGACATGGACAAGGCAATGAACCATGCGCCTGCGCAGGATTTAAAAGCCAAAACATGGGCGGCGGATGGGCATGTACCGACCGATGAAAGCCCGCGCGCTGTGATTAACAGCCTCTATATTGACCCCATGGTGCTTGAAAAGCACTGCCAAAAGCTGCAAGCGAAGTACGACGCGATTGCCGCCGCTGAATGCCGTTGGCAGGAGGAAATGCTGGAGGACGCGGAGATTGTGCTGGTTGCTTATGGCACCACCAGCCGTATTGCGCGCAGTGCCATGCGCAAATGCCGTGAAAAGGGCATTAAAGTAGGCTTGCTGCGCCCCATTACGGTTTGGCCGTTCCCTGAAGCGGCTATTCGTGCGACCATCCCCACGGCAAAGCATTACCTGTGCGTGGAAATGAGCATGGGGCAGATGGTGGACGATGTGCGCCTTGCGGTGGACGGCGAGCGTCCCGTAAGCTTCTATGGCCGCACAGGCGGCATGGTTCCCACGGTAGCGGAGATTGTGAACCAGATTGTGGAGCTAAACGGCGGCGCACAGGTTGACGAGTTCTTCAAGCAAATGGAGCAGATGGCGAGTCAAATTGGGTGTAAGATTGAGGATCTGGGAAAGAAACTGGATCAAAAAATCAATAGCCCCGAGTTTGCGCAAAAA
Source organism: Clostridia bacterium (assembly GCA_036645955.1). GTDB lineage: Bacteria > Bacillota > Clostridia > Christensenellales > Aristaeellaceae > Limiplasma. Next base: position 56,129 of record JAVXND010000010.1, on the reverse strand, counting down.
ACGGAGAACCTGAAGAAACAAGTGAGCAATGTGACCAACATGGCGGCTGACGGCATTGCCAAGGGCGCTACACTTTTTGCAGAGGGCATTGGCAAGGCTGTGGATGCAATCAAAAAAGAGTGGAATGCCAAGGACGACGATGCTGGAAAAGGAGGCGAGCAGTAATGGCAATTGTGTTTCAAAAAACGAAAATGCTTTGTGAAATGCCCTTTCACTACTGCCCGGGCTGTACGCACGGCATTATTCACCGCTTGGTGGCGGAGGTGCTGGAGGAGCTAGGCATTGGCGATACGGCCATCGGTGTAGCGCCTGTGGGCTGTGCGGTATTTGCCTATAATTACTTCAATTGTGACATGATGGAAGCCGCGCATGGCCGTGCGCCCGCTGTGGCAACAGGCATTAAGCGCGTGCATCCAGACAAAGCGGTGTTTACGTACCAAGGCGATGGAGATTTGGCGAGCATTGGCGCGGCAGAGATTGTGCATGCGGCAACGCGCGGCGAAAAAATCACCGTGATATTTGTCAACAACGCCATTTACGGTATGACCGGCGGACAAATGGCACCTACCACCCTGCCGGGTCAAGTAACCACCACAAGCCCCTACGGCCGTGATGTGAGCCATTGCGGATATCCCGTGCATGTGAGCGAGATGCTTTCCACATTGGACGGGCCTGTGTACATCGAGCGCGTGAGCGTGCATGATGTGGCGCATATTAAGAAGGCAAAGGCGGCCATCAAAAAATCCTTCCAGCTGCAAATGGAGGGCAAGGGCTTTACAATGGTTGAGGTGCTTTCCACCTGCCCGACCAACTGGGGCAAAACGCCCAAAGAAGCGCTTGAATGGGTGAAAAGCGACATGATTCCCACCTACCCCTTGGGCGTATACAAGGATGTAGCGAAGGGAGATGGCGAGTAATGGAGAAGCAATTTCTAATCGCTGGTTTTGGCGGGCAGGGTGTGCTGCTGATCGGGCAATTGATTGCCAAAGCGGCCATGCGTCAAGGTCACGAAGTAAGCTGGATGCCGAGCTACGGCCCTGAAATGCGCGGCGGCGAGGCCAATTGTGCCGTGGTGGTAAGCGACGAGCCGATTGGCAGTCCGTTGGTGAGTGAGCCGCCTGTTTTGGTGGCGATGAACAAGCCAAGCCTTGTGAAGTTTATGCCAACAATGGCCAAAGGCGGCACGTTATTGTATAATGTATCGCTCATTGAAGGGGTGGAATTGCGCAAGGATATCAAGGTGATTGCCGTACCCTGCAATGAAATTATGGATAAGCTGGGCAATAGCCGTGTAGGTAACATGGCAATGCTAGGCGCCATTCAAGCGGCGACAGATGTAGTAACGAATGAAAATCTGATTGAAACACTGCGGGATTGGTTAGGGGAGAAGAAAGCGGGTATGTTGGGCATAAACCAGCAAGCCATTGAGGAAGGGCGTAAGGTAGTCTTAGGCGAGTAGGTATGGGGATAAGGATGGGTCAAGGGCGGGTAAAAAACGGGTCAAGGGCGAAGCCCTTGTCAGTTTCCAAAGGTGAAACCTTTGGTCGCCGAAGGCAATTTAACCCCAATAACTGAAAGCGAGCGAACAGCCCGTAGGGCTATGAGGCGAGCGGCTTTGCCGAGTAGGTATGGGGATAAAAACGGGTCAAGGGCGAAGCCCTTGTCAGTTTCCAAAGGTGAAACCTTTGGTCGCCGAAGGCAATCCAACCCCGAAAACCGCAAGCGAGCGAACAGCCCGTAGGGCTATGACGCGAGCGGCATGACTGCCAAGCAACTGGATGAATAACATCAAAAAAGGAGCTGCAACGCGAAACGTTGCAGCTCCTGATTTTTTGATGAAGCGTGACTTGATAGATATACCAGCATTCCTTGATACATAGACGCTTGCTTGCTGCACGCCCAGTTGGCGGTCAACCACGTCCACTCAATACATAGACGCTTGCTTGCTGCACGCCTAGTTGTCAGTCAACCCCGTCCATCCAATACACGGACGCTTGCTTGCTGCACGCCAACTGTGGGGATACCTGTAGGGACACCATATATGGTGTCCGCCCAGTTGGCGGTCAACCCCGTCCATCCATGCCATGACATGGCATATTGCGATCGGTACCTTTTCCGCGCAAATAAAGGTGCTTCTAAGAAATGGGCTTGTATGCCGTTCGCCTCATAGCCCTTCGGGCTGTTCGCTCACTTGCGTCATTGGGCGCTGCGACCCATAGTGCCTTCGGCGAGCAGGGTTTCACCCTGCACCTGACAAGGGCTGTCGCCCTTGACCCATAATGCCCTTGACCCATATTTATCCTACTACCTACTCCCCAAATACAGTTTCCAAATGCTCCGCCCGATAAGCCATATTCCTTGTAAGCACACTTACCACAGGCACCACTACCAACCCACACAGCATGGCGGCGGCTCCGCTAATCGGTGCAAGGCTCATATCCCCCGTTAAAATAGGCGGCAATAACGAAATCAACGCACCCCCGATCACCCCCGCAAACGCACCCGCTTTGGTTACCCCGCGCCATAACAAGCCATACAAAAACGGCGCTAGAAACGCACCCGCAATGGTGCCCCACGAAAGCGACATCAGCGATACAATCGGCGTGTCTTGCATTAAAAAGTTAATCACTAACGATAACGCTACAAAAACCAAACACAAGAAACGCATCAGCATCGTGGCCGCTTTTTGCTTGAGCTTGATCATGGAACCCACCAAATCCAGCGAAATGACCGATGCGGAGGATAGCACCAGGGAGGTCAGCGTGGAAATGCTGGCCGAAAGCAGCAGCACCACAAACAAACCCTGCACCGCATCGGGTATGCCAACCACGGTTTGATCTGTAAGCATGGTCGGCATAATTTGATCCATGGGCATGGCACCGCTGTTGACCAAATCCGCCATGGTGCCAACGCCGTTTGGCGCGGCAATTTTGGCAAGCACTACCCGCCCAAAGCTTCCCGCAAAGTACGCGCCGCCTGCAACAATGAGCGCAAAGCTTGTGGAAATGATGGTGGCACGCTTGACGCTTTTGGCATCCTTGATGGCGAAAAACTTGTGGATCATCTGCGGCATGCCCAGCACCCCCAGGGAGGTGAGCAATACATTGCTGCACAGCCAAGCAACCTTGCTTTGCGGGGGCATCAGCGTGTTCATGCCTGCACCGCCGATGGCATCTGTGCCAAGCTGTGCAAGCCCCTCCGTTACACCGCCTGCGGCGCGCACAATGTAAAATACCACCGTTACAATCCCGAAGATCATGATAATGCCCTGTACAAAGTCTGTAATGGCCGTGGCTTTATAGCCGCCCGCAAACAGGTAAATGGCGGAAAGCATGGCAATGCCGATCACGCACCAGGTATAGTCAAAGCCAAAGGCCTTTTCAAACATGTTTCCCAAGCCTTTGTACACGCTTGCCGAGTACGGCAGTAAAAACACAAAGATAATCAAGCTAGCAATCACCTTGAGCAGCTTGCTGTTGTAGCGCTTTTCAAAAAATCCGGGCATGGTGGCAACCTGCAATCTCTCGCCCATCAGGCGCGTAGGCTTGGCCAACACCGCCCATGCAAGCAGGCTGCCCAGCAGGGCATTGCCAATGCCGCACCAAACCGCCGAAAGACCTGTCGTCCAACCGGTAGAGCCGGCATAGCCCACAATGATCACGGCGCTGAAATAGCTTGCGCCATAGCTCAGCGCACTTAACCAAGGTCCAACATTGCGTCCGCCCAACAGAAATTCATTCAAGGATAGGTTTTTCTTTGCGGTCAGCGCGATTACGATGACCATCATGAGTACATAGATAACCAAAATACAAAGCTTCACAGGGGTTCCCGCCTTCCATACTACAATACTACACAACCCTTCAACGTGAAGGAGTTCTACGAGCCCTATTATACGCGAACTTTGCAAAATTGGCAAGGGTGCATTTGGCTTTTACTCATGCATTTCACCGCCGCCGCATACCCTTTTTTAAAACACGGAAGGGAGGGATGCGGCACGATGCTTGAACGTTTGAAACGCGCGGATATTCCGCAGGAGTTGGTTTTCGGCTGGCCGCGCTCTGTGCTGCTGGGGGATGAAAAGGTGATTGTGGAACAGCATCAAGGCATTTACGCCTGTACAGAGCAGGAAATTGCCGTCAAAACACTTTGCGGACATTTGGTCATTACGGGCAGCAAGCTTTCCCTATCACGCTATGACCGCGATGGGCTGGTTGTTTTTGGAAAGATAGAAAAGCTATCCTACCGCCCAAAAGGCGGAAATGTATGAAAATGCCGCGCTTGCCCTATTGTACGCACCGTTTTACCCTTACGGGGTTTAACCCTGAGCGCTTCATGAATACCATGCAAAGGCTTGCAATTCCCTTGGTTTCTGTGCGGCGTGCGGATATCAAAACGCTCTGCTGTCAATGCTATTCCGCAGACCTTTCTCGGGTGCGTGAAATTGCGGATGAAAAAGGCTGGCGGCTTACGCAGATTCAGCCGACGGGGCTTTCTGCATGCGCGGCGTGGCTCAAAGCGCGGCCGGGTATCCCCATTGGCGCTCTGCTGACACTGGCGCTTGTCATGACCCTCCTGCAATTTGTTTGGCGCGTGGAGGTTCATAATGCGGGTGCCTATAGCGCCGATATTGCGGCTTACTTATCCAAAGAGGGCTATCGTGCGGGCACACAGCGGAGCAAGCTTGCGGTGAGAGAGCTGGAACGCAAGCTTACGCGGCGCTATCCATCCATCGCGTGGTTTCATGTGTACGCGTATAATGTGACCCTTGTGGTGGATGTTTCGCAGGGCGTGCCCATGCCCGCGCTTCCGACTGCGGCGGCTGGGGATGTGGTTGCGGTGCGCGACGGCATTGTCAGCACCATACAGGTGTTTGCGGGCACGCCGCAGGTGAAAGCGGGTGACATTGTACACAAGGGGCAGGTGCTGATTCGAGGCTTGGAACGCTCCCGTGACGAGCAATGGAAGCCCACACAGGCGCGCGGCGTAATCATGGCGCGTTGCTGGCGCTCACAGACCGTTCACATGCCCATGCGTGACATCAGGAGCGAGGAAACAGGCCAATACACGGCACAAACGCGGGTTTGCACCCCATGGCTTTGTGCTCCCGCGCAATGGCAGGAGCCGCCGTATTTAGCATCCAACAGCTATTTGCAAAGCCTTCCCCTTGTGGGCTGTTTCTTTCCCATTTGGCTTGAAACCCGCATACAGCGCGAGGTGAGCATGTCCTACACACTGCGTGAAGCAGGCGCGGTAAAGGCGGAGGCCGCCGCCGCGGCACTGCGAAAGCTAAAAACTGCATTATATGGATATGAACTCATTGACAAATGGGCAGATTATTGTATGATAGAAGGTGATACATTGGCTGTGACCGTAACGGCGGAATGGCTGATGGATATCGGCGGCGTTGCGTCGCCGTGAACGGAGGCATGCTTTTTTGTCAGAAATTCCACAGGAGCACATGGTGCTTGACGGCATGGACACTTATCTTTCCGTATTTGGTGCCAATGAACGCAATGTGCCCATCATTGAAAATGAGCTGAACGTTGCGATTGGACTGCGCGGTTCGGAGCTTGTGATGACAGGTGAAAGCGAAAACATCGCCATGGCAAAAGCGGTGGTGGAAAAGCTGATGGATTTGCGCGCAGGCAAGGCGCAGGTAGACCGCACCACGCTTCGTTACGCGCTTGGCCTTGTAAAGCAGGATAGGCTTGATCAGCTGGATGATATTGTCTATGACGCGGTGGCTGTTACGCACAAGGGCCGCCCCATTCGCTGTAAAACGCTGGGGCAATACGAGTATGTCAAAGCCATTCGCGAGCATGCGCTTACTTTTGCGGTAGGTCCCGCAGGCACGGGCAAAACCTATTTGGCAATGGCGCTTGCGGTGGTTGCGCTTCGCAACAAAGAAGTGGAACGCATTGTGCTCACACGCCCTGCGGTGGAAGCTGGCGAAAAGCTGGGCTTTTTGCCTGGTGATTTGAACCAGAAGGTAGATCCCTATCTTCGCCCATTGTTTGACGCGCTTTGCGATATGATGGGCACAGAGAGCTATTTGAGATTGCAGGAGCGCGGTGTTTTGGAAATTGCGCCATTGGCCTACATGCGCGGGCGCACGCTTTCTGAAAGCTTCATCATTTTAGATGAGGCGCAAAACACCACGCCTGAACAGATGAAAATGTTCCTTACCCGCTTTGGTGAGGGCAGCCGCGTTGTGGTTACAGGAGATGCAACGCAAACCGACCTGCCTTACGGCAAACCAAGCGGCCTGCTGCAGGCGGTTGAGGTGCTTGCGGATATTCCCGAAATCGCGATCGTCAAGCTCGACCGCTCCGATGTGGTTCGGCACGATTTGGTGCAGACCGTGGTAGCGGCTTACGAAAACTACGAATGCAAACGAAGGGGTGGCGGCAATGATGCCCAATAAGCGGCCAAGCAGAAAAAAAAATGCGTTGACATGGGAGATGCTGGGGCACGCGCTTCGCTCGCGTACAGCACAATGCACGTATGTATTTCTTTGCGCAACACTGGTGCTGAGCACGCTGTTTTTGGTGGCCATTACCCCGCAGAGGTACGACCTTAAAGTAGGGGATATTGCGCACACCACCATTACCGCCAGCAAGGATGTGGTGGACGAGCTTAGCACCATGCGCCAGCGTGAGGAAGCGGCCAAGCAGGTGGAGCCAAGCTATCTCTATAAGGATGGCGTGGCCACAGAGGTGCTTCAAAACCTGAAATCCGTGCTTTCACAGCTGATGGCCGTTCAGCAATATGGGCATAAGGTGCTTGAACAATTTGCGCCTGATGATTTAGACAAGCAAAGCGGCTATATTTTTACAAGCGCGGAAATGGAATATGCCAAATCTCTGCCGACATTGATTTCGCTGGCTGATTACCAAATGAACACATTACTGCGCGCCAGCGACCCGCAAATGCGGGATATGTGCGATAACCTAAACGCGGCGGTGGAAAACACGCTCAACACCACCATTCGCGAAGGCTATGTAAACGAGTCCATTCAATATTTACAGCAAATTATGGGCTATAAAACCGATATGGATCTTTTGCAAAACGTGGTAACGCCTGTTTTGCGCAAGGTCATCATGCCCAATATGGTCATAGACCAGGAAGCCACCGAGAAGCTGAGGGACGATGCGCGCGCTACGGTAGAGCCTGTGATTTACAAACAGGGGCAAAACATTGTGCTTTCGCGTGAGCGCGTAACGGCGAATCAGCTGGAAATGCTGCGTAGCTTAGGCTTGCTGGATGATGACAATGTGGATATCATGATGTATGTCGGCGGCGTGCTGTTGGTGCTGTTAAGCATGGCGGTGCTGTGGATTGCTTTGCGCCTCTTTAGTGAGCATACCCTGCAAAGCCCCAAAAAGCTGATTATTCTGATGCTGATTCTGTGCACCACCTTGGGGCTGTGCATTTTGGGACAGCTGATTAACCCCTACATGGCACCTGTTCTGCTAGCGCCGATGATGCTCACGGGCTTGCTTGGCGCAAAGGTGGGCGTGGCGGGCTGTCTTTCCATGAGCGTGCTTGTGAGCGCCTTAATCGCGGGCGGGGATAGCACCTATGGCTCCGAAATGGTCAATCTTTTGTTTACCTCGTTTACCAGCGGCATCATTGCCATTTCCATTATTCGGCACAAGCCCTACCGCCAGCAGGTAATGCTTTGCGGTATTTTGACGGCGCTTACCAACATCGCCATCATCCTCACCATTGGGTTTATGACCAACACATCGGTGGTGGATGTGTTTACAAACGCGCTTTGGAGCGCGGGAAGCGCACTGATCGCCTCGGTGCTGTGCATTGCGCTGGATCCATTGATTGAAACCTTCTTTCATCTGGCAACGCCTGCAAAGCTGCTTGAGCTGTCCAACCCGAACCATCCGCTGCTGCGCAGGCTGTTGATCGAAGCGTCTGGCACGTACCATCACAGCATTATTGTGGCCAACTTGGCCGAGGCCGCCGCAGAGGCCATTGGCGCTAATCCCCTGCTGGCGCGTGCGGGCGCATATTTTCACGACATTGGCAAGCTCAAGCGCCCTCTGTACTTTAAGGAAAACCAAATCGGCGAAAATCCGCATGAGCATACCAACCCCTATGTATCTGCCGCCATTGTAACGGCGCACACGCGGGATGGGCAAATCATGGCACAGCAATATCACCTTCCCATTGAAATTCAGGATATAATCATTGAACACCATGGCGACACGCCCGTGATGTTTTTCTACCACAAGGCCCTGCAGCAGGCAGACGGCCAAGCGGTGGATATTGCGGATTTCCGTTATGACGGCAAACGCCCCCATACGCAGGAAAGCGCCATTATCATGCTGGCGGATACCGTGGAAGCGGCGGTTCGCAGTATGCCCGATCCCACGCCAAAGGCCATTGAGGAGTTTATCGGCCGATTGGTGCGCGGCAAGCTCGACGATGGTCAGCTCAACAATGCACCCATTACCCTGAGGGATATTTCCAAAATATGCGAGGCGTTTTCAACTGTGCTCAACGGCGTGTTTCACGAGCGGATAGAGTACCCAACCATCAGCGCAACCGCCGCCGCGCATGTAGCCGCGCAAGCCACCGCACGCCTGCCCAAAACGGACGAAAGCTCCGTGGAGGAAAAAGAACTGCACCGCGTGGCCATAGATGCCATGGATGCGGAGCATGTGGCGGGCGAAATGCTCAACCTGGAACAAACCGATGCAGAAGAAAAAAACACGGCGCAAGAGCAGGACAGTGCAGGCAATGAAAAGCCTGATGAAGCGCCCGCAACGGAGGACAAAGCTTGATGGAAATAGTCAGCGTAGGCTTCTGTTTACAAAGGGGTGAAAAAGCTCATGCAAATTGAATGGGAACAAGCCGTACAGCTACCCACCCATGCACTGCTGGATGCGCCCTTTGCACTGGTGGCGGATTGCTGTTTAGCGGCTGAAGGGGTTGCCCTGCCCTGTGCGGTGCATGTGAAGCTGACCGATGATGCGGACATTCAAACCATCAACTGCGAGCATCGCGGCATGGACCGCGCAACGGATGTGCTGAGCTTTCCCACTGTGAACTATGCCAAGGGAAAAACGGCGCGCAGGAGTGAAAAACGTCTGCATTGCGAGTATGATCCAGACTTGAAGGCTTGTATGCTAGGCGATATCATCCTTTCCTACGAGCATGCGGCTATGCAGGCGCAGGAGTATGGGCATAGCGTGCGGCGCGAGCTGTGTTATCTTTTTGCCCATGGTCTGTTTCACCTCATGGGCTACGATCATATGGAACCCAGCGAACAACAGGAGATGAGAGCAATGGAGGAAAAAGCGTTACAAATGGCGGGCGTAACCCGTGAGGATACCGCCGCCGCTCCCAATGATGAGGAGCTTCTCGAGCTGGCAAGGCTTGCGTTGCAAAACAGCTACAGCCCATACAGCCATTACCGCGTGGGTGCGGCATTGCTGTGCGCAAACGGGCGCGTGTATCAAGGCTGTAACATTGAAAATGCAAGCTATGGCTTGAGCAATTGCGCTGAACGCACCGCTGTTTTTAAAGCGGTAAGCGAGGGCTTGCATGAGTTTAGCGCCATTGCCATCGCATCCAACGGATCTGCGCCCTACCCCTGCGGCGCGTGCCGTCAGGTACTTAATGAGTTCGCGCCTCAAATGCGCGTGCTGGTAACCTGGGGTGAAAACGAGGTGGACAAAACCACCCTGCAAGCCTTGCTCCCGCATGGCTTTGGCCCTAAGGATTTGCCGTAATACGGAAGGAGAACCATATGCCCAATTTTCACTCGGGCTTCGTTGCCATCATGGGTAGACCCAATGTTGGCAAGAGCACTCTTATGAACGCCATGGTTGGCGAAAAGGTCGCGATTGTGAGCGACCGCCCCCAAACAACCCGCAACCGCATTATCGGCGTAAGCACACAGGAAGGCAGTCAGCTTGTTTTTCTGGATACGCCCGGCTTGCACACGCCCCGCAACCGCTTAGGCGAGTTTATGATGCAATCTGCGAAGGAAGCGCTTCAAGGCATAGACGCTTTGATTGCAATGGTGGATGCCACCGCTGTAGGCAAGCAGGATCGCGCCGTTGTGGAGGACATGAGCCGCCACAATGTAAAAAAGGTGCTTGTGCTGAACAAAATTGATCTCTTGGCCAAGGAAAGCTTGCTTTCGCTGATAGGCAGCTTTGCGCAAGCAGGGTATGACGACATTATGCCCATCAGCGCTTCCACGGGCGATGGGGTAGCGGAGCTCAAAGAGCTGTTGATTCGCTACATGCCCGAAGGGCCGCAGTACTTTCCGCCCGATGCCATTACCGATCAGCCTGAACGCGTGATTTGCGGCGAGCTGATTCGTGAAAAAGCTTTGCTTCATTTGACCGAGGAGGTACCTCACGGCATTGGTGTGGAAATGATGGCCATGAATAAGCTCAGCGACAACCTGATGGAGATTCACGCCACCATATACTGCGAGCGTGCCGCCCATAAAGGCATCATCATCGGCAAGCAGGGCAGCATGTTAAAGCGCATCGGGCAAGAGGCGCGTATGGACATTGAAACGTTGCTTGGCATTCATGTCAACTTACAGCTATGGGTAAAGGTGCGCGAGAATTGGCGCAACCGCATGGATGATTTGCGTACCCTGGGGTATGAGGATAAGCAGTAAAACAAAAACGCCCCATCGGTTGATTCCGACAGGGGCGTTTTTTTGATGGGCTTCATTTTTCGATGTCAAGGAACGCTATCGATCAATTCCATGCGGTACCCACAGCAGTAAGCCTTGCCAACCCCAAGCGTTACATGATGGGGCTTGTCCTCAAAGCGTCCTGTTTCATCGGCGCAGGCGGGCAGGCCCTGCCATGGCTCAAGGCACAGGTAGGGAGCGCGCTTGCCCGGCATGGTCCACAGCGCGAGCACCTCCATTTCGGGGAAGGAAAAGCGCAGACCGTGACCGGTTTGTTTGTGCCGCAGTTCTACACTGCGGCTGTTTAAGCCGTCGAAAATGTAGGTGTCCAGCCGATCAAAGGCTGCATAGTCGAGCGAAAGCGTGCGATGATCCGCACCGAGCGAACAAACCTCACTCTCCCCAATCAGGTGCTCTAAAGTGCAAAGCCGATGCTCGCCCGTTTCGGGTTTTTCGAAGTGAATTTCATAATCGGAAAATTGCTCGCCTTGGTTCATGGGGCAGGTGAAGCCGGGATGACCGCCAAGCACAAAGGGCATGGGGCGTGAGGAATGGTTTTCCACCGTGAAGCGGGCTTCAAAACCATTTTTTGCAAAGCGGTAGGTTACGCTTAACGCAAAATCAAAGGGGTAGCATTGCTTGGTTTCAGCGGTTTCATGTATGGACAAGGTGACAAAATCATCACCCTGCTCTGTTACTTCAAAAAGCATTCCCCGCACAAACCCGTGCTTGGGGATTTCGTAGGGCTTGCCCTCGATGGTTACCTTGCCGTCCTTCAAAAAGCCAATGGAGGGAAACAGCACGGGGGCACTGCTCTTCCACACCTCTGGATCGCCTGTCCAGATACATTCCTTGCCATTGCTGTCAACAAAGGAACGCATTTCCGCTCCCACTGGATCAATCGCCATGGATGCGCCATTGCTTGTTAATTCAATCATCCTTTGCATCTCCTTGCTTCTATCGTTGATGCTAGTATGATAACACGTGCGGATTTAAACTTCAATCAAAAATAATGGGTTTACCTACAGCGTTTACCTACAGCATCCCAAGCAATTTTTCCACGGCTTGCTTTGGGAAACCTTCGGCTTGCGGTTTGAGCAGCATATCGGCAAGCAATTGATGAGCGTTAGCGCTTTGCGGGAGCATATAGCCAGCCTCGCGCAAAAGATCCTCCGCCATCAAACGGTTGGATTTTTCAACGGCAACCGCCAGCTTGCTGGGAAGCGCGGCAGCGATGCGCTCTTGCTCGTTCTTGCTCTTTGCCAAGGTGCGCATTGCGCTTACCACGGCGCTCGCCTTAGGCTGCTGAGGCGGAAGCTCATCGGGTACCATCGAAATTGCGCCCGAAGGGCAAGCGCTTGCGCACACGCCGCAGCCGATGCATTTGGAGCGGTCGATGATGCTGTTTTCCGTGTTGGTTGCGCCCGTGGGGCACACATACAGGCATAGACAATCCTTTGTGCAAAGACGAATGGTTCTTACAGCGTACATATCGTTACCTCCCTTCTACTTTTTCAAATTTCCAAGCGGGAACCTTACAAACGGGGCATAGCTCTGGCGGCTGATCCCCTATGTACACAAAGCCGCAGATGGTGCAAACGTAGACGTTTGTGTTTGCGAGCATGCTTTCGCCTTCTTTTTCATAACGCGCAAGCAGTGAATTGAGAATGCGGGTTACCTTTTCGCTCCACACAAGCGCACGCTGAGCGCCGCGATCACCATCACCCTTGGCGGCATGGTTGGCGGCGGGGAAAGCCGTTTCCAGATCGCTTTGAATGAGTGAAAGCAGCTTGCCCGTTTCCGCGTTCTTTGCGGGTGCGGAAATGCTTTTGAAATGCTTTGAAAGCTCTGTGAACAATGCCGCTTCCTCGCCTTTGTACTGCTTTTCACAGCCACGGGCAAGGTTGGAGCACAATGCGCTTAACTCCAACGCGGAAAGCTCGTGTAAATCAGCGGTGGATTCTTCCGCCATTGGAATGGGCTGAACCACAGCGGCGGGAGCACCGCCCACTTCTTTAAACTCCGACTTTGCCGCGCCGCACAGCGGGCAGACCCAATTTTCAGGAAGATCCTCCCACTTGGTGCCAGCGGCAATGCCTGCTTGCGGGATTCCGATGGCCTCCTCATACTTGAAACCGCATACCGAACAAATAAAAGTACGCATTTCCTGCCTCCTTCTTGCTTATGAAATGGATTTGTTTGATCCATGTGGGTATTACATACCCAAGGAAGCGGAGGGTGAAACCATGCATTGTGGAAATGTTTACTGGCGTGGGGGGTGGGGGGTGGAAAAACGCAAATTGGGCGGACAGCATGTATTAGGGGGGGATGGGCGGTCGGAACGCGAACCGGGCGGACACCATATATGGTGTCCCTACAGGGAACGTAGCATTTATGGCAATGGGGTTTACAAAGGCATGTTGCTATATTGCCATGGGTCTTGGCCCAGTTCGCGTTATACACCCCTCCGCCCACCCATGACAAAAACCATTACACCAACAACCCACATTGAAAAAGCGGAAGCCATCCCCCCTTCCCACCCGATTGCCTTTCACAGCGGTAGGTGATACAATAGTTCTAACCAAAAACAAGGGAGCGTGTACATATGGGTCAGAAAATCGTGATTGTGGGCGGCGTGGCAGGGGGCGCAACAGCCGCGGCAAGGCTTCGTCGGCTGGATGAACAGGCAGAAATCGTGCTGTTTGAACGCGGGGAATATATTTCTTTTGCCAATTGCGGTTTGCCCTACTACATTGGCGGGGAAATTCGCGACCGTGAGGCGCTCACCCTTCAAACGCCCCAAAGCTTTTATGCCCGCTTCCATGTGCAGGTGCGCATTCATAGCGAGGTTGTAGCCATTCATGCGGAGCAAAAAAGCGTAACCGTTCGCGAAGTGCTCACGGGCAAAACCTATGAGGAGGCCTACGATTCGCTCATTCTGTCCATGGGTGCGGAGCCCATTCGCCCGCCCATGGAGGGCATTGACACACAGGGCGTTTTTACCCTGCGTAGTATTCCCGATACCCTCCGCATCAAAGCCTTTCTAGAGGAGCATCAGGTACAGCATGCGGTGGTGGTGGGCGGCGGCTTTATTGGCGTTGAAATGGCTGAAAACCTTTGCATGGCAGGCATCAAGGTAACCTTGGTGGAAATGGCACCCCAAGTGCTGGCACCCATTGATGAGGATTTGGCCTGCGATGTGCATCAGCACATGGCTGAAAAAGGGGTGGCGCTTTGCTTAAACCGCGGGGTGCAACGGATTGAAAAACACGGCGCGGGTTTGCGCGTACAGCTTTCACAGGGCGAGGTTTGCGCGGATATGGTGATTTTGGCCATTGGCGTAAAGCCTGAAAGCGGGCTGGCAAAGGCGGCTGGCATTGCGTGCAGTGACCGCGGCGCAATTTTGACGGATGCACACATGCGCACCTCCGACGAGCATATTTATGCGGTGGGGGACGCGGTTGCGGTGGTGGACTTTGTAACAGGCAAGGCCGCTTATGTGCCATTGGCAGGGCCTGCCAATAAGCAGGGGCGCATTGCGGCGGATAACCTCTGCGGCATTTCAAGCACCTATCCAGGCACGCAAGGCAGCTCCATTTTGAAGGTGTTTGACCTGACGGTTGCCTCCACAGGCGTAAACGAAAAACAAGCCAAGCGTTTGGCCATTGATTATGATAAGGTGTTCCTCTATATTGGCAGTCATGCGGGTTATTATCCGGGCGCAACAAGCATGTCCATGAAGGTGCTGTTTGAAAAAAACAGCGGCAAAATTTTGGGCGCACAAATTGTGGGCAGGGATGGGGTGGACAAGCGCTGTGATGTGCTGGCTACCGCCATTCATGCGGGCATGACGGCGGCGGACTTAACCAAGCTAGAGCTATGCTACGCCCCGCCTTACAGCTCCGCTAAGGACCCGGTCAACATGGCGGGCTTTGTGATTGAAAACGTGCTGGGCGGGCTGGTGAAGCAATTTCATTGGCACGATGTGGACGCGCTCCCGCGCGATGGAAGCGTACAGCTCTTGGATGTGCGAACCGTTTCAGAGGTGCGGCGCGGGAAAATTGAGGGCTTTCAGAACATACCGCTGGACGAATTGCGGGAGCGGATTGCTGAACTAACGCCTCAAAAACCCATTTACGTGCATTGCCATAGCGGATTGCGAAGCTATCTTGCCTGCCGCATCCTAAGCGGCCATGGCTTTGATTGCTATAACCTAAGCGGCGGCTATCGGCTGTACAGCGCTGTGCGCAACCAACAAAGGGTACCCGAATACCGCTGCACAGATTGTAGATAGCGCCATGCTTTGCGCAGAAAACCAAGCCCAATCCACCGATCATCTTTGTAAAATCTATGGGAGACTTTCCGCCCACGGCAATCGCTGGTTCCAGTCATAAAAGTGCATTTTACCCTTGCTGTACACCACCCATTGTGCAAAAAATCCCTTGCCTGCACAATGGGTGGCGCTTGATTTCGTAAAAATGAGTTTTTGACATCCGCAACATCTATGTTATAATAAGAAGTCGCAGTATATCATTGAAATGCTGAAGGGGGAGGGATGCGCATGCCTGCAGTCCACAAAGCGTGGCCGCTGATTTTGGCTTCCGCATCTCCGCGCAGGCAGGAGCTTCTTTCGCTCTATCAAATTCCCTTTCGTGTGGAGCCTTCCTTTGCAGATGAACAAGCGCTGGGCGTTGGCCGCGAGCGGGTCAAAGCCATCGCCCGCCAAAAGTGCGACGAGGTTTTTGCACGTCATCCCAATTGCTTGGTGCTGGCGGCAGATACACTTGTATGTGTGGATGACGAGGTCATGGGGAAACCTAAGGATGAACAGGATGCACAGCGCATGCTTTCGCTTTTGAGCGGCCGCACGCACGAGGTGCATACGGGGCTTTGCCTGCGTTGCCCTGATTTGCAGGTGCTTTTAGAGGCGGAAACCACGCAAGTGAGCTTTCTGCCATTATCCAAAGAGCTGATTGCCCGCTATGTAGCAACGGGGGAGCCGATGGATAAAGCGGGTGCCTATGCTTTGCAAGGCAAGGCGGGCTTGTTTATAAGCCATATACAAGGCAGTCCCAGCAATGTCATTGGCTTGCCGCTGGGGCTCTTGACACAGTTTTTTGAGCGGCTGGGGTTGCCGATTCTGCAAGCGGCGAACCCCCATTGAGCGGGAAGCAGAACCATGCATTAACACAGAAACGGATGTGGAACAGATATGGGCTTTGTTGCGCATGACCTAGGCGTGGATCTTGGCACGAGCAATACATTGGTCTATGTAAAGCATAAGGGCATCATTATCAGCGAGCCAACCATCGTGGTGGTGGATAGCAGCAACGAACGCAAGGTGCGTTCTGTAGGCGATGACGCTAAAATTATGCTGGGCCGCACAACCGAGGGCGTTATGGCGGTTCGCCCCATGCGCGAAGGCGTTATTACAGACTTTGACATGACGGAGATTTTGATTCAATATTTTATGCGCAAGGCCATTGGCTCAAGCTATATTATGAAGCCAAGGCTGTTTCTAAGCTATCCATGCTCCATTTCCGCCATTGAACGCCGCGCGGTGGGCGAGGCCGCAAAGTGTGCGGGCAGCCGCAAGGTCTATTTGGTGGAAAAGCCCTTTGCCGCAGCGCTGGGAAGCGGATTGCCTGTATTTGACCCCAATGGCTGCATGGTGGTGGACATTGGCGGCGGCACCACAGATGTGGCGGTGATTTCGCTGGGCGGTACGGTCATTAGCCATTCCATTCGCGTGGGCGGGGTCAAAATGGATGAAGCCATTATCAATTATATCAAACGCGAGTTTAACATCCTCATCGGCGACCGCACAGCCGAGGAGGTCAAGCTGGATTTGGGCGCGGCATTGCCCCTACGGGACGAGCGCCGCGCAAGAATTCGCGGGCGCGACATGGTTACCAACCTGCCGCAAACCACGGAAATTACGTCCACACAAATTTATCAAGCCATACGTGAAACCTGCATGGCGGTTTTAAGCGCCATCAAATGGGTGCTGGAGCGCACCCCGCCTGAGCTTGCGGCAGATGTGATGCATAATGGCATTTACCTAACGGGCGGCGGCTCCCTGCTCTATGGCATGGATCAAATGATTGCCAGCGAGCTGGGCATTCCCGTACTGCTTGCCAAGGAACCCATGGATTGCGCGGCGCTTGGGCTTGGCAACATCATTGAGAATTTCGAGCTGCTGCAGCACTTGGGCAGAACGAGCTTTCTCAAGCAATTTACCACATAATATGGAGGATAGTGCATGAAGCTGAGAGTACCCAAAACGGAACGGCGCAAAAGCACCGACAGCAAAGCAAGGCGCATATGGCGGCGCGTGCTTCTGATTGGCATTGTGTTGGTTTTGCTGGGTCTGGCAGGCTCACATTTGCTGGCGTTGATTACGGGCAACAAACTGCTCACAATACCTGAAAACGGTGTGGCAAACGTCATGACGCCCATTCAAAGCGGATTTTCCACCGTGGTGAACGCAGTTGTGGATTATTTTTACAAAGTAAAGCTTCGTTCGCGCTTGGAGCTGGAGTATAACAATCTGAAGCAGGAAAACGAACAGCTGGTTTATCAGGCGATGCTGGCGGAGGAGCTTCAAAAAAAATTGTCGGTTTATGAAAACCTGTATGGTGAAATCTCTCAAAACGAGAGCTTGAACCCGCTGGTGGCCACAGTCATCGGGCGGGAGGCAGGCAATTATTTTTCTGTTTTCACCATAAACAAAGGCGCTAACGATGGCATTAAGGAATACATGGCCGTAACCATGGACGGCGCTTTGATAGGCTATACGGAAAACGTAAGCGCCACCAAATGCACTGTGCGTACCATTATAGACAACACAGCCAGCATTGCGGCACTCATTTCCAACTCGCGCGACCAAGGCACGGTACGCGGAACCTTAGGCACGGATGGTCAAGCCATGTGCCGCATGTATTATTTGCCAACCGACCGTTTGCCCCGCCCCGGTGATTTGGTGGTTACCTCAGGCGTTGGCATGTCGTTTCCCAAGGGCATTCCCATTGGTACTGTGCGGGAAAGCACACGCGGCATGGAAAGCAACAAGCAGTTCATTGTGGTAGAGCCAAAGGCGGATTTTGAGCATGTGGAGTATGTGATTGTGCTTCGCTACCAGCCTGTGGCAGAGGAGGTTGAAAACCGTTCCAATGCGGATAACAATTTGACCTTTACACCGCTTGAATCAACCAAGCCCGTGCCCACCATCAAAATCGGCAGTGACTTTTACCAGCTTGCGCCAACGCCCACACCGTCGCTTATGCCTGAGCCTTCCATCAGCGTTGGCCCAGATGGCGTGATTACCACAATTAGCCCCAAGCCTAGCCTGCCGCCAGGCGGCAGCTACGAATATCAAGTGCCCTCAAGCGTAAAAACAGATAACGGCTATGGCTTCACCCTTGCGCCTACAGCTACACCCACGCTCACGCCGCCCCCGCTGGATTTATCGGTGGAGGAGGATAAAGGTGTATAGCAAGCTGATGAAGGTAAGCGTTTTGACGCTTTTGGCCTATTTACTGCAAGCAACGCTGGCTGAGTACATTTCCGTTTGGGACGTAGCACCCAATATTGCACTGGCCATCATTGCCATCATAACGGTTTGCCTCGGGCGGAAATATACCTTTATGATGGCGCTGAGCGTTGGGTATTTGCTGGAGATCATGCTGCCCATGATGAGCTACATGAACCTCATCCTCTACCCTGTAAGCGCGATGATCGGCGCGTTGCTCTTTTCCGATAAAAGCGAGCGCAGGCTTGAGGAAGAACGCACTGCGGGGAAACGTACAAACCAGATTACCCCCTACCTTCGCGGACCGCTGTGCGCAGGGGCTAATTTATTGGTTTTTGAAAGCGTAAACCTGTTCTACACCTACCTAAGCGGTGTTAACTTGGACGCGGGACACTTTTGGCGTGCAGTGGTGGATATAAGCTACAGCATGCTGCTAGCGGGTGTTTTGCAATTTCCCATCCGCTTTTGGATGGGCACGCACAAAATCAAAAAAGCTCGATAACACACGAAAGAGCTTTGTGCTTTGACGGAAAGGAGCAGTCATGGCAAGAAGAAAACGTTTTGAACGCACACAGCAGCATGCCGGTTATAACATCGGCAAGCGATATCTGATTTTTTTAGTGGCAATTGTCGGCGCTTTTTCCTATTTGCTGGTGGGTGTTTTTAATTTACAGCTACGCTCCAGTGAGGAGTACCAGCAGAAGGCGGAAACCAAACGTACCACAAAAATTACATTGCGCGGAAGCCGAGGCATGATTACCGATGCCGATGCAGTGATTCTGGCAAACGATGAATCCGTATATAACGTCACCTTTTACCGTGACGCAAGCCAAAGAACCAAAGCCGAATATGCCGCTTTTACCGAATCCATCCGCCAAACCATTGAAATTATTGAAGGCGGCGGAAATGAGCTATCGGTGCATTTTGTGATTGAGCGCAACCCCAACACGGGTGAGTGGGCTTGGAACTTTGGCAGCGGCGTGAGCGAGGCAGTGCTCCAAACGCGTGAAAACCAATGGCGCGAAAACAACTATTTTAGCATTACAGCGGTGCCGACGGCCGCCGTTGCCATGGAAAAGCTCAAGTCCCGCTACCAAATTCCTGCCGACATGGACGAAACCACCATGCTCAAGGTGATGGCGGTTTTTTCTGAAATGCAGATGAACCTGTTTAACTCGCAACCCATCGTGATTGCAAAGGATGTGCCGTACGAAACGGTCATCAAAATCGAAACCCGTTCCATGACCTTGCCGGGCATGGAAGTGGCCATGGGCACCAAACGCGTGTATCCGCGCGGCAATTTGGCGGCGCAGGTGATTGGCTACATGGGCGCAATCCCTTCTGCCGCCAAGTGGGCGGAGCTTAAGGAAAAAGGCTATCAATACAGCGATACCATCGGCGTAGATGGTATTGAGGCCTCCATGGAGGATTGGCTTACCCAAAACAGCGATTTAAGACAGGGCTACCGCATGGTGGAGCGTGACCGTGTGGGCAAAATTACCCGTGAGCTTAGCTATGCCGAACCGCAGGACGGCAACAACGTGAAGCTGACGATTATTGCAAGCTATCAGCAGCAGGCCGAACGCGCCCTTGCCCTCAATGTGGACAGCACCCGCAGGATACAGGAAGGCAAGCTGATGGATAACAATTGGCTGGATGCCAACAAAATGGACATTGAAAAACGAAGCTGGGATAAATACCCGCTTTCGTTGGCGGATCGTGCCGCTATGATGGTGATTGACATGGATGGGCGCGTGCTTGCCATGGCCAATTACCCAACCTTCGACCTAAACGCGTTGGTTGCCGCAGGACCGGAAAGCAAGGAAATTTTGACTGACCCGCGCAAGGTGCTCATGAATTACAACATTCATGCCCGCGGCACGCCAGGCTCCATTTTTAAGATGGTATCGTCCCTTGGCGCAATGCTGGAGGGTGAATTAACGCCAGATGAAACCATCAGCGACGGCGGCTATTTTACCCTGTATACAAAAGACCTGAGCACCGCGCCTAAGTGCTGGATTTCACCGTCCCAGCGCTACAAGCATCAATATCAGACCATAGAGCAGGGGCTGTCCAACAGCTGTAACTATTTCTTCTATACATTGGGCAGCCGTTTGGGCGAGATGCGCATGTACCAATATGCATCCGAATTTGGTTTGACCAGCAAAACGGGCATTGAACTGCCGGGCGAACAGCGCAGTGTAGTGGGTAACCAAGCCAGCCTGTACGATCCTGATAAGGCGATGGATGAAGCCTCGCAGGATACAGCAGTGCCCATCATCGTGTTCAACTCCATCAAAAAGCACTTGCGTAACCAAGGCGCAAGCCGCAACATCACCTATGACGACGAACGCCTGAACCGCTGTGTAAAACGCCTGATGGATATGGCGGTGAACACCAACCAAGGCGATTGGCTTGAGTACATGCGCCCCATATTGATGGAGGAGCTGAACATGAGCCGTGAAATGGTGTACACACAAGCTGTGATTGGCGATACGTATAACTTTATGAACGATATCAAATGGGGCGGCAGCCAGACCATTCAGGTAGCCATTGGGCAGTCCATTACCACGCTTACACCGGCGGCGGTAAGCCGCTATGCGGCGGCGCTAGGCAATGGCGGCGTGGTGAATAACCTGATGATTGTGGACTCCATTACCTCCCCTGAGGGCGATATTGTAAGCCAGCGCAAGCCCACCGTGTTTAATACCTTTGAGGGCGCAGATCAATATCTGCCCTACATTCTCAAAGGGATGGAAGGCGTTGTGGACGAGAGCGGTACCGCTGCAAAGCACTTTAAGAAATGGGCTTATAAAAAAGACGTTTGCGCTAAAACGGGAACGGCTGAGGTAACCACCATCGACTTGGAAAACAACGCATGGTTCATCATGCTGGCACCAAGAGAAAAGCCTGAAATTGCGGTGGTTGTGTTCATTCCCAGCGGCTTTAGCGGCGGCGAGGCGAGCTTGGCGGCGCGTGAGTTTGTGGGCTGGTACATGAACCAAAAAACACTCCGTACCGATAGTGCCATCTTCCCCGGCGGCAATATGCTTGCGCCGTAACCAAAGGAGGAATACCAATGAGTCAATCTTGGATGATCGCCTCCGGCAAAGGGGGCGTGGGCAAATCCATGGTGGTTTCGGCGCTTGGCATTGCGCTGGCCAAAAGGCAATTGCAATGCTGCTGTGTGGATACGGATATAGGCTTGCGCAATTTAGATATGCTGCTCAACATGCAAAACAAAGTGGTTTATGATATGCTGGATGTGGCGCGTAAGGATTGCAAGCTCAAGTATGCGCTCATTCGCCACACGCAATATGAAACGCTCACCCTGCTGCCCGCCGCGCAATTGGGCAGTGTGACCGAGCTTGACGCCGACGATATGGAGCGCGTGGTAAAAAAGTTAAAAAAGCGTGTGGCATATGTACTGCTGGATGCCCCCGCGGGCATAGAGCGCGGGGTGTGCAATCTGATAGCCGCAAGCGACCATACTTTGCTTGTAACCACGGCGGATGATGTGGCGATCCGCGACGCGGAACGCATGATTGCACTCTTGGAGGATCACAAAAAGCCGCGCCCCATGCTGATTGTGAACCGCGTGATTCCCGAAATGGTGGCACGCGGCGAAATGTACAGCCCGCAAACGGTTGCAAGCTTGCTGGATATCCCATTGCTTGGCTTTGTACCGGAGGATCGCGCGGTGATTGGCGCAATCAATCGGCACGAGAGCTTTATGGAGCTGAATTGCCCCGCGCGTGAGGCAATGGACCGCATCAGCAGGCGTTTCTTGGGCGAATATGTGCCAATGCCTACGTTTCGCAGGAAGCGGCGGTTTTTTGGCAAAAGCAAGGTGGGCGTGTCTTTTTGAGCAATGCCTGCTTGCCCCTGAAAAGGAGGAAATGCGAACATGGTAATCAATGAATCCAGACGCTCGCGTGCGCATTTTGATATTCAGCTGGTGCTTATGGTGTTTATTTTGGCGGCATTTGGTGTGCTCAGCGTAGCAGTAGCCACCTTCAACACCTCATCCAAAACCGAAAGCAATCTGCTCAACTACATCATCACCTCGCACTATGGCATGCGCCAAGCAATCTTTTTTCTGGTATCGCCCGTGGTGATTGGTGTGATTACGTATTTCCCCTATGAGTTTATCCGCAGGCGCTCCATGCTGTTTTACTATTTTGCGTGCGGATTGCTCTTGGTGGCCTTGGGCGGACAGGCCGCAGGTGTAAAAGCGTGGATTGATGTCATTTGGGGTTATACCCTGCAGCCCTCCGAGTTTGTAAAGCTTGCTTGTATTATTGTTATGGCTAAATATTTGGAAACAAACGATGATCCCTTAGGCAGCTTCAAAAGCTTTATAAGGCTTGCCATTTTAATGGGCATTCCATGGCTGCTTACCTTGGCGCAGGGCGAAATGGGCTCTGTGCTGGTTATGATCTTCGTTTTTGGGATCATGCTGTATTTTGGCGGCATACGCATGCGGGTTTTGGGCGGGATTATTGCGGCGGGGGTCATCGCCATTGCACTGCTGTATGGCGTGATGATGGCATCCGGCTCTGAAAACTACCGCTTGGTTCGTATCTTAAGCTTTTTGGACCCTACCTTGGTGGATGAAAGCGCGGTTTATCAGGTGAACAACTCCAAAATTGCCATTGGCTCTGGCGGTCTGCATGGCGTGGGTACTTTTGTACAGGGCAGCTTTAGCCAATTGGATTATGTGCCTGAGGACTGGACGGACTTTATTTTCTCCACCATAGGCGAGGCTTTTGGCTTTATCGGCTGTGCCTCGGTGATACTGATGTACCTGCTCATTGTACTGCGCATGCTGTACCTTGCGCGCTACACCGTTGACCGCTTTGGGCAAATGGTGATCATCGGCGTTATGTCCATGATGATTTTCCATGTGCTTGAAAATATAGGCATGACAACGGGCTTGATGCCTGTTACGGGCATTCCCCTGCCGTTTTTAAGCTATGGCGGCAGTAACCTGATTACCAACATGGCAGGCATTGGGCTCGTGCTCAACGTAATCAAAAACCGAAGCATTACCAACATGCCTGGGCTCGCGCCTCAAACCCTGAGCATGAAGAAATATGTGAAGTAGTATGCAGTAGGCGTTCCCGTACCGATACATCCCTCCGCCCATGCCAAGGAGCACCGTACTCCCTGTGGTGACACCATACATGGTGTCCGCCCAGTTGGCGTTTCCGTACCAATAACGCCCCTCCACCCATGACAATGAGCACCAAAATCCCTGTAGGGACACCATATATGGTGTCCGCCCAGCTGGCGTTCCCCCCCAACCAAAGCAAAAACAAACGAGGGCTGGTGCAATCAACATTGCACCAGCCCTCGTTATTCCGTATGCAAAACCTACCTATGCTTTGACGTTATTTGTCGTTGCCTTCTTTGCTTTGTGTTTGTTTTGAAAAATAGGCAAAGCAACCTGCTGCTTGCTTAGAATGTCAAACGCAACCGCGCCTAGCAATACCAAGCCCTTCACCACCTGCTGGGTGTTGGAGGAAATGCCCATGATGGACATACCGTTGTTGAGCACGCCCATGATTAAAGCGCCAATCAGCGTGCCGCCAACCGTGCCGACACCGCCGTAAGCGGACGCGCCGCCGATGTAGCAAGCGCCAATGGCATCTAGCTCAAAGCTCATACCAGCTTGAGGGCTGGCGCTATTTAAGCGAGCCGCAAAAACCAAACCAGCCACAGCCGAAAGAAAGGACATGTTCACATAGCTTAAAAACAGCAGGCGATTGGTTTTTACGCCAGATAGGCGAGCCGCTTTTTCGTTGCCGCCCAATGCGTAGAGGTGGCGGCCCATGACAGTTTTGGTGGTAAAGAAGGTGTAGCAGATGAGCAATATCCCAAGGATGATAAGCACTGTGGGAATGCCGCGGTAGCGTGCCAGAATGGTGAAAAAGCAGATGAGCGCGGCCGAAACCACCACAAGCTTGAGCACAAGGGTGGGGGTGCTATCGGAAGCATAGCCCTTGCGTTTGCGCTTTTGGTTGCTCAGCACTTGCATGACGCAAAACACCGCCGCAACCAAAATGCCGGCAAAGAAGCAGGTCAGGTTTAGCTTCATGCCAAAGAGCTGAACCGTGCCCAGCACATCAGGCACAAAGCCTGTGGACATGCTCAGGTAATTGTCCGGGAAGGGGGCAATGGTCATGCCGTTTAATACCAATAGCGCCAAACCGCGAAACACCAGCATGCCTGACAGGGTTACAATAAAGGCTGGAATGCGTACATACGCAATCCAAAAGCCTTGCCACATGCCAATCAGTATGCCAATGACCAAGCAACAGCCAATGGCAAGGTACGTATTCCAGCCCCAAGAAATGATGAATGTGCCCGCGCATGCACCTACAAGCGCTACCACAGAGCCGACGGCAAGGTCGATGTTGCCGCCAGAAAGAATGCACAAAAGCATGCCCACGGCCAGAATCACGACATAGGCATTCTGGAACACAATGTTGGACACGTTCATAGGCTTTAAGAGCTTACCACCTGTTGTAAATTGAAACAGAATCACAATAACCACCAATGCAATTAACATGGTGTACTGCTTCATGTTTCCTTTGAGCTTAGATTTGATAGTGCTCATGCGCCAATCTCTCCCTTGCTGTCTTGCATGATATAGCCCATGATGGCTTCTTGGGATGCTTCCTTTGCGCTAAGCTCTGCAATCAGCCGCCCCTCGTTCATTACATAGATGCGGTCGCACATGCCTAAAATTTCGGGAAGCTCGGAGGAAATCATGAGGATGGACTTACCCTGCGCCACAAGATCGTTGATGATTTGGTAAATTTCGTACTTTGCGCCTACATCTACACCGCGCGTAGGTTCGTCCAGCAGCATAATATCGGGCTGGGCAAACATCCACTTGCCAACCAATACCTTTTGCTGATTGCCGCCTGAAAGGTTGCTGACCAGCTGCTCCACAGAAGGCGCTTTGATGCCTAGCTTCTCGCGGTATTCCTCCGCACGGTTTGCTTCAAGGTCCTTATCCAGTATGCCGCGCTTGGATATAAACTGAGGCCGCGCAAGGGTAATGTTGTGCTTGATGTTGTTGGAGGTAATGAGGCCGTCGCCCTTGCGGTCTTCGCTGACATAAGCAAAGCCGCTTTGAATGGCTTGGGGAATGGTGCGTAGATGGAGCTGTTCACCATCCTTATATAGTTCGCCTGAAACGTTGGAGCCATAGGCTTTGCCGAAAATGGACATAGCAAGCTCGGTGCGCCCTGCGCCAATCAAGCCTGCAACGCCAACGACCTCGCCGCGGTGTACGGTGAGGCTTACGTTGTCAACCACCTTTTTTTCCGTGTAAAGCGGATGATAGACCGTCCAATCCCTGACCTCCAACGCAACTTCACCGATGTGATGCTCTCGCGCGGGAAAGCGGCTGGTCATTTCGCGGCCCACCATACCCTTGATAATGCGCTCCTCGGTAATGATATCGGTGGCGCTGTTCAAGGTTTCAATGCTATGGCCATCACGAATAACGGTGATTTGATCGGCGCAATAGGCAATTTCATTCAGTTTATGAGAAATAATGATGCTTGTAATGCCCTTTTCCTTTTTGAAGGTAATCAATAAGTCCAAGAGCTTTTTGGCATCACTTTCGTTTAGCGAAGAGGTGGGCTCATCCAAAATCAGCAGCTTGACATTTTTCGCCAGCGCTTTTGCAATTTCGGCAAGCTGCTGCTTGCCCATGCCAATGTCCTTGACCAAGGTGCGCGAATTTTCGTTCAAACCCACCATGTGCATATAGGTTTCTGCCTTGCGGTAGGTTTGATCCCAATTGACAACCCCGTTATGCGCCTGCTCATTGCCTAAAAACATATTTTCGGCAATGCTTAAATAGGGCACCAGCGCCAGCTCTTGATGGATGATGACAATGCCTAAGCGCTCGCTGTCCTTGATGGATTTGAAGCGGCATTCCTTGCCGTGATAAAAAATATCGCCCTCGTAGGTTCCGTAGGGGTAGATGCCGCTTAATACGTTCATCAGCGTAGACTTTCCCGCACCATTTTCGCCGCAAATGGCATGAATTTCGCCCTGTATCACTTCGATATTTACTTGATCCAGAGCTTTTACGCCGGGAAAGAGCTTGGTGATGTTTCGCATTTGAAGGATGGTATTAGCCAAGAAACATTCCTCCCGAAACTAAAGCGGGGAAGCGGACAAGGGTCCGCTTCCCCGCCTGATATTGGGAATTTGTGAATGAAATTATTGAGCCAGCTGCTCGGCGGTGTAATAGCCGCTCTTTACCAGCAGCTCTTCATAGTTGCTTGCATCTGCAAAAACAGGCACGCACAGATAGCTGGGAACCTTAAACACGTTATTGTCATAGGTGTTGTTGGTTTCGGGGGTTTCGCCCTTCATGATGGCGGTAACCATCTTGACGGTTTCAGCGGCCAAGGTGCGGGTATCCTTGAATACGGACATGCTTTGCAAACCCTTGACCATGTTCTTCACATTGGCAACGTCGCAATCCATACCAGTGATAATGGGGAGGGTTTCAAAGCCGGCGGCTACCAAGCTATTGGTTGCGCCCAAGGCAGTGGAGTCGTTGGAGCAAAGCACAACATCCAGCTTGGTGCCATCGGCATAGTTGGCGGCAATGAGGTTATCCATACGGGCTTGCGCCTTTTCGGAGGACCAGCTGGGCGTTGCAATGGCTTCAAACTCTACTTGACCAGACTTTACAACCAGCTTGCCGCTGTCGATGTAAGGCTTGAGCACATCAAAGGCGCCTTGGAAGAAGAAACGAGCGTTGTTATCATCAGGGGAGCCAGCGAAGAATTCCATGTTGAAGGGGCCTTCTGCGTTGTCAAGATCCAAGGTATCTTTGACATAGTTGCCTTGAATGGTGCCAACGGAGTAGTTATCAAAGGTGGTGTAGTAGCTGATGGCATCGGTATCCATGATCAGACGGTCATATGCGATAACGGGAATATTGGCTTCCTTGGCCTGTGCAAGCACGGTGCCTAGGGCGCTGCCATCAATAGAGGCAACAACCAAGAGCTGGCATTCGTCCAAAATCATGTTTTCCAACTGGCTGACCTGCGTGGCAACCTCGTTGTTGGCGTATTGCAGGTTGACAGTGAAGCCTGCTTCTTCAAGCAGCTTCTTCATGTTTTCACCATCTTGGTTCCAGCGTTGCAGGCTTTGGGTGGGCATTGCTACGCCGATTTTGCCTTCTGCAAGGGCTACGCTTGCCAATGAAAGGGTGAGTACGAGAGCCAACAGGACTGAAATAACCTTTTTCATAATTGGTACACTCCTTTTTATTTATTTCTAAGCCCTCTCACACGAGAGCCTAAAAAGCATACAGAAAAAAAGCATTGCATAAAAGTGCGATAGCGTGCTCGAGCACATTTTATGCTACACCAAATCTTATTTCCCCAGCGGTCACGATCCATTATATCCATTTTTTTGGGCTTGTCAATAGCGCACAAAAAAATATTTGAATTTTGTGCGCTATGTTGTTTGCATATAATAGGTATAGCTGAAACCAGACATTTGCCCTGCGCATCCGCTTGACATTTTCACCTCTTGGCCCTATGATTCGCTTACCATATGGTATATTCGAGAGGGAGCGCTGCCTAAAATGACCATTAAAGAAATTGCCCAAATTTGCGGCGTTAGCAGGGGAACGGTAGATCGGGTGCTCAACAAGCGCGGGCGCGTGAAGCCGCAAACAGAGGCGCTGATTATGCACACCATTGAACACATGGGCTATACCAAAAACATTGTCGGGCGTGCGCTTACGGTGAAGCGTACCGCGCCTGTGATCGGCGTGATTCTTTGCAGTGAGGGCAATGAGTTTTTTGATGATGTGATTGCAGGCTTTCAAAAAGCGCAGGCAGAGCTTGCGGACTATGGTGTTTCGCTGGTACTGCGCACCATGCGCGGCCATGTGGTGGAATGGCAGCTTCACCTGATAGACGAAATTGCGGACGGGCTTTCGGCGCTTGTGATTCAACCCATCAATGATCCGCGCGTGGAAGCAAGGCTATGCAAGCTAAAAGCGGAGGGCATTCCCACGGTGGCGGTAAATACGGACATAGCCCGTAGCTGCCGTTGCTGTTATGTGGGCAGTGATTATGTAACAGGCGGCGAAACGGCGGCAGGCCTCATGCATTTGGTAACCAATGGGCAGGCGAAGCTTGGCATTATCACAGGCGTAAACACGCTGATGGGGCATATGCTTCGGCTGAATGGCTTTGAGGCACATTTGAAAAAG
The DNA here is from genome assembly GCA_036645955.1 of Clostridia bacterium. Taxonomy (GTDB): domain Bacteria; phylum Bacillota; class Clostridia; order Christensenellales; family Aristaeellaceae; genus Limiplasma. Next base: position 27,653 of record JAVXND010000010.1, on the reverse strand, counting down.
CATTCGCCGTATATCCAAGTGGTGGCGCGCGACAGCGCACAGGATGACCATGAACAGGCCTACCGCGCAACGGCGGGCATGCTTGCAAGCCATCCCGAAATAGATGCGCTGTTGGTGGTGGCCGCAGGCGCATGCGATGTGTGCCGTGCCGTGGTGGATATGAAGCGGGAAGACATTCGCGTGGTGTCGTATGACGATGTGCCCTCTACGCGGGCGATGATGAAGAGGGGCATTGTGAAAGCCGTGGTGTGCCAGCAACCCATTGAGCAAGGCTACCGCGCCTTTCGCGCCGCCTTTGATATGATTTTGGCAGGCGTGATGAACGAGGACGAGAAGATCATTATGGAAAATCAAATCAAAATCACCGAGAATCTGTAACGGATTTTTTCCCCGTTGACAAAGCGTAAAAAAGAGCTTATAATCATTTTATGAAAAGCGTGCTCGAGCACGCAACCAACATTTGGCCAAAAGATCCATCGGACATCGGCAAACGATGCCCCCATGTTGAAAGGAGCGTTACACAATGACAGAAATTTTTCAAAACCTACCCAAGGTGGTTTATGAGGGCCCCAAATCCAAAAATCCGTTGGCGTTCAAGTACTTTGATCCTTCCCGCGTAATCATGGGCAAAACCATGCGCGAGCATTTGCCCTTCGCCATGGCGTGGTGGCACAATCTGTGCGCGGCTGGCTCGGATATGTTTGGCGCAGGCACGGCAGACAAGTCCTTCGGAGCGGTGCCGGGCACCATGGAGCACGCGCGTGCAAAGGTGGATGCAGGCTTTGAATTTATGCAAAAGCTCGGCATTGAGTACTTCTGCTTTCACGATGCCGACCTTGTGCCAGAGGGCGCAAACATCACCGAAACCAACGCCCGTTTGGACGAAATTACGGATTACATCAAGCTCCAAATGGAAAAAACGGGCATTCATTGCCTGTGGGGTACGGCCAACATGTTCGCCAATCCGCGCTTCATGAATGGCGCAGGCTCCACCAACAGCGTAGATGTGTACTGCCATGCGGCCGCACAGATCAAAAAGGCGCTGGAATGCACTGTGAAGCTGGGCGGCAAGGGCTATGTGTTCTGGGGCGGCCGTGAAGGCTATGAAACCTTGCTCAATACCGACATGAAATTTGAGCAGGAGAACATTGCCGCGCTGATGAAAATGGCGGTCAAATACGGCCGTTCCATCGGCTTTAAAGGCGAGTTCTTTATTGAGCCAAAGCCCAAGGAGCCTATGAAGCACCAGTACGATTTTGACGCCGCAACAGCCATTGGCTTTGTGCGCCAATATGGGCTGGACAAAGATTTTAAGATGAACATTGAAGCCAACCACGCCACCTTGGCGGGGCATACCTTCCAGCACGATCTGCGCGTATCTGCCATGAACGGCATGCTGGGCTCCATTGATGCAAACCAAGGCGATTGTTTGCTGGGCTGGGATACGGATCAATTCCCCTCCAATGTGTATGAAGCCACCCTGTGCATGTACGAGGTTTTGAAGGCAGGCGGCCTCAAAAACGGCGGCTTTAACTTTGATGCAAAAAATCGCCGTCCCTCCTACACCTATGAGGATATGTTCCTGGGCTTCATCTTAGGCATGGATAGCTTTGCGCTGGGGCTGATCAAGGCGGCAGAGCTGATTGAGGATGGCCGCTTGGACGAATTTGTTACGGAGCGTTATGCCTCCTACGCAAATACCGACATCGGCAAGAAAATCCGCGCAGGCGAAGCGACCCTGGAAGAGTGCGCGGCCATTGCGGCCAAGAACGGCGAACCCGCATTGCCCGGCAGCGGCAAGCAGGAGTATTTGGAAAGCGTATTAAACAGCGTGCTGTTTGGCGCGTAAGGAGGAAACTCCCATGAGCAAAAAATATCTGTTGGGTATTGACCTTGGCACCAGCGGCACAAAGACCGTCCTCTTTAGCGAGGACGGCCGCGCCGTATGCTCCGCCACGGCAGAATATCCCATGAGCCAGCCGCAAAACGGCTGGGCAGAACAAAACCCCATGGACTGGTGGAATGCCGCGGTGGAAACCATTTCGCGCGTGCTTCAAAACAGCGGTGCGGATGCGGAGGCTATTGCGGGCATTGGCATTTCAGGCCAGATGCATGGGCTTGTAATGCTCGACGAAAACGGCGAGGTGCTTCGTCCCTCCATTATTTGGTGCGACCAGCGCACGGGCGCGGAGTGTGAACAAATAACGGCCTTGGTGGGCGCGGAGCGCTTGATTGAAATTACCGCAAACCCTGCGCTTACAGGCTTTACGGCAAGCAAAATTTTGTGGGTGCGCAATCACGAGCCGCAAATTTATGCAAAATGCCGCCATATCCTGCTACCCAAGGATTATGTGCGCTACAAGCTTACAGGCGAATTTGCAACCGAGGTAAGCGATGCAAGCGGCATGCAGCTGTTGGATGTGCCAAAGCGCTGCTGGAGCATGGAGGTACTGCAAAAGCTGGACATCAACCCCGATTGGCTCGGCAAGGTTTACGAAAGCTGTGAAATTACGGGACATGTGAACCCGCAGGCCGCGGCGCTTACGGGACTTTCCACCAAAACGCCTGTTGTGGGCGGAGCGGGGGACAATGCCGCCGCCGCTGTAGGCACAGGCGTTGTGGCGGATGGGCGCGCATTTACCACCATCGGCACCTCTGGCGTGGTGTTTGCCCATACCGATGAATTGTCCATCGACCCCAAGGGACGCGTGCATACCTTTTGCTGTGCGGTTCCAGGCGCTTGGCATGTGATGGGTGTAACACAGGCGGCGGGCTTGAGCCTCAAATGGTTCCGCGATACCTTTTGCCATGCGGAATGTGAAACGGCCGCAAGCCTTGAAATTGACCCTTATGAGCTGATCAACGCTGAAGTGGCGCAAAGCCCCATGGGTGCGAATCGCTTGTTTTATCTGCCCTACCTCATGGGCGAGCGCACGCCGCATCTGGACCCTGATTGCCGCGGCGTGTTTTTCGGACTGTCTGCCATGCACCAGAAGCGCGACCTTCTGCGTGCCGTTATGGAGGGCGTGAGCTACTCTTTGAAGGATTGTATGAGCGTGCTTTGTCAAATGGGGGTGCAACCCAAACGCATGCTGGCTTGCGGCGGCGGCGGACGAAGCGCGGTTTGGCGGCAGATGCTGGCGGATGTGTTTGATTGCCCTGTGTGCGTGGCGCAAAGCAGTGAAGGGCCTGCATTGGGCGTGGCCATTCTGGCAGGCGTTGGCGCAGGGCTGTACCCAAGCGTGCGCGAGGCTTGTGATGCCATGATTCATGTGGGGGCTGAACAGCCGCCCATTGCGGAACAGGTCGCGTTTTATCAAAAGGGTTATGAAATGTATCATTCGCTCTACCCCTGCATGCAGGATGCCTTCAAACGTTTGGCGAAATACTAAAACATAGCAATGGGGCTGTCTTGCGGGGCAGCCCCATTGCTATGAAAAAAGGGATCAACGGAGGAATGTCATCATGCGGTTATTCATAGATGCGGACGCTTGCCCCGTGACCAATTTGGCCATTGCGCTGGCAAATGAGCGGGGCGTGGAGGTGGTGCTGGTTTGTGACGATGCGCATGTCATGCACCGCGAGGGTGCACAAACGGTGATGGTGGCGCGGGGGGCGGACAGCGCCGATTTTACACTGGTGAATTTGCTTAAAAAGGGCGATGTGGCTGTAACGCAGGATTATGGCTTGGCCGCGATGTGCCTTTCGCGGGGGGCGAGGGTGCTCAACCAAGACGGACGTGAATATGACGAAAGCAACATTGATAGCTTGCTTGGCATACGGCATCTTTCCCGCAAAATACGCATGGCGGGCGGGCGAACCAAGGGGCCGCCGAAGCGCTTGAAGGAACAGGACGAGTGGTTCAGAGCCGCGCTTGAGAGGATTTTAACAGCTAGGTAGCCCGCTGTCCGTGATCATGCCACAGCACATGCGTCCTCCAGTGTTTGCGCACATGCACAAGCTATGCTATAATGACGATATTTGCAACAGATGGGGAGGATACCTATGCCAAAGCTCTGGGCAGGACGCTTTGAAAAACCCACCAACACACTTCTGGACGATTTTCAATCTTCCATCCCCTTTGATCAGCGGCTGATTGAATGTGATGTCACAGGCTCCATAGCGCACGCAACCATGCTGGGTGAGCAGGGAATTATTCCCCAAGAGGATGCGCAGGCCATTGTAAGCGGGCTTCAGTGCCTGTTGGACGAGTACCGCGCGGGCAAGCTGACCATTGACATGGGCGCGGAGGATGTGCATATGTTTGTGGAAGAGCTGCTAACCGCGCGCATTGGTCAAGCGGGCAAACGCCTGCATACAGGCCGTAGCCGAAACGATCAGGTGGCGCTTGATGTGCGCATGTACGCGCGCGAGGCCTGTGCGCATGTGCGCGAGCTGCTTGGCGGCTTGCTTCAAACGCTGTTATCGCTGGCAACGGAGCATTTGCATACCATCATGGCGGGGTATACGCACATGCAAAAAGCACAGCCCATCACCTTGGGCTTTCATTTGATGGCGTATGCGCAGATGGTGATGCGGGACATGACCCGCTTTGAAAACGCGTACAAGGAAGCGGATGTCATGCCGCTTGGAAGCGGTGCGCTGGCAGGCACGACATACCCGCTCAACCGCGAGCGCGTGCGCGAATTGCTGGGCTTTTCGGAAATCACGGATAACGCGCTGGATGGCGTGAGCGATCGTGACTTTCTGCTGTCCTTCCTTTCGGCCGCCTCCATATGCATGATGCATTTAAGCCGCTTTTGTGAAGAGCTGATTTTGTGGAGCACAAACGAGTTTGGCACCGCCGTTATGGACGATGGCTTTGCAACAGGCTCCAGCATTATGCCGCAAAAGAAAAACCCCGACGCATGCGAGCTAACGCGCGGCAAAACAGGCCGCGTATACGGCGACCTGATGGCGCTGTTAACCGTTATGAAGGGCTTGCCGCTTGCCTATAACAAGGATATGCAGGAGGATAAGGAAGCGTTTTTTGATGCTTATGACACGCTCATGAAATGCCTGCCAACCTTTACGGAAATGCTGCGTACCACAGCCTTTCAAAAAGAAACCATGCATGAAAGCGCGGGGCGCGGCTTTACCAATGCCACAGATTTGGCTGATTATTTGGTGAGCAAGGGTGTTGCATTTCGGGATGCGCACCATGTAAGCGGCGCCTTGGTGGGCAAGTGCGTGCATGAAAACCGTGCGCTGTGCGAGCTTTCCCTTGCGGAGCTGCAGGCGGCGCATCCCTCCTTTGAAGCGGATGTGTACGAAGCCATATCGCTTGATAAATGCGTGCAGAGGCGCAGTTTGCGCGGCGGCCCCGCACCTGCGGCGGTGGAACAAAGCATCATACGCGCACAGGCTTGGCTTGATGCACAAAAGCAGGAGGAAAACAGCAAATGATGAAATGGGAAGAAAAGCTTCGCGCATGGCTCATGGAGCATGTGCTTTGGTTTGGGGCGGCGGCTGTTTTGTTGCTGGGCTTATTCCTGCGTTATACCTATCTGCCGTTGCTGGCGGCTGATTTGGAATTTATGAACGCCTCTTGGTTTGATGCCATCAAAGCAGGCGGAATGGCGGCAGTTTTGGAGCCGTCCCTACAGTACACGTATAGTCCGCTTCATTTGTATCTGTGGACGCTTGCAACGCTGCTGCCATGGGACACCTACACCGTGCTCAAGCTGGTGAGCATTGCGATGGAAATGCTATTGTGCGCCGCATGCGTTGTGTTACTGCGCACCCTGCTACCCAAGCAAAACAAAAAGCTGGGAAGCTTTGTTGGCTTTACCTTGCTATGGCTCAACCCTGTTTTGCTTTGGAATGCGGCAGGCTGGGGGCAAACGGATGCGAGCTTTGCGCTGTTCTGCGTGCTTGCGCTGTGGCTGCTTTTGAAAGAAAAACCCGCATGGGCTTTGGCGGCGCTGGGCGTTGCGCTTGCGTGGAAGCTGCAAGCCATTTTTCTGCTGCCGCTGTTTATGATGGCCTATTTCTGCGGCAAAAAACGCTTTAGCGCCCTTTGGTTTTTGCTGGTGCCCGGTATTTTGGTGCTAAGCGGCGTACCCATGATGCTGATTGGGGAAAGTCCGCTGTTTGCCGTGCAGGTTTATTTGGGGCAGACGGATTTGTATTCTCAAATCACCTACAACTACCCCAACATTTACGCCCTGATGGGCGAGGCCATCGGCAGCAAAACCATGATTTTGGGCATGTTCTCCCGCACGGGCATGGCGCTATGCATCGCCGCGCTGGGGGGCATGGCGGTATGGCTCATTACCAAAAAAGTAACGCTTCAAAGCCGTGCAACGGTGCTGTTGGGTGCGTGGTGCGTGCTGTGCTGTGTGTTTTTTCTGCCGCGCATGCATGAGCGCTACGGCATTGTGGGGGAGCTGCTGCTGCTTTGCTGGGCGGTATGCCTTTGGAAGCCGCGCGGATTTGTCTATGTACTGCTTGGCATGCTGCCCGTGCTGAGCGCCTATGCGGAATATATGTTTCGTCACCCGTTTTTCCCCTTGCAATGGGGTGCGGTGCTCAACCTGATTTTGCTGGGGCTTTTGACATGGGAGGTACTGCGTGAGGTGCGCGTGGAAGCGTTGGAGGCGCAGGCCCTATGACAGCAAATGCGGCGGAGGGCGTTAAACAACGCAGTCCCTATCTGGATCTGCTTCGAATTATGGCGGTGGCTTTGGTGATTGTAAACCATACCAACAGCCGTGTTTTTAGGGCTTGTACCCCTGCGCAGGCCACATGGTTTGTATCGGTGCTTTGGTATTATATAAGCAAAATTGCGGTGCCGCTGTTTGTGATGGTTTCGGGTGCTTGCCTGCTGCCCAAGGTGGATGGCTACCGCAAGGTGGGCTGGCGGGCACTGCGGGTATTGCTGACCTTGCTTGTGTTTTCGTATGGCTATTACCTTTTTGATGCATGGGTATACTACGGTCTGTGGCCGCGTGCGGTGGATTTCGCCAGCTTTTTCTCGCTGGTTTGGACACAGCAAATTACAAATTCCTACTGGTACTTATATTTCTACCTTGGCATGATGATTATGCTTCCGCTGATGCAACGCATGGCAAAAAGCATGAACAAACGCGACCTGTGCTATTTGATTGGCTTGGCCTTTGGCTTAGATGCGCTTTGGCCGTTGCTGGTGCATTATGTGCCTGCGCTTGCACTGCCCAGCTATTTTCAAACGCCGATGCTTACGGCCTATGTGGGTTTATTTTTTGCAGGGCATATGGTGCACCAGCACTTCAAGGCCAGCAAAAAAAGCGCGTGGCTATGTGCGCTGGTTTTGGTTGCTTCTGTGGGCATAAGCGTGTTGCTTACCTATGCGGAATTTAACCGCGTGGCTGTGGGTGAAAACTACTTGTTTATGGACGACCGCATGCAGCCTTCCATTTTAACTCTGCTTTCGGCGGTGGCGGCGATGGGGCTTTGCAAGCAGCTGATGGAGCGGCGGCATAGCGAAAAAGCAAGCCGTGCTTTGGCACAGCTTGGCGGCTGTGCCTTTGGCGTGTATTTGGTGCAGGACTTTGTGATTGCGCAGAGCAAAACAAGGCTGTTTATGCCCTTGTGCGGCATCATGCCTTCGTTTGCGGCGGCGCTGGTTTGGGAAGCTTTTGTGCTGGCGGCAGCGCTGTTGATGGCATGGGTGCTCCGCAAAATTCCGGGGCTTCGAAAACTATTGTAGCCAAAAAGGGGACAGGGATTGCTATATGCGGCAATCCCTGTCCCCTTTTTGGGGGAATACATTAATCCTTTGTTTTTTGCCTGAGCACAAAGTGGATGGGCGTGCCTGCAAAGCCGAAGCTTTTGCGGAAATGGTTTTCCAAATAACGCTCATAGGCAAAGTGCATGAGGCTTTCATCGTTGATGAAAAAGACGAAGGTGGGGGGACGGATGCATTGCTGTGTACCGTAGTAAATTTTGAGCCTGCGCCCACCCGACATGGGCGGCTGTAGGCTGGCTTGCGCATCGGCAAGCGCCTCGTTGAGCACGCCTGTGGGAATGCGCTTGGAGTACTGGCTGTAGGCATCCTTTACGGCGGCCAGCACGGTGTTTACACGCTGACCAGTCAGGGCGGATAAAAAGAGCATGGGCGCATAGCTCATGAACTTGAGGTCGGAAAGCACTTGCTTGCGGTAAACCTCCATGGTGTTGGTTTCTTTTTCAACCGCATCCCATTTGTTGACCACCACAATGACGGCTTTGCCAGCGCTTAAAATCAAACCTGCGATTTTGGTATCCTGCTCGGTTACGCCTGTTTGCGCATCTATGAGCAGCAGGGCCACATCACAGCGTTCAATGGCGGCTATGGCGCGCAGTACGCTGTAGCGCTCAAGCGTTTCATCCTCCACGGCTCTTTTTTTACGCATGCCTGCGGTGTCGATGATGTTATAGCGCACGCCCTGTTCATCGGTAAACAGGGTGTCGATTGCGTCGCGCGTGGTGCCTGGAATGTCGCTGACCATGGTGCGCTCCTCGCCTAACAGCTTGTTTGTGAGCGAGCTCTTGCCCACGTTGGGGCGGCCGACCAGCGCCAGCTGAATCACGTGCTCTTCCTCGTCCTGCTCATCGGGCTGGGGCGGGGGGAGCTGCTTTACAATGGCCTCCAGCAGGTCGCCAAGCCCCAGCATATTGGTACTGCTGATGGCAATGGGATCGCCCAAGCCAAGGTTGTAATATTCGTACAAGCTATCGTTAAGCCCCATGTGGTCTACCTTGTTTACCACCAACAGCAAGGGCTTGCGGGTTTTGCGGAGGTAGTTGGCCACATCCTCGTCATCTGAGGTGAGGCCGTCGCGCACATCGGTGAAAAAGCAGATGACATCTGCGGTATCCATGGCAATTTCGGCTTGCCTGCGCATTTGGGAAAGAAGCACATCGTCGCTTCGCATGTCCAGCCCGCCTGTGTCTACCATGCTGAAACGGCGTCCCATCCATTCCACATCGGCATAGATGCGGTCGCGCGTTACACCGGGCACATCCTCTACAATGGAAATGCGTCTGCCGGCAATTTTGTTAAAGAAAGTGGATTTACCTACATTGGGGCGGCCAACAATGGCTACCAGTGGTTTTGACATAGTTCCTCCTCATGGGTTGTCGTAGGGTAAAGCGAGATGGGGGAGAAGAAGCGCTGGTTAAAGCCTATCGTCCTCACCATCGCGTTGGCGAAGCGCGTCGTACAAGGCCTGTCCATCGGGGGCTACAAGCGTTACGGGCAAGGGTGCACGCTCGCGGAAGGTGTCGATGTGCATATCATCCAAAAACAGATCGCCCTCGTGGCGGAGCATGGCGGTGCAGAGCAAAATTTCATCCGCATCCTGGATGGCGGCGGGCGTGAGGGCGGCCAAAACATCTCCGCCTGTGAGCAAACCCGCTACCGTTACGGTTTCGCCGAAAAAATGGTTTTTAACGGCCAACACATGAACCCTTACGCCCTGCGGCGCAAAGCGGCGCGTGAGGCGCTCAAGATGCGGCGCGGCGCTTACCCCTGTGGGCAGCACATAGGTTTTTGTGTGCTGCTGTGCGGGGAGATCGTCAAATTCGGCGGCTTCATCCAACTCACATTCAAGCCGCCTCAGCAACCCCACGCCGTTTTCAATCTGCGGAAAATCCTCGTACCAAGCTTCGTCAGGCACAGGCTGACCGCTCAGGCAAAAGAATTCATCGCTGGGGAAAGCAAAGGTGGTGCCGATGGTTTGGCGGCATTCCTCTTGAAAAGGGGCAATGCCGGCAAGCAAAGCTTGTGCGCCTTCCCGCGTAAAGGGCGTAAGCTTGGGCAGCTGCTCGCGAAAGCGCGTAAGCCCTACGGGCACCATGGCAACGGTTTGCGCGGCAGGCGCGAGCGTTTTTAAGTCGCGGAGGGTGCGCAAAAGCTCAGCGCCATCGTTAAAGCCCGGGCAAACCACAATTTGACAATGAAAGCGGATGCCCGCGGCTTTGAGCGCTAAAAGCCGCCGCATAATGTCACCCGCAAAGCGGTTATGCATCATACTGCAACGCAATTCAGGGTTTGTGGTGTGAATGCTGATAAACAGCGGTGAGGCATGGCGGCGCAAAATGCGCGCAAACTCATCTTCATCCACATTGGTAAGCGTAACAAAATTGCCCATCATGAGCGAGTAGCGCCAGTCGTCATCCTTCACATACAGGGTTTCACGAAGCCCCTTCGGCATTTGCGCAATGAAGCAGAAGGCGCATTGGTTGCGGCAGGTGCGCGGTGAAAGCGTCATGCTTTGCCCAAAGTGCAGGCCAAGCGGTTCTTCCTCGCTTTTGCGAACGTTGATACGCTCCGTTTTGCCGCCGCGCTCAAGCGCTATGTGAAGCAAGGGGACAGCAATCAGGGCTTGATAGTCGATTTCGTCCACAACGGGCTCGCCATTGATGGAAAGGAGAAAATCACCCGCGCGCAAGCCGCCCCGTTCTGCGGCGGAATGCCTTGCAACGGCAGTAATTTCATGGCGCATGGACATCCTTCCTTTCCTGTGCGTGTAAGCCCCAAAATCGAGCAGTCCCTATTATGCCCTGTTTTGGCAGACAAGTCAAGCGTCGCTTGCTTTTGCACAAGCCGCATAAGGCAAAGGCCTGCCGCCGTCCGTGAGCGGCTCGCAGAAGCGCGAAAGCAAGCATAATATGGAAAAAGCGGACACCCAAAGCGTGCGTGAGGTAAAGAAAGCGTGATTGAAGGAGTGGTTGCTGAGCAGTAAATACCAGGCAATCGGCAAAAAAGCCACGCATAAAAATAACAAGGCAAGCGCGGGGGAGAGGGTGCGGCGTGCTGAACGCCTTTTTCCATAGGCAATGGCGTAGCAAAGCAGGGTGCCTGCGCCAAGCAGCAGATAGGGCTTTTTTGTAAAAACGGCAAAGTTGGCTTTGAGTACGTCCATGCGGGTAAAATGGAGGGATAGGGTGGTGTCCACAAGGGAGGTGCGCTCGGTAATTTTGGCAAGCAAGGTATCCAGAAAGGGCTCATTGCTTAAAAGTGCGGTCAGCAGCCATTTGCTGGCCCACATGCCGCCGTAGCCCAGCGACCAAGCCGCGCCGCAGCGCAGCAGCATGCGCCACAGAGCGCGGGGTTTGTCCTCCTGCTTGAGCAGAAGCAACAGCAAAAAGGGCATGCCGAAGGATGCAATGGGGTAGGTCAAAAAATCAAAATAAGCGGTGGACATGCCAATGAGCAGGAAAAAAGCCGCATCGCCCAAGCGGTTGAGCACCCAATGGGTTTTGTATAAAAGCAAGAGCATGGCGATGGCAGAAATGTAAAACATGGTGGAAAATTGAAACGAAAACGGCATAACCATGGGGGTTAAGCACACCAATGAAAGGCCAAAGGGGAGCACATAGCGCGAAAGGCCGCGCTTTTGCAGAAATACAAGGATGCCAATGAGCAGCAAGCCCTGCAACAGCATGTTGAGCATGCGCAGATCCATATAGGTAAAAACCATCAGCAGGGGCTTGAGCAGTACCAAATAGCCCAGCCAATACCACGAAATGGCGGTGTCGCGCATGCCCTCCGCGCCCGTTTGAGCATATTCAAGCAGTGTGGGGTAGGCTCTGGGGTTGGTGCCGCTATAGGTGTACACGTTCACCGCTTGGGTAATGATGGATTCGTTTGAGCGGTGAATGGCGGTGAGCAGCATGAGCGCGTCGGTGGTGTTGTCCAATTGGGTGGTAGCATACCCCTTGAGCAGCTGCTCGTAGGCCTCCTCACCTGTGCCCCAGCTGCCATCCAATGCGGGGATGGATAGCAGCACATTGCGCTCCATGGCCTCCACTGGCAAGGCAAACGCCGCCACAAGGAAGGCAAAGCCAACCAGCACGCCGCATACCAAAAATAGGAAAAGTCTGCATAGACCGCGCAAAGGGGTTCGTTGCTTGATTTGATGAGATCCAAGGGTGCCTTCAGTGAATCGCATGCTCGCTAAACGCCTGCTTTCAAGAAATATCGTGCGTATTTTATCTTAGCTTAAAACTCTTTGCAAGTGCAATACCTCATCAAAATTGTTAAACATGTTACGGGCTTATTACATTGACAGTAAACGGAAAGCAATGATATAATGAGGAAGGATGGTTTGGGTACGTAGCCCAAGCCTACTGGCAATGCCAAAGAAACGGTACATATAGGAGGTTGAATGGTGAAAAAGTTCATTTCCGTTTTGTTAATCTGTCTATTGGTGATGGGCGCTGTGCCTGCAATGGCGAAAAAGGAACCCAAAGCAAACAACTATTCCATGCCCAAGGACGGCACGGTACTGCAAAATGTGGCTGACCGTGAAATCAAACCCAAGACAGACCTTTCACGCAACCCTGTGATTCCAGGCGAAAGCCCCACCACAGGTTTGCCTGTAGCTGATGACGGCTTGTATCTGCCCATGCTTGTGCAGATCAGCAATCCCGCTGGCACCGCTAAGGTCAACGGTAAAAAGGTTACCTTTGCGGGCATTGGCGAGCGTGCGCCCTGGGGCGGCCAATATGCGGATTTGGTATATGAAGGAAACCTATACCGCTCGGGCGAAACCCGTATCACCTTCCTGTTTAGCGACAGCTTTGCCGATGGCATGCCCACGAGCGCCGGCCCCGTGCGTTCCGCTCGTATCGGCCATGTGCTGCTCCGTGAGGAATGGCAGGGCGGCATTGTGTTCGCAGGCGGCCCGCGCCGTGAAGAAAACAACATAGCCGCTATGTTCTCTGATTTGGGTGCGAGCGACAAGGGCGTTGTATTCAACCTTTTGGACAATAGTTATCAGGATTATAAAAGCCGTGTGGACGGCGTAAAGTCCCCCGACAATCTCAGCATCGACCTTGCAGGCTTGCGCACCGTAATACCTTCCACAACCGTGGCACAGCCCCGCCCCTTCCTGTTTGCGGATTCCAGCCCCTATGTGGATGGCTATGAGTTTGCCTACAGCATCAATCTGGATTGGGGCCATAAGAAATACATTTCCCATTTCTTCTATGACGAAGCAAACAACCTCTATCTGCGCTATTCCGGCGATGCGCCGTACATGACCTTTGCCGCGGCAGACGACCGCTCGCCGGATAACCAATCACAAATGTCGTTTAGCAATGTGATTGTACAGCGCGTGCCTTACGAGTATGTGAACAACAGCAAGATCATGCCTGTCATGCAGAGCGTGGGCAAGGGCAACGCGGATATCTTCATTGGCGGCCGCTACATTCCTGGCTACTGGGTGCGCAAAACCACGGAGGATCCCACCATTTACTTTGACGATCAAGGCAACGAGCTGCAGCTGACACGCGGCAAAACCTTCATCGTAGACTTCCCGCCGGAAAATTTGCTCACCTATCAGGGCGTGCAATAAATAAAAAATCACCTTGGCCGCCCTTCGAATGAGCTTCGATAGGCGGCCTTTGGCATAAAAAAGGAGGATGACCTTTGAAAAAACTGTTAAGTGCTTTGCTGGCTTGCATGCTGGTGTTGGGAATGGCCTCGGCGGAAAACGAGAAACCTCGCAACCCTGTGATCCCTGGTGAAAGCCCTGTGACGGGACTGCCCTTGGCAGAGGATCGCTACATGCCAATGTTGATTGAGGTTGGTCATGCTTGTGATACGGTCAAGGTTGGAAACAAGAAAATCAAAGCCGCAGGCGTGGGACAGCGTGCGCCTTGGGGCGCACAGCACGCCGATGTGGTGTACGAAAGCATCCTGTGGGGCAGCGGGGAAACCCGTATGACCTTTTTGCTCAATGATTGCTTTGCAAACCAAGGGGAGATTAACGTCGGCCCCGTGCGCTCTGTGCGCATGGGCGCGGCGCTGCTTTGTCAGGAGTGGCAGGGGGGACTTGTGTTTACAGGCGGAGCCAATCGCGAGGGCTACGATCTGTACGGAACGCTGTCCCAAATGGGTGCGTGGGATCGCGGTCTTGTGTTTTCACTCCACAAAAACGCCAAAGCCAGGGAGCATATGTACCGAGTGAAGGATATTAAAGCGCCCGATAATCTGAATGCGGATGTAAGGGCACTTCGCGCCTCCATTCCTGCTGAAACGGTCGCGGTGCCGCATCCCTTTTTGTTCTTTGACCAAAACCCTTATGCGAGCGGGTATGAGATGGGCGAGCTTGTAGAGCTAAAATGGGGAAAACCCCAATACGACTGTTCGTTTGTATATGACGAGGCAAGCGGCCTGTACCAGCGCTATTGCGGAAAAGCGCCTTACTTGAGCTTTGAATCCGCCGAAAACCGTGCCCCCGAGGCGCAGATACCGCTCCGCTTTAGCAATGTGATTGTGCAGTATGTGCGCTATGAGTATGCATTGGCGAACAATCTTCTGCCCCTGATGCAATGCGTGGGCGGAGGGAGCGCGGATTGCTACATTGGCGGGAGGCTGATCAAGGGAAGCTGGGAGCGCAAAGCTGCGGAGGAACCCACGGTTTTTTTGGATGACAAAGGAAACGAAATACAGCTGGCGCGCGGCAAAACCTATATCGCCCAATTCCCACAGCCATAGTTTTTTTGCTCAGGCAGTGCGATGCACACATTCCCTCCTGTGATCATAGGATGCGCGGACGGCTGTTTCGGCACCTAAAACAGGAGGGAGTGTGTACCATGGCAGAACTTACAGGCGTGCCCTATCAAAATGTGAAATGGCAGGATATTGACGGGCAGCCCTTTGGCGTGGGGGTTGGCTATAACGGGATGATTCTGGGAAACCTGGAAAGCATTGTGGATATGGAAGGCCCCGTAGCGGTTCAAGGGAATGTAACAAGCAACCGCGGCATGTCCATCGGCTTTGGCAGAATGGGCAAGCAGACCTTGCCTTACAGCGCTACGGATGTGCGCTTTTTATCGGGTGGAAACGTGGACATTGCGGATTCGCTTACCGTGACGGGCAACGTGCTTACGGCGCGTGATGCATTCAAGGTGGGCAGTAAGAGCACTTACATAATTGGAAGCGACGCAAGCGCAAATCAGCGGCAAACGCTGGCACAGCTGTACGCGGCAAATGGCAGTCCCTATTGGGAGCCTGCCCAGCAGGGCACCAATTACTTGATTTCAAGCTACGATGTACCAAGGCGCATCCCTGCCGCAAGGGTAGGCGCGAATGTGCCCGCGTTTTTCAGCGATGCGCGAAAGAGCTTTGAAGGCTGGATGAACTTTTTTGCATCGCTCAAGGCGGAAGGCGAAACCCGCAGGAGTGATTACGGCTACCGCCTCACAGGCACGAACCCCTTGCAGAACTTGTTTGATTTGGAATGGCCCAAGGAAGGCTCCATCGTGGGCAACATTGCGCTCAACGTGCCTAAAGGCAGTGTGAACATTGTGCGCATTTACAGCGGGGAGCAAATGACCGTTTCTACACCGCTTTGGGGTGAAGAGGCACTTGCGAAAAATACGATTTTTGTGCTGATGAATGCGCGAAGTGTGCGCCTTGATTTTCCCACGGCGATTTATGGCAGCGTTTTTGCGCCTGATACGCAGTGGAATGCCTTTACCACAGGCGGTAACATCAATGGCAACGCTGTGCTTAGCGGGCTTTGGGTGCAGCAGGGCAGCGGGTTTGAGCTGCATTGGTTCCCGTTTGCGGGCGGCATTGTAACAGGCGCGGGTACGGAGGAAGGCGAACCCGGCTGCCCCGCATGCCCGCCGCAGAAGGAATGCCCGGCGTGCCCAGCATGCCCGACATGCCCGCCAAGCACGATTTGCCCCAGCTGCCCTCCGCAGAAGGAATGTCCGGTATGCCCGACGTGCCCGCCGCAGAAGGAATGCCCGGTATGCCCGGTATGCCCAGCATGCCCCGTTTGCCCGCCGCAGAAGATATGCCCGGCGTGCCCGACATGCCCCGTTTACCCGCCGGAGAAGGTATGCCCGGCATGCCCGCCCTGCCCCATTTGCCCTCCGCAGAAGGAGTGCCCGGTATGCCCAGCATGCCCGACATGCCCCGTTTGCCCTCCGCAGAAAGAGTGCCCGGTATGCCCAGCATGCCCGCCCTGTCCCGCCCCCTTCATCACCCCCGGTGTGATTGCAGGATGCATTACCGCGTGCGGTCAGTGTCAATGGCGCGTGAAGCTCTACGACACAGCCGCAAGGCAAACCCTATCGGTTTGGCAGCATTGCGGGTCTGGCTGCTTCTCTTTTGAAGCAAGCGCCGCAGGCACGTATGCGCTTGAAATTGAAAACTGCAACCGCTATCTGCTTACCTTGAGCAATGTGGGGGTTCAATCCCTGTGCATCCGCAAATGAGGATACGGATGCCAAAAACACATTTTGGTGGTACATAACAAGGCGAAAATGTGCTTTTGTCACCCTGTTCAAAGGATGGAAAGCGGAGCGCTGCAGCGGCTGAACACCTGCTCTAGCGCTCCGTTTTTTTGATCATTTTTAGAAATCAGCAAAGCGAAAAGCAGGAAATGCTTTCACAAGGTCGAAATATAAAATTGACTGTTTCATGACTGGAAATACAAAGGAGGCTTGCATTTTGTACAAACGCTTCATTCGCCTGATTGGCTGTTTTCTCTTGCTGGCACTGCTGTGCGGCGCTACCTCTGCCATGGCTCAAGATGCTGTAACCACAGCAACAAAACAAAAAAACGATGCAACTTCGGCGGCAACCGCCGATTCCTTCAATTTGACGCTTGCAAACCCCATGACCGAGCTTGCTACGTTTGAAGAGCTTTGCGCCGCTTTGCCGCAGCTATTGCTTCACAATGCGCCAAAAGGGGCTGCCGAAGTAAACTACAATAGCATAGAAGGTGAACCCCTGCTGGCTCAAATCAATTTCACTGTGGATGGGCATGAGTATAACTACCGTGCCGCCGCCGCCGCAACGAATAAAATTGCCGACCATCAGGAGGACGTTGTGAGCGGCTTGTACTACCATTTCGATCAAGATGTGGACGAAGAGGATGTGGAGGAGGGCGACAAGCTCCCCTTTGCGATTCCAACCAACTTCCCCCCAAAATTTGAAATGGAATACAACCAAAAAACCCCTGAGGTTGCTCTCCACTGGTATGAGCCTCAAGCAAAAACACAGTACTGCCTGTTTTCCGATACCGCTGGTATGCCAGACATGACATTCCTTGCCGTGGCGGAAGCACTGCTTGCCGGCAAATGAAGCTGCGGGTGCCAAAAGCACACTTTGGTACACAGGAAAGGTGAAAATGTGCTTGCGTCACCCCCAATCATCAAATCACAGACTTTTTATGCTTGGATGAATTCTAAGCCAAAAAGATAATCTACCATTTAGGGAGGAATTAACTCAATGAACAAAAGAGCATGGTCCTTTTTCTTTGCGGTCGTATTGCTTGCGACCATGGCATTCCCTTTTTCTGCGCTGGCGCTGGATATGGATGACATGTATGTGTACACCAGCAATGGCAAACCGCTGAATCTGCGCTCTGCGCCCATTACGCACGCGGATAATCGTGTGGCAAGCATCCCCTATGGCGCTGAGGTGTCCATATACGAGTTTGTAAACAAGGGCACTTGGGCATATGTCAATTACAGGGGAGATATGGGCTATGTCATGAGCCGCTACCTTGTGGCGCATAAGCCCAACGCTAAGCCCACCCCAAAGCCAGCTGCGCCCGCCACAGATGCAGGCGTTGTGAGCTTCAAAAACTTTGCACAGGTGAGCTATTATGCGCTGGTTCGCCCTTCTGCCCCTGGCGGATATGTAAATTTACGCTGGGCCCCTTCAAAATCGATGGCTGTTTATGATAAAATGTACGATGGGCAAAAGCTGGAGGTTATTGCTCAAAACGCTACCTGGGCGCAGGTGCGTAATGTAGATACCGAAGCGGTTGGCTTTATCATGCGCTCCTTCCTCACGGAAATGGGCGATGGTGCCAAATGAATAGAAAGGAGTGTACAATGAATTATATGAAAAAATTTCTTGCGGTTTTCATGACAATCGTTCTCATGATGAGCTTTACCTGTGCTATGGCCGAGGAGGTTAAGGTTCAGCAATCGCCCGAGGCATTTGACGTGACTGTGGTGGTTCCCGAAGGCTATGAAATGAAAGAGGAGCGCATCAATGATGCTCTGTACATCAACATAATCTCCGCTACAGATGACGAAAGCGTTTGCGAGTATTATCTGTCCATTGCTTTTAGCGAAGAGCACGACGGCCGCTCCATGGCGGATTTGTCGCAGGAGGAAAAGGACGCGTTGATTGCCACCTTTAACGAAGGCTATGAAAACGCCACCCAAACCGAAATGACCACCAAGGAAGGCTCGCAGATTTTTCTGCTGGATGAGAACAACAGCGAATCCGATTATGCACTTGCGTTCACCATCTATAAGGGCTACTTTATTCAAATGTTTATTTCCAAGCCAAACTTTGAAACGCTTACAGAGGAAAATATCGCCTTGGCAAATGAAATCTTTGGAGATTTGCACTTCAAGGATATCTAAACAAAGAAGTGCAAACCAAGCTATGTGAACAATGGAGGGCGGCTCGTGATTCGAGTTTGCCCTCTATTGCGTCAAAATCAAAAGGAGGATCAGCCCATGCAAAAACCAATGTCTGTAGAGTGCAAGCGGAAAATGATACGGGTGGCCAAGGGCGAGGAGCCGGCAGAGCTGGTGCTTAAAAATGCAATCTATTTGAATGTGTTTACCGAAAGCTGGGAAAAGGGCGATATTGCCATTGCGGGCGGACATATTGCGGGCATTGGGCACTACAGCGGCTGCCGCGAGCGGGATGTGAGCGGTATGCGCGTTGTGCCGGGGTTGATTGACGGGCATATTCATTTGGAAAGCTCGCTTTTAACGCCCCCTCAATTTGCACAGGCCATTTTGCCCCACGGCACCACGGCTGTGGTAAGCGATCCGCACGAAATGGCGAATGTGCTGGGCATAGCGGGCATACGCTATATGCTGGAAGCAACCGAAGGCTTGCCGGTGGATGTGTACGTTATGCTTCCCTCCTGCGTACCCGCTACAGGCGAGGATGAAAGCTTTGAAACGCTGACGGCGGAGGCGCTGGAACCGCTTTGGCAGCATCCGCGCGTGCTGGGCTTGGCTGAAATGATGAACTATCCCGGCGTGCTGGGCGCTGACGAACAGGTGCTCCAAAAAATAGTCGCGGCGGAAAATCGCGGCAAACCCGTGGATGGGCATGCCCCTTGCTTAAACGGCGCGGAATTAACGGCATACATTGCCGCAGGTATTGCAACGGATCATGAATGCTCCACCTACGAGGAAGGCATGGAAAAGCTGGCACAGGGGCAGTGGATTATGATTCGCGAGGGCACAGCGGCACAGAACATGAGCGCTTTGCTGCCGCTTCTGCGCGCACCCTATGCCGCTCGATGCTTGTTTGTGACCGATGATAAGCATCCCGCCGAGCTATTGCACGATGGGCACTTGGACGGCATTGTGCGTTTGGCGGTGGAGCGCGGGGCAGACCCCATTCTTGCGTTCAAGGCGGCTACCTACAACACGGCGCAAGCCTTTGGCCTGCGCGGGCGCGGCGCTGTTGCGGCGGGCTATGCGGCGGATTTGGTGCTCATGGATGACGCGTACTTTGTGCAGGCCACCATGAAGGACGGCGAAATTGTTTTTGACGGGCAAGTGCCTGAGGTAACTGCGCCAAAGGTATCGGAGGAGCTTTTGCAAGCGGCGCGTCACTCTTTTCACATGGCACCCATTACGGAACGCACCTTTTGCAAAACGGGCGCGCTGGGTGTGCTTGCCATGGTGCAGGGGCAAATCATCACCACGGATGGCGGCATGGCAGAGGCTGTGAATGTGCAGGCGGATATTTTGAAAATTGCGGTGCTGGAGCGCCATCATCACACAGGGCATGTGGGTGTGGGCTATTTGCATGGCTATGGCTTACAGCATGGCGCAGTGGCTACCAGCGTTGCGCACGATAGCCATAACTTGATTGCGGTGGGGGATAACGATGCGGATATGGCCTGCGCGGCGGAGCGCGTGAGGGCGCTTGAAGGCGGCATTGTGCTTGTGTGCGATGGGCAGATTTTGGGCGAGCTTCCACTGCCCATTGCGGGGCTGATGACGGATTGGGATATGAACAGCGTAAACGAGCAAATGGAAAAATGCAAGAAAATTGCGGCGGATATGGGTGTACACAGCGGTGTGGATCCCTTTATGACGCTTAGCTTTATGAGCCTGCCTGTGATTCCCGCAATGCGCATACTCACCCATGGCGTTTTTGATGTAACCCATTGGCGCTATGCTTCCAAGTAAAACGCGTACATGAATATTTCACAGTTCGGCTCTTGATGTTTTGCTCAAGCCTTGCTATACTATGCTAGGTACGATATGCCATTTGCTATTTGGGAGGGAATTGCGTGACTGATCAAATTCGAATTCGGATGTTTGGCGGTTTTAGTGTGTTTGTCAACAACGAATGCAAGGATCAAATCATAGCCAAATCCAAAAAGGGAATGGCGCTTCTGCAATACCTGATCCTCAAATACGATGTTGCGGTACCTAACTTTAAGCTGATTGAAGTGCTGTGGCCTAACGAGGAAAGCAGCAATCCCGAAAATGCGCTCAAAACGCTGATCAGCCGCTTTCGCGCCATCCTCAACCAATGTGCACCAGAGCTTGGCAGCTGCATTGTTGCCAGCCGCGGCGGCTACCAATTCAACATGCTGCCCGACATGAGCGTGGATATGTTTGATTTTCAGACGCTTTTGGAAAAGCTGGAGGATTGCAAAACCCTCACAGATGAAAATCGGACGCTTTTTCAAAATGTCATGACCATCTACAGCGGCGATTTGCTTGCGGGCAACGAGCAGGATGATTGGGCCATTTCCACCAGCGTGCACCTGCACGGCGAATATATGAAGCTGGTATACAATTTTTTGAAGCTCCTCAAAGAGAGCGAAAAATACGATGAAATGATTCAAACCTGCCGCTTTGCATTGGAAACGGACCCTTTTGACGAGCGTTTGCATTTGGAGCTGATGCAGGCACTTGTCAAAACCAACCGCAACAACGAAGCGCTCATGCAATACAAGCATGTAACCAATATGCACTTCCGCTATTTGGGCGTGAAACCGCCTGAGGGAATTCAGGAGTTTTACAAACAGATCATCCAATCAGGCGATACACTGGATATGAACATTGACGCTGTGAAGGATGAACTGCGCGAATATGGGGATGTGCACGGCGCGTTTGAATGCGAATATGCGGTTTTCCGCGAAATCTACAATTTGCAAATGCGCAATTTGGAACGCTTGGGTTCCAGCATGTACATTGGCATGATCATGATCAGCAGCATGGATGGTGAGCCGTTGGAGCCGCTCAAGCTCGACGATATTATGAAGGGCTTGAGCGAAGTACTGCGGAGCTATTTGCGCAAGGGTGATACCATTACGCATTTTAGCCCGTCCCAATACGCGCTGCTGCTGCCTACGGTGAACATGGATAGCGGCCGCATGGTAATGGAGCGCGTGAAGCGGTTCTTCTATCAGCGCTTTCCCAATAGCAATGTTATGTTCAGCTACCGCATCGGCCCGCTCAGCTCTGACATGGGGCCAAGCAAGGGCGATGCTTCAAGGGAACGCAGACCCATGAAAAAAAAGCCGAGCAAGTAAGCGATTGTGGTTTATAGCTGGGTTTGGCTGGGTATAGTAGAAGTGGTACAAAACATAGGAGGCGAGTTTATGGCAGTTTATAAGGTAACAGGTGCAACCTTTGATGCGGAGGTGCTCAAGAGCGAGCAAACCACATTGGTTGATTTTTATGCGGATTGGTGCGGACCGTGCAAGATGCTGTCACCCATTGTGGATGAAATTGCGCAAGAGCAAACGGGCGTTAAAATTTGCAAGCTAAATGTGGATGACGCACCGGAGATTGCCGCAAAATATGGCGTTATGAGCATTCCTACGCTGATCGTGTTTAAAAAAGGGGAAGTAGCCAGCAAGACCTTGGGCTTGCAAAGCAAGCAGAATGTTTTGAACTTGCTGAAATAAGCCGTCAAAAAATGGCACAGCAAAAGCCGCATGCAGTTGGGGGAAACCCCTCCTGCATGCGGCTTTTTGCTGCGCTGGCTGATTAGGCCTTTGCTTTTTTCATTTCGCTCATGCACTTGTCACAAACCAATTTGCCTTTAAAAAGGTTGACGTTGCGTGCATCGTTGCAGAAAATGCAACCGGGTTGGTATTTCTTCAGGATGATTTCATCGCCCTCAGTAAAAATTTCAAGCGTGTCCTTGATGGCGATATCCATGGTTTTTCTCAATTCAATCGGGATTACAATGCGTCCCAAGTTATCCAATTTACGAACGACTCCAGTAGATTTCATCAGTGGCTCCCCCTTCTCCATAGTACAATTTCCTGCGTAGTCACATATCATAAGTGGCTAACATAAAAATACAATGATAAGCATAATATGTCAATGGATGAAATGTCCATACTTGCCACCAGTATACATATGAATAGGCGTAAATGGTGTATTTGTGCATTTGTTTTAAATCATATCTAGTGTATGTTTGGAGGAAGAAGAGGAATGTTCTTACAGTGGATTTGGTTCCTCATGGCGGCTGTATCCCTTATCTATGGCTGTGTTACAGGCCGCGGCGGCATCATGCTGGAAGCGGCTATGAAGGGGAGCAGTGAAGCCATCTCATTAATTGTAAATCTTGGTGCGGGATACCTGTTATTTTGTGGGTTTATTGAAATGGCAAAGGGAGCGGGGGTGCCTGCATACCTGAACCGCTTGCTGCAGCCTGTTTTGCGGCTGTTAATGCCCAGTGTAAGGCGCGAGGAAACCAAGCAGGCCATTACCATGAATTTATCCGCCAATGTGCTGGGGCTAGGCAATGCGGCTACACCCATGGGCATGAACGCCATGAAAATGATGGAGGCAGAGCGCCTGCAAAACCCTGCCGTTGGGCACGCCATGTATATGCTGTTGATTGTGAACGCCACAAGCATTCAGCTCATTCCCACCATGGTGCTTACCCTTCGCATGGCGGCAGGCTCGGCACAGCCCAATGCCATTTTACTGCCCAGCCTGCTTTGCACAGCTGTGTCCACCTGCGTGGGTGTGGCGCTGGGGCTTGTGTGCAGGTGTGCAATGGAGCATGCCCATGCTTGAAGGCCTGCTCATTCCCTTACTGCTGATTTGGCTG
Organism: Clostridia bacterium; assembly: GCA_036645955.1. Taxonomy (GTDB): domain Bacteria; phylum Bacillota; class Clostridia; order Christensenellales; family Aristaeellaceae; genus Limiplasma. Next base: position 4,582 of record JAVXND010000010.1, on the reverse strand, counting down.
CTGCTGGCGGCGGCATGGAAACGCCTGCCCATGTATGATTTGTTTGTAACTGGCGCAAAGGAAGGCATGCATGTGGCGGTTCGCATACTGCCAAACCTTGCGGGCATGCTTGTGGCCATTTCGCTCATGAGCGCGTCGGGCTTGATGGATGCGCTATGCGGGCTGTGTGCGCCTTTTTTCCGCCTGCTGGGTTTGCCGCATGAGCTGGCACCGCTGGTGCTGTTAAGGCCTTTAAGCGGTTCTGCTTCCCTTGCAATGGTGGAGCGGCTTTTGCGGGAATATGGCGCGGATAGCCGTATTGGCATGATTGCCAGCACCATCATGGGCAGCAGTGAAACCATTTTTTATACCATATGCATTTACATGAGCTCGCTTTCAAAACGGGAAACAGGCTATGCCATCCCATGCGCTTTGGCAGGGGCAATGGCGGCGGTGATTGTTGCGGGTTTGCTTTTTTGAACATTGACAAGTACGCCGAATAGGGTATAATAAAAAGAGGGGCAAAAGCCCTTTTATAAATGGCAATGAGCAAGAGAGTACCTGCGCTGTTTTGGCAAAGAGAGCCGCAAAGGGTGGAAAGCGGTGCAAAACGCAATGGGAACATGGCTTGGGAGCCTTTGCGCCCGATAGGTAGGGCGAAACGGTTGGCACCGATAAAGGCCTTACGATGGCAACATCGAAAGTGATAAACCAAGGGTGGTACCGCGGGTTTGGCTCGCCCCTTTTGCATAGGAAGGGGACGGGCTTTTTTCAATGGAATGGGAAAAGCTGTCAGCGTGCTTTTTGAAGCTGGCTGTGGTTTTGAAAGGATGGTTACCAGCATGGAAAACAAAGGAAAGTTTTATATTACCACACCTATTTATTACCCCAGTGATAATCTGCATATCGGGCATGCCTATTGCAGTGTGGCGGCAGATACCATGGCACGTTTTAAAAAGCAAGAGGGCTATGATACGTTTTTTCTCACCGGCACCGATGAGCACGGCCAAAAGATTGAGCGCAAGGCACTTGCCAAGGGCGTTACACCGCAAGCCTATGTAGACGAGATCGTGTGCGGCATCAAAGAGCTTTGGAAGCTCATGAATGTGGATTATGATGATTTTATCCGCACCTCCGATGAACGGCATGTCAAAGGCGTACAGCGCATTTTTCGCAAGCTCTTTGAGCAGGGTGACATTTACAAGGGAAGCTACGAGGGCTGGTATTGCACCCCCTGCGAAAGCTTTTTTACCGAGCTGCAGCTCAAAGACGGCTGCTGCCCCGACTGCGGCCGCCCTGTGGAAAAAACCTGCGAGGAAGCCTATTTCTTTAAGCTTGGAAAATATCAGGCTTGGCTGATTGATTATATTGAAAATCACCCTGACTTTATTCAGCCGGCTTCACGTAAAAATGAAATGCTCAATAATTTCCTGCGCCCTGGGCTTACGGACCTCTGCGTGAGCCGTACCTCCATCAAATGGGGCGTACCTGTTGACTTTGACGAAAAGCATACCGTGTATGTATGGCTGGATGCGCTTACCAACTACATAACCGCCTTGGGCTTTGGCACAGAGGATGACAGCCTGTATCAAAAGCTATGGCCTGCGGACGTCCACTTGGTGGGCAAAGAGATTGTGCGCTTTCACACCATTATTTGGCCGATTATACTGCATGCCCTTGGCTTGCCCATGCCCAAGCAGGTTTTTGGCCATGGCTGGCTGGTGCTGGACGGCATGAAAATGTCAAAATCGCTTGGCAATGTGGTGGACCCTGTGGTGCTGTGCAAGCGCTATTCAAGCGATGCCATTCGCTATTTTCTGATGCGTGAAATGCCCTTCGGCAGTGATGGGCAGTTCAGCTACGAGGCGTTGCTCACGCGCTTGAACGCTGATTTGGCCAACGATTTGGGCAACCTGCTCAGCCGTACTGTAGCCATGGTGGAAAAATACTTTGGCGGTGCGGTGCCCGCGCACGGCGAGTGGAGCGATGCGGATAAAACGTTGATTGCCTTGGCGGAGGCGACCCCTCAAAAGGTACGCGAGCATATGGACGAGCTGCAATTTTCCATTGCTTTGCAAGACATTTGGCAGTTGATTGGCGAGTGCAACCGCTACATTGACCAAAACACGCCTTGGGTGCTGTGCAAGACCGAAGAGGGCATGGAACGCCTAAAGACGGTGATGTACGTGCTTTGCGAGTGCATCCGCTATGTGGCGGTGCTGATTGCGCCCACCATGCCTCAAACCCCTGCGCGTATTTTTGAGCAGCTGACGGTATCGGAGGAAGCCCTCAAGAGCATTGCTTCGCTGGCGCATTTTGGCGCTTTGCCTGCGGGTACATTGGTTCAAAAGGGCGAGGCGCTGTTTCCGCGCATCGACATCAAAAAAGAGCTGGCGGATATTGTGCCCACGCCCGCTGTTGAAAAAAAGCCTGAACCCAAGCCCGAGCCCAAGCACGAAGCAGAGCCTGAGGATGGCTTCATCAGCATTGATGATTTTGCCAAGGTAAAGCTGCGCGTGGCGCGTGTGCTGGCCGCTGAAAAGGTGGAAAAAAGCGATAAGCTCCTCAAGCTGACCCTGCGCCTTTGCGCGGACGAACCTGAACGCACGGTGGTCAGCGGCATTGCGAAGTTCTACGCCCCTGAGCAGATGGTGGACAAGCAGGTGGTGCTGGTGAGCAATTTGAAGCCGGCCAAGCTGCGCGGCATTCAAAGCGAGGGCATGATTTTGTGCGCGTCCGATGCGCAGGACAAAGTATTAAAGCTGGTTGCTGTGGAAACGGGCATGGAGGATGGAGCGTATATTCGATGAATCTGTTTGATTCGCATTGCCATTTGGAGGACGAGGGGTTTGCGGGCGATAGGCCTGAGGTGCTCCTGCGCATGGCGCAGGCTGGGGTGAACCGCTGTATTCTTGCGGGAAGCGATATGCCCACCAGCGAAGAAATTGTGAAGCTTGCCCGTGGAAACAAGATGATTTACGGCGTGGTGGGCATTCATCCGCACGAGGCGAAGGGGTACGAGGAAAGCGACCTTCAGCAGCTGGCGGCATGGCAGCGGGAGCCGAAGATTGTGGGCTTGGGCGAAATTGGGCTGGATTATTTCTACGATTCCTCCCCCCGCGAAAAACAGCGTGAGGTGCTGGAAAAGCAGCTCGCGCTGGCCTATGAGCTAGGGGTGCCTGCGGTGTTTCACGTGCGGGATGCTCATGGCGATATGCTGGAGCTTCTGCATGCGCACCGAACGGAGCTGCCCTCTGGCGTTCTGCATTGCTACACGGGGAGCGTGGAAAGCGCCAAGCAATACTTGGACATGGGCTTTTACCTATCCTTTGCAGGGTCGATCACGTTTAAAAATGCGGCGAAGCTGCCCGAGGTTGCCAAGTTTTGCCCGAAGGATCGCTTGCTTGTGGAAACGGATAGCCCCTATCTGGCACCCGTGCCCATGCGCGGCAAGCGCAACGAGCCGTCCTTTGTGCGCTATGTGGCGCAGACTGTGGCAGATTTGCGCGGTGTAACGGCGGAGGAGCTTGCCCAAACCGCCGCAGACAACACTTGCAGACTGTTTGGCATCAAACCCATGGAACCCACGGTACGTAAGGCCGCGCTTGAGGATTTGGAAAAGATGCTCGCTATTTTTGAACGCGCACGGGCTTTTATGGTAGCCAGCGGAAACCCCACGCAATGGGGAAACAGCTACCCCAGCGAAGCATTGCTCAGGCAGGACATGGCCATGGGTCAAAGCTATGTGTGTGAAGAAAACGGGCATTTGCTGGCGACCTTTGTGCTTGCGGAGGGCGTGGAGCCCACCTATGCGCACATCGACGGCGCTTGGAAAAACAATTTACCTTACGGTACCTTGCACCGCGTGGCGGTGAGCGGCGAGCGCGCCGGTATGGCGGATTTCATTATCTCGTGGGCTTTTGAACGCACCCACAGCCTGCGGGGAGATACGCACGAAAACAATATACCCATGCAAAAAGCCTTTGAACGCAATGGCTTTGAACCTTGCGGTGTGGTAAAAATGGCTGACGGCACCCCGCGAATGGCCTACCAGCGTGTGCAGTAGGGCAATGGGGTAGCGGAAGGGAAGGGCGATTCCATGCAGAACCTGCCGAAGCTCGTTGTAATTGCGGGCACCAATGCCTCGGGAAAAAGTGCGCTGGGCATTGAGCTTGCCAAGCACTACGGCGGTGAGATTGTATCAGCTGACTCACGGCAGGTGTTTCGTGGGCTCAATTTGGGGAGCGGCAAGGTCATGCCGGAGGAAATGAAGGGCGTGCCGCATCACCTGATTGATGTTTGCGATGCAGGGGATTACTATTCCATGGCGGATTTTCAGCACATGGCCTATGCCGCCATTGACGATATCCTTTCCCGCGGCAAAATCCCCTTTTTGGTGGGCGGCACGGGGCTATACATAGCCTGCGTGGCGGATGGATACGTGCTTTCGGGTATTATGCCAGATCTTGCCTATCGCGCGGAGCTGGAAAAAAGCTCCACCGAACAGCTATATGAAATGCTCATAGAACAAAGGCCTGAAACGGATGTGGAGCCGAAAAACCGCAACCGTGTTATGCGCGCGCTGGAAAAGCTACACGATGGT
>JAVXND010000009.1:0-71318 GCA_036645955.1 Clostridia bacterium | reverse complement strand
ATCGTTTACTTGGAAATATCGGATGGTTTATTAAGAGAACACTGCAATAAACGAAACGCATCGTTTGAAGATGCGAAAAATGTAAAGCTTGCTATTGAAAAAGCGATTGATGAAAAAAGGGCAGATACAAATATTAAAGTCTTTATTTTGTCGGTGGACGAATAGCGAATGCAAATTTGGTTTGCAGAGTTAGTTAGCTAAGCCTTATTGGACTAAGGCATCCCACATGGGCATCCTACAGCACATGCGTCAGCGGAGCTTTACAGCTCATTGCTACAATATGCTTTTGGAGGGTAATATTTGTGAAAGAAGTAAAAGACCTTACACCCGCCCAGTAAAATCCAGCTTGACTTCCCCATCCACCTCGCGTATAATCAACAATTGAGCAATCGGCACCCAAACCACGAAAGCGGGAGGAACGATGGACTTGCAGCTTATGTTAAAAAACGCAACCCTGTACTCAAAAGGTCGGCTTTACCAGCGTGATGTGGCCTATTCCCAAGGCCAAGGCATTGTTTTTTTGTCATTGCCAAGCGAATGCACCGCCGATGATTTGTCGATCAAGGGAAAGCTATTGATTCCGGGTCTTGTTGATGTTCATGTACATCTACGGGAACCGGGTTTTTTTTACAAGGAAACAATAGCGTCAGGCACCTTGGCGGCGGCACGCGGCGGATATACGGCGGTTTGCGCCATGCCCAACGTAAATCCCCCGCCCGATACGGCGGCGCATGTGGCTGTGCAGCAGGCGCTTATTGACCAAAATGCAAGGGTGGCTGTGTACCCCTATGGCTGTATCACCCTGGGGCAAAAGGGCGGAGGCCAGCTTTGCGATTATGCGGCGCTCAAACCGCATGTGGCGGCTTTTTCCGACGATGGGCGCGGCGTGCAAAGCGAGAGCGTGATGCGGGAGGCCATGACACAAATTGCAAAAATAGGCGGCTTGCTTGCCGCCCATTGCGAGGATGAAAGCCTGCTTCACGGCGGCTGTATTCATGAAGGCGAATATGCCAAGGCGCACGGCTTGCGCGGCATATCAAGCGAAAGCGAATGGCGGCAGGTGGCACGCGATTTGAAGCTCGTAAAAGAAACGGGCTGCCGTTACCATGTGTGCCACGTATCCACCAAGGAAAGCGTCGCGCTGATACGAGGCGCAAAGCGCGAGGGCTTGGATGTGAGCTGTGAAACCGCGCCGCACTACCTCCTGCTGTGCGATGAGGATTTGCAGGAGGATGGGCGCTTTAAAATGAACCCGCCGATTCGCGCAAGAGCGGATCGGGAAGCGCTTGTGGAGGGACTGAACGACGGCACCATCGACGTGATTGCAACCGACCACGCGCCGCACAGCGCGGAGGAAAAAAGCCGCGGGCTGGCGAACAGCCTGATGGGCGTGGTGGGCTTGGAATGCGCGTTTCCCGTGCTGTATACAGGGCTGGTTAAAACGGGCAAGGTACGCCTGCAAACCTTGCTCACCGCCATGACCGATGCGCCCAGAGCATGCTTCGGTTTGCCACCCGTAAATTTGGAGGTTGGCTGTAAAGAATTTGCGATCGTTGATTTAGACGCTGAAACGGAGATTAACCCTGATGAATTTGCGTCCATGGGCCGCGCCACGCCATTTCGAGGCATGCACGTTTTTGGGCGCTGTGAATTGACAATCGTAGGAGGAAAACAAGTATGGCAAGTATGACAACGCTAGGCAAGGCACGCATGCTGGTGATGGAAAACGGCAGCACACACAGGGGAACGGGCTTTGGCGCGGCGAGCGACGCGCTTTGCGAGCTGGTTTTTAACACCTCCATGGTGGGCTATCAGGAAATTGTGACCGATCCCAGCTATACCGCGCAAACGGTGGTAATGACCTATCCGTTGATTGGCAACTACGGCTTTACCGACGAGGATAACGAAACGCGCGTGCCCACCATGGGCGGGTTGGTGGTGCGCGAGTATTGCAATCAGCCCAGCAATTTCCGCTATACAAAAACCTTGGGCGAGATATTAGAAGAAAACGGCATCCCCGGCTTGCAGGGCGTGGACACGCGTGCCATTGGGCGGATGATCCGCAACGAGGGCAGTCAACGCGCTTTGATTTGCGATGCGGATACGCCGCTGGAGCAGGCCATGGAGCGCATTCGCGCCTACAAAATGCCCACGGATTGCGTGGCACGTGTGAGCTGTAAGAAAAAATGGTATGCACGCACGCCCAATTCCTGCTACAGCGTGGTGGCCATTGACTGCGGCATTAAGCTCAACATCATTCGTAAATTAAACCTCCACGGCTGTAACGTGACGGTTGTCCCCTATGACACGCCCGCTGAAACCATCATGAGCTTTCAGCCAGACGGCTTGTTTTTGAGCAACGGCCCCGGCGACCCCGAGGATGTGACCCCCGTGATTGAAACCGTGCGCGCCCTTCGCGGAAAACTGCCCATTTTTGGCATTTGCTTGGGGCATCAGATGATTGCGCTGGCGTGCGGCGGCAAAACCTTCAAAATGAAATTCGGGCACCGCGGGGGAAACCATCCCGTGCGCGAGCTTCAAACGGGCAAAATAGAAATCACCAGCCAAAACCACTCCTTTGCGGTGGATGCACAAAGCTTGGAGGGCACAGGGCTTGTAATGACGCATCAAAACCTGCTGGACGGCACGCCCGAAGGCGTGGAGTGCAAGGCGGACAGGCTGTTTTCCGTGCAGTATCACCCCGAAAGCGCACCCGGCCCGCAGGATAGCGCCTATTTGTTTACACGCTTTATTCAAATGATGGAGGAGGACAAACAGCATGCCTAAACGCACTGATATTCACCGCATACTGGTGATTGGTTCTGGCCCCATTGTGATTGGGCAGGCGGCAGAGTTTGATTATGCGGGCACACAGGCCTGCTTGGCGCTTCGCGAGGAGGGCTACGAGGTTATTTTGGTCAACTCGAACCCTGCTACCATTATGACGGATACAAACATTGCAGATAAGGTATACATGGAGCCGCTGACGCTTGAATATGTGGCGAAAATTTTGCGCTACGAACGCCCCGACGCTATTTTGCCGGGTCTTGGCGGGCAAACAGGCTTGAACCTTGCCATGCAGCTGCAGCGCAAGGGTGTGCTGGATGAGTGCCAAGTGGAAATTTTGGGTACAAGCTTTGACAGCATTGATAAGGCGGAGGACCGCGAGAAGTTCAAGGCGCTTTGTGTGGGCTTGGGTGAGCCTGTGCTGCCCTCCACCATTGCCACCACCATTGAGGAGGGCTTGGCCGCCGCCATCGAAATCGGCTACCCCGTGGTGCTTCGCCCCGCATTTACTTTGGGCGGAACAGGCGGCGGTTTTGCCGATAATGAAGAGGAAATGCGCGAGCTATGCGCACATGCGCTCAAGCTTTCGCCCGTTCATCAGGTGCTGGTGGAAAAAAGCATCAAGGGCTATAAGGAAATTGAGTACGAGGTCATGCGCGATGCCAACGATACCGCCATAGCCATTTGCAACATGGAAAACATCGACCCCGTGGGCGTGCATACGGGGGATAGCATTGTGCTGTGCCCAAGCCAAACGCTCACCAATAAGGAATACCACATGCTTCGGGACAGCGCGCTCAAAATCATCCGTGCGCTCAAAATTGAGGGCGGCTGTAATGTGCAGTTTGCGCTGGACCCCTTCAGCTTCCACTACTTTTTAATCGAAGTGAATCCCCGCGTTTCGCGCTCCTCCGCACTGGCCAGCAAAGCCAGCGGATACCCCATTGCACGCGTATCAGCCAAGGTGGCGGTGGGCATGCACTTGGAGGAAATTCAGCTGGCAAACACGCCCGCCTGCTTTGAGCCTGCGCTGGACTATGTGGTGAGCAAGATTGCCCGCTTCCCCTTTGACAAGCTGGAGGGCTCAAGCAACCGTTTAGGCACGCAAATGAAGGCGACGGGCGAGGTGATGAGCATAGGGCGCACCATTGAGGAAAGCCTTTTAAAGGCTGTGCGCTCTTTGGAGGTTGGCGCGTGCCACATTCACAGCCCGCGCTTTGATGCTATGCCCAACGATGAAATGCTTGCCTATGTGCATGAGGGCACGGACGACCGCCTCTTTGCCATTGCTCAGCTCATCCGCAATGGGGTGGATTTGGGGCTGATTTACGACAGCACGCGGATTGACCTGCTGTTTTTGGAAAAACTGCGCAACATTGTGGAGTTTGAAACCGTGCTCAAGCAGCATCCAAAGGATGTGCAGGTGCTCTACCGCGCTAAGCGCATGGGCATGAGCGATAAGTACATCGGCAAGGTGTGGGGGCTTAACGAACAGCAGATGTTTGCCCTGCGCGTGAAGAACAAAATCATGCCCGTGTATAAAATGATTGATACCTGCGCCAGCGAGTTTGACAGCTACGTCCCTTACTTTTACTCTACCTATGAGGATGAAAACGAATCCATCATTTCAGACCGCAAAAAAATCATCGTGCTGGGCTCTGGCCCCATACGCATCGGGCAGGGCGTGGAGTTTGATTATTCCACCGTACACGCCATTTGGACCATTCGCGATGCGGGCTATGAAGCCATTATCATAAACAACAACCCCGAAACCGTTTCAACGGATTACACCACCAGTGATAAGCTGTACTTTGAGCCGCTTACCTTGGAGGATGTAATGAACATCATCGCCTTGGAAAAACCCGAGGGCGTGGTGGTGAGCTTGGGCGGGCAAACGGCCATCAACCTTGCGCAGGGCTTGTCAGAAATGAATGTGAACCTGATTGGCACGGGCGTGGAGGCCATCCGCCGCGCTGAAAACCGCGATTCGTTTGAAAAGATCATGGAAAAGCTGGACATTCCTCAACCCGAGGGGCAAGCCGTGCGGGACATTGAGGAGGGGGTCAAGGTGGCCAAGCGGGTGGGCTATCCCGTGCTTGTGCGCCCGAGCTATGTGCTTGGCGGCCGCGCCATGCAGATTGTGCCCAACGAGCACGCTTTGCGCCACTACCTGCAAACAGCCGTAGAGGTCAACGAGGATCAGCCTGTGCTGGTAGACCACTACATAACGGGCAAGGAGCTGGAAACCGATGCGGTTTGCGATGGGGAAAATGTGTATGTGCCAGGCATTATGGAGCATGTGGAGCGCACAGGCGTGCATAGCGGCGATTCCATCAGCGTGTACCCAACCTTCAGCGTAAGCGAGCAGGCCAAGCAAGCCATACTGGATCACACGGTGCGCTTGGGCTTGGGCATTGGCATTGTGGGCTTGTACAACATCCAGTTCATTGTAGATAAAAACGATCAGGTGTATGTGATTGAGGTAAACCCGCGTTCCTCCCGCACGGTGCCTTTTTTGAGCAAGGCCACAGGCGTGCCCTTGGCGGATATCGCCACCCGCGTGATGCTGGGACATAGCCTGCGCGAGCAGGGCATTGTGGATGTGGTTGCGCCTGAAAAGAAAAAATGGTATGTGAAAGCGCCTGCCTTTAGCTTTAGCAAGCTGCGCGGTATGGATGCATACCTGAGCCCCGAAATGAAATCCACAGGCGAGGCCATTGGCTACGACAAACGCCTGACCCGCGCACTGTATAAGGCGATGCAATCCTCTGGCATGAATGTGGCCAACTACGGCACCATTTTTGTGACCATTGCCGATGGGGATAAGGAGGAGGCATTGCCGCTCATTCGCCGCTTTTACGAAATGGGCTTTAACATTGAGGCGACGCGCGGCACGGCGGAGTTCCTCAAGCAAAACGACATCCGCACCCGCATGCGCAAGAAGCTAAGCGAGGGCAGTGAAGAAATTTTGGATTCCCTTCGGCAGGGGCATGTGAACTATGTGATTAACACCCGCGATTTGGATAGCTTCGGCCACAATAGCGATGGTACGCTCATTCGCCGCTGTGCGGTTGAAAACAACGTAACCATGTTTACCGCGCTGGATACCGTGCGCGTGCTGCTGGATGTGCTGGAGGAAATCACCCTTGGCATTTCAACCATCGATAGCGAGTAATGGGGAAGCGTGGCTCCGAAAGCGAAGAAAAGGGGGGATTGGATTGGAGTTTGTGGTCAATCGGAATCAACAGATCGCACCGAATGTTTACCATATGCACTTGACGGGCGATACGCGCGGCATTTTGCGCGCGGGGCAGTTTGTGCAGCTGGCGCTGCCGGGGTTTTACCTGCGCCGTCCCATTTCGGTATGCGATTGGCGAAGCGGCGAAAAAGGCAGTCTTGATTTGATCTATAAAGTGGTGGGGCATGGCACGGAGGGCATGAGCGAATTTCCCGTGGGCGGGAAGCTGGATGCGCTGACGGGCTTGGGCAACGGCTTTGATGTAAACGAGCGCGATACGGTGACGGCTTCGCAGCTGCCGCTGTTGGTGGGCGGGGGCGTAGGCACGCCGCCATTGTATGCGCTGTGTAAAAAGCTGTTGGCGGCTTGCAAAAAGCCAAGCGTCATTCTGGGCTTCAACACGGCGGAGGAAGTATTTTGGAAAAAGGAATTTGAGGAGCTTTCCGTACCCGTTGCGGTGAGCACCGCGGATGGCAGTATGGGCGTGAAGGGCTTTGTGACCGATGCCATGCGCGGCTTGTGCGGAAAATACGATTATCTCTACACCTGCGGGCCGGAGCCCATGCTAAAGGCGGTGTATGGGGTTGCGGAGGAAAACGGCATTCATGGGCAGTTCAGCTTTGAGGAGCGCATGGCTTGCGGCTTTGGGGTGTGCATGGGCTGCAGCTGTGAAACCAAATACGGCTCCAAACGCATTTGTAAGGATGGGCCAGTGCTGTTTAAGGAGGAAATCAAATGGTGAATACAGCGGTAACACTTTCAGGCTGGACGCTGGATAACCCTGTGATTCCCGCGAGCGGCACCTTTGGTTATGGCGCGGAGTTTAAGGACTTTTACGATATCAACCAGCTGGGCACCTTCTCGTTTAAGGGCACAACGCTGGAGCCGCGCTTTGGAAACCCCACCCCCCGCGTGGCGGAGTGCGTGAGCGGCATGCTAAACGCGGTGGGCTTGCAAAATCCAGGGGTTCAGCAGGTGATCGCGCAGGAGCTGCCGAAGCTGAAGACATTTTTTCATAAAAAGGTCATTGCCAATGTGAGCGGCTTTTCTGTGGAGGAATATGTGGAATGCTGTGGATTGCTGGATGCGCAGGAGCAGGTGGGGCTGATTGAGCTAAACATCAGCTGCCCCAATGTGCATGGCGGAGGCATGGCGTTCGGGGTATGCCCTGAAAATGCGGCAAAAATAACCCGCGCGGTCAAGGCGGTCACGCATAAGCCGGTGTATGTAAAGCTAAGCCCCAATGTAACGGACATTGTAGAAATTGCCAAAGCGTGTGAGTCTGCGGGCGCGGACGGGCTGTCGCTGATTAATACATTGCTTGGGATGCGCATTGATTTAAAAACCAAAAAGCCTGTGCTGGCCAATCAAATGGGCGGATTTTCAGGACCGGCGATCTTTCCGGTGGCGCTGAGAATGGTGTATCAGGTTGCGCGTGCGGTTCACATACCGGTGATCGGCATGGGCGGTGTGGCCACGGCGGAGGATGTGGTGGAAATGATGCTTGCAGGGGCAACAGCGGTTCAGGTAGGCGCACAAAACTTGGTTGATCCGTATGTATGCCCCAAAATCATTGCCGATTTGCCGCGAGTGATGGAAAAATACGGGATTCAAGAGTTACAAAAATGTATTGGAGGTGCATGGAAGTGAGCAAGCCAACAGGTGATGTGATTATTGCATTGGATTTTCCGAGTGCGGAGCGGGTGTATGCTTTTCTGGATCGGTTTCAAGACGAAAAACCGTATGTGAAGGTGGGCATGGAGCTGTTTTATGCGCAGGGCCCTCAAATTGTGAGGGAAATCAAAGCACGCGGGCATAAGATCTTTTTGGATTTGAAGCTGCATGACATTCCCAACACGGTGAAAAGTGCCATGGCGGTGTTGTCTAAGCTGGATGTGGACATGACCAACCTGCATGCGGCAGGCACGATTGAGATGATGAGGGCGGCGGTGGAGGGTTTAACGCGCCCTGACGGCACAAGGCCGATGCTGTTAGCGGTTACACAGCTGACATCTACGAGTGAGGAGCGCATGCGGCGCGAATTGCTGATTGACGCAAGCATGGCGGACACAGTGAAGCAGTATGCAAAGAACGCGAAGCTTGCGGGGCTGGATGGCGTGGTATGTTCACCGCTTGAAGCGGCGCAAGTGAAGGAGGTCTGCGGCAGTGAATTTTGGACGGTAACGCCCGGCATTCGCTTTGCAGATAGCGCGGCAGATGATCAAGCGCGTGTAATGACGCCAAGCAAGGCAAGGCTTGGGGGCAGTGATTATATTGTGGTGGGTCGCCCTGTAACGCAAGCGAGTGACCCTGTGCAAGCCTATCGCCGTTGCGTGAGTGAATTTTTAGGGTGAAAAAAAACGGGTCAAGGGCGAAGCCCTTGTCAGGTGCAGGGTGAAACCCTGCTCGCCGAAGGCCGCAAGAAAGCGGCGCGAGTGAGCGAACAGCCCGAAGGGCTATGCCGCGAACGTCAAGCAAACCCAGCAAGGATAAAACGGGTCAAGGGCGAAGCCCTTGTCAGGTGCAGGGTGAAACCCTGCTCGCCGAAGGCCGCAAGACCCAATCAAAATTTGAGGAGGTTTCAAACAATGGAAACGATGGAAAAAGCCATTGCCAAATCACTGTTGTCCATAGGCGCGGTGTTTCTGCGCCCCGAACAGCCCTTTACATGGGCAAGCGGTATCAAAAGCCCCATTTATTGCGATAACCGCCTGACCTTAACAGCGCCCGTTGTGCGCACCCAAGTGGAAACAGCGTTGGCGGAGACCATTCGCCGCGAATATCCGGAGGCGGAGGTGCTCATGGGCACATCTACGGCAGGCATTGCGCACGCGGCTATTGTGGCGCATCTGATGAACCTGCCCATGGGCTATGTGCGCGGCGGTGCCAAGGATCATGGGCGCGGCAACCAAATTGAGGGCAAACTCGAAAAAGGGCAAAAGGTTGTTGTGGTGGAAGACCTCATTTCAACGGGCGGAAGTGTTGTTGAAGTGGTGGATGTACTGCGTGAAGCAGGCGCAAATGTGCTTGGAGTGGTGAGCATATTCACATATGGCATGAAAAAAGGGCTGGAGCGCTTGGCGGCTGAAAACGTGAAAAATGTGAGCCTTTCCAACTTTGACGTGCTGGCGCATGTTGCGGCAGAAGAAGGGTATATCAAGCCCGAGCAGGTGGATATGCTCCTGCGTTTTCGCAACCAACCCGCAGACGAGAGCTGGATGAAGTAATGCCGCGGACGGCTCAAACGGCATGACCGTATATGCCGCGCGAATCCGTGAATGCTGCGCCCGTCCGCGAATGCCGCGTTCATCCGCGAATGCCGCGATCCCTGTAGGGACACCATATATGGTGTCCGCCCAGCTGGCGTTATACCCATCCCATATTGGTGACAATATCCTATTGCCATCTTCCTCATTCCTTCACATTGTTCCTCGATGTGGATGAAGGGCGGGGAACGCGAACTGGGCGGACACCATATATGGTGTCCCTACAGGGAACGTAGCATTTATCGCAAAGCGCAATGGTTAAAGGGACATCCCAACCCCAAATGTCCATTTGCGACGATGGTGTCCGCCCATGAAACGCAGCATTCATTACAAAGCGCAATGTAAGGGCATGTCACGACATCCCAACCCCCAAATATCCCATATCATACTTATCAATAATCAGCAGAGGGCGATGACCCTTTGAAAAGGAGCGTTCAATTTGCCTAGGCATTTATTAGACATTCGGGACCTGAGCATGGCCGAAATTGACGAGCTGATGGACCGTGCGGACGACATCATTGCAAACCCCAAAAAATACGCCGAATGCATGCATGGGCGCAAGCTGGCTACGCTGTTTTATGAGCCTAGCACGCGCACGCGCTTAAGCTTTGAAGCGGCGATGATGGAGCTGGGCGGAAATGTGCTTGGCTTTTCAACGGCGGATAGCTCGTCAGCCAGCAAGGGGGAGAGCGTGTCAGACACGGTGCGCACGGCGGCTTGCTATGCGGATATCATTGCCATGCGCCACCCCAAGGAGGGCGCGCCCACGGCGGCGGCGCAGGTCTGCCCTGTGCCCATTATCAACGCGGGCGACGGCGGACATAATCACCCCACGCAAACCTTGGCCGATTTGCTGACCATCCGCCGTGAAAAAGGCCGCTTGAATCAGCTGGTGGTGGGCATGTGCGGCGACCTGCAATTTGGCCGCACGGTGCATAGCTTGATCAATGCCATGTCGCGCTACAAGAGCATCCGTTTTGTGCTTATTTCGCCTAATGAGCTTCGCATTCCGGATTATCTGCGGGAAACCATGATCCAAAAAGGCGTGAGCTTTCATGAGGTGGAAAAGCTGGAGGACGTGATCGGCACCCTCGATATTTTGTATATGACCCGCGTACAGCGCGAGCGCTTCTTTAACGAAGCGGATTATGTGCGGTTGAAGGATAGCTATATTCTGGACATGGATAAATTACAGCGCTCGCGTAAGGATTTGTGCGTTATGCATCCCCTGCCGCGTGTGAACGAAATTAGCCGCGCTGTGGACAGCGACCCCCGCGCTTGCTACTTTAAACAAGTGCTGTATGGCAAATTCATGCGCGAGGCGCTTTTAATGAAGCTCTTGGAGGTGGAAGCATGAACATTGACAGCATTCAAAACGGCTATGTGATCGACCATATCCGCGCGGGCAGAAGCATGGAAATTTACCGCTATTTGGGCTTGGATTCGCTGGATTGCTCGGTTGCCATCATCAAAAATGCAAAATCACAGCATATGGGCAAGAAGGACATTATCAAGATTGATCAGGAAATCCCGCTCAATTTGGACATGCTTGGGTATATTGACCCCGATATCACCATCAATGTCATCCGCGACGGCGTGCGCGTGGATAAGAAACATCTGGAAATGCCCAGCCGCGTGGTAAACCTGATGAAATGCAAAAACCCGCGTTGCATCACCCAAACAGAGCAGGAGCTAGATCAAATTTTTCTGCTGGCAGATGAGGGCAAGCGCGTATACCGCTGCTTTTATTGTGAGGCAAAGCATAAGGACGAGTAGCCGTCCAAATACTAAATAGCCATGCCGCAATATGCGGCATGGCTATTTAGTATCATGGGCAGCTATGCCTTGCCCATGATGCAAAATTGATTTTTTCCAGCCCCCTTGGCAAGGTAGAGCGCTCGGTCGGCGGCGCGGTAGAGCGTATCGAAGCTCATGCCATGCTCTGGGGCGCAGGCGATGCCGATGGAAATGCTAAGCGCCGCTCCGCCCTGCCATATGGCAGGGCTTTTTGTTTCAGATACAGCGGTCAGCAGCTCGCTTGCCTTGCGCTCTACAGCGGCTCTGTTTTCCATACCAGTGAGCAAAGCCACAAACTCGTCGCCGCCGATGCGCCCCAAAATATCGCTTTGCCGTAAATGCTCTCGCAGGGCGGTTGCTACCTGCTTTAAGGTAAAATCACCCTCGGCGTGCCCGTGCGTATCGTTGATGGATTTGAAATTATCCACATCAAAAATGAAGAAATAAGCGGCGGTCGGGCTGTTTAAAAGCAAATCGTTCATTTGCTCCTCGGTTGCGCCGCGATTGAGCAGGCCTGTGATGCAATCGTGCTTGGCGCGTTCCTCAAGAACCACCTGCTCTTGAATGGTTTGCATATAAATAATGCCGTGAGCTTGAATGCTTGTGCTTGCGCAATAGCTGAGGTGGATGGTAAGCCGTACCCAAACCCATTCCGAACGTAGGTTCAAAATGCGCAGTACCAGCGCAAGCTCGTAGCGCCGTTCGTGGTAGGCGCATAGCAAAGCCTGTTCACAAAGCAGCTTGGAAAGCGCCTCGCGTGATTCGGGGTGGATGAGCTGGCTGTGGTTTGGGTCGAGGTATTGCTCGCAGGGGTAAAAATCCTTTGAACAGCGCTTCCCGTCCACAGCCGCAAGCGGCTTAAAGCCGGGCAAATCAAATTCGTATACAAACAGGCTGGCAAAATCCACGGCATTGCGGTATAGGCTCAGGCTTTGAAGGCGAAGCTCAGTGAGCTTTTCGGCTTGCACATCACGTAAGCGCCCGATCACGCGGTTCACTTTGCCTAGCGTGTTCGTCAGGCTGTGAACAAAAGCCAAATACCAACGGTATTCACCGCTCAGGTGTAAATCAATGCAGATGGAAAAGCTGGTTTTTCCTGCCTGAGCACAGCACTGCTTGGCAGTCACAAGCACCCCCTGCCGCAGCTCCTCCGGAATGGATTGACGGCTTGCAAGCGTGGCAAGAAAAGTTTCGTAATGCCGCGTGACCCTTTGCCCGTTGTCAAGCATGACGGAAAGAACAAAATCGTCCGCAAATACATCATAATCAAAAAGCGCCATCTGGGAATCCAACAGCAGTGTGCTGAAAAAATCATCATCCATGCAGGGCTGCGTGCGGTCTGGATGCGTATTTGCGCTCATGAAAGGCTCATGAAGCTTGCAAAGGGATGCAGGGAAAACAGCGCTTGGAATAGACATGGTAAACCTCCCTTGATGCCGGGGAATCCCAATCAGTTAAAACGAATTTTATGCCGCATGGATAAGTATAGTTGTACGGTTGCGTAAAGGCAAGTGATTCGACAAAAAAATACAGAATGAAAATTTGAAAAAAATCGGCGGGTCAAGGTTGGGGGTCAAGGCCGCGGCGAGGGCGCAGAATTCCCTTCTTGACACGTCGCGGGGAACCGTCTATAATAATGTAGTCGGCTACACAGGCTTACTGCGAGAGCAAGAGCCTAGCTGTTTTTTCAGATATATTCCCACCAATTGGCTTTCCCCGTGGCATGGTTGAGCTTTTGCTTCAAGGGTTGACGGGTTTTGCTTACGAAGACACTTCCAGAAGAAGTGTTTGCATGGGTATATGAGTTTGGTTTGGCGCGGTCATGCGTAAAAATGCGTGACTGTTGGTGTAAGCGTATGCCTGCGGGCAAAATGTGAACGCTTTGTTTTGCTTGTTCCATTACGGAAAACGCAAAATATCTCCAAGCCATAAAATCAGATCAAACAGTGGCTGAACGAGCTTTGCTCGTCGGCTTTTTCTGCGTTTGTGCAAAAAGTCGAAACAAAAGTGGAATAATGAACCCCCTAAAAAAAACACAGAAAGGAGAAAGGTTATGAATGTTTTTGTAGCGATACTGATTGCACTCGTCACCGCATGCATAGGCGCCGCAAGCGGCTACCTATACCGCAAGCAAGCAGGCGAGAAAAAAATCGGTCGCACCGAGGAATATGCTAAAAATCTGCTGGATGACGCGCAGCGCAAAGCAGATGAAAAGAAAAAGGAAACCATTCTAGAAGCAAAAGAAGAAGTTCTGCGCTTAAAAACCGAGCTGGACCGCGAATGCCGCGAGCGCCGCGCAGAGGTACAGCGCAGTGAACGCCGCATTCTACAGCGCGAGGAAAGCCTTGATAAAAAACAAGATTCGCTGGAGGGCCGCGAAGAAGCTTTGATGCAGAAGCAAAACGTGCTGCTCAAAGAGCAAGAAGAGCTTGACGCAGGCCAGCAAAAGCAGCTAGCGGAGCTAGAGCGCGTGGCAAGCATGACGCAGGATGAAGCTTGCCAAATGCTGGTAAGCCGCATTCAAAAAGAAGCTTATCACGATGCCGCCGCCATGGTGCGCGACATTGAAACCCGCGCGCGTGAGGAGGGCGAAAAGAAAGCCCGTAACATCATTGCGCTGGCCATTCAAAAATGCGCCTCTGATCATGTGGCAGAAACCACCGTATCGGTGATTAACTTGCCCAACGACGATATGAAGGGCCGCATCATTGGCCGCGAAGGCCGCAACATCCGCGCGCTTGAAACCGCAACGGGCGTTGACTTAATCATTGATGATACCCCTGAAGCCGTGATTGTCAGCGCGTTTGATCCCGTGCGCCGCGAAATTGCACGCATTGCCGTGGAGCGCTTGATTATGGATGGCCGCATTCACCCCGCACGCATTGAGGAAATGGTTGAAAAAGCTCGTAAAGAGGTGGACAACCAAATTCGCGAAGCAGGCGAGCAGGCTGTGTTTGAAACGCATCAGCATGGCATTCACCATGAACTCATTAAGATACTAGGCCGTCTGCGCTTCCGTACCAGCTACGGTCAAAACGTGCTCAAGCACTCCATTGAGGTCAGCCATTTGGCAGGCATGATGGCCGCAGAGCTAGGCGCCGATGTGGCACTGGCCAAGCGTGCAGGTCTTTTGCACGATATTGGCAAGGGCGTTGACCACGAAGCGGAAGGCACACACGTTACCTTGGGTGCAGAGCTTGCGCGTAAATACCGCGAAAGCCCGGATGTGATTCACGCCATCCTTGCCCACCATAACGATGTGGAGCCGCAGACTGTGGAAGCAGTGCTTGTACAAGCCGCCGACGCTATTTCTGCCGCACGCCCAGGCGCGCGCCGCGAGTCGCTGGAAAACTACATCAAGCGCCTAGAGAAGCTTGAGGAAATTGCCAATAGCTTCCAAGGCGTGGAAAAGTGCTTTGCCATCCAAAGCGGCCGCGAGGTTCGCATTATGGTGAAACCTGAGGACATCAACGACGATGGCACCAAGGTTCTGGCCAAGGAAATTGCAAAGCGTATTGAAAAGGAATTGGAGTATCCGGGTCAAATCCGCGTGAACGTTATTCGTGAAACGCGCAGCACCGAATACGCTAAATAACAAGGCTTTTCGCTCACATAGGTCATATAGCGCCGCTTGCTTTTTGGGCAAGCGGCGCTATTTGCTTTGCAAAAAGCATTTGCTGTGGTATACTGATTGCATTCAATGAACGGCACATTGCTGCTGAAATGATGTGGAGGAGTAAGCAAATGATATTGGATCAATGCGAAAATGCACTTTCTTATTTAGGCATGAGCCCCGAGCTGGACATTGCCCTTCGCTTTTTGAAACAACTCAAGCCTGCGCAATTGACTGTCGATACCCGCATAGAGCTCGGCGGCAAGGATGTATTCTATTCCGTAAGCGAACCCACGCTTACCCCCAAGGAGTTTAACTTCGAGTTTCACCGCCGCTATATGGATATTCATGTGCCTATTTCGGGTACGGAAGAAATTGCAATTTGTGCCGCCGCACAGCAGCCTGGGGATACCGCCTTTGATGCTGAAAAAGACATCGGCTTTTTTCACGGCGAGCCCGCGAGCACAGTAAGCGTCAAAAGCGGCTGGTTTTGCCTTTGCTTCCCTCACGATGCGCATGTTCCCTGCATGGCTAAGCAGGAGCATAGCATTGTGAAGCTCATCATGAAGGTGAAGGCGTAGGCCATTTCTTCCAGAGCCATTGCCCCAAAACAGCTCATTCATACAAAAGCAGGAGTTTGTGCTATTATGTCTCAACATCGCCAAACCGCAACAGTTACTTCCTTTACGCTAGTGGTTGCGCTGACGAGCCTCGTACTGGGGATCTCGACGGCTTTTTGCTTGTCTGATTTATTGGTTACAATGGGCTTGATATATGCGATGCTTGAGTGTGTTGTACTGCATATTATTTCTTTGGCAACGCTGGCGTTTGTACTGCCGCCCTATTGGAAAAACCCTACGCCAATCAAAGCCGTTTACCTGTATGTATCGGTTGATTCGTTGCTTGCGTTGCTGGCTTTTTACACCTTGGGGGAGGTGAGCGGCCTTCCCGCCGCCGCAAACGGCATTTCACAAATGATTGGCCTGTATGGCTTTATTCTCTTTCCACTGCCGCAGATCGGGTTGCTTACTTGCTGCCACAGCATTTCACAAAACCTACGCAGGGCGCTGGCGGGGCTGGTTGCGCTGTCGGCGCTGTTGCCTCTGGTATTGCAAATGCTGGGGCGCTTTGACCTTACCGCTTCACTTCTAACAGCAAGCGCGGTGACGCTGGTGGTTTTAGCGGTGCAGGCGGTTTTGTTTGTTCGCAATGTGCTGATACGCCGCGTGGTAGCATTTAATGAAATCGCATTGGGCAATATCCTGCTGGTGCTTGGCTATCCGCTGATGGTGCTGTACTGTGTTTTAGAGCGCGATGTGAGCGGTTTGCGCATTTTGCGCTACGTACTGCTGTTTAACATGCTTTGCGTGTCTATGACCATTCTGCGCCGAGAGCTGGATATGCGTCGGGAGCTTAGCTATATGGACGAGCTTCGCCTGCGCGAGGAGGAGTACCGCATTGCGGTTCAGCATAGCGGAAAATGCATTGTCCGTTACGATATGGCAACTCGCACCTCTTACTATCAGGCGGAAACAGCTGAGCTTTTTAACCTTCCGCTTGAAAAAAGCGACACGCCGGAAAGCAACATTGCAGACGGCGTTGTGGTGGAGCAGTGTGTGGAGGCTTACCGCGATTTTTACAGGCAGATGATTGAAGAAAAGCCCAGCGGTTCGGTGGTGTTTGCTTGCTATAACAGCGAGCATGTGCCTGTTTGGCAGCATGCGGATTTTACCATGGTTTACGATTCGTCAGGCAAGGCTTCACACGCCATTGTTTCAGCGTATGAATTGCCCGGCATGCATGAGCGGGAAGCGGCTTACCAAAACTGGAAGGAAACCTATGCGGCGCTTCCGCCAAAGCAAACCACATACTTTGAAACAAACCTCACAGACGACTGTGTTTTAAGCCAAAACGGCGAGCTGCTTTCGGCACTGCCGCTCGACCAGTCCTGCACATTAACCGCCGCCACGCAAACCATAGCACAGCAAACCATCTGCGGTGAAGATGAAGCCGCTTTTCTGGAATTGCTTGATCGCAAACGCCTGCTGGCTTGCCATGCGCAGGACATTCGCTCTGAATCGCTTAAGTGCCAGCGCATACAGGGGGAGGAACGCTGTGCCACCCTTGTGAGTGTGCAAATGGTGTCCGATCCATACAGCAGCGATGTTCGCGCTTTCATTATCCTGCGCGATATTGAGGAGGAGCAGCGGCGAAAAGCGCATGAAAAAAAGCTTGCCATGACGGACGAGCTTACGGGGCTGTTGATGCGCACCTCCTTTATTGAAAAATTTAACGAATGCATTCATCATTCGCAAAAGGATGCAAGACAAGCACTGATCATGATTGATTTGGACGGCTTCAAATTGGTCAACGATAACTTTGGTCACCGCTTTGGCGATAGTGCGCTTGTAGATGTGGCGGAGGATCTGCACACCATTTTGCGCAGTGACGACCTCATTGGCCGCTTTGGCGGCGATGAATTTATGATTTGCCTGCGAGCCATTCCGCAGGAGCATGCTTTTTTGGAACAGCGCTGTCATGCCATCTGTCAGGCACTCACCAAAAAGTTCAGCGACGACATCACCATGACTGCGAGCTTAGGCGTGGCCCTGTACCCCGATGATGGGCAGAGCTTTGACGATTTGTATCAATGTGCAGATCAGGCGCTGTACCACGCAAAGTGGCTGGGACGCGATCGCTTTGCTTTTTATGAATATTCCTTTGGGAAACCGCAGGGTCAAAAAAGCGCGGAGGCGACTCTTTCGGCTTTGCCCAAGGAGCGTGAGCAGGCAATGTCCGAGCACCGCTATACCCTGCTGGTTGTGGACGATCAGGAAATGAACCGCGCCATATTGCGTGAAATTTTCAAAGCAACCTACGATGTTGTGGAGGCCGCAGGCGGGCGGGAGGCACTGGACATTTTGCGCGGTGCACAGCAAATTTCCGCGATGGTGCTGGATTTGATGATGCCCGATGTGAGCGGGCTGGATGTGCTCAAGGTGATGAACGGGGACCCGTATTATCAAACCATTCCTGTGATTATTGTAAGCGGCGCTTCTGAGGAGGAATACAGCCTCAAAGCCATTGAGCTGGGCGCTATGGATTTTGTTACCAAGCCTGTGGATGCGCGCTTGATGTGCCTCCGGGTGCACAACGCCATTTCACGCCGCGAAACCGAGAATTTGCACGCGCAAAACCTTGAATTGCTGATGCAACGCGCTGGGGAAGCCCGCCATCAAAATCAGCTCCGTTATCTGGCAGAGCATGATAGCCTCACCGGCATTTACAACAAAACGGCATTCTATCGCAAAACGGTTGAAATGCTCAAAGCAATGCCCACAGCAACCTTTTGCCTTGTGAATTTTGATATTCAGCGCTTTCGAGCGGTGAATG
This sequence comes from Clostridia bacterium, assembly GCA_036645955.1. GTDB lineage: Bacteria > Bacillota > Clostridia > Christensenellales > Aristaeellaceae > Limiplasma. The sequence goes on along the minus strand of JAVXND010000009.1, from coordinate 53,224 downwards.
ACATCTTTGGGCACGAGGAAGGCGATAAGCTGCTGCGCTTTATCGCTTTACAGCTTCGTGACGTTATCGGGAGCGACGGCACCTATTCGCGGGCGGATACCGATCATTTTATTTTCTGCATCCCCTATGAGCAGGAGGATTTAATCGCAAGAATCCAACGGCTTTGCGAAGGCGTTAAAAACTACAAGCTAAGCTTTGAGGTACAGCTTTGCTTCGGTATTTTCCTTGTGGATGAACGCGATATGCCCATTAACATGATGTGTGACCACGCTGAAATGGCCAAGCGCACCATCAAGGGCAGTTATTTACAGCATTGGGCTTTTTACGATGCCACCATGCGCGATACCCTGCTTCAGGAGCAGGCGATTATCGGCAGAATGAGCGAAGCCTTGAAAAACGGTGAATTTATTGCCTATTATCAGCCCAAGTGCAGGCTGGATACAGGCGCTATTATTGGGGCGGAAGCGCTCGTGCGTTGGAATCATCCCCAGCGCGGTATCCTGCCGCCAGGCGAGTTTGTACCCGTATTTGAAAAAAATGGCTTTATTATGAAGATTGATGTGTACATGTGGGAGCTGGTTTGCATTTTCATCAGCAAAAGGCTTCGCAAAAACCCCAAAGACCCCATTCGGGTGAGCGTAAACATGTCCCGAGTGAACCTCTACAACCCCAAACTGTGCAAAACGTTGGAGGAGCTGTGCAAGCGCTACAACGTGCCCGTCAGCCGCATGCATGTGGAAATTACGGAAAGTGCTTATGCTGAAAATGCGCACCTGCTCTTGGAAATGACGGCTGAATTGCAGGAAATGGGCTTTTTGGTGGAAATGGACGACTTTGGAAGCGGCTATTCATCGCTGAATATGCTCAAGGAAACACCTGTGGACGTGCTCAAGCTGGACATGCGCTTTTTAAGCGGCACAGGCTTGGATGAGCGCGGGGACAGCATTTTAAGCAGTATTGTGGGCATGGCCACGAAGCTTGGCATGGAGGTCATAGCGGAGGGCGTGGAAACAGAGGAGCAAGCGCGCTTTTTGGCAACCATTGGCTGTAAAATGGCACAGGGCTATTATTATGCAAAGCCCATGACCGAAGCGGAATTTGAACAGCGGCTAGATGAACACACCAACTTGGGTGATCACTGGCATGGAAGCGCGGAGGATGCCATTGGTCAGGTGAAGCATTTGCTATGCAGTGCCGCGCTTTGCGAGTTAACACAAAAGGGCATGGAGCTGCTGGAAGTAAACGATTATTATATGCATATGATGCATGCACAGCGCGAGAGCATGGATGCTACGGATTTACAGCTGGAAAGATGGATTGGCACACAGGATTGCTTGCTGCTGAAAAAAACGCTGGAGGAAGCCAAGAACACAGGCATGCTCTGCAAATGCGTTTATCTGCAACGCGATTTGAGCGATAAACAGCATCTTCTCAAATGCGGCGTGCGCTATTTATCGAGCCATTCACAAAGGAACATTTATATGCTTACCTTTACCGATATTTCGGGCGAGCAGAGGCAGGCGGCAAAAATTTGACAACGTTTCCCGCCGATGTTATGATGACTTCGTTGCCGCACCCCATGGGGAGTGCAAAGGGCGAAAGGATGAAATGCCGATGAAACTTGCGATTCTGATCCCCTGCTATAACGAAAGCAAAACCATCGCAAAGGTAGTGAAGGATTTTCAAGAAGCACTGCCTGAGGCGGAAATTTTTGTTTATGATAACAACTCCACAGATGGTACCGATGCGCTGGCACGCGAGGCGGGCGCTACGGTATGCTATGAATACCGCCAAGGCAAGGGCAATGTGATCCGTACCATGTTTAGAGAAATCGACGCGGATTGCTACCTGATGATTGACGGCGACGACACCTACCCCGCTGAAAACGCACGGGAAATGGTGGCGTATGTGCTGGATAAAAAGGTGGATATGGTGGTGGGCGACCGCCTTTCCTCCACGTATTATACACAAAACAAGCGTCCCTTCCACAATGTGGGCAACCGCGTGGTGAAAAATCTGGTCAATATGATTTTTAAAGGGAACATCACCGATATCATGACGGGTTACCGCGCTTTCAGCTACCAATTTGTCAAATCGTTTCCGGTGATTTCCCAAGGCTTCGAAATTGAAACGGAAATGACCATTCACGCGCTGGACAAAAACTTGAGCTTGGCAAGCGTGCCCGTGGAATACCGCGATCGCCCTGCGGATAGCATCAGCAAGCTCAACACCTATTCGGATGGGATGCGCGTGCTTCGCACCATTGCAAGGCTGTATAAGGAATACAGACCCCTCTCCTTCTTTGGGCTGTTTGCGGCGATGTTTGCGTTGCTGGGGCTTTTGCTGTTTGTGCCTGTGCTGATTGAGTTTTTTAGAACCGGGCTTGTGCCGCGCTATCCAACGCTGATTGTATCGGGCGTATGCGCGACGCTGTCACTGATGCTGTTGGTATGCGGGGTTATTTTGGATACCGTAGCCAAAAAGCACAGACAGCTTTTTGAGGTCAATTTGAATTTACTGCGTCTGTTGCGCAAGGAGGATCACTAGCCATGCGCAAGCCCATTGCTACTAGTTTGTGCGCGGCGGCTGGCATTGCAAGCGCCATGTGCTTTGTGGTGAGCGCACAAGGCTATGTGGGCATGAGCGATGCGCCTGCAAGCGCAACGAGTATTCTTTGGAGCGCCCTCGCCCTTTGCTTTGCGTTTCTTTTTGTGCATGTTTATGTGCGAAAGGGCTTTCGCGCAGGCGTGGGTACGGCGGCTTTTGGCTTGCTCTTTGGCTTTGTGAACACATTGGGCGGCATGCTTTTTGCCTACGATAGCCTTGCGGGCTTGAATGGCATGGGGGCATGGGCGGCGGTGCTTGTGCGAAGTGCAGGGCAGGCATTGCCGATGATTGCGGTGCTTGTGTGGGCGGACGGCTTTTTGCGAAGCGGCGCACTGCATCAAGCGGGCGCGTTGGAGCGCTGGCAACCCAAGCGCGGCGGCCGCCTTTTGCGCTTTTACCGCAAGCACCCTACCGTGAGCCTGATGCTATTGCTTGTGCTATGCTGGTCGCCCTATTTGATTGCTTTTTTTCCGGGCACGGTCTGCTGGGATTTGGGCGAAATGGTCGCGCAGTTTTTTGGCCAAAGACCCATGGATACCTGGCATCCCGTATTTACCACATGGCTGGTGGGCGGCTGTGTGTGGCTGGGACGGCTTGTGGGCAGTGATAACGTAGGCGCGGCTCTGTTTACCTTGCTTCAAACGGCTTTGCTTGCCTATGCGCTTGCAAGCGCCGTCGGCTTTTTTGACAAGCTTCATTTAAACCGCGCAACGCGGCTTTGCGCAATCCTGTTTTTTGCGCTAACGCCACTTTGGGGCGGATATGCGCAGTTCATCAGCAAGGATACGCTCTATACGGCGGCGATGCTGTTGTTTGCGTTGCGCGTGATGGAAATTTTGCTGATGCGCGAGCGCAAGCAAGGCCCCCCCGCCCCGCGCATGCTGGTTGGCCTGTTTGCTTGGGCATTGCTTTGCTGTTTGCTAAGAAGCAACGGGCTGTATGTGGTACTGCCCACTGCTGTTTTGCTGGTTGCGGTTGGTGCGCAGGGCAAAGCACGTTTGCCGCTTGGCGGTGCGCTTGCGGGTGCGGCGGCGCTTGCGTTGCTTTTCACAAATGCGCTGCTGCCAGCCTTGGGCGTGCGGGATGAAACAGCCTCCGGCCTTTATTCGGTGTGCTTTCAGCAAACCGCGCGCGTGCTTCGCGACCATGCGGCAGAGGTAAGCCCCGAAGAATATCAGGAGATCGACCGCGTGCTGGATGCGGAGCATTTGCCCACGCTGTACGAGCCGTGGATATCCGACCCTGTGAAATACACCTTCAAACAGTATGGACAGGGCAAAGCCGTTGAGCAGGAAGCGCTTGCGCGTTACCGCAAAACTTGGCTTTCTATGCTTCCCAAATACCCCTTGAGCTACGCGGAGGCGTTTTTTGCGGGCAATATGTCCTACTATACCTTCATGCCCAAAATAGAAGGGGAAACCTATAACAATCAGGCGGGAAACCGTTTGGTATTTGAAACCTATGCATTGGGCGAGGATCCGCGCTTTTTGCACACCGCACAGCCCGCAAAATTGGAAGGTCTGCGCGGTGCGCTTGCGGTTTTTGCGCGAGGCTGGCGGCACATTCCGTTGCTTAGCTTGCTGTACACCTGCGCGGCGTATACTTGGCTGTTGGTGGGGGCGGGGCTATCGCTGGCAAGGCGTAAGAAATGGCGCTTGCTGGTGGGCTTTGTGCCGGCGCTTTTGAGCCTCGGCGTGTGCATGCTAAGCCCTGTGAACGACTATTTCCGTTATTTTCTGCCCATCGTAGCCATGACATTGCCGCTTTTAGGGAGTGCGGCCGCGCAAAAGGATGCTTGCACGCACAGCGTTCCTTGACATTCGTGCTCACAAGCCCTTGCCTGCCGCGCCTTCACCGCCAAACAGCTCTTCCGAAAACAAAAACCAAACAAAAACGAAAGCGCTTCTGCCAATACAACCCTACCCAAACAACCCTGATTGTGGTATAATGATTCATCCTGCGAAAGGGCGTGCTTTGATATGAAAGAGGTTCAACCATCTAAAAAACCACTGATTTACTACTACATCATCGCGTTGCTGTTACTGCTGGTATTTAACGCTGTGTTCCAACCCATGATTATGGAAAAAAAGGTGCAGGAGGTGGACTACGGCACCTTCATGCGCATGACGGAAAACAAAGAAATTGGGCTGGTGGACATTCAAAACAACCAGATCATTTTTACCGATAAAGACCAAAAGCAGATTTATAAAACAGGCCCTGTATTTGATATTGGGCTCACTGAACGACTGTATACCTCGGGCGCACAGTTTGCGACGGAGATTATTTCGCAAGCCTCGCCGCTGGTATCCTTTTTGGTATCTTGGCTGCTGCCGATGCTGTTATTCATGTTTGTGGGGCAGTTCCTGTTTAAAAAGATGATGTCCCAAAAGGGCGGCGCGAACACCATGATGTTCGGCGGCAGTAAAAACGGCGCAAAAATGTATGTGAAGTCGGATTCGGGCATTAAATTTTCCGATGTGGCGGGGGAGGACGAGGCCAAGGAGCTGCTCACGGAAATTGTCAGCTATTTGCATAAACCAGATAAATACAAGGCCATCGGCGCGGCGCTTCCCAAAGGCGCACTGCTTGTGGGCCCTCCGGGCACAGGAAAAACCCTGTTGGCCAAGGCGGTGGCAGGTGAGGCAAATGTACCGTTCTTTTCCATTTCAGGCTCGGAGTTTGTGCAGATGTTTGTGGGCATGGGCGCGGCCAAGGTTCGCGATCTGTTTCAGCAAGCCAACGAAAAAGCCCCCTGCATTGTGTTCATTGACGAAATCGATGCCATCGGCAAAAAGCGCGACGGGCAAATCGGCGGAAACGATGAGCGCGAACAAACCCTCAACCAGCTGCTCACAGAAATGGACGGCTTTGACGGCACCAAGGGCGTTGTGATTTTGGCGGCGACCAACCGTCCCGAATCGCTTGACCCCGCGCTCCTACGGCCGGGGCGCTTTGACCGCCGCGTACCTGTGGAGCTTCCCGACTTAAAGGGCCGTGAGGAAATTCTTCGCGTGCATGCCAAAAAGATCAAAACCGATGACAACATCGATTTTTCAGCCATTGCACGCTCTGCGGCGGGCACCTCGGGCGCGGAGCTTGCCAACATTGTGAACGAAGCGGCGCTTCGCGCGGTGCGCGAGGATCGTGAAGTGGCGGTTCAAGCGGATTTTGAAGAGAGCATCGAGGTGGTGCTCGCGGGCTATCAAAAGAAAAACCGCATCTTGTCGGATAAGGAAAAGCGCATTGTGGCCTATCATGAAATTGGACATGCGTTGGTGGCGGCAAAGCAGAACGATTCTGCCCCTGTGCACAAAATCACCATTGTTCCGCGTACCTCTGGCGCGTTGGGCTATACCATGCAGGTGGATGAAGGCGAGCATTTCCTCATGAGCAAGGAGGAAATCGAAAACAAAATTGCCACCTTCACAGGCGGCCGCGCGGCGGAAGAGCTGGTTTTTCAGTCCATTACCACAGGCGCATCCAACGATATTGAGCAGGCGACCAAGCTTGCCCGCGCCATGATTACCCGCTTTGGCATGAGTGAGGAGTTTGGCATGGTAGCCATGGAAACCGTTACCAACCAATACATGGGCGGCGACACTTCCCTTGCCTGCTCCGCCGATACGCAAGGCGCGGTGGATGTAAGGGTGCGCAAGCTGATTGCCGAGCAGCACGACAAGGCCATGCGCATTTTGAAGGAAAACGAAGAAAAATTGCATGAGCTGGCAAATGTGCTCTATGAAAACGAAAGCATTACAGGGGAAGAATTCATGCAGATATTGGGTGCGCAGAAGCTGGCAAAGCAATAAAGCATAGCCGAACCTGTCAAACAAAAGCACTTGACAATCTCATACAAAAAGTGTATGCTTTTCGAGCTGTCAAGAACAAACGCTTGATAGCCGCAAAGGAGCGCGCATGAGTAAGCCCATTGAAACGGAAACGGAACATAGGCTTGAGCAAAGCGTGGAAATCGGCACCCTGTGCGCCTATTACGGCGGCTTGCTCACGCAAAAACAGCGCGAGGCGCTTCGCCTCCACTATGAGGAAGACCTTTCGCTCGGCGAAATTGCGGAGCAATTTGAAGTGAGCCGCCAAAACATCCACGAGCTGATTACCCGTTCTGCGCAAAAATTGCGGCGCTACGAGGAGCTGCTTGGCGGTGTGGAAAGAACAAACGAGCTTCTGCGGAGCCTTGCGCAAATAGGCGAGCTGCTCAAAAGCGTTCAGTCAAGCGCTTTGCCGATAGAGGCTGGTCAGACGGTGCAAGCGGCACTTGCGCTGGTAGCGCAAACCATTCGTCAACAGGAAGAGGGGGAGAACGACCATGGCCTTTGAGGGACTCAGCCAAAAGCTGTCCGTTGCGCTCTCCAAGCTTACAAAGCACGGCAAGCTCACCGAAGCGGCCGTGAAGGAGGGCATGCGCGAGGTGCGCGTGGCACTCTTGGAAGCAGACGTTCACTATTTGGTTGTTAAGGATTTTTGCAAAAAGGTAACCGAGCGTTGCGTGGGTCAGCAGGTGCTGGACAGCCTTTCCCCCGCACAGCAGGTCATCAAAATTGTCAATGAAGAAATGACCGCTTTGATGGGTACGGAAAACGCAAGGCTTACATGGTCCTCCAGCGTGCCCACCATCTACATGCTTTGCGGCTTGCAGGGCGCGGGCAAAACCACCATGGCGGGCAAGCTGGCCAATTATCTGCAAAAAACAGGCAAGAAGCCGCTCTTGGCCGCATGCGATATTTATCGCCCTGCCGCCATCAAACAATTGCAGGTGGTGGGCGCACAGGTCAATGTCCCGGTTTACGAGCACGGCACGCAGGACCCTGTCAAAACCGCGCTGGAAGCGGTGGAGCATGCCAGAAGCTATGGCCGCGATGTGCTGATTATTGATACCGCGGGCCGTCTGCACATTGATACAGAGCTGATGGAGGAATTGCGCCGCATCAAAGCGGAGGTAAAGCCGCAGGAAATTCTGTTTACTGTAGACGCTATGACGGGTCAGGACGCGGTGAACGTTGCCAAAACCTTCGATGAGCAATTGGGCATTGACGGCGTTATTTTAACCAAGCTCGACGGCGATACGCGCGGCGGCGCGGCGCTGAGCATCAAAGCGGTGGTGGGCAAGCCCATTAAGTTTAGCGGCACAGGCGAAAAGCTAAGCGATATTGAGCCTTTTCACCCCGAGCGCATGGCAAGCCGCATTTTGGGCATGGGCGATGTAATGACGCTGATTGAAAAGGCGCAAGAGGCCTTCGACGGCGAAACGGTGGAAAAGCTCAGCAAAAAAAGCATGCAGGAGCTTTCACTGGATGACTTTTTGAGCCAAATGCAGCAAATGAAGAAAATGGGCGGTCTGCAAAGCATGCTTAGCATGCTCCCGGGCGTTTCAAACAAAATGGCGGATGTGGAAATCGACGATAACGCCATGAAAAAGCCCGAAGCCATTATTCGAAGCATGACCCTGCGCGAACGCCGCAATCCGGGCATATTAAACGCCAGCCGCAGAAAGCGCATTGCGGCAGGCAGCGGCACCACGGTGCAGGATGTAAACGCATTGATGCGCCAGTTTGAGCAAGCCAAGTCCATGATGAAGCAAATGATGGGCGGGCGGCGCGGCGGCAAAAAAGGCAGAATGCGCATGCCGTTTTAAAAGCCTGTAATCACCCTGTGATTTCAGATAAAGGTACACGAAACATATTTTTTAGGAGGAAAACACATGTCTGTTAAAATTCGTTTAAAGAGAATGGGTATGAAAAAGAAGCCTTTCTACCGCGTGGTTGTGGCTGACATCCGTAGCCCCCGCGATGGTCGCTTTATTGAAGAAATCGGTTTTTATGATCCCATGACCGAGCCTTCCACCATCAAAATTGACGCAGAGCGCGCCAAAAAATGGCTGAGCACTGGCGCACAACCCACCGATATCGCACGCGTGCTGCTTAAAAAGAGCGGCATCATCGAGGGCTAAGACGAATGAAAGAGCTCGTTGAGTACATCGCCCGTTCACTGGTGGAAAACGCGGACGCCGTGACAGTGCAGGAGACCGTCGGGCCGGAAGCAACCATTTTGGAATTGCACGTCGCGCCTGAGGATATGGGCAAGGTCATCGGCAAGCAGGGCCGCATTGCAAAGGCGCTTCGCGCCGTGGTTCGCGCCGCTACTGCCAAGGATCAAAAGCCGGTATTTGTTGAAATTCAGTAAAACCGCATGCCAATGGGCGCAGCGGGGCTTTGCGAGGCAGAGCCTCGATGCGCCCATTGGTTTATGGTAAAGGAGCGGAGCTTTTGAAACAGGAGTATTTGCTATTGGGCGAAATTGTGCGCCCGCAGGGCATTCGCGGAGAAGTGAAGCTGCGCCATTATACAGACGATCCTGAGCGCTTTTTATCGCTGAATGCCGCTTACCGTCTGGAGCAGGGCAATTATCAAAGCGTAAGCATCACTGGTGCACGCGTGCAGCAGGATGATGTGTTTTTAACCCTTGAAGGGGTTTCAGACCGTAATGAAGCGGAAAAATACCGTGGTGTAAAGCTTTATATTGACCGTGCGCATGCACGCAGATTGCATCAGGATGAGGTTTTTATTGCCGATATTTTGGGCGCAACCGCCTTTGATACCAAGGGAAATGTGCTTGGCACCTTGAAGGAAGTGCTCACGCCAGGCGGCGTGGATGTGTTTGTGTTTACCACCCCGCACGGCACGCTCATGGTGCCTGCACTGAAAACCGTACTGCTTACCACGGACGCGGAAAACGGGAGGATTGTGCTGGACGAAAGCAAACTGAGCGAGGTGGCACTTTATGAAGATAGCGATTTTGACACTGTTTCCAGAGATGTTTGATAGCTTTTTGCAATCAAGCATTATCGGGCGCGCACAGCAGGAGGGGCTGATGGATATACGGCCGATGGATATCCGCCCCTTCAGCGAAAAAAAGCATAAAAATACGGACGACTACCCCTTTGGCGGCGGTGCGGGCATGGTCATGCTGGCACAGCCCATTTGTGACGCGATCAAAAGCGCGCGTGAACAGGGCTTTGGCGGATCGTGCATCTATTTAAGCCCGCGCGGGAAGCCCCTTACACAGAAAATGGTTGGGGAGCTTTCCAAGCAGGAGGGTTTGGTGCTGCTTTGCGGGCATTATGAGGGCGTGGATCAAAGAGCCATTGACCAATGTGTGGACGAAGAAATTTCGCTGGGCGATTTTGTATTAACGGGCGGCGAGCTGGCGGCCATGGCGCTTTGCGATGCGGTGGCGCGTTATGTGCCCGGCGTGCTCGGCAGTGTGGATAGCACCGCCGAGGAGAGCTTTACAGACGGCTTGCTTGAATATCCGCAATATACGCGCCCGCGTAGCTTTGAAAATGTAGAAGCGCCTGAAGTGCTGTTAAATGGAGATCACGCAAAAATCAAGGCGTGGCGCAGACAGCAAGCGCTTTTGTGCACCCTGCGCGTTCGTCCTGATTTGTTTGCGTCAGCGCCCATGAGCGAGAAGGAGCGTTTGGCTACCCTTGCGCTTTTGCAGGAGGAGGATGCGCCATGCTGCTGAGAAAGCTGGTGGCGGCGCTTTGCCCCTTGCTGCTTTGCATGCTCACCTGCGTGCTGTTTCGCCTCCTGGACAGCTGGCTGGGCGCTTCAAGCTTCTTTTCTTTTTTGCTAAAGGGTCTGCTGCTGGGGGCATGCCTTTCCCTTGTGCCGCCGCTGGCGGGGATCAAGTCCAGAAACAACGGGCTTACGGCTTGGCTGTTTGCGGGCGCGGGCTTGCTGCTTTGCATGCTTCTCTATCAGTATTTAGAAACCATTGAAGTGCTTCATTCACCGCTGCTGCTGAGCTTGATTACCATCAATGCACAGGTGGTGCTTGTGGAAAGCACGGTCATGGGCTTCTTGGCGGTGACGGGGCTTATGAACCGAAAACGCTAGGAAGTCGGTTACATCAAACGCTCGGGGTCCCTTTCACGCTCGCGAAGCAATAGCTGTTCCATGTATTCGCCGCTGGTAAAGCCCAGAAGGGTGGATTGCCTGAGCGCATAATCGTAGGCACATTTGCTTAGGCGCAGGCAAACGCTTACCTTTTCAGGGGAACATAGCTCGAAGGCGGATTCCAAACCTTGGGTATCTTTAAAAAACTTGCTTTTCACGCAATTCCTCCGCAGGGAGCGGAAAACGCCGCTGCCCTTGCCTTATCCTATGCCAAGCGCATAAGCGCGTTCACGTTTAGCCTTTCCAAATGCATGCATAGGCATGCACGGCAGATGGAAATGTGCTATAATAGAAGCTGGGTGCCAAAAACGCTGTAAACCGCAAGGGGCGGGGAAAGGGGCGGTCTTGATGGGAGCGGGCGTAATGCGCTTTGTGATAACTGTGGCCGCCATACCGCTTTGCGGCTACCTGATGGATGGTGTGAAGGTGGTGGAATACGCCAACGCCGCACTTGTCGGGTTGATTTTGGCCGTGATCTATACCGCACTTAGACCCCTGATGCGGTTGATTTTGTCTGTGCTGAACTTTTGCACCCTTGGCCTTCTGAACGTGGCTGTGGATGCATGGCTGGTTTGGACAGCGGCGGGTTTTATCAAAAACAGCGTGATCTTTGAAAGCTATTGGTGGGCACTGGCGGTGGCGGTTGCGATCAATATTGCACGCACACTGGTGGATGCCGTTACGGGAAATCTGAAGCGTTGAATGAGGAGGTCTTTCATGCATATTTTTTTGGTCAATGATGATGGCATTGGCGCAAAGGGCATTATGGCGTTGTTTCACGCCGCTGTTTTGCGCGGACATAGGGTGAGCATGTGCGCACCGCGCACACAGCAAAGCGCGGCAAGCCACCGTTTTACCTTGACAGAGCCCATTTATGTGGAGCCTTATCCTGTACAGGGGGAAGGCTCGCAGGCGTTTTCCATTACCGGCTCGCCAGTGGATTGCGTGCGCATCGGCCTTTTTGAGCTGGTCAAGGAGCCTGTGGATGTGCTGATTTCGGGCATTAACAATGGCTACAATGCAGGCATGGCGGTGCATTACAGCGGCACTGTCGGCGCGGCAATGGAAGGCGCAATCAACCGCTTGCCCTCCATAGCCACTTCCATTCACCATGAGGCAAGCCAAGCCATGATCGACCATTTAGCAAACTTTACCATTGAAGTGGCGGAGCGCTACCATAAGAAAAAAACGCCGCCATGTACCATTTTAAACATCAACGCGCCCAACGTAGCGGCTGAACAGCTCCAAAAGCCCGTGTATGCGCCCCTTTCCGTGGGCAACTTTATTGACGGCTATGAGCGCCGTGAATCTCCGCGTGCGGGTACATACTATTGGTTGCTTGATGGCAGTGTGACCGAGCACCCAGAGGCAGGCAGCGATATGGATTGCCTTGCTAAAAACCATGTGGTGCTGACGCTGATGGGCAATCCAACCTGCTTGGGCTGTGAGGCTTTTGCGGATTTGGAGCTGTTTTGATTCAAACTGGCAGGCAACAAGAGCGAGAGGTAGGAACATCCATGCGGGATACCCAAGAATTGATTGACCGCCTGAACCTGCGCGGCGAGCCGCTGAGCAAGGGGCATCGCAGAATTGCGGAATATATCGCAAGCCACTATGAAAAAGCGGTTTTCATGACCGCCGTGGCGCTAGGCAAGCAATGCGGCGTGAGCGAAAGCACGGTGGTGCGCTTTGCCTCCGCGCTAGGCTACGATGGCTATCCGAAGCTACAGGACGCTATGCGCAGCTTGGTGCGGCAACGCTTAACGGCGGAACAGCGCTTTGCCATTGCCTCCGAAATTGACAGCGGCGACGTTTTGAACACCGTGCTCAAAAACGATGCGCAAAACATACGCAAAACCATGGAAGCGCTTTCCCAGAAGGATTTTGAAGGCGTGGTCAGGCTGTTGCTTGGCGCAAGGCATATCTATGTCATGGGTTTGCGCTCTGCCGCGCCGCTTGCCCAGTTCATGTACCATTATCTGCACCAAATTTTTGACGAGGTCACCTTGGTTAACAACACCACAGGGGATGTTTTTGAAGAAATTGTGCGCATAGGCAACGGGGATGTGCTGGTGGGCATCAGCTATCCGCGCTATTCCACAAGAACGCTCGAATGCATGCGCTTTGCGCGGCAAAACGGTGCGCAGGTGGTGGGCTTTACCGACGGGGCCATGTCCCCCTTATGCCCCGCATCCGACCTTTGCCTTTGCGCCTCTACCGATATGGCCAGCTTTGTGGACAGCTTAGCCGCGCCGCTGTCGGTGATCAATGCGCTGATTGTGAGCCTTGGGTTACACCGCCGAGAGGAATTGAGCGAGCACTTTAGGTGCTTGGAGGGGATATGGAACGCGCACAGCGTTTATATCGATAAAGAAAATGAGTAATGTTTTGATTGTGGGCGGCGGGGCCGCAGGCATGCTGGCCGCCATTGGCGCGGGGCGCGCGGGTGCGCGGGTAACGCTTCTTGAGCGTAACGAAAAGCTTGGCAAAAAGCTTTACATTACAGGCAAGGGGCGATGCAATGTCACAAACGCCTGCGATGCGGATGCTTTTATGAAAAACGTGCCGCGCAATCCCCGCTTCCTGTACAGTGCGCTTTCCGCCCTGTCGCCGCAGGACATGATGGCGCTGTTAACAGAAATGGGCTGTCCGGTGATGGTGGAGCGCGGCAATCGCGTGTTTCCCGCGAGCGAGAAGGCCAGCGATGTTACGCGTGCCTTGGAGCATGAGCTTAGGCGGCTGAATGTGCGCGTGGAGCTGGATACGCGCGTGCAGGAGCTGCTTGTGCAAAATGGTCAGGCGGCGGGCGTGCTTTGCGAGGGCGGCAGGCGCTTTCAAGCGGATGCGGTGATTGTGTGCACAGGCGGGCAGAGCTACCAATCCACAGGCTCCACGGGGGATGGCTGGCGTTGGCTGGCCGCCTGCGGGCACGAGGTAAACCCGCCGCTGGCAACGCTGAGCGCATTGGAAAGCGGCGAAGCATGGGTGAAAGAGCTGCAAGGCTTATCGCTTAAAAATGTCAGGCTCACGCTTACGCGCGGCAAAAAACAGATTTTTTCGGAAATCGGCGAAATGCTGTTTACCCATTTTGGCTTGTCTGGACCGCTGGTGCTAAGCGCTTCTGCCTATATGGCAGGGCTGCCGCTGAACAGCTTGACGCTTACGCTTGATTTAAAGCCTGGCTTGAGCGAAATGCAGCTGGATGCGCGGCTTTTGCGCGATTTGGACGAAAGCGGCAAACGCCTTGTGCGCACATTGCTCTGCGGGCTGTACCCGTCGAGTTTGGCTGAAATCATGCCCATGCTCTGCGGCGTCAATGGGGACAAAATGGCCTGCGAGGTGACCAAGGAGGAGCGTGCAAGGCTTGTTTCGGGCGGAAAAGCGCTTGTACTGCCCGTTACGGGAGCACGCAGTGTGAGCGAGGCCATTGTCACGCGGGGCGGATTGTCCGTAAAGGATGTAAACCCAGCCACCATGGAAAGCCGACGCGTGAAGGGGCTGTATGCGGCGGGCGAGCTATTGGATGTGGATGCGCTCACAGGCGGGTTTAACCTGCAAATCGCGTTTTCCACAGGAATGGTTGCGGGTTTGTCAGCGGCAGGGGAATCTCGCATGGATGGATAGAGGGTTCGTCGTCTGCATCTTACCATGGTTGAATACTTACGGTTTGGAGCTATGAAAGGCATGCAATACATCGTTTTGGATTTGGAGTGGAACCAACCCACGAGCTACAACAGCGCGGTTTACCGCCGCGTAGGGGATAGCCTCCTTTTTGAAGTGATTCAAATTGGCGCGGCAAAGCTCAACGAGCGGCTTGAAATTGTGGATAGTGTGAGCATCCCCGTTCGCCCAACGCATTACCTGACCATCCATCCGCGCATCAAGCGCATGACGGGCATTACACAAGAGGTGCTTTGTGATGCGCCCACCTTTGCGGAGGCCATGGATGCCTTCATGAGCTGGTGCGGCGAGGATTGTGCGTTTTTAACCTGGGGCTGTGACGACATCAGCGTGTTGACGCAAAATGTGGATTTTTTCCGCTATGAGCGCCCCATGCCCAAGATGTACGACATTCAGCGCCTGTACGCGGAGGCCATGCACCAAAGCGGTCAAACCGCGCTTAAAACCGCTATGGAGGCGCTTCAAATTGAGCCGGACGAGGAGCGAAGCTTCCATAATGCCGAGCACGACGCATACTATACCGCGCAGGTCTTTTGCAAGCTGCCTGAGCCTATGGCGGTGCTCAAGCACGAGGAGCAGCCGCGCAAGCTTTCCCACAACGAGCGCCGCAGCCGTTTCCGCGTAACCAACATGGTGCCCTCGGTACGGGAAGCGCTTGCGGGTGAAAGCTTGCAAAACCCGTACTGCCCTACCTGCGCACAGCCCATGAAACTGCAAACCGAGCTGATTCCGCAAAGCGCAGGCAAGTATGTGGCTCTATGCAAATGCAAGCAGCATGGGCTGATGTTTGTGAAGGTGCGCTTTTCCGCCTTGCCCGATGGGCAAAAGGGCATGCATTTGAGCGTTCTGCCTGCCAACCAGCAAACCAAGGCTTATGTGCATACAAAGGAGCTTCAATTTCAGTTAAAGCGCAAGCGCGGCGATTACGATAACGTGGACGTGGACGATTTGTCCGAAGCTTTTCAGAGCAATATGCCCTTTGAAAACGCTTAAGAGGGGAATACCATCATGGCGGAAAACAGATTTGAGGGCGTAAACAGCGTAGTACGCATCACGGTGGGGGAAAAAACGGATGCCTTTGCAAGGGGAACACAGCTGCTGAAGGTGCTTGAACGCCTGATGCCCGCAGAGCAGGTGCCGTGGGTGATCTGCGCTTTGGACGGCGGGGAATGCGTAGAGCTCAACGCGCCCATTGTGCATGATTGTGTGCTGGTGCCGCAAACCTATGCCGACGAGGAAGGGCGGCGCGTGTATGAACGCTCGCTTCGCTTCCTGTTTCTGCTCAGCATGAAGCGCCTGTATCCCGATAAACAGGTGCGCATGCTCAACTCCATAGGCAATGGATTGTATGTGCGCATCCTTGGTGAGGACATGGGGCATGACAAGGCTCGCGCGGTAGAGCAGGACATGCGGAAGCTTGTGGAACAAGATTTGCCCTTCCAAAAGGAAAGCTGGTCAAGAGAAGAGGCCATTGCCTATTTTGAAAAAGTGGGCTGGCATGACAAGACCGAGCTTTTGCGCTACCGCCCACAGGAAAAAATCACCATGTACCGCATGGGCGGACTGTGCGAGTATTTTTATGGCGCAATGCTTCCCTCCTCTGGCTATGTGAAGGCCTTTGCCATCAAACCCCATTTTCCGGGCATGGTGCTGTTGGCACCCTCGCCTGGCGCACCCGGGGTGGCGGCACCCTATCAATCCCGAAGCAAGTTTCTGCGGGCCTTTGCGGCTTCACAAAAGTGGTGCGGCATATTGGGCGCAGAAAATGCCGCCGATGTCAACCGCATGATCAAGGAAAACCGCATGCGTGAGTTTATTCGCGTAAACGAGGCGCTTCAAGACAAGTCCATTGCAAACATCGCCGATGATATTACGGCACGCGGCGCACGCATTGTCATGATTTTTGGCCCCTCCAGCAGCGGCAAAACCACCTTTGCCAATCGCTTATCCGTGCACCTGAGCGTGCTTGGGAAAAAGCCCAGGTTGGTTTCCTTGGATGATTTTTATCGTGACCGCAAGGACATTCCCTTGGAAGCGGATGGAAAGCCCGATCTGGAAAATGTGAATGCGCTGGATGTGAAGCTGTTAACGGAATGCTTGGAGGGCTTGCTCAGCGGGCGCACAGTGCGCATGCCGCGCTTTGATTTCCAAACGGGCAGCCGCTCTGCCAAAGGCTACGATATGAGCCTGACCGGTAGCGAGCCGCTGTTGCTAGAGGGCATTCATGGCATGAACGAGCGCATCACCTCCGAAATACCCGAGCAATTAATGTTTGGTATTTATGTAAGCGCACTGGGTTGCATCAACCTAGATGACCATAACCGCATTCGCACAACCGATGTACGGCTTTTGCGCCGCATTGTGCGGGACATGCGCTTTCGCAACACTTCCCCTGCGCAAACCATTGACATGTGGCCGAGTGTGCGTGCGGGAGAGGAAAAATGGATTTTTCCCAATCAGGAAAAGGCGGATGTGATGTTTAATACCTCGCTCCACTACGAGCTGCCCGTGCTTAAAACCATGGCTTATGAATTGCTTCTCTCCATTCCAAAGAGCGCGCCTGAGTATTTGGTGGCGCATAGGCTGCTCAAGGTATTGCATTATTTTTTGCCAGTGGATGGCAGTGTATTGGACGAAATCCCGCCGTTGTCCATTTTACGGGAATTTATTGGCGAATGCTCGTTTTATGACATGCATTGACTTTGTGCAGGGAATATAGTATAAATAAGCGTTGCCCAGAGTTGTGGGTATGAACGGGACGGAAGGATGTTAGATTCGTGCAAATCATTGTGGATATCGTAGAAGGCCTGATGGGGATTATGAGCGGTTGGCTGGTCATTATGCTCGGCTATCAGCTCTTTATCAGCTTCTTTGGCTTTAAGCGCAACACGAAGGATTATCAGGATCATGCTCCGCAGATGCGATTTTTGGTTTTGGTGCCAGCACACAACGAAGAGGCTGTGATCGCCGATATTATTGATAACCTGGACCATATGGAATACCCCCGCGAATTGTATGATTTCTATATTTTGGCGGATAACTGCACCGACAAAACCGCAGAGGTGGCGCGGGGCTTAGGGGCCTATGTGCTGGAAAGCCATAAGGAGAGCGAGGACGCGCCCACGGGCAAGCCCATCGTACTTCAAAAAGCGCTCAATTCGCTAGGCGACTATCATCTCAAATATGATCTGGTTATGTTTTTTGATGCGGATAACCTGGTGGACCCCAACATGTTTGCCGAGGTGAATAGTCAATACCTTTCTGCAAACGGGGAAGCGGATATTATCCAATGCTATTTAGGCAGTAAGAATAAAAAGGGACTGGTAGCCCTGTTTTATTATATGACTTATACCATTACCAACCGCTTCTTTCAATATGCCAAAAGCCGCTTGGGGCTAAACAGCGTGATTGGCGGCACGGGCTTTGCGGTTTCGGCAGAGTACCTGCACAACCGCGGCGGTTGGACGGCGATGTCGCTCACGGAGGATTTTGAACTGCAAATTGAATCCACCTGCGATGGCAAGCGCATTCTTTGGAATAACAACGTGCGCATTTACGATGAAAAACCCACGCACTTTCGCGCCAGCTTCCGCCAACGCACACGCTGGGCGCAGGGGCATTGGTTTGTGGCATTCAAAAATACGGGCAGACTGTTCCGTGCGCTTTGGCATAAAAGCATTACGTTTAAAGAGTTTTTCTCCACCTTTCTGTATATGTATAGCTTAACGCCCTATGTGATTTTGATGCTGCAGCTGGTTTTGGGGCTGATGATGGAGCTGTTCAAGGCAACGGGACTGCTCGAAGCGGTGCCTGTGCATGCCTCCGCTGGAAGCTGGCTATTGCTCAATTGGCCAAGCATTGCACTCTTCTTCTATTCCTTCATCTTCCTATTTTATGTGGGCGACCACATGGACAATCATGAGCGCTTTAACCTCAAAATGTTTTTCCCCATGCTGCTTTGCGTGGTGCTCAACACTTTGGTGGCGGGCTGGGCACAGGTGGTTGGCCTGTTTAAGCACCGTCAGCAAAACAATTGGGTGAAAACGGAGCATAGCATTAACCGTTCGGAGGATATGGCGGTTTGCCTGCAGGAGGTGCTTCACACGGAAGCAGAGGAAGCAGCCGCAGAAAAAAAGCCGCAAAGCGCAGAGGACGAGGACGATGACCAAGTGTGCGAAGTGGTTTGTGAAGAGCAAAGCGTGAGTGCGTAGCAAAGTTGGGAGGTTGCGTGATGCAAAAGAGCCAAGCCGTTGTAAGCGTGATTGTGCCCGTTTACAATTCGGAAAAAACCATTGAGCGGTGTATGAATAGCATTTTGGCGCAAAGCTATCCAGCGCTTGAGGTGTTGGCGGTAGATGATGGAAGCACCGATCAAAGCCTTTCCATGCTCAAGCAATATGCGGCGAGGGATGTCCGCGTGCGCGTGCTGATGCAAGCAAATGCGGGGGTTTCATCCGCACGAAATTTGGCAATCAACAACGCGACGGGCGTTTACGTGCAGTTTGTGGATAGCGACGATACTTTGCCGACGGACGCTACCGAAAGCCTCGTTCACGCCATTGAAACGCCTGGCTGTAACTTGGCCATAGCCGCTTATACCGAGGTGTTTGGAAGCCTGCGCCAACGCCGCGGTTTTTTACATGAAGATATGGTGCTGGGTCAATTTGCCCTGCTTGACCGCTTGAGCGCACACCCCAATAGCTTTTATTACGCCGTGCTATGGAACAAGCTCTACCGCCGCGATGTGATTATATTAAATAGCATCCGTTGCGATTCCAAGCTTCCGTGGGGGGAAGATTTTGCGTTCAACACCTGCTACTATCAGCATGTGAATTGTGCCGCAGTGCTTGACAAGCAAGTTTATGAATATGCGCGAAACCCCAATGGCCTTACGGTGAGCACCGCATGCGCCTGCTTGGTACACCCCATTGCATCCATCAAGGTAAAGTTTGCCTTGCACAGCTATTATAAGCAGCTGTATGTAAAAACAGGGCTGTATGAGCAATACAAGCATGTACTGCCGCAATATTTATTTAAGGTGACCATTAACAATTAAACAAATAAGCCAAGGGCGGCGATGATGAAATGAATAGCGCTTGGGCCAAACTTCGTTGGTTCAAGCGCTATTTTTTGATTCTTTGCTTCCCACAGTCTAATATTTGCCACCTATGTAAGCGGAGCTTGCCCAATTTGGGCAGGCTGACGCTTTGTGAGGATTGCGCCCAAAAGCTGGCAGCCTACCGCATACCGCACAAGGAGGCGGTGATGGGACTGCACGAGCCGCTGGAAGCGTGCATTGCCGCCTATTGGCATGATGGTCAGGCGCGTGAGCTAACGCATAAATTGAAGTACGGCGCAGACCGCATGGCCGCAAGGGTGCTTGCGGAGGGCATGGCAGATGCATGGGCGGAAGCCGTAGGCGGGTTGGAATTTGGCACAGCGTTGGTTGTGCCCGTACCGCTTCATATGCGGCGCGAGCAGGAGCGGGGCTTTAACCAAGCGCTGCTGCTGGCACAAGCATTTTGCGAGCACACAGGTCAAAGGCTTGTGACAGATGCGCTCATCAGGGTGCACTACACCAAAACACAAACCAAACAAACACGTGCGGAGCGGCTGGAAAGCATGCGAAACGCCTTTGCTGTTGCAGGCGAGGAGGTTGTTTTTAACAAGCCTGTGCTGTTGATTGACGATGTGCTCACCACGGGCGGCACGGCGGTTGCGTGCGCAGAAGCCTTGCTAAGCGCAGGCGCGAGCAAGGTTGTTTTGCTGACGGCCTGCCGTGCGTAGCGGGAAGCGTCATGACGTGTGACATTTTTACGCCAGCACCATGGAAACCACATTTTCAACCCCGCCCGCATAACAAAACATATCCACGGGCTGGCAACGTTCAAAGCGGTAACCGCCAGCCTTGAGCAATGCCAAATCACGCGCCTGCGTGGGTGCATGGCAGCTGACATAAATCACACGGCGCGGCTTTGCTAACAGCACCGCTTCAATCACCTGCGGTTCTACGCCTTTGCGCGGCGGATCAAGAAAAATCACATTGGGGCGCAAGCCGTCCGCTATCAATTTGGGAAGAAGCTCCTCCACGGCGGCCACATGAAATTCGGCGTTTGAAATGCCGTTTCGCTCCGCATTTTTTCTGGCGCTTTCCACTGCCTGCGGTACAATTTCAATGCCGATGACGCGTGCAATGGATTTGGCTACACAAAGTGCAATGGTGCCCGCGCCTGCATAAGCATCTACAGCCACGTCATCAGCGGACAGCTGTGCAAATGCGATGGCTTGCTGATAAAGCATTTCGGTTTGAGCGGGGTTGACTTGGAAAAAGGAAAGGGGAGAAATCTCAAAGGTAAGCCCTAGCAGGGTTTCAAAAATAGCGTCCTGCCCGTAGAGCTTTTGACAGCTCTTGCCCAAAATGACATTGTTATGCTGCTTGTTCACGTTTAAAAACAGGGAACAAAAGCCCTTTGCAGTTTGACTAAGCCGTTCAATCAGCAACGGAATTTCAGGCAGACGCTCCTGCGTGGATACAAGGATTACCATCAAGCTTTCATCGCGCGAGGTGCGCAGAATCACATGCCGCAAAACACCACAGCCTGTTTCTTCGTTGTAGGGCGTTACTTTTGCTTGCCGCATCCATTGCTTTACGGCGGAAAGCACATTGGCCACATCCCCCATGGTGACCACGCAATCCGCAAGCGGCACAATGGCATGACTGCGCCTGCGGTAAAAGCCGAGCAACGGCGCGTCCGCCGTGCCGCCCACGGGCAGTGCGGTTTTGTTGCGGTAGTGAAGCGGGCTCTTTGCGCCAAGCACCATAGGCACATCGGCTTGTGTAAGCGCTAGTCCGCCAATGCGGTTGAAGCAATCCAGCACTTGCGCGCGCTTGGCTTCCAAGGTGGCCTCATAGCGCATATGCTGTCCGCTACAGCCGCCGCATTGCTCGTAAACAGGGCAGGGCGGTACGGCACGGTCGGGGGAGGGGGTGAGTACCTTGAGCAGTTTGGCAAAAGCATAGCGCGGACAAACCTTGAGCGCCTGTGCTTCGATGGTTTCGCCCGGCAACGCGCCTTGCACAAAAACGGCTTGTCCCTTGCAATCGCATACGCCTTCCAGCTCGCTTCCCAGACGTTCACAGCTTAGTGTGAGCTTTTCATTTTTGATAATCATCGGTAAAACATCCTCTCAAATTGGCAAACAGTTTCGGTTGGCTTGTTCTGGCGCTTGAAAAACAGAAAGGGGCGCATGGCCTCGGCGCTCCAGCCAAAGCTCGCAAAGCGTAAGCGCCAGAGCACTTTCCACCACGGGCACGGCTCGCAAAGCCACGCAAGGATCGTGCCGTCCATGCACTTGAAAGCTTTGCTCACAAAATTCGGACAGCGAAACCGTTTGCTGCAAAAGCCCAATGGAGGGGGTTGGGCGAAACGCGACCCGCGCAAGAATGGGCATGCCATTGGTAAGCCCGCCTAGCAAGCCGCCCGCGCTGTTTCGTGTGGTTTTGATCTGACCCTCCTGTAGGGTGTAGGGATCGTTGTATTCACTGCCGCGCAGCTTGGCGGCTTCAAAGCCCACGCCAAATTCCACGCCCTTGACTGCGGGGATGCTAAAAAAATGCTGTGCCGCCACGGCTTCAAAGCCATCAAAATAAGGGGCACCCAGCCCCACGGGTGCGCCGGCGGCAAATACCTCCACCACGCCGCCAAGCGAGTCGCCTGCGCGTTTGGCTGATAAAATGGCTTCGCTCATGCGCGCACCCACAGCTTCATCAAACCAAGGCGTGTACGCATCGGCTGAAAGGCATTGCGCGGTAAGCGCCGGGTTCATGGCGTTTACGGAAGCCTCTTTGATATCCCCAACGGACAGAATGTGCGCACGAACCTTGATGTCCAAGGTTGCAAGCAATTGCATGGCCACAGCGCCTGCAAAAGCATAGGGCAGTGTGAGCCGTCCGCTGTGGTGACCGCTTCCGCGAAGATCGTCAAACCCTGCGCTCTTGATGGTGGCAGGATAGTCCGCATGACCTGGGCGCGGATGGTCTGGTAAAAAATCGTAATCCGCGCTATGCGTGTCCGCATTTTCAAAAATAGCGGTGAGAGGCTGCCCAGTGGTGAAATCGCGGTATACGCCGCTTAGCAGGATGGGCTGATCGCTTTCCACACGCCCTGTGGATAAGGCACTGCCGCGCGAGGCGCGGCGCTGTATGAAGGCGTTGATTTCATCCATGGGCAGAAAAAGACCCGCTGGCAAACCATCCAGCGTAACGCCTACGCTTTTGCCGTGGCTCTCCCCAAAGAGCTGAATGGAAAGTGCGTGCCCAATGCGGCTGCTCATGAAAGTTTTCCTCCCAGCTTTTGATAGTCGCTTAAAAAGCTTGGCCAAGATTTGTTGAGCGATTCAACACCGCTTACGGTAATGGGCTTGCTTGCAATGAGCGCCGCAACGGCTAACAGCATTACCATGCGGTGATCGTTTTGCGCATCGGCTGTAAAACCGCCGCAAAGCCGCACAGGGCCGCAAACGGTAAGGGTATCGCCATCTGCGCTGACCTGTGGCTTTGCGCCTAGCTCGCGCAATAAGTGTAGCGTGGCGCAAAGACGGTCACATTCCTTTACACGCAATCTGCTTACGCCGCTTAGCGTGGAGGTGCCGTGCGCTTGCGTTAAGGTAAGCGCCAAAATGGGGGCGATATCGGGAATGTCGGAGCAATCCACCGTAACGGGCATTAGTTCGGCGCGGGAGGGGCTTACCGCATAAAGCTCGCCGTGGGTGCGGTAAAGCCGCATGCCCATGGCGGACAACACGTCGAGCACATGCGCGTCCCCTTGCAAGCAGTCGCCCTTTTCACAGCAAAGGCCGTCTAGCATGATGCCGCTGCCCATGGCATTGGCGCACAAAAGCACCGCCGCCTGTGACCAATCACCCGATATGCGCTCATCACTTGGTGAAGAAGCGGTGGCGGGCGGCAACACAAAAACGCCTTCCTTATTTTCTGCACAAGGCACATGAAAGCGTTCCATCAGCTTGATGGTCATATCCAAATAGGGACGGCTCACAATGGGCGGCTTTACCATCAGGGCAGAAGGGGCGGCTTGCCCCAGTTCATTTGTGGCATGCGATAGGGCAATCAACAGCCCGGATGCATATTGGCTGGACAATGCACCGTCAATTTCGTAGCATCCCGCATGCAGTACGCCTGAAAGCTCCACCATGGCGGGCGCGGTGGGGGTTGCGGGGGTGCGCCGCATGGTAGCGCCAATTTGCGCAATCAGCGGTTCAAACGCGTTCAGCGGGCGGGCAAAGAGCGCTGGCTCCATGGTGAAGCGCACGGCTTGCCCGCGCACCAAAAAAGCGGGTATGAGCATGCGAAGCGCCGCCGCGCATGCGCCCACATGGACGGTGATGGGCGGCGCTGTTGGTTCGGGTGGGGGGGCGGGTACTATACGGAGCTTGTCGCCCTCGTGGTGTACGGTTGCGCCGAGGGCGGTAATGCCCGCGAGCATGGCCTGTGTATCGTCGCACAAAGGGGGCACAAAGCCATGGAGAAGGCATTCTCCACGGCCGATAGCGGATAGAAGCAAAATGCGATGCGCCTCGCTTTTGGCAGGGGGCACGGCAACGGAGCCATGAAGCCTTGAGGGGTGAAAGGTGACGGAGCTCACAGCGATTCCTCCGGTCTAGATGATGTGGAACCTTTCTGCATTATAGCATACTTATGCAAGGAACCCAAAGCTTTTCAACACCAATACCCATAAAAAAACCGTAAGAATGGAAAAAACCGTTGAAAACACCACTTGACCCCCCGCAAGCTCATCGTTTCCGCCCATTTGCTGGGCCATGGGGAAGCTGCTTACCGAGGTGGGAGAGGCAAAAACGGCAATCAGCGTTGCCAAGGATACATCGCGAATGCCCAGCACTACAGCGCCTGTGAGAAAAACCAGCGGAACAAGGATCAGCCTGCCCACAACCCCAATGGTAATCAGGCGCAGATTAGACCGCGCCTTGCCAAAGTCCAGCGAAGCACCCAGCAAAAACAGCGCAAGCGGGGTGGCGATGGAGGCGAGCTTGCGCAAGGGGGTTGCGATAAGCAGGGGAATGGGGCATTGAAGCTGCCACAGCAAAAAGCCTGCCGCCGTGCCCAAAATCAAGGGGTTGAGCAGTATGCCCTTGAGCAGCTTCGCCGCGCTTGTGCTGTGATCGCCATAGGCCATGAGCGCAATGGTCGAAAGCACATTGAACACGGGCACCACCACCACAACCATGAACGCCGCAATGGATAAATCAGCCGTTGGGTACATGGCCATTACCAGCGGAATGCCAAAAATGGCATAGTTGCTTCGGGCAATGCCCTGAATCATCACCCCGCGCACATTTTGTACGCGGCATAGCTTTGGCACAAGCAAAAACAGCACAGCAAAGCAAGCAAGCGTGCCAAGCAGTGCATACAGGAGCACAAAACCATCCACGGCGGTGCCCCGCTTAGTATCCATGATGTTAAAGCAAAGCAGGAGAGGCAGAAAAATACGAAATACGCAGGCGTTGAGCTGGCGAATGCCCGTAGGGTTAACAAAACCCGCACGCCGTGCCGCAAAGCCAACCGCCATCATCATCAGCAAGGGGAACACGGTTTGAAGGGAAAAAAGCAAATCTTCCAAGGGCTTCCTTCCTTTCTGTCAGGGGCGCGGCATGGTGCTGAGCGCCAAAAACAGCTGCCCCATATAGTAAAGCCCAAGGCTGAAGAAGTGGTAGGGGACAGGCTTGCTGCAAAGCGTGTTGTGGCAAAGGGTCATATCTGACGCTACAAAGAGCGCCGCACCAACGGCGGCACAAAGCGCGCTGGTGGAATAGGCCATAAAGGGCAGGGGCAGGCTGAGCGCCAGCAATGCGGACAAAGCCAGAGAATAGGTAATCAGCCCATAAAGCAAGAGCTTATGCGGAAGCTGTGCGCGGTAGCGCAATATGAAAAACAGGAGCAAAGCAACCGCAGCCACAAAGACCATCGCATTTTGCCATGAAAACATGCGAAAAAATGCCAGCGCCGCCACATAGAACACATGGCCTATGAAAAAAAGCGCGCCGCCCACCTCAAAGCGTATTTCAATCATGAGGTCTGCCAATGTGCATATGCACAGCCCGATGAAAACGAGCATTGCGTAGGGCTGTGGGGTGTGCGTAAAAAAGCAGGCATAGGCGGCAAAGGCCGCGGCGATCAGCGTAGGCACAACCTTTGCAATGCGTGTGGGCACCTTGGAATGCCAAGCCTTGGAACGAAAATGCAGGGGCATGAGCACCAGCCAAATAAGCACAATGGATAAAACAATGTAAAGCATTTTTTTGCAACCATCCTTTTGGAAATATCATACGCCCTTTTGGGTTGGATGTCAAACAGCAGGATACGGATGTCAAGAGCACAGCGGCTGTGCTTCGCATGCATACAATCATCGCTGTTGGGCAATCCTTCCATGTGAACAACGCTTCATAGGGGAGGGCTTTATCATGATGGAAGAGCGAAAAACAAGCAAGAAGGAGCTATGCCTGCAAATAGCGGCGGCACTGGTGACATTTGCGCTATTTTTGTGCTTTGCGGAAGCGGATGCGGTGATTGCGTGGGGCAGCAAGGGAGATCAGGTGCGGCTGATTCAGCAAAAGCTGAAGCAATATGGCTATACAACCGCCGCGGCAGATGGTACCTTTGGCAAGCAAACCTATGATGCAGTGGTGAAGTTTCAGCGCAAAAACGGGCTGAATGCGGATGGCGTGGTGGGTGCGACCACGGCGGCGGCGCTTGGCGTACAGCTATCTGGCACGGTGGCGGCGGCAGGCTATAACGAGAGCGAAAGCTATCTCTTGGGGCGGCTGGTGCACGGTGAGGCGCGAGGCGAACCCTATGTGGGTAAGGTGGCGGTGGCCGCGGTGGTATTAAACCGCGTGAAGAGCCCGCTATTCCCCAATACCATCAGCGGGGTGATTTACCAAGCAGGGGCTTTTGATGCGGTAGCGGATGGGCAGATCAACCTGACCCCTGACAACGATAGCCTGCGCGCCGCGCGTGATGCGCTCAATGGCTGGGACCCCTCCGGCGGCTGTATTTACTATTACAACCCCGTGACCGCAACCAACGGGTGGATTTGGACACGCAAGGTACAGCTGAGCATTGGCAAGCACAATTTCGCCATTTAGATGATATCCTAATCATTTTATAACAGCATGAAAAAAGGAGGCTTGTACATGCAACCCAAGCACCATGTGATTCTCTATACGTTTTTGAGCCTGGCACTTGTGATCGCGGTTTTTTTAAGCTTTGATTACGGCACACAGGCACAGCAAGCAACCCGTACATTGGAGGAAGGCTATGCACAGCGCGTGCTTGAAACGCAGGAGCATTTGCAGGCCATTGGCATCAAGCTGGGCAAGGCACCTATAGCCAGGGCACCGCGTACCTGCATGGAGCTGTTAGCGGGTGCGAGCAAGCAAGCGGACGCGGTGGTGACAGGTCTTTCAGCCCTGCCCCTTTCCCATGTGGCGATGGGTGAAACGGTCAAGTTTTGCAATCAGCTTTCGGAATACACCATGGGGTTAGCGCTTTCCATGGCGGCGGGCGGTGCGTTATCCAGCGTGCAGGAGGAGCAGCTTCGCAGTATGGAAAGCCAATGCTCGCTTCTGTTGGGGCAATTTGTGACCGCTCAGGGGGACATGCTCAAGCAAAGCCTGCAAATGGCAAGCCAATCCAATGCGTTTTATCAAGAAGCTCAGCTTGCCGCGCGGCCGCTGGAGCAGGTGGCTGATGGCGATAACGGCATGGATTACCCCAGCATGATTTACGACGGCGCATTTTCGGACGCGCGCAATTTTGGTAAACCCAAAGCCCTTGGGGAGGAGTATATTGATGCAGGGCAGGCGCTGCGCATTGCGCAGGATTTTGTGGGCAAGGAGCGCGTTCAAAGCGCGGAGCAGGGCACAGAAACCGCTGGCGAGCTGGCTTGCTTTGGCGTGATTCTGACATTAAAGGAGGGCGCCAAGCTGAATGTGGAGGTGACCAAGCAGGGCGGACGGGTGCTTTGGATGGTGCCGGAGCATGCGCAATTTGCCGCTGCGCTCACGCTGGAGGAGTGCATGCAAAAGGCAAATGCCTTTCTGCTATCGCGCGGCTATGGTGAAATGGAAGCGAATCACTATCAGGTGTATGACGGCTTGGCGGTTATGAATTTTGCGTCTGTGCAGGAGGGTGTGCTGTTATATCCCGATTTAATCAAGGTGCAGGTGCGCATGGATACAGGCGAGGTGGTGGGCTTGGAGAGCCACAATTACCTCATGAACCACGTAAAGCGCGGCAAACTCACCCCGAAGCTTACCAAGGCGCAGGCGCTTGACAAGGTAAGCTCGAGGCTCACTGAAAAGGAGGCTCGCCTGTGCGTGATTAGCTACCGTGATGTAGAACGGCTGTGCTACGAGGTGTCGGGGCGCTACGGCGAGCATGAGTACCGCGTGTATGTGGATGCGGACAGCGGCGCGGAGGTTCAAGTGCTGATGATGATTGATGCTAGCGATGGGCAAATGAGCGCCTAAGCGGTACGGGCAATGGCGGATGGTCCACGGGGATAGACGATTGTGCACCGCTGGACTTTCAGCTTTTCTTGCGGTATAATGATCCAATGATACGAACGCCAAAAGCAGGATGAAACAGCGGGGAATCAATGGGTTGCATACGATGATGAGGATGTCAAATCTGGTGCTGCCGTGTTTGCCTATTGGTTATGCCGCTTTTTACAAAAGAGGAGGGGGAGATTGCTGTGAATGCAATCAGAAAAAAGGAAATCATGGGGGTCTTGATCCTCTTCATTGTTTGTATCCCATTCTATATTTTTGCGGCAAATACGGATTCGGAGGCATTTTCCCTGCTGGCAGGAACGGGCGTGCTGTTTGCGGTGTTCACCCTGCATATTGCTTATCAAAACAAAAAAACACAGGCGTTGCTTTGCAAAGAACGCGACCGTCTTGCCAAAACGCTGGATTGCATCCCGCTGCCGCTGTTTGTGGTGGACGAAAACCACTGCATCAAGCTGATTAACCAAAGCACATTGGATTTGTTTCAATGCAAAGGCACTATGGTGGGGCAGCCGTGCCACAAACTAAACACCTGCATTTGCCATACGCCCGAATGCTCCATTGAGCAGATGGAGCATACTGGAAATGGGCGCTCCTATTATCACAAGGAAGGCAAAAGCTACATGGTGAGCACGGCGGCGCTTGATTTTGAACAGCCGAGCGACGGTAAATACATAGAGCTGATTCAGGACATCACCGAAATAGTAGAAACGCAAAAAGCACTGGAAGAAAAAACCATCGAGCTTGAAACCATGTCCGAAAACATGATTGGCGGCGTGCTGATTACAACCATGAGCGAAGGCTTTCCCGTTATTCGATGCAATCAAGGCTACCGCGATATGATTCAAAAAGAGGAACAGCAAATTATTGGACAGCGCGCTTTGCAGTGGGTTGCGGCGGAGGATGTGGCGGAGCTGACAAAAATCATCAACGATCAGCTGGCTTGCGGGAACAACGTGAATATTGAACATCGCTTGCATGGTACAAACGATTCGTTTCTGTGGGTACTGCTTCGCGGAAAACGCACGGTGCTTCGCGGACAGGAGGTAGGCGTATGGATTTTGACAGACATCAGCGGCAAAAAAGAAACCGAGCGTAACCTGAGGGTGGATGAAGAACGCTACAGAATTGCGATGCAGAGCATAGAGGATATTATCATAGACTACGATATGATCACTCACGTGATGTACCATTCCTCAAAGGCAAAGGACATCTATGGCGTGCCAGAGCTGCTAGAGCATATGCCGCAGAGCATTTTGGATAACGGAACGGTGCTGGCAGAATCAAAAAACGATTATTTGGATTTGTTTCGCCAATTGGAGGAAGGCGTTAAAGGCTGCAGCGGCATATTGAAAACGCGTGCGGCGGATGGGCGCATTTTGTGGAATCGCCTTACTTTTACGGCTATTTTTGACGATGAAGGAAAGCCGGTTCGCGCCATTGGTATTTTGCAGGATATTTCACGCGAAAAAAGCGTGGAGTTTCAATACAAACGCGAAGCACGCTATCTGGAAATGAGCGGCAAGGAAGGCACCTCCTATTATGAGGCGGATGTGACACATCGGCGCTTTTTGAGCGGACATGAAAATAACATAGAAGCAGATGGACAAGCAAAGAACGACGATTTGGGAGATGTGCTGGAACAGCTGATGGTACAGCTGGTATATGAGCCTGACCGTGAGCTGGTACGTACACAATTAAACGCGAACATGCTCACCAGGGATTATGAAGCGGGAATTTTGCACAAAAGCATTGAATACCGTCGGTGCGTGAACGGTGAACCGCTCTGGGTTCATTGCTCGATTCAATTGTTTTTTGACGAGGATACGCAAAGCCTGCACTGCGTGGGCTGTGTTCGAAATATTAACGAAATGAAGCAAAAAGAGCTTTCCTTACAGCAAAAAGCGGAGCGGGATCTTTTAACGGGGCTATATAACAAGATGACCACAGAGCTGCGCATGAAAGCCGTAACGGAGGCCGCCGCAGAAGCCAAGATCATGGGAGCGTTTTTGTTGATTGATTTGGACAGCTTTAAAAACGTGAACGACAAGCTCGGGCATGCATTTGGGGATGCGGTGCTTGCGGAGGTGGCTCATGAGCTGCTTGCCTTATTTCAAGAAAGCGACGTGGTAGGGCGGATTGGCGGAGATGAATTTGCCGTATACATCAATAATTTGCCCAACGAAAAAATAGCGATCCAAAAAGCACAGCAGATTTGCCATAGGTTTCACTGCATGTATACCGGTTTAAAGAACGACTATAAAATTTCGGGCACCATTGGGATTGCAATGTTTCCAGCCCACGGCAAAAATTTTGCCGAGCTGTATCAAAATGCGGATAGCGCTATGTACCATGCCAAAGCTCAGGGAAAGGATAGCTACGCGGTATATTCTGATGCTTTACCAACGGATCATTAGGCCTTGTCTGCCCCATGCCGTTACCGCCACCAGATCAGGAGGGGAGCGCAGGACCCTGTTCGTCCCAAAACCTTTGCTTGATAAGGCTTACGCCGCATGGTATACTAAGCGTAAGCATTGCAGTGTGTGCAGCGCCTAAGGAGGTCAAAAGCGTATGGCACAGAAAAAGCGGTTCAACATCACGGGACCTTGCATTCCTGCCCTTCACTATATGGTGGACACCAGCGAAATGATTGACTTGATTTTTAGCGATTATGTTGATGCAGGCGAGTATTTCACCATGAATCGAGCGCGGCAGTATGGGAAGACGACGACGCTCAAGCTATTGACCAAACAGCTTTCCGACCGCTATATTGTCATCGATATGAGTTTTGAAGGCAAAGATGAGTATTTTGCTTCCCTAAGTACATTAGCGGAAGGAATACGCAGGCGTGTTTTAACGCTTCTACAAAAATCAAGCGAAGCACTTTCAGATATTTTTGGCAAGCCGATTGACAAAGATTTTCCCATGAGCGATTTAGGGCAACGAATCACAGCCCTATGTGATCGTGCAGGCAAGCCAGTCGTTCTGCTCATTGACGAAGTGGACAAAGCTTCTGACAATCAAGTGTTTATGACTTTCCTCGGAGTGCTTAGAGATATGTACATTGAGCAAGCTTCGGGAAACGACAAGACCTTCCACAGCGTCATCCTCGCTGGTGTTCACGATGTAAAAAACCTGAAAATGAAGCTGCGCCCAGATGAAAAGCACAGCTACAACAGCCCGTGGAACATTGCGGCGCGTTTTGATGTGGATATGAGCTTCTCCGCGCCGGAGATCGCCGCCATGCTTTACGAGTATGAGAACGATCACCCTACTGGCATGGATGCCGAAAAGGTAGCACAGCGGCTGTTTTATTACACCAGCGGCTACCCGTTCCTTGTGAGTCTGCTCTGCAAAACAATGGACGAAGAACGGCTGAACTGGACAGACAACGGCGTGGACGAGGCGGAAAAGCGCGCAATTCGAGCCAGCAACACCTTATTTGACGATTTAATCAAAAACCTTGTCAACAATCCTTCGTTCTCTGCGCTTGTGGAGCGCATCGTCGTGCGCGGTGCGAGGGTTGCATTTGAAATTCACAATCCAAACATCGACCTAGGGCTAATGTATGGCATTTT
Organism: Clostridia bacterium; assembly: GCA_036645955.1. Classification (GTDB taxonomy): domain Bacteria; phylum Bacillota; class Clostridia; order Christensenellales; family Aristaeellaceae; genus Limiplasma. Next base: position 21,777 of record JAVXND010000009.1, on the reverse strand, counting down.
CAGCGATGAAGATGGGCAAATCAAGGTTTCAAATATCATCTTTGAGACGGTTATACTGAACTATTTGGTTTCAATAGCAGAAACCAATGATTTAATCGACCGTTATGTTGATGAGCGAGGACGCTTTCTGCGCAGCGGCAAGCTGAACATGCCTCTGGTGCTTGAGCGTTTTGCCGCCTTTATGCGCTGCGAATACCGCGACGAGGACGGCACGTTCATCGAGCGCGAGGGTAGGTTGCTTTTCTTGAGTTTCCTCAAGCCCCTCATCAACGGAACAGGACACTACGTTGTGGAACCCGAAACACGCGGAAGCCGCCGCATGGATGTAGTCGTTTTTTATGGCGGCGAGGAGCATATTGTCGAGTTAAAGATATGGCATGGTGAACAAGCCGCGAATGAAGCTTATGAGCAGCTTAGCGGATACTTGCTTAGCCAAGAGCAGCGAGTGGGCTATCTATTGAGCTTTTGTGATAATCAAAAATCGCCGCGTGAAGGTCGAACTGTTGAGTATAACGGGTGCCAGATTATCGAGGTGATTGTGTCCTACCGTGATAAAGAATAACTTGAACACTTTGGCTTGAGGCTTTGCAGCCTTGGACGCAAGAAATGCAGAGGTTTGCATTGTGAGGACGGGGGATTGTTGAGCGGTTGCTGAAGAAGCACAGCTTGAAATTTCAAACTTCACTTCGGTTGTCATACTAAATAGCCATGCCGCATGTTGCGGCATGGCTATTTAGTATCAGACCTAATCGTTCTCCCCCTCCTATCCCCCCACACCTCCCCTTCCCATCATCCATCATATGGTACGGATGTCAAAAGCACATTTTGGTAGAATACAGTACCACCCATTGTACAATCAAAAGGAAACTAGCACAATGGGTGGTACACAACAAGGTAAAAATGTGCTTTTGCCACCCTAACCATCATATTCCAACAAAAGTTCTCATGTCATGTCACAAATATGACCTATGGGAACTTTTAAGTCTGTATAGCCGTTGGTATAGTAGTACGAGTACAAACACTATCAAGGACGGTGACAGTATGGATTATGTTGATATGGGTATGCGCGTGCGAAAACAGCGTACCGCGCTCAGATGGACACAGGAACAGCTTGCCGAAAAAATCGGTGTCAGCACTTCGTTTATTGGGCATATTGAGCGAGGCTCGCGCAAGGCCAGTTTAGAAACGTTGGTTTCATTGGCCAATGTATTCAAGGTCAGTTTGGATTATTTAATGGCGGGCAGTTTGCTAAGCAGCGGCTTGGGTCCCGTACCGCAAAGCCTTTCCCGCAATCAGCGCATGGCGCTTCAAGATATTCTTTCCACCATCCAATGCCACTTGGGCGATTGGACCCATCCATCGGATTGATGGCTTATTGCCCCATGATTTCGCTCACCACATCCTGCATGGAATATAGCCCTGCTGGCTTGCCTGCCAAAAAGCAAGCCGCCTTTAGTGCGCCCTGCGCAAAGAGTGCGCGGTTTTCGGCACGATGGGTCAACAAAAGCTGTTCGCCGTTGCCGTAAAAGCCCACCTCATGCTCGCCTGTAACCGTGCCGCCGCGTATGGCATGCAGGCCAATGTCGTGCGGCTCGCGTTTTTCGTTGCGCCCATAACGTCCATAAACGGGCGTGGTGTCATCGCTTCTTGCGGCTTGAGCGGCTTCCAATAGCATCAACGCCGTACCGCTTGGGCTGTCCTGCTTCATGCGGTGGTGTTTTTCCACAATTTCAATGTCAAAATCTTCTCCAAGCGCCTTTGCCGCCATGGCTACCAGCGCACGCAAAACGCTCACGCCAAGGCTCATGTTTGCGCTTCGCAAAATGGCGATGTGTGCGGACGCTTCTTTGATTCGCAAAAGCTCCGCATCCGTATAGCCCGTTGCGCAAAGCACAGCGGGCATTTTGGTTTGCAATGCCATTTGAAGCAGCTCGGGCAATGCATCCGCGCGGGAAAAGTCCACCAGTACATCCGCCTGCGCGGTTGCATGGTCAAAGCCCGTCACCATGGGAAAGTCCGTCGCCTGCCCACGGTAGGCCACATCTACCCCACAGGCAACCGCAATATCGGCCGCTTGGGCGCATTGCGCCAGCTCACGCCCCATGCGCCCAAGCGCGCCGCCAATGAGTATTTTCATTTGCACTGTTCCTCCATTATCGCACTTCAAGCGCGTCTAACGCTTCACGCACCTTTTGTTTTACACCCTCGCTGGCTTCAATCAGCGGCAAACGAAGCTCGCCCGAGCATAGGCCGCCAAGCGCCATGGCATATTTGCATGGAATGGGGCTGACCTCCGCAAAAAGCGCGCGCACCAAGGGCATGAGCCTCAGCTGTGCATGGAGCGCCCCGGCGGTGTCGCCGCCAAAATACGCGTCCACAAGACCGCTCATGGCACTGGGTAAAACATTGGCCACCACAGAAATTACGCCCTGTGCGCCAAGGTTCAGCAGAGGAAAAACCATGTCGTCATTGCCGCTGTATAGGGTGAGCTTGCCTTCCATGGCAGATAGCTTTTCCATCACATAGGGCAGCTGATAGCTGCTTTCCTTGAGCGCCGCAAAGCGCCCGCAAGCCGCAAGCTTGTGGAGCGTTTCAGGCGAAATATCCAAATTCGTGCGGCTAGGCACGTTGTAGAGCACAATGGGTAGCTCCGTGTGCTCCGCAATGGCCATAAAATGCGCATATAGCCCTTCCTGCGTGGTTTTGTTGTAGTAGGGCGTAACCACCAGCTGCGCGGCACAACCCAGACTGCGGTAGCGCTTTTCCGCATCAATCACGCTTTGGGTGCAGTTGCTGCCCGTGCCGCAAATCACAGGCACGCGCCCATCTGCCGCAAGCACCGTTTCACGAATCACCAGCTCGCGCTCATCGGGCGTAAGGGTTGCGGGTTCACCTGTGGTGCCGCAAGCCACAATGGCCGCCGTGCCATTTTCCAGCTGAAAATTCACCAAGCGGTGAAGCGCAGGCACATCCACCTGCCCCTTTGTAAACGGCGTAACCAGCGCCACCGCACTGCCGCGAAATAAAGGTTGATGATCCATGGGCAAACCCCTCCCCTTTACGCATCCTTGCGCACAATATAGCCTAGCTTGCATAAGTATTCAGCGCTCAGCACGCCGCCGCCCGCCGCGCCGCGCAGTGTGTTGTGGCTCAGGCAGACAAATTTGTAATCCATGACCGGGTCCTCGCGCAGGCGGCCAATGGCTATGCCCATGCCGTTTTCCATCTCGCGATCCAGCCGCGTTTGCGGACGGGAAGGCTCGGTAAAATACGTCAGAAATTGCTTGGGCGCGGAGGGCAAATCAAGCCCCGCCGTTGCGGGCTTCGCGTTTTGCCAGCAATCCAATATTTGTTCCTGCGTGGGCTTGTGCTTAAACTTCACGCTCACCGCCGCCATGTGCCCATCGGAGCAAGCCACGCGAAGGCATTGAGCGCTGATGCTGGGCGCTTTGCTGTCCACAATCTGCCCGTTTTCAATGCGTCCGAATATTTTCAGCGGCTCGCACTCGCTCTTTTCATCCTCCCCGCCAATGTAGGGAATCACGTTGTCCACCATTTCGGGCCAGCGCTCGAAGGTTTTGCCCGCACCGCTGATGGCTTGATAGGTACACACCATCACACCTTGCGGCTCAAACGCCATGAGCGGCCATAGCGCAGGTACATAGCTTTGAATGGAGCAATTGGGCTTCACGGCAATAAAGCCATGCTTGGTACCCAAGCGCTTGCGCTGTGCTTCAATGATTTTGGCATGCTCGCCGTTGATTTCGGGAATCAGCATCGGCACATCCGCCGTGTGGCGGTTGGCGCTGTTGTTGCTCACCACAGGCACCTCCGCCTTGGCATAGCGTTCCTCAAGCGCAAAAATTTCATCCTTTTTCATATCCACAGCGCAAAAAACAAAATCCACCATGCCTGCAATGCTGTCCACATCTGCCGCATCCATCACGGTAAGCTTTGCAATTTCAGCAGGAATGGGCTGTTTGGAAAATGCCCAACGCCCCTGTACCGCTTCTGCATAGGTTTTGCCGGCGCTTCGCGTGCTTGCGGCCACGCAAGTCACTCGAAACCAAGGATGATTTGCCAATAACAGCGCAAAACGCTGCCCAACCATGCCCGTAGCGCCAATCACGCCCACCCGATATTGTTGCATGCAAGCGACCTCGTTTCTCTCAAAAATAATCGTTCAAAAAACCTTCCGCCATTGGCGGCGGCCCTTTCATACCAATCTTGCATTTTAGCACAAGATTGGTATAGCCTATGCGGTGCAAAGGCGCGTGTGCGCTCACTCTTTGCGTCAAGCAAGCATAGCACGGTGAGGGTTTGTTGTCAAGAATACACAGGCAGCGGATGCCCACCGTTTCGCGGGTTTTCTTATCTCCGTCATGTCCCGCCCAACCTCCGCATATCCTGTAGCACAACCGTAAGGGAGGGCGAGGCCTATGTATACCCGCAGAGCAAGCCTGTTTGTTGCTTTGCTGTTCACCGCCGCACTCCTGTGCGCCATGCCCGGCTTGCTTGAAAGCCTTCACGCGCAAGATGCCAACCGCATGGACGAGCGCCTGCGCCCTGCCCGCTCCCGCACGCTCACCCTGTGGTTGCTTGGGGATGATGTGTCTGACGATCCGCTTTTGAGCGAGCTTTGCGCCCTTTTTGAAAAGCAGGCGGATGGCGTGCGGGTGTTTCTGCGCCGTGTTTCCCCATCCGAGACCACGGAAAAAAATGCCGTCCTGCCCGATGTTCTCCTCTATATCACAGGTAGCATCGTCAATCCCGAGCAGCTTTTTCTGCCGCTTTCCCCTGCCCCTCGCGTCCCCGCAGAGGCCCTTCTTTCTGGCAAAAGCAGCGGCAAAAGCTACGCCCTGCCCCTGTGGTATGCGCCCTCCATTTTAAGCCTGCCCGCTGGATGGCTGCGGCAGGAGGGCGCACCCACAGCCACCCCGCGCCCCCAATCCTTTTTTGATTTGGGCACCCCCGCCCCCAAGCTTTCCAAGCATGACATACCGTCCACGATCACGGCGGATGCCTTGCCATGGCGAAAGCTTCTGCAAAAAAATGCGCTCGTGCCGCCCAAGGGCTTGGCTTTACAGCAGCTGCTGTTTAGCTGTCCCCTCTCTGTGCGCAGGGAGCTGATTGCCGCATGCACAGGCGAGGCTGGGGAGCGTGCCAGCGCGGCGGCAAGCATCGCTACCCCAAAAGCCTCGCCCCTCTCCGTGGATGCCAACGCCTCCCCCCCGCTCCCGCAGGCGAAGGTGCTCACCCTTGCCCAATATCAGCTTTGCGCCAAAGCCAATGCGGATCTCATCGCCTGCCCGCTCAAGCCCGCCGCAAGCGATGCCGTTCGCTATCTCTCCCTTTGCCGTAATGGTGCCGATGCGCGCGCATTTCTTCACTTTGTGCTGTCAGACACGGCACAGCAGGCCGCCCTTTCTCATCATCTGCTGCCCGTCGTCCCCCTCGCCCCGTCTGCGGACCCGCTCACCGCAGAGCTTCAAGCCTGCTGCCAAAGCGGCTTGCTGTTCCCCAACGCCTTCGCCCATGCACGGCAAGAGCTTCAAGCCCTGTGCATGAACGCCTTTCTCAGCGCTTCAGACCCTGTAGAAACCTTGCTCCGTTTGCGCTAAACCGCACATAGTGTATAAATCCTGCGCATAGCTCCATACTAGACCCTGTATCAATTCCATCGGAGGCGACGATCATGACACAGGTAATCACCAACCATCCACGCGGCGGCTGGCAGAAGGATGAAATCGACCTGCTATTTTCCACTGTCAGGGAAGCCACACAGGAAGGGCGTGCTCTGCGCGAGGTTTTTGCGGATGTAGGCGGGCGGCTTTCACGCAAGCCCAATAGCATTCGCAATTTCTACTACGCAAGGGTGCGCGAGGTTCCCGAGCTTGCACCAAAGCAGCAGCCCTTTCGCGCCTTCACAAAAGACGAGCTTCATGAGCTTCTGCGCAATGTGCTCATGGGCAGACAGCAGGGGGAAAGCGTTCGCGCTTGCGTCACCCGCCTTGCGGACGGCGACCGTGCAGGCATGCTTCGCTATCAAAACAAGTACCGTTCCATACTCAAAAACCGTCCCGAATTGTTGCTAAGCGTTGCCGACGAGCTGCGCGCGCAGGGCTTGCCCTGCCCCGATGCGGTCATCACCTGCCGCCATTACGGCCGTGCTCCCGCGCCGCAAAGCCACAGTCCGCTTGCACAGCTGGCCCAATGCATGAACGACCCCTGCGTTTCCCAAATGCTAGAAGGGCTTTGCGAGCTGCTCAAGCGTGCCGATGAAAACGCCCGCATGGCGGATGAATGCGCAAGCGCGGCCAGCGCCCCGCTTGTGGACGAAGAACCCCTGTACGACCGCCGCTTTGAGGATGCCCGCCGCGAGGCTGACCGCCTGCGCGTGGAGGTTGATCTGCTCAAAATGGCGCTGGAGGATGCCCGCGCCATGCAATAGCGTCGCAATCCCCATGCCCGCCCAAACGCGCCTAGCCCTTTCAAAGGGAACTAGGCGCGTTTCACCGTTACGTAAAAGCGCCCAAATCCAAGCTTCCGCATAAATGTTTTTGCCAACCCTCAAGGACTTCCGCCCTAGGTGTAGAATACCTTGTGCGTTGCACTTCAAAACGCATTTGGGCAATGCACACAAATAGGCAAACGCACCACTTGAGAAGGCTGGTATAACTGCAATGCAAAGGTTGAAGCGCTCGCTGCAGCAGTGCGCACGAAAATGGCGGAGCCATGGGGATTGTGCCATGAAGCTGGGCGACAGCAAGAGCCGCACCTTTTTTGCTTTCGGCGAAGCGAGCATGGCCACGGTGGATCAGCTCTCCGGCGGCATTTATTTGGCGGCGCTCATGGTGTATTTGGGCATGTCCGATGCGGATATCGGCATTGTGCTTTCTGTGGGTAGTTTGGCGGCGCTGTTTCAGCTGCTCACGCTTCGCTTTGGCTTTCTTCGGCAAAAAAAGAAGCTGATTACCTGTTTAATGGGCTTTCAGCGGGTGTGGATGGCGTTGTTTTTTGTCATTCCCTTCTTCCCCATTTCCCAAACCGCAAAGGTGAGCATCTTGGTGGTGGGGTATTCCCTCTCCCGCATTTTGATTACGCTTGGCGGCCCCGCCACCTCCACATGGATTTCCGAGCTTGTGCCCATCGAAATCCGCGGGCGCTACTTTGGCACAAAGGATGCCATTTCCATGGCGGTGATGTCTTTGGTACTGCTCGTGAGCGGCATGATCATAGACCGCTTTGAAGGCGAGCTTCGCACCACCGCCTTCGCCATTTTAGCGGTCATGGTGCTTGTGCTGTCCCTTTGCGGGCTGTTTCTGTATTGGAAGGCGCGGGATACCTGCGCTGCGGCAGCCAAGGCAAAGCCTAAAACCATGGGCATGCTCGCACAAATCAAGCATTGCTTTGCGCAAGCCTCCTTCCGCAAAATTTTCTTTTTGGATTGCTTGTGGATGCTCACTTTTTACATTGCCGCGCCCTACAACGCAGGCTACTCCATTAAACAGCTCGCCATTCACTTTACTTTTCTTTCGGTGGTTGGCTTCGTGGGCAACATCGCCCGCATCTTCATCGCACGTAAAATGGGCAAGCTGGCGGATCGTCACGGCATGGCACGCATGCTTCGCTATGCCGTCGGCATTTTCGGCATTCATTATTTGATTTGGGCGCTCATGGTTCCCAGCAACGCACAGCCCATGTATTTGGTCATGCAGGCCTTGTCCTCTTTGGCTTGGAGCTTCATAGGCGTGGGGCAGTTCGGCATTAAGCTGGATTTAATGCCCGAGGAGGAACGCCCCATGCAATTTGCCGTAAGCGCGGCGCTTTCAGGCGTGGTGGGCTTCGGCATGTCCTACGCAGGCGGTTTGTTGTTGGCGGCGCTGGAAAAAACGCCCATCGTGCTGATAGGCGTTCAAATTTTTCCGCAGCAGGTTTTGAACCTCTTGGGTGCCATTTGTTCAGTAGGCATGTGCGCCTACCTCTGGTTCCTGTTGGAAAAGCCCAGCAAACGAAAAAACACCCTGTAGAAACACCAACTATGGTGTCCGCCCAGCTGGCGTTCACCCCTCCCATCGGAAAAGCCAAACACCCCGTATGAACACCAACCATCTGGGTACCCTGTAGGGACACCATATATGGTGTCCGCCCAGCTGGCGTTCACCCCCTACGCACACCCCCTGTTACTCCCCTACGCCCCTCCTACCCCTTCTCCCCCCTGTGCTTCACAATCACAAACCCCACCAGCGTCAGCGCAATCAGCAGCAGCGCCCCCGCGCTCACCATCAGCGGCACGGAAACCTCATGCACAATATCGCTCCCCCGCGCGGTCACCTCCGCCGCATCCGCGTGAATATCCATATCCCCACCATGCTCTGCACAGGCGCGATGAAATACCCCGCTTACGCGAAGCTCGTCGCCATGATGGCTGTAATCCCCCACCATGATCACTTGACTTGCCAGCTCGCTCGGCGTCCATATGCTGATGCTGCTGTTGCTTTCGTCGCTCAGGCAAAGCCATGCATGCTCCGTGCGCTGCAATATATCCCCCACAGCCTCGCCCTCAAACACAATCTGCTGCCCATCATATTGCTTCGCGTTTTCAATGAGCCTTACACTGCCAATGCTGCCCTCCTGTGCGCATGCGCCCATCGGCAGCAGCAGCACAAGCGCCAAAAGCCCAAGCAAGCGCCCTGTTTTTAGCTTCATTTTCTTCCAGTCCTTTTCAATAAATAAGCGCCCAGCGCCAGTACGGACATAAACTCAAGCCTTGCAAGCCACATCATCACAATGTAAACCATTTTGAGCATCGCTGGAATCGTGGGGCTTGATATGCCGATGGTCAACCCTACATTGCCCGTGACCGAGGCCGATTCAAACGCCGCCATCGCAAAGGGGAACCCTGCAAACATGCCCGCAAGCGTGCCGATCACAAAGGTAATCAGGTAAGCCGTTACAATCACAAAGGCGCTTCTCACCGCCGCGTCCGACAGCACCACATCGCGTATGTGGTGAATTTTCTGTTCGCATACACGGGATTCAGGCAGCATCATGCGCTTTAATTCCGTCTTAAAGGTGCTGAAAATAATGCCCGTGCGCAAGCCCTTGAAGCCGCCCGCCGTGGAGCAGGCACTGCCGCCTAGGAGCATGGAAACCGTAATGGCAAACAGGGCAATGTCGCCCCATTCGTAGTAGAATTGTTTGGCGTACACCGTCATAAAGCCGGTGGTTGTGTGTCCGGAAACCAGCTGATAAAAGCCTTTGCGGAATAGCGACATCGCATCGGGGTACACGTTGTCACGCATCAGCCCAAGGGTGGTAATCAGCACCAAAATGGTGAGCGTTACAGCAAAGGTGATCGTTTCAATGTTGCGGCGAATTTCACGCTTTTTACCCTTGAGCACGGCGTAATGCAGTGCAAAGTTGAAGGAGCCTATCACGAAAAAAACCACCGTTACAATTTCCACCGCCGCGCTGTGGTAGTACAGCACATTTTGAGACATGGGCGCAAAACCGCCCGTGCTCCAAGCGGACATGTATAGCCACACGCCGTGTAGGAAGGCCTTGCCCGCAGGCACCCCCGCCTCCATCACCGCAACCCATGTCATCAGTGAACCAATCAGCAGGTATAGCAGGCTGATGGACCAAATGCTCCGCGCGGTGTTGCGCGCGTTGGGGCGAAGCTGTTCGTCCTTGGCTTCACCCACGTACATTTTGTATGCGCCGCTCGTTTCCTTGGTCAAAAAGCAAAGCGCCAGCACCACCATGCCCTGCCCGCCAATAAAGGTGAGAATAAAGCGCCATGTATTCATGCCGTAGGAGAGATGATCCATGTTCTGAATCATCACCACACCCGTGGTGGTAAGCCCGCTCATCACATCAAAGCAGCAATCCAAATAAGAAAGATAATGCCCGCTAAACTGGTACGGCAGTGCGCATAAAAGCATCCCAAGCAGCCAGGAGGCGGACGCTACCACCATGCCCTCCGCCCAGCTGAGCTTTTCCGCGCGGTGGCGGCACCCCAGCAAAATAAGCGATGCGCCCACAATCACCATCACAGACATGGTAAACACAAAAATGGCCGCAACCTGCCACTCACGCCAGCAAAGCGCCACCGCAAGCGGAATCAGCTCAGCCGCGCCAAGCGCCGTAAGCACACAGCCAATATAGTACGATATTGGCAATAGTCGATTGACCGGTTTTTCAAACATGGTTTTACACCACCGCTAACATAGCAACCGCCAGACCGAAGCCTATGAGTAAGCACGCATAGCATACCTCGCGCAAAATGCCGATCGCGACCGATTTTTTTGCCTTGATCATAAAAGTACATCCTCTCCCAGCCTTTTTGCGGCTTTAGTTTTTCACACGCGCATTGCAAAAGCAATTTTCAGCAGCATTCATTTCCTCGGCACTGCCCATGAGGATCACCTCATCGCCCGCCTGCACCTTTGTTTGACCATTGGGCACAATGGCGCTGTCTCCGCGCACAATGGTGATAATAATCATACCCTTGGGCAATTGGAGCATGCTGACCGCTTTTTCATTGGCAAACGCATCGTCGCTGACAATGAACATGCGCATGCGTAAATTGTCGGATTTGGATTTGAGGATGGCGTTTACATCCACCCAATCCAGCTCCTGCCCAATGATGGCGGCAATCTTTGCCGTACTGCTCACCACGGAGTCCACGCCGAGCTTTTCAAACACGCGGATGTTTTTGGGGTTGTTGACCCTTGCGATGGTTTTTTGCACCCCGAAATAATCCTTGGCCAGCTGGCAAATGACCAGATTGTTTTGATCCTGCCCCGTAACCGCAATCACCGCGTCCGCTGTTTGGATGCCCGCCTCCTGTAAGCAAACCGCGTCCGTAGCGTCGCCGCAGGTAACCTCCACGCGCGAAAACTCCTCCGCAATTTGTTCACAGCGCTCATGGTCGTGGTCAACGGCCAATATGCGGTGCTTCTCCTTGAGCAATGTTTTTACCAGATAATAGCCGACGTTTCCGCCGCCCGCAATCAAAATTTTCATTTTACTGTGCCTTTCGCCAATAGCTTTTCCGCAAGTACATTTGCGGCCAAATTTGTCGGGCAGATCGTATCAAAGCCCATTTTGCGCAGCACCTGTTCACGCTCTGGCGTGGACGTGCGCGTAATCACCACAGGCACCTGATACAGCTTCTTTGCAATCTGCGATATCATAATGTTTTGATTATCGTCTGGCGTAGCCGCAATCAGCACATCGGCGCTTTCAATTTCGGCCTTTTTGAGCACATCCTCGTCAATGGGCACCCCCGTTACGCAAATGCCATTGAAGCCGTGACCCAGCGTTTCAAAATTCTTGCTCAGCTTATCAATCACCGCAACATCGTTTCCTTCGGCGGATAGCCTGAGCGCAAGGCTGGAACCCAGCCTGCCGCAGCCGGCTATGATCATATACATCCTGCTTCACACCTCACCTTCACTGCACATTTCATCGGATGATGCGCAAGCAGTCCTTTGCCCTCATCACCACCTCCATTGTATGTCATTGTTTCCAATGATGCCGTTAGCATTTGCGTTCTGGCATAAAGATGGCATAAAGATTTGAAAGATGATTAAGGGTATGATCATGAAGCATTGCGGCAAAACTTTATATTGATCCTATGCATACATCCCTCGTCTCCTGTAGGGACACCATATATGGTGTCCGCCCAGTTTGCGTTCACCACCCCATCTTCCCCCCACCTACCCTCACATCCCCCTCCCCTCCCCCCCTTCTTATTTACAACAACCCCCCCACCCAAAAAAACGGGGCCCCCCCTTCCGCGTTCCCGCGAACTGGTGGCCCCGTCCCATGCCTAATTCTTTACAATTTCACGCTTACCAGACCGTCAATCTGCGTTCTGGCGCCAGGTACATGCCATCGCCCTCCACAACCTCAAAGGTGTCGTAGAACTCTTGGAATTGCTGTACGGTTACGTTGGTGCGCAAATATCCTGGCGCATGCGAGTCCATTAACAGCATTTGCTGTACCTCCATAGGCTCCAGCTCCGGCCAAATGCGCGCATAAACTTCGAAAAACGTTGCATAGTCAAAGTTTTCATAGCCCTTGGCCATTTCCAGCATGCAAGAGAGTGCGCCCAAATCAGCCACCGTTTCGCCAATGGTCAATTGGCCGTCCACAAACTGGCCGGGCAAAGCTTCAATGCTGCTAAAATATGCGTTCACCTTGTCTGTCCGCGCTACAAATGCCGCGAAATCCTCATCTGTCCACCAGTTGCTGAGGTTGCCGTCCTTGTCGTATTGGCTGCCCATGGTATCAAAGCCGTGTGTAATCTCATGAGCGATCATCGTGCCCACACCGCCCAAGATTTGCTCAATGGAGCCATTGTCAGTATAGAGCACCCCGCCCAAAGCACCCGACATAATGTTAATGGAGTTGTCGGTTGGGTTGTAAAAGGCGTTGATCATCTGCGGTGCCAGTCCAACCCACTTTTCCAGATCAATCGGCCCCGCGAGGCTCTTGAGCAGTTCATTAGCTAAGTGCTTGTTAATGACCAGCATATCGTCAATCAATGTGCCGTTTTCTGGGAGCACGATATCGCTCACGTCATATTTGCTCCAGTCGTCTGGGTATGCAACCCGCACGCGCAGGTGATCCAGCTTTTCAATCGCCTTTTGGCGCGTTTCTTCGCTCATCCAGTCTATATTGGACAAACGGTTTTTATAAAGCTTAACCACATCTGCAATGATGCCTTGCACGTTCTTTTTGGTTTCAGGCGATACGTATTCATCCGTGTACATTTTGCCAATGGCCATGCCTAGGTTCTCACTGCAAATGGCGTAGGCATCGTCTGTCAAAACGCTCTTCACCGGCATGCCCATCGCAGTACTGCTAGCCTCGTCCAGCAAATCAATGCAAGTCTGATCCAAATAGGTTGCACCATCGTGCAGGGTGTTGCAGATCAGCATCGCTTTGAAGCCTTCAATGTTTTCAGGCGTATAGAGCTCGTTCATTTTGTCAAGCCATTCGACCTCTGTTAAAACAAAGCTTTCCACTCCCGCATTGGTGTATTCTTGAAGCAAGGCGAGCATGGGGAAGGTGGGAGATCTGAGCGCCAGCTCGTCCGCCGTAATGGGGTTGTAAATGCTGGCCGCATAATCGGGTTTCTTGGCAGCAGAGCTTCCCTGCGATGCCAAAGCGATTTGCGTTTCCATTGCATACATCTGCTCAATCAGCGCCGTTGCCTCCTCGGGCGAATACTCAATGCGCTCTAGGAGCTTTTGATACAAGCCGGTCATTGCCTGTTTCCTGCGTTCGCCCACAGGGGTCATTTGCCTGTACTCGTCCGCATCCTTGAGTGTAAACGAGCCGCTTCCAAAGTAAAGGGCGTTATGGGTGCTGTCCTTAAGGTCAGCCATCACCTGATAGCCATACAGCTGGTTGTTAAACTGATCGTTGCGAAGCATGTAAGCCGTGAGCTCGTCCAGCGTTTGGATTTTTTGAATTTCTTCAATAAAAGGCATCACGGGAGCCATACCGCGCTCGTTTCTTGCGTCCATGTCGGTATAGTCCTTGTAGAACTGTTGTACCAGCTTACCCTCGTGGCTGGTTTGCGGTTCGCCCTGAATCAGCGCCAGCGCCTGTTGACGCACTTCATCGCCGCGCACAGTAAATGTACTCGCTTGGAATTGACCGTCCGCCACTTTCGCATTCAAAAGCCAGTCCTTGTTGACCGCCAAATGAAAATCATCCTTGTAGGAGGTTTCCATATCGGCCGTTACATTGCCAATGACGTTGGTGTTGATCCATTGAGGTGCGCTTTCCTGCGCAAAGCTAGGTACCGCCGCAAACACAAGCATCGCGGACAGTAGCATCGATAGCAGTTTTTTCATGGTTTTTCCTCACTTTTCTGAGCTTTCACCCATTTTCCACTCGATTATACCACAAATTCTGGAACCCGCGCAATACAAAGCGGAAACTTCATCGCCAAATAATCGCCAAATAATTTTCGTCATTCTCATTGTTCAATCTTGTGATTTTGCGCTTTTTCGAGTATACTAGGTTAAGAGCATTTTATTTGCAGCTGCCAAAAGCTCGTTTTGGTACAAAACTTGGGTAATAGAGTCAGAAGTGTTTTTTTGTAAGGGTAGGAGGCGATCTCGTGCGCAAGTATATGCGGATGCTTACCATGCTGCTCATGTTGACCCTTGCGTGCATGGCTCTTTGTTCCTGTGCGCATGCGCCCGCCGCGCCCCCTGCCGCACCGGACGTGCTCACGCAAAAGCCCATACCGCAGGGCAGAACCCCCATTACGGTGCTTGTCAAATACGCTTTTTCCATCAACGGCTTTGAAAAGGCGGTGGAAGAGCATTTCCCCGCCATCGACCTCATTCAGGTCGGTAATTTCACCTCAAATAGCGGCCTCCTTGAGTTTGAGGCGCGTATGGAGCACGACGATTTGCCCGATCTGGTCATGACTTGGCCGCTTGAATGCGGCGAACAATATTGCGACGAGCGTTTGCTTGACCTTTCCGCCATGCCCTTCACCAGCTACTATAACATCGGCAAGCTTAACCGCATGACTCGCGGCGGCAAGCTGTATTACCTCCCAGGTCCTTCTCAAATTCGCGGAATTGTGTACAATCAAACCCTGTTTGCTGAAAAAGGCTGGCAGGTTCCCGCCGATTTTGAAGGCTTTCTTTCGCTCTGTCAGCAAATAGAGGCGGACGGCATGCGCTCCCTGCAGCTAGGGCTTGCCAATCCCGAGGTGCTCGATACCGCCTTTGTGGGCTATGGTTATGCAAGCTGCTTCGCCAGCCCCAAGGATGCGCAATGGCTGGATGATTACAACCAAGGCAAGGGCAGCTTTGCCGACCAGTTTCAACCCGCGCTTGCCACCTTTCAAGCCTTGATTGACGCAGGCATTCTGAAGCCTGAAGATTTAACGATCGATTATGCCAGACGCGAGCGTATGCTGTTTAACCGCGAGTGCGCCATGGTGGAGGATTCCGTGCTCATCGCGCGCATGGGCAATCAGATCACGGGCAGTACCGATAGCTTTGCGTTAATGCCCTTTTTCAATCCCGGTCAGGATGGGGATTGGGCAAGGCTCTACCCCGTTTGCTATATCGGGCTCAACAAGCATTTGGCAGAGCCAGCCAACCAAGAAAAATACGACCTCGCCCTCCAGCTCATGGATTACATCAGCACCCAAGAAGGGCAGCTGGCACTGTCGTGTGATACAGGCGGCATGTACTCCAGCCTGGCGGGTATGCCGCCCCCCAATGTGCCCGAAATTGAACCGCTGCTGTCTGCGCTCATGCATGGGCGCTGTGCAAGGTTCCCCACGCTTCAAAATGCGCAAACAGCATTAAGGCAAGGGCTGGCAGGCATGGTGCGCGGTGAATTAACCGCCGAACAGGTTTGTCAAAGGGTGGATGCGCAAAATCTTGCGCCAACCGTTACGCCGCCGCCCGCCGTGCTAGGCTCCGCCAAAGCTGATTTCACGCTTTTGGAAACAGGTAACTTTTTAACCGATGCCATGCGCGCGCAAAGCGGCTGTGAAATCGCCTTGTTCCTGGACAATGGCAAGGATGGTCTTTGCAGCGGCAAGGGGCTTTGCTCCACGCTGTATCAGGGTGATATTACCACCGCAGATATCCAGCGCCTCATGCCCGATTTAAAGCGCGGGGAAAGACTCATGCTGCAAAAAGGCACCATGACGGGTGAAAATCTGATTCGCACACTCGAATACGCCTTGCCTGTGGATCATAACCAAGCTGGGTGGTTCTACTATTTTTCGGGCCTGCGCATGGAGTTTGCGCCTGCCGCCCAGCCGGGCCAGCGCATTCACAGCATCACCGATGAACAGGGGCAAGCCATCGACCCCGCTCGCCTCTATTCCATCGCCATCATGGATACCACCGTACCTCAGGAATACCTCCAAACCTGCGAGGATACAGGCATTTTGATTGACGAGCTTCTCACGCATGCCATCCAAAGCAATCAACCCATTTCACCTGATAAAGAGGGTCGCTTTGTGATTTGCCAGCCCTGAGGGTATGGCAAGCGCAAAGGCAAACTACAAAGGTGGAGGTGCTTATGAACAAGCAAGTAACCCGGATGAACAAAAACAAATTCATTTACCGAAATAGCATTGCCGCGTTTTCGCTCCTCTGTATTTTTGTGTGCTTTCTTTGCTTTCAATACTACCAGCGCCTCCAGCAAACCATCAAGGCGGAAACCCATGGATATATGCAGGAAATATCCGAACAAATGGCCGCAAACGTAAGCAAGGTCATTGAAAACAAATATGCCGTGCTGGGTACCCTCGCCGCGGTTTTCGATCATGTAGACGTTGCCACCTATGAGCAATTGCAAAGCATTTCACAGGAACAGCAAAGCCTGTGGCATTTCCAAAAGCTTTTTTTGATTGACCAAAGCGGCGTTGCCTATAATGACGACGGCTCCACCGTCATGCTCAGCAGCGACCGTTATTTGCAGGATGTGGTGGTCAAAAAGGAAGCCTCCTTCACCACCTCCCAAATTATCGACGGCAAGGAATCCATTGTTTTTGCCATTCCCATTCAAAATGTACACATTGGCGGCACAGAAATGCTTGCGCTTGCCATTAGCTACGAATTAAGCACCTTTGACCAAATCATATCCATGTCCGCCTTTGACGGAAAAGGCTATGCACATATCATTCGCCACGACGGCACCGTGGTTGTGCGTTCCAGCTCGCCAAACTCCCTGCCAACAGGCTTTAGCATCCTCAATTCCCTCTCCAAAGCCACCCTTTTCGACAATCAAACCATCGAGCAAATCAAGGCGGATATACAGGCCGAAAAAGACGGTCAGGTTGAGTTCGTCCTTGGCAAAGCGCACGAGCACATGACCTACACGCCGCTTGGCAGCACAAAATGGACCCTGCTTACCTTTGTACCCGTTGAGGTGGTCAACGCCAAAAGCAGTATCATGTTAAAGATCACACTGCTGCTGGGCGCTTTCATCACGTTCGCCTTCGCCATCCTGCTGGCCGTTTTGATACTTACCTTTCAAAAAAACAGGCACAAGCTGGAGCGCATCGCCTATGTAGACCCCGTCACGGGCGGCCATACCATCGAATACTTTTATGAGCAGGCCGAGCATTTGTTAAGCGATTCCCACGGCGCGACCTATGCCCTGATTTATACCAACATCGAAAAATTCAAGGTGTTAAACGTCCAATTCGGCCGCAATGCCTGCGATGAAATTTTATGCAGCCTGCAAAACGGAATCAGCACGGATTTGACCGACGCGGAATGCATGGGGCGTTTGTTTGCCGATAATTTCTGCATTCTTGTTCAATATAACAGCGAAGCCGAATTGGAAAAGCGCTTGGAGCTATGGTGCAAAAACGGAACGGATTATGTCCTCAACAAAGGAAAGCCGTGGTTGCCGCTCATCCTTGAGTTCGGCGTTTACATTGTCGATGATCCCTCCCTGCCCTTCCCGCAAATGATCGACTGTGCAAAGCTTGCATTAAGCGAGGCGGCAGGCGGGTTTCACGCAAAGGTGCGGTATGCCATATACGATGAACAGGCTCGCCGCAAGCTTTTTCGCGAAAAGCAATTGGAGGATCGCATGGATAGCGCCCTTGAAAGCAGTGAATTTCAAGTTTATTTACAGCCAAAATACTGCACCCAAACCGAACAGGTGGGCGGTGCAGAGGCTTTGGCTCGCTGGATCAGCCCCTCTGACGGCCTCATATTTCCCGATGAATTTATCCCCCTGTTCGAAAAAAACGGCTTCGTCATCCAGCTGGATTTTTACGTTTTCAGGGAGGTCTGCAAAGCCATACGCAAATGGCTCGATAACGGCATTGAGCCTGTGAAGGTGTCCGTCAATTGCTCTCGCCTGCATTTGAAAAACATGGATTTCCTCAAAACCTATTGCACCATTGCCGATCAGTTTGAGGTTGCGCACCGCTACCTGGAAATCGAGCTGACGGAAAACACCGTGTTTGACGATGTGGCAGGCTTGTCCGCCATCATCAAAGAAATCCATGCCGCAGGCTTCGGCTGCTCCATGGATGATTTTGGAAGCGGTTATTCCTCTCTTAACTTAATTCGCGATATTCCTGTGGATACCCTCAAGCTTGATAAGGTCTTTTTCCTCAGCAAGGGAGATTTACAGCGGAGCGAATCCGTCATCGGCAGCATCATCACCATGTCCAAGCATCTCTCCATGACAACCGTAGCCGAGGGCGTAGAGGAACGTTCACAGGTGGATATGCTGCAACGGCTGGGCTGTGATTACATTCAGGGCTATTTCTTTGCCAAGCCCATGCCCATCAGCGAATTTGAACAGCTAGCCTTCGGCCGCCCCCTGTAGGGACGCCATACATGGCGTCCGCCCAGTTAGCGTTCAAAAACCCACACGAGCCCTTTCACACCCCTCGCACGAACCGTTTCGCAACCCCTCGCACGAACCGTTTCGCAACCCTCGCACGAACCATTTCGCAACCTCTGCACGAACCATTTCGCAATCCTCGCACGAACCATTTCGCAATCCTCGCACGAACCGTTTTGCAACCCCCGCACGAACCGTTTCACAACCCCCGCACGAACCGTTTCGCAACCCTCGCACGAACCGTTTCGCAACCCTCGCACGAACCATTTCGCAACCCCCGCACGAACCATTTCGCAACCCCCGCACGAACCGTTTCGCAACCCTCGCACGAACCATTTCGCAATCCCTCGCACGAACCGTTTCGCAACCCTCGCACGAACCATTTCGCAACCTCTCGCACGAACCGTTTCGCAACCTCTGCACGAACCGTTTCACAACCCTCGCACGAACCATTTCGCAACCCTGTAGGGACGCCATACATGGCGTCCGCCCATTTCGCGTTCAACCCCCCATGCTCCCCCCCGCATCGGACTTCCCTATATCTTTCGGTTCATAATAGAAATAATCAAATTCCCGTTTTCAAACGCTTTGGCAAATGTGCTTTCCTCTACCACCGCCCTAAATTCAGGCAAGGGCACCACGCTCTGCGTCAGCGGAAGCACGGTAAACACCACAAAGCACAGCACCACGCCCAGCAACAAACCAAAAGCGCCGCCCGCTAAGCCATCCAAGTGCTTGAGCACAGGATAGCGAAACACCGCGCGCAATAAATTCACCACAATGGTCAGTACCACAAAGCTCAATACAAAGCAAAGAATAAAGCAAAGCACATTGATGCTGACCGATAGCAGGGTTTGGTTTACATAGTCGCCCACATCGGTGGCCAAATTGCCCAAGGGGGTAAAAACCTGTTCTGCCAAATTGTGGCGCAGCAAGGTTGCAATGGGCTCTGGCAAGCCTGATTTTTCCACAATGGCGGCCACATTCGAGGGGTCTAAGCCGCTTACCGCGCGGCTGCTCAAATCCAAATCACGCAGCAATGTGCCCGCATCGGTATAGGTGCTGATGAAGCGTGTAATTTCGGTGTTGCTGCTCACCACATCCGCCACCTTGGGAAAAATCAAAAAGGATAGCCCGAAGGATAGCAATCCGCCCGCAAGGTTTAGCACCGATTGGATAAACCCGCGGTAAAACCCAAACAGCACACATAAACCCAGCACACATAGCACAATCATATCAATAATGTTCAGAATCATCCATCCTTTCCAACGCTTACGAAATGCTCGCGATGGCTTGCGGCAGGGTAATCACATACACCTCGTTGCCGCAAGCAATAATGGCGCGCCCATTGTCCAGCGTGCCCACAAGCCTTGTGGCCGCTGTTCCAATGGGTAAATCAAACGCCGCAAAGCGGTTGTCGTTAAGCCCTGCACGCATTAGCTGTGTGCCGGAAACGGCGTAAACCGTTTTGTTCCAAACCGTTGCACCTATGCAGTTGGCGGGCAAGCTGTAGCGCTTGTCCTTTTTGCCGGCAACCACGCGCAATTCCCGTATGTCAAATAAGTTCTCGGTTTGCGTGGTGGGGGCAAAGAGCAAGAGCGCATCGCCCCGCTCGGGCACCTCGTAATCAAGCAAGCGCCAGCCATATACCAGCACGCTGGCGCTTAAATCCTCCGTGCCGCGGTCATTAAAGGTCAGCATCTTGCGGGTGTTTACCACGCGCAGCACGCCATTTTCATAAATCACATCATAGGTGATGGCCTCCCCAAGGGATACCTCGCCCGTGTTCATCTTGCCCACCTCAAAGGTGTTGAGAATGGTGTTGGCGGCTGTGCCAAAAACATCCAGCGAAAGCGTCCACATGTACTCGCCGTTTTTGCCGTAAAAGCCCACGTCCAAAATGAGCAAATCCGCATAAGCATCGGCTTCTTCATCCATGTGTGCGCCCGTATGATCCTTCACCACAAGGCGCGGTGCGGTGTTGCCGCCAATCACGGCCGCCACATACTGCTGCCCCACGCGTGCAAATTGAATTTCTTCGCCAAGGTTGTCGTTGTAGGATGAGTTGCCATTTTGATCCAGTATGTAAACCGTAGGCCCCACCCAAGCCACCACCGTTTGACTGTCGCAGTCAAAGCCCGCACTTGCGCCAATCTGAAACGACCAGCGCACCGCGCCGGTTTCGCTCATGCAATGAATGCTCAAGCCATCATAATATAGCACATAATTGCCAAAGGGTTTGATGGTATCGCTGTATGGGCACGGAAGGCGGTACGCGCGCACATCCGTGGCGGGCTTGCCGGAAAAAAGCGCAACACCGCCCCAAATCAGCGCCGTAAGCCCTAGCAGCATGGCAATCAGCAATAGCACTGCCTTTGCGCGGCTCATTTTTGGTTTCACTCTTTGCATATGGACTCCCTTGACGGTTGCACACACGAGGGGTCGGAGCATCCCGATCATTCAACGAATGGGCAAAGCCGTTTGTTGCAGCAAGCTTCCCGGTAAGCTTCTTACCAAAAAGCCGCCATTTTTATTATAGCCTGTACGGTGCATGGATGCAAGTAGCTTTGCGCCGACATTTTCATTTCATTCTGCACCGATATTTATTTCCGTTTGCGCCAACATTTCCATTCCGTCCTGTGCCGATATTTTCATTCCGTCCTGTGCCGACATTTTCATTCCGTCCTGTGCCGACATTTCCATCCCGTCCTGCACCGACATTTCCATTCCGTTGTAGGGACACCATATATGGTGTCCGCCCATTTCGCGTTCAACCCATCCCATCCCATCCCATCCCATCCCATCCCATCCCATCCCATCCCATCCTCCACGCAACGTCGGTCACCCCATATGGCGACCCTGCACCTGCCCCGCCGCTACTGCACGACCCACTCCCTTTCCGTTGTAGGGACACCATATATGGTGTCCGCCCAGTTCGCGTTCCCCCCCTCCCTTCTTCCCCTTCCCTCCCCCCCTCCTTTTATCACCCATCCCATTTCATTTTGCTCAAAAACTGTTATAATAAGAATCGCTTCTAATCATCCACCAACAGGGAGGCGTTTTCATGAATAAACCCCAATGGTTCCCCACCTTCAAGCAAACCGCGCCCGCGGCCGATGCTCCAACGTCGCAAAACGAGCCGCCCCAAAAAGGTGTTGGCCCCATCACAGGCCGACGGCTTGACGATTTGAATGCGTTAACGCTTCCCTTTGTTCGCGATCCTTTTTTCCGCCTGCGCCCGCCTTGCACGCAGGAGGGCATGGAGCTGTCTTTGGAGCTGGCGAATATGACCTATTGGCTGGAGCTGGATCCGTGGATGGAAGCAGGCTGGAATGACTTTTCCATCCAAATTGACAACACCCTGCAAAGCGGCATGACCCATAACGAAAGTGCGGATGG
>JAVXND010000008.1:0-71833 GCA_036645955.1 Clostridia bacterium | reverse complement strand
AATGCCAATTCTGCAATCGCCCGCTCCCCCCGGGGGGACGCAGCAACGCAGAATGCCAATTCAGCAAGGGTGCGAGCCTCGCAAGGCGGGGGCGGACACCATATATGGTGTCCCTACAGGGGACGGCGTGTTTTCGATTTTGCAATGCGGCGAAACCCGCGAGGATGGCGCAGAATGCCAATTCTGCAATCGCCCGCTCCCCCCGGGGGGACGCAGCAACGCAGAATGCCAATTCAGCAAGGGTGCGAGCATCGCAAGATTAGGGAGGACACCATATATGGTGTCCCTACAGTTCTTGCAGTGCAGACAGAATACCACCATCGCTGCCATGATAGGTTAGCACAAAGCGCAGCCCAAAATGCGCAACGGTTCCATATGTTTCAGTGTCGATCAACGAAGAAAGATAGTCGGCGCGGTTACTTTCGTCAAAATAAACAAGTACCTGCTCCTGCCCAAGGGTGAGCTTGTACCATACCGATGCATCAAAAATGGCAACCTTTGCAGTAGGTTCAGAATCAGCCAATGGGGCCAGCTCGCAAGAGTAGCCGCGCTCTTCAAAATGCGCCAATAGCTTTGAAAACAATTGCGCTTGCGAGGGGTTCTGCTTGAAAACCGGCGGTAAAAAAACGGCGCATAGCATGAGCGCCAGAAGCAGTACCGTTGCCGCTAACGGCTTTTTTCGGGATTGATTCATTGCTGCGCCTCCTTTTTATGTAAAAGCATACCTTGGTGCCCAAATCATTGGATAGTATAGCATAATCCTTTGCGTTTCGCCATCTCCTGTGCTACAATAACCAAAGCTTGAGAGGAGTGGTTTGAATGCGCTGCGGATGCCCGCATTGCGGGGCTTATATGATTCAATCCGAAACAGAGGGACAGGCCTGCTGCTGCCCTGATTGCGGTTACCGCTGCAACGCTTGTTTGGGTACAAACACCGTGATTTCTCGGGAGCAAATTGAAAAGCTCAAGGAAACCGATTGGTTTACCCCAAGCTTCAATAGCGCCGCAGATGACGAAGAGGAAAGCGAACGGTCATAGCACGCCCAAATGCTCCAGCAAAATCTTGGTGCCAATCAAAATCAGTACGGCGCCTCCGGCAACCTCCGCCTTCTTTTGAAAGCGATTCCCAAATTTATGCCCGATGACCACCCCTGCAAATGAAAGCACAAAAGTAATGCCGCCAATGAGCAATACAGCGGGTACGATATCCACCTTCAAAAAAGCAAAGGTAATGCCAACGGCCAATGCGTCGATACTGGTGGCAATGGCTAAGACAAACAGCTCCCGCAGGTTAAGCTTAGGCTCAGAGGTGCAGGCTACGCCCTCGCTTGATTCGTGCAGCGCATCCCAAATCATTTTTCCGCCGATGTAGCAAAGCAGTGCAAAGGCGATCCAGTGATCCACGGGCGTGATGTAGTGTTCAAACTGCGTGCCGAGAAACCAACCAAGCAGGGGCATCGCACCCTGGAAAACCCCAAAAAAAAGAGCGATGATGGCTGTGTGCGCAAGGTTAAGCTTTTTCATGCACAAGCCTTTGCATAACGCAACTGCAAAGGCATCCATGGAAAGCCCAATGGCAATGAATATAAGCTCCATGCATTTAGCTTCCTTTCAAATGTTTCGCGGCTTCTTCCGTGAAAGGTATGAGTTTGTATTCTAGCGTATCACAAGTTGAGTGTCAATAGCCGTGCCCTTTTCCAAAGAAAAATAGAGGAGAAGCCCTTATGCAGAAAACATTGAAAGCGTTAACCCCACTGAGCCTGTTTGTACGTTTTTTGGTTATGAGTGCACTGGGCACGTTGATTTTGGTAAAACCCGAGTGGGTACAGCAATTTTTGGTACTGCTTTGCATCATTGCGCTGTTGGTGAGCGGTATACCCGCCATTTTTGTATCGATTTTTCAGAAAAAAGAACCGCACCCCCATGCATTTTTATTGGGTCTTGCCTCTGTGGTGGTGGCGGTGCTGCTGCTCTTTTTTCCTAAAATATTGCGTGGAAGCATTACGTTTACGGTGGGGCTGTGGTCCTTGCTGGTGGCGGTGGTGCAGTTTGGGTATGTGGTTCAGCTTTTTGTAACGCATGAAAAGGGCAAGGTGAAGTTTTCCTTGCTTGGGTTTGTATCGCTTTTTACATCGCTTGCACTGCTAAGCAGCTTTGGAAACCCGAAGCTGCTTAGCTTGGTGGCAGGCTACTACCTTATTTTATATGGCTTTTGGGAACTGGTGGACATGATAGGCGTGCTGATTGACCGCAATGTGGAAAGCAGTAAGCTTTTGAGCAAGATCCGTGTGAAACCGCCCGTATTGCTTACCGCGCTACTGCCCTCTATGTTGCTTCGCAAGATTGGCAAGCAATACGAAACCATCACAAAGGATGTCATCATTGACAGGCTCAAGCCGCTCAAACGCAGCTATGCGGAAACGATTGAAGTCATTTTTCACTTGGGTGAAAATGTGGCCTTTGGTTTTGGACATGTGGATGTAAGCCTGCGCGGAAAAACCTATTCCTATGGCTGTTACGACGAAAGCAGCAATCGTCTGTTTGGCATGATTTCGGACGGCACCTTTTTGGTTTGCGATACAGTGCCATACCTGGCGTATTGCCGAAAGACGGAAAAGAAAATTTTAATCGGCTTTACGCTGGGTCTTTCGCGTGAGCAAGCTGAAAAAACCGAAACGAGCATCCAGCACATGTTTCAAGAGGACTGCGAACCGTGGACGCCAGAGGGACGGCCTGAATATGCGCTTGGCGGGCGCCTGTACAAGGTGGTTCGGGGGAACTTTGTGCTGTATAACGCGTTGCGTACCAATTGCGCGAGCATGGCGGAGATCATTGCATCTGAAAGCGGTCTGAACCTGCTGCCCCCCAATGGCTTTGTGACGCCTGGCGCATACTTTGGCTATTTGCAAAGCGAATTGCGCGATGTGGAAAGCAATGTGCTCAAGCAAACCATTTATGCTTATCAAGCTTGATCGAAAGGAAACCGTTACATGAAGCTGAGCTACCGACATACGATTTATGCCTGTTATCTAGGAGAAATCACAGCCGCCATCATCAACAATTTTACGCCTTTGCTGTTGCTTACTTTTCAAAGCAGTTTTCAAATTCCGCTTTCGCAGGTAACGCTGTTGGTCACGTTTAATTTTGCGGTGCAGTTTTTGGTGGATTTTTTGGGCAGTAAATATGCCGACCGCATCGGCCACCGCAGGTGCATGGTTGCGGGGCATTTTGCTTGCGCGGCGGGCTTGATTGGCATGGCGGTGCTGCCCATTGTTTTGCCATCCCCCTTTGCGGGACTGCTGATATCGGTAATGCTCTACGCCATTGGCGGCGGAATTAACGAGGTGCTGGCCAGCCCCATTGTGGAATCCTGCCCCACCAAGGAAAAGGCCTTTGCTATGAGCTTATTGCATTCATTCTATTGCTGGGGGCATGTGCTGGTGGTTTTGGTTTCCACCGCTTTTTTTGCAATCTTTGGGCTTCACAATTGGCCTGTTTTGGCTTGCTTGTGGGCGAGTGTGCCGCTGGTAAACGCGTTTTTTTTCACCAAGGTGCCATTGGTAAAGCCAGATGAGGAAAATCGGAGTATGAATTTGCGTGAGCTAGGCAAAAACAAACTGTTTTGGATGCTGATGATGGTGATGGTTTGCGCGGGAGCAAGCGAGCAGGGCATGAGCCAATGGTCCTCCGCATTTGCAGAGTCGGCGTTAGGCGTATCCAAAACCTTGGGCGATTTGGCGGGGCCGTGCTCGTTTGCGCTCTTTATGGGGCTATCGAGGCTGGTGTTTGCGCGAGCTACCAAGCGTTATCCGCTTATGCCGCTGCTTATGCTAAGCACGGGGCTGTGCGCGGCGGCTTATTTGCTGGCCGCACTCACACGAAGCCCCATTTTGGGCTTGGTGGGCTGTGGCTTATGTGGATTTTCGGTAGGCGCTATGTGGCCGGGTACTTTTAGCTTGGGCGCACAAAAATGCCCGCGCGGCGGAACGGCAATGTTTGCACTGTTTGCGCTTGCGGGTGATTTGGGCTGTTCGGGCGGGCCAACCGTGGTAGGCATGGCGGCAAAGGGCGCGGGAGATCATTTACAAACGGGCTTGCTGGTGGCGGTGGTCTTTCCGCTGCTTCTGCTGCTGGTGCTTTGGCGTTTGAGCCGAATGAAGCTGACCAATAACGCGGAGGTTGAAACCATGGGTTAAGGCTCATCGCCATCCTCGTCTTCCGCATTTTCTTGCCGCATGCAGGCAAGGGCGTGCTCGGCGGCACTGCGCGCATCCGCAAACCCATACCCGCGCCGTGCCATGGCGGCAATGAGCTTTTGCATGGCTTTGCGTGCGTCCTCATCCTGGTAGCGCCTAAGCAGCTTGATGGCAAGCGCGTTTGCCTGCTCGTTGCTTTCGTCAATCGGCAATTCATCTACCACACGCTTGGCCAGCTCATGCGCAATGCCTTTTGAAAGCAGCTCTTGCATAATGCGATATTTTCCGAGCTGCTTGCGCGCACGCGCGGCCGCCCAGCTTCGCGCAAAAGCTTCATCGTTAAGCAGATTTTCCTTTTGCAGTTTATAGAGCACCATTTCAACGGTGTCATCCATATATTGGGCAGCGGTAAGCTTTTGACGCAGCTCCCCTTCGCTGTGGCCGCGCATGGCCAATAGCCCAACCGCGCGGTTGAGTGCCTCGGGGTATTGGCGCGGTAAAAGCCAAGCTTTGAGCGTGTCAATATCAAAAGCTTCATCCACCTGAAGGTTTTGCTCGCGAAGCATGGAACGGCTGAGCCAAAGCTTTTCGCCGCCGTCAAAAAATACGGTTGCCCCGCGGTGATCCTCCTTGATTTCGGTGATCAGCTCTTCCATTTTGTTCGCCGCCTTTCCTTTACTTCAGAAAGAGAGAAATCAAATCTTGGTTGATTTTGGCTAAGTGCCCAATGCGCTGTTCGCTTGCACCGCTGTTGAGCGCGGCAAAGCCTGTTCCAGCTTGATCAAAAAACACACCATTGACCGCGCCGTAGGCAAAGCCCTGATGCCCCCACAACGTTTGCGGGCTGATACGCCTGTCGTCTACTTGCAAAAGACCCATGCCATGGAGCATGCGCACCCGTTCTTGAGGCCATTGCGTCACGGGCTTTTGCATTTGGGCGAGGCTTTCTGGGTTGATGAAGCCGCCGTTTCCGTTGCAGGCTACAAGCGCAAGCGTTGCCAGTGCAGAAGCGGTACAATATAGCCCGCCTGATGCGAGCAGATAATGTTTTTCAGGGTTGGGCTCGCTTAATGGGGCGGCGGATTCCAGACGGCTTTGAGCATCGAAACAGCATTCGGCGGGCAGTACGCGGTAACCATTGGAAAGCTGCGCGGCGCTTACGGTGCTCAGGTCAAAGGTTGCCTTTACATCCAGCGGCGCAAACAGCTCGCGCTGTGCAAGAGCTTCAAAGCTATACCCAAAGCGTTTTTCAAGCAAACAGCCAATGAAACCTGCGGCAAAATTGCTGTAGCGAAAGTCTATGCCTGGGATGGCGCGGGCATAGGATTCTTTTTCGCGCAAAAGCTGGCTTACATTGCAAGGCTCCTTGAAGGATGCAAAATAATGGGGCGAGTCCACAAGGCTTGAGGTGTGCCCAAGCAACATGCCCAGCGTGATAGGCGCTTCGGGATAATAGGGATTTTGAACGGGGAAACCCAGCAAGTCGGACACATTGTCGTAAATGCTCAGCTTGCCTTGCGTTTGCAGGCGAAGCACAAGCAAAGCCGTGACCATTTTGGCAATGGATGCGGCGCGAAAATAGGTGTTTGGCGTAACAGGCTGCCCATCAGGCTCTTTTGCCGCATAGCCCGCTGTGTAGCAGTCCGTCAGCTCGCCTTCATGGAAGCATTGAATGCATGCGCCCACAGCATGCCTTTTGTGCAGTAGGGTGCAAAGCCGCTTGCGAATGCGCTTCTCGCCGCCCTCTGCGCCTTTCCATTCACAACGCATGCCCATAACGGGCAAGGCCAGCCCATAAAGCGTGTTTTTGAGAGTTCCGAGCGGCATGTGAGCCCTCCTTTTTTATCGGGAATTTTTGCTGTCTTGAATGCACAGCACGCCAATGTATAAAGGCAAGGTGATACTGCAAAGCAATGTGTGAAGCCGCACCGCAAAGGAAGCGGAAAAGGGGATACCGAGGGCGCTCAGCACAAGACCCAACAGATCGAGCAATGCAGGCAGCAGCAGCCACCATGTGCCTGCCGACCCGAAGCTACGCATGCAAAGCCATGCGTATCCGGCGATGCATAGCACCATGATGGTTCCATAAAGCAACGGCGTGCTTAAAAAAGCCCAGCGGGCAATCAGCAATACGGAAAGCGTTGCCGATAGGGTAAACCAGCCAAGGGAATCCTTATGCTTTTTGGAAGCGCGCCATAAAAGGACAATGACCGCAAAAATGCACAGAACCAAGCTAAGGGATTGCGACACACGAAGACCGCCAAGATAGAGGCTATCCTCACGCAATTGCTCAATAATGAAACGGCCGCTGCCATAAATGAGCATATACCAGCAAAACAGGCTGCCGTGCTCCGTTTGACGCTTGCGCAAGGCCCAAAGCGCGGCGGCTCCCGTAAAGCTCCAAACCGATTCGTAAAAGAAGGTAGCCATATGCCACACGCTTTGATTGCCTTGGGGAATCAGCACGCCTGCGGGGAAAAACCAGAACAGGGAATTTTTGATTTCGGGGCCGTAGGCTTCCATGTTAAAATAGTTGCCCCAGCGGCCAATGGCTTGTGCCAGCAGCAATCCCGGCGCTAAAATATCCAACAGCTGTAAAAAAACGAGCTTTTTGCGCTTTGCATAGAAAAAAACGCCGATTGCGCCGCCGATGATCGCCCCATAGATGGCAATGCCGCCTTCCCAGATATAGAGGATGGATATGGGGTTTTGAGCAAACTCAGACCAAGTCATGGCAACATAATAGAGCCTTGCGCCCACAATACCGCATGGAACCGCAATGAGCGATAGATCAATGACCGTATCCTTAGGCAAGCCGAGGCGCTTTTCCTCGTGCGTTGCCAAACAAATGGCCAACAAAATACCCAGCACAATCAACGCGCTATACCAAGGGAGGTTCCCGAAAATCGTACGGCTGTAAGGAATTTCCATGCGTTCACATCCTTCTCGACCATTATATTCTTGCCTCAAAGCTGTGTCAAGAATACGGAAATTTCATTGCATTTCCAATGATTAGAAAATGTTGTTGAAATTTTGGGTAACAGCGTGTATACTATATAGGTTATAGGAAGGATGAACATTGGGGATGGAATCCGCCGGTGGTTCGTCCTCAACCAAAGATCGAGGAGGAAAACAATTTTTATGACAAAGTACGCGTACCTGTTCAAAGAGGGCAATGCTGAAATGCGCAATTTGCTTGGCGGCAAAGGTGCTAACTTGGCCGAAATGACCAACATTGGTTTGCCGGTGCCCCAGGGCTTCACCGTGACTACCGAGGCTTGCACCCGCTATTACGAGGATGGCCAAGTCATTGGTGACGATATCGTTGCACAAATCGACGAGGCCCTTGCCAAAACCGAAGAGATTTGCGGCAAGAAGTTCGGCGACTTGGAAAAGCCTTTCTTGGTTTCTGTCCGCTCAGGCGCTCGCGCTTCCATGCCTGGCATGATGGATACCATTCTAAACCTAGGCCTTAACGATGTAGCCGTAAAGGGTCTTGCAAAGCAGACGCAAAACGAGCGCTTTGCCTATGATAGCTATCGCCGTTTTATTCAAATGTTCTCCGACGTGGTTATGGAGATCAAAAAGAGCCTGTACGAGGCCGCTTTGGATGAAGTGAAGACCGCTAAGGGCGCACAGTTTGATACCGACCTGACCGCTGAAGATATGAAGACGGTTGTTGAGAAGTTCAAAGCCATCTACAAGCGCGAAAAGGGCGAGGATTTCCCCCAAGACCCCAAGGTTCAGCTGATGGAATCCATCAAGGCTGTGTTCCGCAGCTGGGACAACCCCCGCGCGAACTACTACCGCCGCATGAACGACATCCCCGGTTCTTGGGGCACTGCCGTAAACGTGCAGAGCATGGTGTTTGGCAATATGGGCGATGACAGTGGCACAGGCGTAGCGTTCACCCGCAACCCTGCCACCGGCGAAAACAAGCTTTATGGCGAATACCTGATCAACGCGCAGGGCGAGGACGTTGTGGCCGGCATTCGTACCCCGCGCCCCATTTCCACCTTGGCGCAGGCAATGCCTGAGGTATACAAGCAGTTCTCTGAAATTGCCATTGCCCTTGAAAAGCACTATCGTGACATGCAAGATATGGAATTCACCATTGAGCATGGCAAGCTGTTTATGCTACAAACCCGCAATGGCAAGCGCACCGCCGCGGCTGCTCTGAAAATTGCTGTTGATTTGGTTGCGGAAGGCATGCTCACCAAGGAAGAGGCTGTGCTGAAGGTAGAACCCAAGCAGTTGGATACCTTGCTGCACCCCAACTTTGACACGGACGCCATCAAGAAGGCAACCCCCGTTGCCAAAGGCTTGCCCGCTTCCCCCGGTGCCGCCGCTGGTAAGGTTTACTTTACCGCCGCTACCGCCGCCGCCGCTGGCCGCAGTGGCATTGCCGCAATCCTTGTACGTGAAGAAACCACCCCTGAAGACATCGAGGGCATGGACTTCTCCAAGGGCATCCTGACCGCTCGCGGCGGTATGACCTCTCACGCGGCTGTTGTGGCTCGCGGCATGGGTCGCGCCGCAGTTGTTGGCTGTGGCGAACTGCGCATCAACGAAGAAGCAAAAACCCTGACCGTGGGCGGCAAGGTATTCCACGAAGGCGATGAGCTTTCCTTGGACGGCTCCACAGGCAGTGTGTACAGCGGCATGATTCCCACCGTTGAAGCGGCTGTGACCGGTGACTTTGCTCAGCTGATGCAATGGGCGGATGCGGTACGCACCCTACAGGTTCGCACCAATGCAGACAACCCGCGCGATACCAAGCAGGCTGTAAGCTTTGGCGCAGAAGGCATTGGCCTTTGCCGCACCGAGCATATGTTCTTTGAAGGCGACCGCATTGCGGCGGTTCGTGAAATGATTTTGGCCGACAGCGTTGAACAGCGCGAAAAGGCGTTGGCAAAGATTCTGCCCATGCAGCAGGGTGACTTTGAAGCCATGTACAAGGCATTGGAAGGCCGTCCCATGACGGTTCGCTACCTTGATCCGCCGCTTCATGAGTTCCTGCCCCAAAAGAACATGGTGGGCGAAATTGCCGCCATCGCAAATGAATTGCATACCACCAGCGAAAAAATCATCGAGAAAATTGATGCGTTGCATGAGTTTAACCCCATGATGGGTCACCGCGGCTGCCGTTTGGCTGTTACCTATCCTGAAATTGCTGTGATGCAGACCCGCGCTGTAATGCAAGCGGCCATCAAAGTGAAAAAGGAATGCGGCTTCGACGTTGTGCCTGAAATCATGATTCCGCTGGTTTGCGAAGTCAAAGAGCTGGCATTTGTGAAGAAGATCGTGGTGGATACCATCGAAAAGGTGTTTGCGGAGCAGGGAACAACGCTCAGCTACCACATCGGCACCATGATCGAAATTCCGCGCGCGGCTGTGACTGCTGACGAAATTGCCAAGGAAGCGGAGTTCTTCTCCTTTGGCACAAACGACTTGACCCAAATGACTTTCGGCTTTAGCCGTGACGATGCGGGCACCTTCCTAGGCAGCTACTACGACGGCAAAATCTTCGAGAGCGATCCCTTCGCTCGCTTGGATCAGGACGGCGTTGGCAAGCTGGTGAAAATGGCCGCGAAGCTGGGTCGCGAGACTCGCCCCAACATCAAGCTGGGCATTTGCGGTGAGCACGGCGGAGATCCGTCCACCATTGAGTTCTGCCACAACATTGGCTTGAACTACGTGAGCTGCTCGCCCTTCCGCGTGCCGATTGCACGCTTGGCGGCCGCACATGCGGCCATCAAGGCAAAGCAAGCAAAGTAAAGCTTTCTATCTAAAACGAATCCCCGACTGCATTTTTGTAGTCGGGGATTTTTGGTTGTTAGGTTTTCAACATATCCTGATAGGCAATGAGCGTTACATTCCCCATTTCTGTTGCCCTATTTGTACAGCCCTTGGTAAATCCGGTTTTGGCAAAGAGATAAAAGTACTTTTTCTGATGGCTAAATAAACCGCCGCGTTCCACAAGCTTTTCAAGCACACCGAGGTCAACCTTTTCGTTTGTCCACTTGCACTCACCAAACAACGCAGAAGCTTTGTCAGTTCCCATCATATCAATTTCTTCTTGGGCTTTTGTTTTTGGATTAGTGCCCCACCAACGGCCTAAATCGCTGAAATTTACGGGGCAGTTTCCATGCAGAAGCAGCCTCCAAAGATATTGTTTGCATATTTCTTCAAAGACTCCGCCCATATAGGTATTAAGCTGAGGTGCAATTCTTGTGTACGCTAAGTCTGCGGCTCCTCGACAAATAATGGAAGTGTTTTCTGGCACAAAGCGATACCAGAAGCGAAACATATTATCCTCAATGGAGTAAATTGTCTTTCGGCTGGATTTTTCGCCGTAAGGGAATTCTTTTTTTACAATATCCAGTGCAATTAAATTCTTGATATAGGTAGCACATACGCTGGTATCTTCATCAATTTGATTGGATATTTCGTTCATTTTGGAGCAGCCGGTAGCGATTGCGGTAATAACGGCGTTATAAATAGCAGGCTCACGAACCTCTTGCTTTAAAAGATTGTTCGGTTCCTCAAAAATCGAGGATGCAGGATTCAGATGAGTATTTTTGATGTTTTCCTCGATGGAAAGACGGTCATCAAGCTGCATTAAATATTGCGGTGTTCCGCCGACAATTCCATACGCTAGTGCCTTATCTTCATCGGACATTTTGGAGAAATAACGACAGGCTTCAAAAAACTCAAAAGGGTTGATTTTGAGCTGAGCCGTTCTTCTTCCGTAAAGCGGTGCTTTGTATGCCAAAACGTGGTCTTCCATATAAGCCATGGAAGAACCGCAAAGAACTAAGAACAGCTTGGTGCTATCCTTGTTTTTATCTATCAAAAGCTGAAGTGTAGATGCAAGGCTTGTGGACGCACGAGCAATATAAGGGTATTCGTCAATAACCAGTACAATTCTATTGGCTTTAGCCAATTCAAAGACATATTCAAAAGCGGATTGAAAGGACGAAAAAGATGAATCAACAGCTATGCCAGTGCTGTATTCCATAATACATCTTGAAAAATTATCAAGATTTTGCTTTGCATTGCTTTCAACGCCTGTGAAAAAAATCGTATCTTTATTTTTCGAAAACTCACGGATCAGTGCCGTTTTGCCTACACGGCGACGACCGTAAATGACAGCAAATTCAAACTGATCAGACATGTAGAGCTTGTTTAAAGTGCGCAGCTCGTTTTCTCTCCCTATAAACATCGGCATACCTCCATAACGACAATCGTGGTTTGTGAATTACTAAATTGTACATTACTTATTTAAATCTGTCAATAGATTGTTTACATATTACTTGTTTATGATTTACTAAAATGAAAAGCATTTCATATTTCAAGGATTTGGTTTTACGCCATACACGCTTCAAACGCTTCATCAAAAAAGCTCCTCGCACATCACCGTGCGAGGAACTTTTTTGATTCCTTATTTGCAGAAGCTTTTACAGCTGGCACAGCCACCCTCGCCAGTTTCGCGCAGGGAGGCGGGCATTGCGTCGCCTACATCCTTCATGGCAAGGATCACCTCATCGCAGGGGATGGGGGAGGTAATGCCGCAAAGCACCATTTGTGCGGCGGCAAGCGCTTGAGATACGCCGCCTACGTTGCGGTAAACACAGGGCACTTCAACCAAACCATGTACAGGGTCGCATACCAAGCCCAGCATGTTCATAAGCGCCAGAGCGCAAGCGTCGCAGGCTTGCACGGGCGTGCCGCCGTACAGCTCCACCAGTGCCGCGGCCGTCATGCCTGCCGCGGCTCCGCATTCCGCTTGACAGCCACCCTCCGCACCGCTGATGGTGGACTGTATGGCAATGATACGGCCAATGGCCGCCGCAGTAAATAGCACGGAAAGCAGTGCCTCGTCTGAAAAACCGTTTTCTTCTGACACAGCGATCAATGCGCCCGGTAAAATACCGCAGCTGCCCGCTGTGGGCGCGGCAACGATTTTGCCCATGCATGCGTTGCATTCCGCAATGGAGAGGGCGTAAGCGCTCGCCTTGCCAAGCAAACCAAAGCGCATGACCTGTGAAGGCTCAATCATTTTGGCGGCTTGCCCGCCTACCATGCCCGAAACGGAACGAAGCGTGGGGGAAAGACCGGCTTGAGCGCTTTCGCGCATGACGGTCAGGCGTTCGCGCATGCGTGCAAGCAAGGCTTCCTCACTTACTTTGCTTTGAGAGGATTGCCATTTGAGGGCGGTGGAGCCAAGGCTCAGACCGTCTCTTTGAGCGGCCGCCAGCAATTCTGATACTGTTTGCATCGTTACTCCTCCTTGCCTTCTGCTGCCAAATAGGCAACGTGATATACGCCGCTAAGCTTGCCAAGACGCTCAAGCATTGCTTGGGGAACCGTGCCGTCCATTTCAAGCGCTACCATGGCCTCGCCGCCTATGGAA
The DNA here is from genome assembly GCA_036645955.1 of Clostridia bacterium. GTDB lineage: Bacteria > Bacillota > Clostridia > Christensenellales > Aristaeellaceae > Limiplasma. The sequence continues at coordinate 59,221 of JAVXND010000008.1, read as the reverse complement.
CGGCGAAACACGCGCATGGTGGCAATGTTTAACTGGCTCGAAGCCAATTCACCGCTGATGCGCGCAATCATGCCCGGCGTATCGTGTTGGGTAATGACAAGCGTGTTTTCGTGGCCGGAAAAACCAGCCTCAAGCCCGTCAATGGAGCGAACCACAATTTCGCCGCCGCCAACGGACGCGGCTTGTACTTGAATATGCCGGCCATCCGCGCCATCCACATCCAACAGCACGGTGTTTGGGTGCGCGCCGCGTATGTCCGCATTGTAGAAGCCATAGGTTAAGCCCTGCTGGTCTGCCAATTGCAGGCTATCGCGCAGGCGCAGATCATCGACCGCCATGCCCATTAAACCGCCGATGAGCGCCTTGTCGGTACCATGACCCTTGTAGGTTTTTTGAAACGAGCCATATAAACCAATCCGCGCACGAACGGGCTCACTGCCCAGCAGCATGCGTGTGATTTTGCCGATACGTGCCGCGCCTGCTGTGTGCGACGAGCTTGGCCCGATCATGATGGGGCCGATAATATCAAACAGATCCATCTTCTGCACTTCCTTCATCAACCCAAGGGCTGAATAATTTCTCACTGAACATGCTTTCGAGCTTTCCATCGGTTACGCGGGTTAGCTCTGCAAGCACAAACGCGCTGTCTGCTTCCTTTATGGCAAGATCAAACACGACGGTTGTGCCAAAATCCACTTTTTCCACCCGCACGGGTAAGCTCTTGAGCGTGTAATTGACCTTATCCCACAAAGAATAGGCAACCTCAAAAACCCACTGCTGTGTTGGGTGCATTTCGCATACCTGCGCGGCGGAAAGGGCAAGTGCGCAGGTGTGCGAATAGGCGCGCACCAAACCGCCCGCGCCTAGCAAAATACCGCCAAAGTAGCGCGTGACCACCACGGCACAATCCACGACATGCCGCGCTTTCAAAACTTCCATCATGGGCATGCCTGCGGTTCCGCCAGGCTCACCATCGTCACTGTAGCGCATAATGCCCGCGTTTTGGCCGATGATGTAGGCATAGCAATTGTGCGTGGCATCGCGGTGCTTTTGCTTGATTTCGCCAAGGAAGGCAAGCGCTTCCTCAGCGGTTTTAACGGGCGCGGCATGGCCAATGAAGCGGCTTTTATGAATGATCACTTCATCACTTGCGGCTTTGAGCAGCGTTTGATAGCTTTGCATTTACTTAAGAATCAAGCGGCAATAGTTTTTCTTACCCTTGCGAAGCAACAGCCCTTCTGTGCCGAACTGTTCGGGGGAGATGCGCGCTTCACTATCGGTCACCTTGTCCTCGCCTACCAGCACAGCGCCTGCCTGCACCATCTTGCGCGCCTCGCCGCGGCTGGCGCATAGGCCGCAGGTGGCCAGCAGAGAGGTTACGCGGTTGTCCTCCGCAAGCATGGCGGAGGTTAATTCGTAGCTGGGTACATTTTCGGCGGTGCCGCTGCCTGCAAACAGGGACTGCGCCGCATCCTGCGCCTTTAACGCCTCTTCCTCGCCGTGAATGAGCTTGGTCACTTCAAAAGCAAGCACGCGCTTTGCTTCGTTGATTTGCTGATCGCGCAGAGCACCCAAGCGGTGAACCTCGTCCATGGGTAAAAAGGTGAGCAAGCCCAAGAAACGCTCCACATCCTGATCGCCCACATTGCGCCAGTATTGGTAAAACTCGTAGGGGCTGGTGCGTTCGGGGTCGAGCCAGAGCGCGCCCTTTTCGGTTTTGCCCATTTTTTTGCCGTCATGGGTCATAATGAGCTTGCAGGTGAGTGCAAAGGCATCCTCCTGCTCCTTGCGGCGAATGAGATCAGCGCCTGAAAGCATGTTGCTCCACTGATCATCTCCGCCAAGCTGTAAGCGGCAGCCATGGTTTTTGAACAAGCATAAAAAGTCGTAGCTTTGCATGAGCATGTAGTTGAACTCAAGAAAGGTAAGACCGCTTTCCAAACGCCGCTTGTAGCACTCTGCCGTTAGCATGCGGTTGACGCTAAAGAGCGAACCAATATCGCGCAAAAAGTCGATGTAGTTCAGATCCAGCAGCCAATCTGCGTTGTTGGCCATCATGGCTTTGCCTGGGCCAAAATCCAAAAAGCGGGAAAGCTGTTTTTGCAAACCGCTTACATTGTGGGCGATGATTTCCTTGGTCATCATCTTGCGCAGGTCTGTTTTGCCGCTGGGGTCGCCGATCATGGCGGTGCCGCCGCCGCAAAGGGCAATGGGGCGATGCCCCGCATGCTGTAAATGCGCCATGGCCATAATCGGGATATAGTGCCCAACGTGCAAGCTATCCGCTGTGGGGTCAAAGCCTGTGTAGAAGGTGATGGGCTCGCGCTCGAGCGCCTTGTAGAGATCCTCTTCAAAGGTAACCTGAGCAATAAAGCCGCGCTCCTTGAGTGTGTCTAAAATGTGCATGTCATTCTCTCCTTTGATTTATGATAGCTTCATGTGCTTTTCAAACAGCTCGCCAAGTTTTTGCATGCCGAGGGTGATTTGGGATAGCTCTGAATTGCTAAAATTGAGGCGCAATGTGTTGTGATGGCCGCCCTCGGGGTAAAAATGGGTGCCTGGCACATAAGCTACGCCGTTTTGGACAGCTTCTTCAAAAAGCTCGGTTGCATTTAAGCATTCTGGCAACTCGGCAAAAAAGAACAAACCGCCTTCGGGCACGGTGTAATGTGTGCCCTTTGGGAAAAAGCGAAGCGCATCCCGCATGGCCTCCATTTTTTCGCGGTAAGCGGGAACAATGCTTTCAATGTGCGGCTTGAGCAAACCGCGCCGCAAAAATTGATCCACAATGGCTTGGTTAAGGTTGGGCGTGTGCAAATCCGTGCCCTGCTTGCCAATGACGCATTTGCGCAGAATATCTGCTTGTGCAGCGAGGTAACCCACGCGCAGTCCCGGGCTGATGATTTTGGAAAAGCTGCCCATATAAACCACATGACCTGATGGGTCGAAGGCTTTAATGGGGGGGAGCGCAGTGCCGTGATAGCGCAAATCGCGGTAGGGATCATCCTCCACCACAAGAAAACCATACTTTTGCGCCATATCGGCAATGGGCTTGCGGCGCTCAAGCGCCAGCGTGCGGCCAGAGGGGTTTTGGAAGGTGGGAATCACATAAAAAAGCTTGGGTTTGAAGCGGATAACGGCTTCCTCCAGCTTGTCCAGCATAACGCCGCCATCATCGCTTTGTACGGGTACCAGCTTGGCTTGATAGAGGTTGAGCGTTTGCATATTGCCAAGGAATGTGGGGCTTTCCACAAGCACCGTATCACCGGGGTTGAGCATGGCTTTGCAGATCAAATCCATGCCCGATGTGCTGCCCGTGGTGGGCAAAACGGTTTCTTTGCTGACTTCAAAGCTGTACTGCTCGCGCAGATAGGCGATCAGGCTTTCCAAGAAAGGCGGATAGCCTTCTGTGGCGCCGTATTGCAAAATTCTTTTGCCGTCGCTCAGCAGCACGTCATGGGCAATGTCTGCGCAAGCCTCGTTTGGCAAAGCGTCGGGCGAGGGGTTTCCGCCTGCAAAGCTGATCATGTTGGGGCGAGCAAGCACCTTGAAAATTTCGCGAATGGCACTGCCTGTAACGTGGTCAAAACGCGATGCGAAGGTAAGATCCTTTGGAATCATCCTATTCCCTTCCTTTCAATCACAGAAAAAAATCGCCATTTCCCCGCATGGGGGAAGGCGATGGAAAAACTGTCGCGGTACCACTTCCGTTTGGCGTATGTCTTGCGGCATGCGCCCTTTTGCGGATTTTGTAAAGAAATCCGCTGCGCTATAAACGGCGCACCGTCGAACCGCTACTCAAAGTTCACGGTTGAGCTTGGGGAGGTATTCGCCGAAACCGCCGCCGCCCTCTTCCACCAGCCGAAGGCTCTCTTGAGGCGTGCCTGCATCGGGTACTTGATCCCTTCATTGCTTATGTTGGTTATTATAGGGGAGGGTGCGCGTAAAGTCAAGCCTTTTTCTTCTGTGACGGATGCGGATGGATGCTTGAAATCACAAAAGCTCGCAGCGCTCCACGATGGAATGCACTGCGAGCTGGATGGATGCTTTTGTCACCCTGTGATGTGGGGGAGGGGCATGTGCAAAATCAAAGCTTTTTCTTTTTCAGCTTTGCAAGAATGGCGTTACCAAACAGGCTGAAAAGTAGAAAACCAGCTGTGACGGCGATGATCAACACGTTCACAATCGTTTCAAGCACGTCGCATCCTCCTCTCATCAAGGGTTTCCTTGGTGTGGCGAACGATTAATGGAACAAAGAGAATGCTACGAACAGCCCAGACATCAGCGATGCTACCAAAGACACCACGGTGATTTGGGTGTTGATAGAGGGGCCGGCGGTATCCTTGAAGGGATCGCCGACGGTATCGCCGACAACGGCCGCCTTGTGCGCGTCAGAGCCCTTGCCGCCTTCGTTGCCAGCTTCAATGAACTTCTTGGAGTTATCCCACAAGCCGCCAGCGTTGGACATGAACAGGGCCAGCAGCAAACCGCTGATGATGTTGCCTAGCAGGAAGCCGCCGATGGCAGAGGGGCCGCCGATGAAGCCAACAAGCAATGTGGCAACAATGGTCATCAGACCAGCGGGGATCAGCTCCAGCAATGCGCCGTGCGTGGCAATGTCGATGCAACGGTCGTATTCAGGCACTACGCCCTCTTTGCCTTCCTTGAGGCCTGCAATCTCGCGGAATTGACGGTGAATTTCAGCAACCATGCGCTGTGCGTTTTTATCTACGCCCAGCATCAGCATGGCGGAGAAAACAGCGGGAATGGCCGCACCAATCAAAATACCGAAGAAAACGAGGGGGTTCATAACGTCAAAGCCTGTGATATTGGCCTTGCCAGCCGCATCAAGCGCAACGTTGACCTCGGAGAGGTAAGCGCCCAGCAAAGAGATAACGGTGAGGCCAGCTGCGCCAATGGCGAAGCCCTTGGTGACGGCCTTTACGGTGTTGCCGGCGCTGTCAAGCTCATCGGCGATGCGGATGGGCTCATCACCCAAACCGCCCATTTCGGCAAGGCCGCGGGCGTTATCCACAATGGGGCCGAAGGCATCGTTGGAGATGATCATGCCTACGATGGAAAGCATGCCCACAGCGGCCATGGAGATGCCGAACATTGCGTAGCCAGGACCCATGGGCTCGCAAATTTTGTAAGCGGTCAGGGCGGAAATGGCAATGCCGATCATGGCAGGCAGTGCGGAGATAAAGCCATAGGAAACGCCTGAAAGAATGGTAAAGGCGGGGCCGGATTGAGAAGCCTTTGCCACGCGGCGAACGATGGGCTTGCTATCATCAGTGAAATAGTCGGTGGTGATACCGATGATAACGCCAACCAGCAGGCCGACTGCAGAAGCACCCCAGATGCGCCAGCTAAAACCATTGAAAATCAAGGTGGCCAGTGCGGTGAGTGCAATGAACAAACCGGTGGTTACATAGGTAGAGGAGTTTAGTGCGCGGGTGGGGCCGCCCTTTTTGGTAATGCGAGCGGTGGCAATGCCGATGATGGAAGCAATCAGCCCCAGTGCCGCATAGCAGAAAACCATGGCGGTATTGATGGTGCCGCCCAGTGCTTGCGCAAGCACCAATGCGGCAGTCATGGCGGCTACGTTGGAGTCGAACAGGTCGGCGCCCATGCCAGCCACGTCGCCTACGTTGTCGCCAACGTTATCGGCGATAACGGCGGGGTTGCGGGGATCGTCCTCGGGAATGCCCAGCTCCACCTTACCGGTGAGGTCTGCGCTGATGTCAGCAGTTTTGGTGAAGATGCCGCCGCCTGCTTTTGCAAACAGTGCCAGCGAGCTTGCGCCAAAGCTGAAGCCCAGCAAAATACCTGCATCGCCTACCAGCAATAGCACAGCAGATACGCCAAGGAGGCTGAAGCCAACCACGGCCAAGCCCATAACAGCGCCGCCGCGGAAGCCGATCATGAATGCGGGTTTGATGCCTTCCTTAGCGGCTACAGCTGCGCGGCCGTTGGCAGAGGTGGCAACCAGAATGCCGATTTTGCCGGCGATGGCGGAGAGCACGGTACCGGCAATGTAAGAAAGAGCAATGGCGATGTTTTGGGAAATGTTTCCCGACCAAATGGGGTGGGGAAGAAACAGGAAGATAAGCACAGCGGCAACGCCCGCAAACTTAGCCAGTACAAGGTATTCCTTGCGCATGAACGTGTTTGCGCCCGCTTTGATAAGCCCTGCGACTTCAACGATTTTTGCGTTGTCGCATTTTTGCTTCTTGACCCACAGGAGCAGGTATGCCGCAAAGGCAAACGCAATGAGGACTGAGAACAGAGAAATGACATAGATAAGTGACATTTGCGGTTCCATAGCCAACACCAACCTTTTTACGTATTGAACATTCGCGTAAAACAGAGGGGGCCAAACTCCCCCATTTTTTACACGATCATCTTCCTTCCTATTGTAATATGCAAATGGAATACTTGCAACCACAAAATTGTTAAGATTCCGCTAATCTATGCCCAAAATGTGCTAAGAATGCGCTAATTCGACATGAAATGCAGAGCTATGTTACAGCCTACAACAAAGGATATGCGCAAAAGACAGGTTTCATATAGATATCCCCCGATGAATGTGCTATCCTATCATTAGCAAGAAATGAACAGGCAAGGGGGGCGAATCATGCATCAATGCTTTGCAATTGGTCAAACGCCGCAGATGAGCAAAAAAAGTCCCTGCAAAACCTGACACCAATACAAAAGGAGAGTATAGCATGAAAAAATCGATTTGCGTGTTGCTTCTTGGTCTGCTCCTTGTGGCTTCCTCTGTCAACGCCCAGGAAACGCAGCGGTATTCGATCGGCGAAGTGCGGGAACAGGCGGCGGAGGGCTGGCATGAGAACTATACCGCCCATGGCCGCGAGATCCTTGTGGATATGGATGTGTTTACGCCTGATGTAGATTTTATGCCCATACAGAAGGTGAAGCTGGCGCGTATGGGGCCTGCTTTTACCGAGCGTGAAACAGGGTGGGACATCCTTGTGCGTGAAGATACAAATTATTTGCGTTATCGAACAAAGGATTATCCCGAGCTGATCCCTGGGAAGCTTGACAGATTGCCTGATGCAGTCTATGTAAACCCCAAAGAAAAGGATAAAGCATATGCTTTGTTCAGCGAAATGACGCTGGGTGAGGCCATTCATTACATCAAACAAACCTTTGAGTTGGCAAGAATGAATGCAGATGACTTTCTGATTGAGCGACCGTATTTGTTAAGGACATTCAAATATATCAACCCCAAAACAAAGGAAGCGATCTTACCAGGCGACTATTATTTGTTTTTTTATCAATGCCTGAATAAGATCCCCATTTTATGCCATGCAGGAGAAGCGCTGAGAGCAAAAACCCATTTGAGATATGCCCCGTTATTAACAGCGTGGATCAATGGTGAAGAAAATTACGAGGTTGCAATACAGAAAATGGATTCGGTCGCAGTGATCGCAGAGGATATACCCTTGTGTCCTTTTACAACCATCAAGAATGCCATAGAAACAGAAATTGCCGCAGGTCATATTCGCAGTGCTTTTGACTTGGAGCTTGGTTATGCTTTATATGACGATCCTGATATGGCGGAAACGAATGACATTGCAGATTGCTATTATGCGGTACCGGCGTGGCGGCTCAACTGCTTGTATTTGGATAACCCACGTAAAGAGCTGCCGCCATATGATGCGCAAAGAAGCTTCAGTGTAGATTCTCTTGAGTATGTAACGATCCTATTCGACGCCCAAACCGGTGAAATGCAGGACCTTGGTACACAGAAGAATCGGATCTATTATGATGGGTTCATTCCTTGGGATGAAGTCAATGACTAGCGTGTCCAAGGGTATCTTTTGGTTGCGTTTCGAATATAAATACGGTATGATAGCATTCAGGCTTTTATGAAAGGGGTATGACATGATGCCAAATACAAGGGAATCGATTGAAGAAATGACGGAGGACAAGCCCAAAGTCACGCGCGACCGCAAGAATTGGGTTGCATTTGTGGAAAGCGACGTGGTGAATTTTTTAACGCTTAACGAAATTGAGAAGATGACCATGGATGATGGTCAGGGCAATAAAGCCAAGCTTACGCGCCGCAAGGACGGCAGCGTATATGTGGAGTGCACAAGCTCCAACGTGCTGTAATAAGACAAGCACAAAACCGCCGCTTTCTACGGAAGAAAGCGGCGGTTTTTGGTAGGGGAGCAAGGGCTAAGCCTATCAAGCCCTGCTGTTAGCGATGATTTTCTTGCCCATAATAAGCCGCAGGCCCATGCTTGCGTAAATAGTGCTTTTCCATGACGTAATCAGGCACGCAATCCAGCGGGCGTTCTCTGGGCAGGGCTTCGGTATGCCACGCCATCATGGCAACCTCTTCCAAAACAACGGCGTTGTGAACAGCCTCCATGGCATTTTTACCCCAAGCAAATGGGCCGTGGTTACGCAGAAGCACGCAGGGCACCGCCGCAGGGTCTAGGTGAGCTTCTTCAAAGTGCGCGGCAATCACATTGCCTGTTTCAAGCTCGTAAGCCCGCGCAACCTCCTCGGGGGTGAGGGAGCGTGTGAGGGGAACCGCGCCGTGGATGGTGTCGGCATGGGTTGTGCCATAGGGCGGAATTTCCCGTGCCGCCTGTGCCCATATGGTTGCCCAGCGGCTGTGCGTGTGTACCAAGCCGCCGACGGCGGGGAAATGATTGTACAGCACCACGTGGGTGGGGGTGTCGGAGCTTGGGTTGAGCTTGCCTTCCACCTTTTTGCCCTCAAGATCTACCACCACCATGTCTTCTGCGGTCAGCTCTTCATAAGGCACGCCCGATGGTTTGATCACAAACAGCCCGCGCTCGCGGTCAATGCCTGAAACGTTTCCCCATGTAAAGGTGACAAGATTGTACTTTGGCAATAGCAAATTGGCTTCGTAGACCTGCTGTTTTAAATCGCTTAACATGGCAAACCCTCCTTGCTTTAACCGCGAATCCGCCAGACAATATCATTCCATTGCAATTCTTTTTGCAGCTGAGGAATGGTGGTGTCCTTGTTGATGTGAATGAACTCAATGCCCATGATTTCACAAAAGTCGCGCATGTGCTCCGCATCCAAAGCGTAGCTGAGAACGGTGTGATGCGCGCCGCCTGCCAAAATCCAACCTTCGGCAGAGGTGGAAAGGTCGGGCAGGGGCTTCCACATCACGCGTGCGGTGGGCAGCTTGGGCATGTCGTGGAAGGGTGCGCAGGCTTTGACATCGTTCACAATCATGCGGAAGCGATCGCCCATATCCACCAAGGTGGCTACAATGGCATCGCCGTCGCCTGTGTTAAAGCAAAGGCGGGCGGGGTCTTCACGGTTGCCTATGCCCAAGGGATGCACCTCAATCCATGGGCGATCGGCGGCAATGTCGGGGTCAACCTCCAGCATATGCGCGCCTAAAATGCCCTCGTTGCCCGGCTCCATGTGATAGCTGTAATCCTCCATGAACGCCGTGCCGCCCTTTGTGCCCTGCGCCATAACCTTCATAATGCGATCCAGCGCGGCAATTTTCCAATCGCCCTCGCCGCCAAAGCCGATGCCCTTGCCCATCAAGTTTTGTGTGGCCAGCCCCATGAGCTGTTTGAGCTCCTGCAAATCTTGAAAGGTATCGGTAAAAGCGCCAAAGCCGCCCTCGCTCAGAAAAGCCTCCAAAGCCACTTCTTCACGCGCCTGATAGCGCACGGCTTGAAGATTGTCGGTTTTGAACGTGTATTTCTGCTGATATTCAGCCATTTTGGCATCGATTTGCGCCTCTGTTACGGCCTTTGTGCGTGCAATCAAATCGCCCACACCCCAAGTGTTGACGCTCCAACCCAGCTTGATTTCGGCTTCCACCTTGTCGCCCTCGGTTACGGCAACGTCGCGCATGTTATCCCCAAAGCGGCAAACCTTCAAGCCGCGGCTTTCTTGCGCGCCGATGGCACTGCGCATCCAATGGCCGATGCGTGCGCGGATTTTTGCATCCTCCCAATGTCCTGCAATGACCTTGCGCGGCAAACGCATGCGTGCGCCGATGTAGCCGTGCTCACGGTCGCCGTGCGCGGATTGGTTGAGGTTCATGTAATCCATATCAATGTCATTCCACGGAATGTCACGGCTGAATTGCGTATTCCAATGCAGATAAGGCTTTTGAAGCTTGCTAAGCCCGCTGATCCACATTTTGGAGGGGCTAAAGGTATGCATCCACGCAATCACGCCCGCACAGCGGGGATCAGCGTTTGCGGCCATGATGACCTCCGTAATGGAGGCACTGTCGAGCACTGCGCCCTTAAACACAAAATTGCCGACGATGGCCTCGTCCTTGTTGAGCGCCTCGGTCATTATTTTGCAATGCGCTTCTTCCTGACGGATGCATTCGTCCCCATAAAGAGCTTGGGTGCCGCAAATAAACCAAAAATCGTACGAACTGGATTTCATAAAAACGACCTCCTCATTTGATGATAAACAAGCTTAGCTTCGAAGGCTCTTCAAGCGCTTCATTACATTGTTGGCTCCGCGGCCTAGATAATCGTGCATGATGCGGTATTCGGCGAATATTTTGTCATACAGCCTGACGTTTTCGGGAATGGGCTTGTACACCAAATCGCGCACCTTGCCCATGGCACTTGCGGCGGTGAATACGTCGTCATAGCCGCCCAAGGCACTGCCGGCGGCAACCGCGCCGAAGATGGCGCTTCCCAGCGCGGGACCCTGCGCCGCACCAGCAATTTTGATGTCCATGTTGAGCACATCGGCATAAATTTGCATGAGCATGGCGTTTTTTTGGCTGATGCCGCCGCTTGCGTAGAAGGCCTCCACCGCTACGCCGTGCTCGCGGTAATTTTCAACAATCATGCGGGTGCCAAAGGCTGTGGCTTCAATGAGCGCACGGTACATGTCCTCGGGCTTGGTTTGAAGCGTCATACCAAGCATCAAGCCTGTTAAATCCGCATCCACAAGCACACTGCGGTTGCCGTTCCACCAATCCAAGGCAAGCAAGCCGTGCTCGCCCACACGCTGTTTGGCGGCAAGGGCGGTCAGGTACTCGTGAATGTTCATGCCCTGCTGCGAAGCGGCTTCGGTATAAGCGGCGGGGCAGCAGTTTTTTACAAACCACGCAAAGTGATCGCCCACACAGCTTTGACCCGCTTCATAACCCGCAAAGCCGGGCATAACGCCGTCCTCAACCACGCCGCACATGCCTGGAACCTGCTCCTCTGCGGTGCCCATCATGATGTGGCAGGTGGAGGTGCCCATGATGGCGAGCATTTGACCGGGTGCATGGATGCCTACGGCAGGTACGCATACATGCGCGTCTACATTGCTTATGCTCACGGCAATGCCGGGCTTTAAGCCAAGCTTTTGAGCCATTTCGGGGGTTAATGTGCCTGCCTGCTGTCCAAGGGGGGTAACGGGACAGCTTAGCTTGTCAGCAATCACATTTTCCATGCGGGGGTCTAAAGCGGCAAAAAACGCCTTGCTTGGATAGCCTGTTGTTTTATTGTACAGGGCTTTGTAGCCCGCGCAGCAGCTGTTGCGCGTCTGGTTGCCTGTGAGCTGCCAAACAATCCAATCCGCCGCCTCTACAAAATCGTCCATGGCGGTATAAATTTCGGGCGCTTCCTCTAATATCTGCCAGAGCTTTGGAAACAGCCACTCGCTGGACACCTTGCCGCCATAGTTTTGCAGCCATTTTTCGCCGCGCTCCATGGCTATCTGATTCAGCCGAATGGCTTGATCCTGCGCGGCATGGTGCTTCCATAGCTTTACATAGGCGTGAGGGCTTTGCTCAAATTCGGGCAGGAAGCAAAGCGGCGTACCGTCATGCTTCACGGGCAGCACCGTGCAGGCGGTGAAATCCGTGCCGATGCCGATGATGTCCTCAGGCGGCACCTTTGCTTGCCGCAATACCTCGGGAATGGTGTGGGTGAGAACGTCCACATAGTCCTGCGGGTGCTGCAAAGCCCAATCATGACCGAGCTTTTTGCCGCAGGGCAGCTGTGTGTCCATCACGGCGTGGGGGTATTCAAGCATGGCGCTTGCAATTTCCTCGCCGTTAGAGGTGTTCACAAGCACGGCGCGGCCGCTCAGTGTGCCATAGTCGATACCGATGGTGTATTTGCTCATGGGTTGCTCCTTCCTCCGTGCTTCAAGCAAAGCTTGAAGTTGTACGTACTAATTGTTAGATAAGAATACCATAAGATGAGCCTTTCGGCAAGGGGTATTGAAAAAAATAGCGGTGGATCAGCGAATGCTTTCCCGCATCACAAGCTCCCAAGGAAGGGCGGTGCTTTTTTCTGCACTGCCGGAAATCATACGCAGAAGCTTTTCGGCGGCCTCCTGCCCAAAGGCATCCTTTGGGTGCGCGAGTGTGGAGAGCTTAGGGTGGCAAATACCCGCAAAAGCGCTGTTGTCAAAACTGATCAGGGAAATATCCTTAGGTACGGACAGCTTTAACTGCGCAAGCTGCTCAATGAGCATGAGGGCAATGTCGTCGTTATAGCAAACGATGGCATCAACGTCCTCTTTGAGGTGATGAAGGAAGTGACTGCCCGTTTCCTCGCAAAGAAAGCGCTGCTTGTTTTCGGTGGAAAACCAGAGCACGCGTTCATCGCTTGTGGGCAAACCAGCGGCTTGCAATGCGGCGGCATAGCCTTGGTAGCGCAAATGGCCCTGCATATCATCACTCTTAAAAATGCCCCCGATGCGCTTGAACCCGCGCGATAAAAGCACCTTGGCTGCAAGCGCTCCGCCGCCCTCGTCGTCTGTAACCACGTGAACATTTTGCTTTAACTGCGGGTAGTAGCCGTTGATGAACACGACGGGAATGTTGCGCTCAAAAAGGCGTTCATAAAGCGCGATGTTTGGGTTGGGCAATGCGGTTTTGGTGCCTTCAATAATCAAGCCGTCCACAGGCGTTTCAAGCACGCGGGTAAGCAGGGCGCGCTCGCGGTCGGTTCGGTTATAGGTGGCGGAAAGGCTCATGACGCAGTTTTCGCCCGAAAGCACGCTTTCAATGCCGCGAACAATGGAAGGAAAAATGTAATCCGTAATGTAGGATGTGATGACGCCGACGTTCAGCACGCCGCCGTGCTTGCGCGGACCGTGGGTCACATAGGTGCCGCTGCCGCGGCGGCGTATGACAAGGCCGTCGCTTTCAAGCAAAGAAATGGCTTGGCGGATGGTTTGACGGCTTACGCTATATTTACTGGACAGCTCAAGCTCTGTGAGCAGCGTTTCACCATCGTTGTACAGACCTGTGGCAATATCGCGGCGGAGGGCATCGGCGACAAATTGATACTTTGGTTCCAATGGGCATGACCTCCTTTATGATGAAATGGGAACAGCGTTCTTTTGTGAACACGCTTTGCGGACTTATTTCCGATGCTATGGCATGCATAGCATACCATAAACCGAGGTGTTTGGCAATCGATCCTCATCAAATAGGTACGGACCTATTGAGCTGGAAAGCCGTTGTTGATTTTTCTTGCTTGCCAGTGCGGAACCTGTTACAATATCCATAAGAAAGGGGCGAATACAATGATTGATTTTGTAAAAATGGTTGAGGCACAACGCACCTACTTTCTATCGCAAGCTACCAAGCCACGCGCTTTTCGAATGGAAAAGCTTAAAATTGTAAAGGCGTGGATAGAGAAGCATGAGGAGGATATTCTTTCAGCGCTTCATGAAGACTTAGGCAAATGTGCGTTTGAGGGCTATTTAACCGAAGTGGCAATGGTCAAGCAGGAGCTAAACGATGCCATCGCTCACCTTGGGCGGTGGATGAAGCCCAAGCGGGCGCGCACCGCCATTGCACAGCTTCCTGGCAAATGCCGCATACATGCGGAGCCGTATGGCGTTACTTTGATTATGTCCCCGTGGAACTATCCTTTTCAGCTGACCATTGCGCCGCTGATCGGGGCCATTTGCGCGGGAGATTGTGCGGTGGTGAAGCCCTCCGCTTATTCGGCGGCAACCTCCGCATTGCTTGTGCGCATGATTTCGGAGCTTTTTGAGCCTCAATACGTAGCGGCGGCGGAAGGCGGACGTGCCGAAAATGCGGCGCTTTTGGAGCAAAACTTTGATTTTATCTTTTTTACAGGAAGCCCTGCAGTTGGCCGTTTGGTGATGGAAAAGGCCTCGCGGTACCTGACGCCTGTGAGCCTTGAGCTGGGCGGAAAAAGCCCCGTGATTGTGGATGAAACGGCAGACATTGCTTTAACGGCCAAAAGGCTTGCATGGGGCAAGTTTTTAAACGCGGGGCAAACCTGTGTGGCACCAGATTATGTGCTGGTTCACCAAAGCCGCGAGCAGGAGCTTGTGGAAGCGCTGATTGCAGAAATTCGCCGCATGTACGGCAGTGCGCCGCTTGCCAACGAAAACTATCCCAAAATCATCAATCAGCATCATTTTGAACGGCTGGTGGGTCTGCTGGGCGGCGGTGCGGTATCCCATGGCGCACAGGTGGATGCGGAGGCGCACCGCATTTCACCCACCCTTCTTACCGACGTTACTTGGGATAGTCCTGTGATGCAGGAGGAAATCTTCGGCCCCATTTTGCCGATACTCACTTACCGCAAGCTGGAGGAAGCAATCGACAAGCTCAACCACCGTCCCAAGCCGCTGGCATTGTACCTTTTTACCCGCAATCCTGCGGCAGAACAAGCCGTGCTTGGTCAAGTGAGCTTTGGCGGCGGCTGTGTGAATGATACGGTGCTGCATTTGGCAACGGCACATATGCCGTTTGGCGGCGTGGGGGAAAGCGGCATGGGCGGCTATCATGGCAAATATAGCTTTGATGCGTTTTCACACCATAAAAGCATACTGAAACGCTATGCAAAGCCGGATATTTCGCTTCGGTATGCGCCTTATGGCGATAAGCTGAAGTGGCTGAAAAAATTGATGTAGGGGATGCAAGGGTAGCCCTTGCGAAAGCTTCATGCGGAGATTAGGATTCATAGCCTAGTCGTTTGCACAAAGCCTCTTGCAGCACTTGTGAGAAGTTTATACCCTGCTCGAGTGCGGCGGTGTTGAGCCAGTCGGGGATGGTAAGCGTTTTTTTAACGGACCGCTCAAAGTGGCGCTTGGCGTACTCTTCCACATCGACGGTTATGATGTTAACGAAGCCGGCTCCTGAAGCGTACCCAATCTCGTGAGCAACGGCCTCAAGGCTGATCTGCTCAAGAGCGGAGGGCGGCAGAATTACGTCACCGTCGCGCTTGGAAGAATAGATCCGCCCCGCGAGGCAGTCAACAGCCATTTTGAGCGCATCTTCCAGAGTGTCTCCGCAGGTGGCAGTATAGTCAAGGTCGGGAAAGATAACAGAGTAGCCATTGTCTTCTTTAAAAAAACAAGCTGGATAAGCAACAAACACGATGATCAACCTCCTATGGTTCTACGCAAATACTCTTTACAGGCGGGACTACTTTAACCCCGCTTGTTTGAGTATGGAGCACTCCGTTCCCTTGGTGAGCTCCTTGGTGTGAAAGGCAATTGTAACCTTTCCGGGCTTGGTGGGGTGAATGTACTGCCTATGGGAACCTTCTTGCGACTTGAAGCGCCATCCGTCGGCCAGTATAAGTCGTTCCATTTCAATTGGCTTCTTTGGCAAGTTTCCTCCCCTCCTAACAATATTAGCATACCGCTTAATACGTGTAAAGTCAATACGTGTTAGAAATTAAAGCAAATGAAAAATGTAGCATGCACTGCAAAGACCCACATAGAAATGCGCATAATTGTTTAGAAAAAAACAAATGCCGTGCGCTTTTAAAGCGCACGGCATAGGATGCAAGAGCTCAAGCCTACCGTTCCCCTCCGCGTGTGTAACGCGGTGATGGCTCAAGGGCGAAGCCCCTGCCAATCGGTGCACTGCTCTATGCGGGTGCCTTCTTCGTTGGTGGCGGGATCGAAGGCAAACTCATGGAGCTGTTTGCAGGGAAACTTGTCGCATTGCCCGCAATGCTCCAGCTTTTTGCCTTCACAGCAAGTTTTAATGGGGCAGGTTTTCGCCCAATAAGGCTTGCTTATTTTAACGCAACCTTCGCATTTCATGGTTTCGCGATACTTGCACTCACTGCAAAGTAAACCGCAACGAGATTCTATCATTGATAGGTACACTCCTTTACCGTAACGAACGTTTGTTTCCGCACAAAGTATAGCAAAAGATGAGGGGTAAGTCAACGTACCAATCATAACGTTGTTTCAGCGGTGTAATCTGTGGTAGAATAAAAGAGGGTACCATCTACCGATTCGGAGGTTATGCTATGAAGCTTGTTTCATGGAATGTCAATGGCTTGCGCGCGTGCCTAGGCAAGGGCTTTGGCGATTATTTTGCGGCAGCGGAGGCAGATGCGGTTTGCCTGCAGGAAATTAAAATGGAGCGCGGGCAGGCGGAATTTGATCCTGCGGGATACGAACAGTATTGGAATAGCGCTGAAAAGAAAGGCTATTCAGGCACGGCGATTTTTGCCAAGCAAGCGCCGCTTTCTGTGCGCTATGGCATGGATGCGCAGGAGCACAATCATGAGGGCCGCATCATCACGCTTGAATATCCAACGTTTTATTTGGTGACGGTCTACACGCCCAATAGTCAGCGGGAGCTTACACGGCTTGATTATCGCATGACATGGGAAGCGGCCTTTGCGGATTATCTTTGCGGGCTGGATGAAAAAAAGCCGGTCATTGTTTGCGGCGATATGAATGTAGCGCATCAGGAAATTGATCTCAAAAACCCAAAAACCAACACACAAAATGCGGGCTTTACCACTCAGGAGCGCAATCAAATGACGGCGCTGTTAAGCAGAGGCTTTGTGGATAGCTTCCGTTATTTGCATCCGGATGCAAGGGATGCTTATACTTGGTGGAGCTATATGATGAAAAGCCGTGACCGCAACATTGGCTGGCGCATCGATTATTTTTTGGTAAGCGAGCGAATTGCCTCAAAAATCACGCGTGCGGAGATTAACGCGGATGTTTTAGGAAGCGATCATTGCCCCATTGTGCTGGAATTGGAAGGGGTGGACTTTGATTGAAAATTTTGTTTGCATCCGATATTCACGGCTCGGCTTCCGCGTGCGAGCAGGTGCTTGAGCGCTTGCAGCTTGAGGACGCACAGCGCTTCTTTTTGCTGGGGGATTTGCTGTATCATGGCCCGCGAAACAGCTTGCCCGCGCATTATGAACCCAAAGCGGTGATTCAAATGCTCAACGAATGCAAAATGACGCCGCTTTGTGTGCGCGGCAATTGCGATGCGGAAATTGACCAGATGGTGCTTCAATTTCCCATCATGGCAGATTACGCGTTGCTTGAGCTTGAAAATGCGCATTGTGCCTTTGTAACGCATGGTCATCTGTTTCATTCGGAATGCCCGCCGCCTCATAGCGCGGGGGACATGCTGATTCATGGGCATACCCACGTGCATTGCGTGAAGGAACTGGCGGATTATGTCTACCTAAACCCGGGTTCGGCCGCACTGCCCAAAGAAAATCAGCCTCAAAGCTATATGGTATATGAAAAAGGCATTTTTACCATTAAATGCTTAAAGGATGGCGGCACATTGATGAGCTATGCGTTGAAGGGCAAGGATTGCCACTAAAGGCAGAGCCAACGCAATCATGAACGACCCATGAACTTCCCAAAAAACTCTTGCCCATTGGTTGGGTATCGGTTATAATGCTCAAAGCGACACAAATACTTTCACGATTGGAGAGACGACCCATGCGTAAGCGTGTTATTCTGGCATTGATGTTGGTTGTGGCCTTGGCCGCAACAACGAGCTGTTCCTTGGTTGTTAAGGACGCTGAGGTAGACAAACAAACGGTGATTATTGAGGCGGCGGGTAAGACCTTTACAAAGGGCGAGGTCAAGGCACAGCTTGCCCAAGCGCTGGATTATCAGGAATATATGTACCAAATGTATGGCATGGCTTTTGACAAGACGGACAAAAAAGTGATTGCCGATAGCCAAGAAAACGTTCTTAACGGCTTGGTTGAGCAAGCGGTGATCGAGCAAAAAAAGACCGAGATGAACATGAACACCTTTACGGACGCAGAAATAGCAGACATGCAAGCCACCGTAGACAAAAATAACCAACAAGCCATTGAAAATGTCAAGATGAGTTATTTTGCCGATACAAAGCTAACCGGTGAAGAGCTTGACAAGGCGGTTGCGGATAAAATGACAGAGCTTGCTTACCCCACCTCGGAACAGCTTTTGGAAAACGAGAAGCTTACCAAGGCGGGTGAAAAGCTCAAGGCGGAGGTTGTCAAGGACGTAGCCGTGAGCGACGACGAAGTCAAGGCGCAGTATGATAAGCTCGTAGCGGACGCTACAGCCAAATACGAAACCAATCCCGGCGCTTATGGTACGGATGCGCAAAACGGCGGCGAGGTTTATTATGTACCCGCCGGCTACCGCTATGTGAAAAACATTCTGATTAAATTGCTGGATGCGGATACCACCAAAATCAACGAGCTGTCCGCACAAATGAGCGAAAAGCAAACGCAGCTGAGCAACATTGAAACGGCTATGGCAGATTTGGGAACCGATGCCGCCGCAGACGACGAAGCAACCGCGAAAACACGTGCGGAGCAAACAACGGCAAAGGATCAGCTCAACACAGAAATCGCAGAGCTTCAAAAACAGCTGGACGCCGCTAAGGAAGCGGGCTACACGGCCATTCAGCCTAAGGTAGACGAGGTTTTAGCAAAGCTGACTGCGGGTGAGGACTTTGACGCTGTGATGAAGGAATTCGGCGAAGATCCTGGCATGCAGAACGCCCCCACAATGGATACGGGCTACTTGGTTTGCGAAAAGAGCACGAATTGGGTAGCGGAATTTACGCAAGCGTCCATGGCACTCAAGGCTGTTGGCGAAGCGTCTCCTGCTGTGCGCACGAGCATGGGCGTTCATTTTATCAAGTATCAAAGCGATGCGGCTTCAGGCGCAGTGGCATTTGACACCGTTAAGGATACGGTAAAAAGCGACCTGCTCCTTACCATGCAAAACGATCAGTATAACGAAACCGTTGCGCAATGGGTAAAGGACGCAAACGCTAAGATTTACAGAGAACGTTTGGCAGACTAAGCCAAAGCGCATACATGAAAAGCGGCTGTGCCACAATCCGTGGTACAGCCGCTTTTGAGCACCGAAAAATGAAAAATGAAAAATCATTTTGCTTGAGCGATGGGGCTATCTGTGGTATGATAAGTTTGCAAACAACTTCAAAGTCTGTTAAAGGCAAGGAGTAAAGGCATATGATTTTACTGAAGTGGCTATCAAAGGCGTTGCTTATTTTGGCGGCGGTGCTCATTGTGCTGGTGGTGGGCTTGCTGGGCTTCCTTTCCATTACCGAGTATCAGCCAGAGGACGTGGAGCCCGTTGAAATAACCCAAGCCGCACGAAACAACGAGGTGCAATTGGGGGAGATGATCAAGCTGGTTACGTTTAACACGGGCTACGCGGGGCTTGATCGCGACCAAGATTTTTTCATGGATGGCGGCACCAAGGTACAGCCTGATTCCAAGGAAGAGGTAGAAGAAAACCTTTCGAGCATTTTAAGCGGGCTAGCACAGCAAAACGCGGATGTGTATTTTCTGCAAGAGGTGGATCGGGATTCACAGCGTTCCTATGGAATAGATGCGGCAAGCCATTATCAACACGGGCTTTCGCTCAATGCGGCATTTGCCTATAACTACAAATGCAGCTATGTGCCCTACCCTTTGCCGCCCATTGGCAGGGTGGCGGGCGGCATACAAACCCTGACCAATTTGCGCGTGAGCGAAGCAACGCGCGAAAGCCTGCCCGTACCCTTTCGCTGGCCGATTCGGCTGGCCAATTTAAAGCGCTGCTTGCTTGTGGAGCGCGTGCCCGTAGCGGGCACGGAGCATGAGCTGGTATTGATTAACCTGCACATGGAGGCTTATGACGATGGTGCGGGCAAGGCGGCACAAACCCGGCAATTGATGGATATGATGCTGGCGGAATATCGCAATGGCAATTATGTGATTGCGGGCGGAGATTTTAACCAAACCTTTGAGGGTGCGCAGGAGGCCTATCCCATTTTAGCGGGAAGCGAATGGCTGCCCGGCAAGCTTGAAAATGCGGACCTGCCAAAGGGCTTCCGCTATGCGTTTGACGCATCCGCCCCCACCTGCCGCCTGCTGAATAAACCCTATGACGGCGATCGCAAAAACGCTCAATTTTACGTGATTGACGGCTTTATTTTATCGGACAATATAAAGCTCAACCATGTGGAAACCATCGACCTCAACTTTCGAAACAGCGATCATAATCCCGTGATGATTCAGGTAACCCCCATTTGATGATATGGATGCCAAATGAGCACAAAAGCCTTGCGCATGGCGGCGGTGCATGCTATCATAAAAACCAATGAATTTTGATGGGAAGAGGCGTGCTTTATGCAAGACAAACCGCCGATTGGGAGCCGAGAGGTCGCGAAAGCGGCGATTGAGCTAAGCATGACCCAAAGCCGAGAGGAAGAACAAAGCCTGCGCAAGCTTTTTGCACAGCAGGACATTGTTTCGGCCGCCGCAGACTTTGGGGGCGACTTTTTACCTGGAATTGTGCGCATTGTGGAACGCGCAGTGGTTGCGGCCAAGCGGGAATTGGTGATCAGCCAATCCCACCTTGAAGAAGGCGCGGTGGCTGGTGCCGCACGGGAGGCACTCAACCAAATCACGCCCAAGGCATTGGGCATGAATGTGGGGGGCAAGGTGGGCATTGCGCGTTGCGGCGAGCATGTGGCGGTAGCGGCGTTTTTCAGCATCGGCCTTGGGCACCTGGATGAAGTGTGCATTGGGCTGGGTCACCGTGCCATATAACGCTAATAACAGAAAAGAGGGAGTTTGGATTGCTATATACCATCGCCATTGATGGCCCCGTGGGGGCTGGCAAGAGCAGTGTAGCAGAGGAGGTAGCCCGTAGGCTCCATATTTTGCATCTGGATACGGGCGCTATGTACCGCGCATTTGCATGGCAAGCACAAAAAGAGGGCATATCAGCAACCGACGAACAGGCGCTTTGCTCACTTGCTGAGCGGGTACTGCCCGAGGTGCGCTATGTGGAGGAGCAACAGCACACGCTGATTGACGGAAAAGATGTAACCGCATTGATTCGCACACCGGAAATCAGCATGATGACGAGCACCCTCTCCAAAGCGGCAGGTGTTCGCCGTGTGATGGTAGAGCGTCAGCAGGCTTTGGCAAAGCAGCAGAGCATGCTGCTGGATGGCCGCGACATCGGCACCAAGGTGCTGCCCAACGCAACGCTTAAAATTTACCTGACGGCCTCTGCGGAGGTGCGCGCGCAACGGCGCTTTGCGGAGCTTCAAGCCAAGGGCGATCCCTCTACCCTTGAAGAGGTGCTTGCGGACGTGCTTCGCCGCGATGAGCAGGACATGACGCGAAAAGTAGATCCTCTGCGCCCCGCTCAAGATGCGCAATTGCTGGATTCCTCAGAGCTTACACAGGAGCAGGTGGTCTGCGACATATTGCGCCGCATTTCAATCAAGCTTGGGAAAATGCCAAAGCCTGAGGAACCGCTCACCGTGGCTTACCGAATGGCAAGAGTATTGGCGCATTTCTTATTTACAACGGTTATGCCGATTACCTACCACAATGTGGAAAATGCACAATTGGATGCGCCCTATATTCTGATTGCCAACCACAGCAGTATGCTAGACCCATTGGCGGCAGGCTGGAAGTGCAGCCGTTATCAGCTTCGCTTTCTTGGCAAGAAGGAGCTGATCGCCAACCCCATTACCCGCTGGCTGTTTAAGCATATGCGCATGATTCCCGTGGATCGGCACAACATGGATATGTCTGCGGTGCGCACCTGCTTAAAAACGTTG
This sequence comes from Clostridia bacterium, assembly GCA_036645955.1. Taxonomy (GTDB): domain Bacteria; phylum Bacillota; class Clostridia; order Christensenellales; family Aristaeellaceae; genus Limiplasma. The sequence continues at coordinate 37,353 of JAVXND010000008.1, read as the reverse complement.
AAGCAAGGGCATTCGCTCGCTATTTTCCCAGAGGGGACAAGGTACAAGCAGGGCTTGATGGAAAATTTGGAAAGCGGCATTGCCATGATTGCGCTCAGAAGCGGCGTAAAGATCCTGCCCGCTTATATTGTGGGGGAGGTAGGGCTCTTTAAGCGGATTCACGTGTATTATGGACAGCCCCTTTCGCTAAGCGAGATTGCCAAAAAAGAAACCAACAAAGCGGCCTGCGATGAGGTACTTGCCCTGATTACCCAAACCTACCGCGATATGCGCCAAAAGGCAATGGAGGCCTGATGGCTGGATGCACCGCAGCTTGCCAAATAAATATTTCCGCTGAAATTTTATGAATTTGATTGCGAATAAAGAAGGAAATCTTCATTGAACGGCGAATAAAGTTCTTGATATGCTTGGGAGGGCGAATGAATGCCAATTCAAATGGCGCAGCACGCGGGGTTTTGTATGGGAGTGCGGCGCGCGGTGAATGAAGCGCTCAAGGCAGCTGGGAGTGGCGCGGAAATTGTTACCTTCGGTGAGTTGGTTCACAATCCGCAAGTTATCGAAAAGCTTGAAACCGTTCGCGTTTCAGCCATTCACGAGATTGCACAGGCCCGAGGAAAAACCGTAATCGTCCGCAGCCACGGCATTGCGCCAGAGGTTATGAAGCATTTGTGTGAAGTTGCGCAGTGTGTGATTGATCTGACTTGCCCGTTTGTGGCAAGGCTGCACGAGGTGGTTTCCAAGTATAGCGCGGATGGTTCCCCTGTGATTTTAATTGGGCAAGAGGATCATCCAGAGGTGATTGGCACCATTGGTTATGGACAAGGCCAAGTTTTTACCGTTCAAACCCCTGAAGAAGCGCTTGCGTTACCAGAGCTTCCCAAAGCGCTTGCGGTTTCGCAAACCACCTTTCCCCATGAGCACTGGGAAGAAATATTGCCCATACTGCGCACGCGCGTAGCCGATTTAACCGTTCAAGATACCATCTGTACCGCAACCGTGCTTAGGCAAGCGGAGGCCAAGCGCCTTGCTTCTCAAGTAGATGCGATGCTGGTGGTGGGCGGCAAAAACAGCGCGAACACGCGAAAGCTCTATGAAACCTGTAAGGGAATTTGTGAGCGTACCCTATTGGTAGAGCGCGCGGCGGATATTCCGCCGGGCTTTGCATATATCCATTCGGAATCCATTGGAATTACCGCCGGCGCTAGCACGCCGGATTGGTCACTTAAGGAGGTTGTCACACGCATGACTGACAAGGAACAATTGGACCGACAGGTTTCCACCGAGGAGGCGGAAAAAAACAGCTTTATGGCTGACGTGGAAGCGACGCTGGTCAAGATCAGACCCGGGCAGACTGTGACGGGCACTGTTGTGCAAATTACCGAGGATGAGGTCTGCGTTAACATTGGCTTTAAGTCTGATGGTTTGATTAAGCGCGAGGACTTGGTAACGGAGAATGTGGAGCTTGGCGACGAAATCGAAGTTGAAGTTGTCAAGGTAAACGATGGCGAAGGCAACGTTCTGCTTTCACAGCGTAACATTCTAAACCGCAAGGCTTTTATGGAGCTGGTGCAAAAGAACGAAAACAACGAGTATGTGGAGGGCATTGGCAAGGAAGTCGTCAAAGGCGGCTTGATTTGCATGGTCAACGGCATCCGCGCATTCGTACCCGCTTCCCAGCTCTCCAACCGCTATGTTGAGAAAATCGGCGAGTTTGTTGGGCAAACGCTCAAGCTCAAAATCATTGAGCTTGACGAGGCTAAAAAACGCATTGTGGCCAGCCGCCGCGCTGTGGTAAAAGAAGAATCTGCCGCTAAGAAGGCCGATGCATGGTCGAAATTGCATGAGGGCGATGTGGTACACGGTATTGTACGCCGCCTGACCGACTTTGGCGCGTTTGTAGACTTGGGCGGCGTGGATGGCCTCATCCATGTAACCGACCTAAGCTGGGCGCATGTGAAGCATCCCTCTGAAATTGTTTCGCCCGATCAAGAGGTGGATGTGAAAATTTTGAGCTTTGATCCCGAGCGTGAACGCATTCAGCTTGGCTTAAAGCAGCTCCAACCCAAGCCTTGGGATCTGGCTCCCGAAAAGTACCCTGAAGGCGCTGTGGTAACGGGCAAAGTGGTTCGTATTACAACGTTTGGCGCTTTTGTGGAGCTTGAGCCGGGCATTGATGGTTTGGTTCATATCAGCCAATGCGCAACCACACGTATCAACAAAGTAGAAGATGCGGTGAAGGTTGGGCAAGAGGTGCAGGTGAAGGTGCTGGGCATTGATCCCGAAGCCAAGCGGATTAGCTTGAGCATTCGCGCGTTGCTTGAGCCGGAAGCTCCCGCCGAAGCGGCACCCGCTAACGAAAATGGCGAAGAGGCTGTTGCTGTGGATGTAGAAGCAGTTGGCACCGCACTGGAAGCAGAAGCTGCCAAGAGTGAGGACGCACCGCAGGCATAAACAAACACTGCGCAACCCATGAAAGCCGCCGCACAAGCATAAATGTGCGGCGGTTCCTTTTTTATTGCTGTGATTTATTTGTTAGAAAAAGACAAATACAGTCGAAGGAAAATGGTTGCTAAACCCATGTGGTTGTGCTATACTACATAACAACTGATAGGAAATCAGGTTCTTTACGTTTTTCTAACACGTTTGATGGAAAGAGGCTCTCTGTGCACTACGCAATGCTATTGAAACCGCATGCGAATGTGAGATATCGGCAATCGTTGCAAAAACTTGCATTAATCGAGCTTGAGTGCTTGCTTGAGGCTTGGGATTTCAATGTACAACCGCAGCTCACTAGCATTCAGGACGAACAATTCCTAACCTTTGAAACACAGCATATGACGGACGACGCATGGCATGCGCTGTCATGCCATTCGGGCATTTGCCTTGCTGCCGAGCTACAAGACAACGCTTTGATTCCGCTTTTACGTCATAAAGCGCAATATTTACCCGATGATTTGCCCCAAATTCTGAAATACAAGGGCAAAACCAACAGTGATTTTACTTTCATGCTCCTTCATTGTGCAAAGGCTGCTTCAGCCTTTGCACGGGAACAAGCGCCGCTTTGTGTACTGGACCCGCTTTGCGGAAAGGCCACCACTTTGTTTTGCGCCTTGCAGGAGGGAGATAACGCCATAGGCGTGGAGCTTGATGCAAAAGCCATTGCGGAAGCAGACGTATATTTTGAACGCTTTTTGCAATTTCACCGCGTAAAGCATAAGCGTGTGCAGGGTTCTCAAACCCTGCCAAGGGCGGCGAGCGCCAGAACCTTAACCTATACGCTGGCCAGCAGTGCGCAGAGCATGAAACAGGGGGATACGCGCAGCTTGTGTCTTATCCATGGAGATACAACGCGCTTGCAGGATTTGGTTCGTGCCCAAAGCGCTCACTTGATTGTGGGCGATCTGCCCTATGGCGTGCAGCATGCGGCCAAGGGGGAGGGAGGCATGTCTTCTCTTCTGAAGCTTTCACAAGCCATGCTGCCCGCTTGTGAAAAGGCACTGAAGCATGGCGGCGCAATCGCGCTATCCTTTAACACAAACACCCTGCGTAAAGAGGACCTTGCTCGCTTGATGCGTGAGGCGGGCATTGAGGTACTTAACAGACCGCCTTATCACGACTTTTCCCATTGGGTAGAACAAGCGGTGGAACGCGATGTGCTAATTGGGATCAAAGAATGAGGCAACAACAGCATAGGCCATTTTGGGCTTAGGCTTTCAACCTTGCTTTGGATACGAAAATGAAGGAGGGTTTTACTTTGCAGAACGAGGAACTGCAATCCATGACTGTGATTCAGTTACGCAAACTTGCCAAGGAGAACGGGGTAAAATTGAGCGCCGGCATCGACAAGGAGGGCATTATTGCCCGTATTTCTGGTGCAATTCCTTTGGGCGATCAGGAAACAACGGCACCTGCGCCCAAGCCTGCGAGCGCCAAAACGGAGGATACTGCCGCATTGCCCAAACAGGAAATTCCAGCGGAGAGTGAAAAGCTACAAGAGGCCGCACTTTCTGCCGATGTAACCTCTGTGCGGCCAGGCGCTGGCTTTCAGCCGTGGAATCATCCGCCTGAACAGGGCGATTTTCAACCGCCCGTATATCGTCAAGCTTGGCAGGCTCGCAGTACCTTGCCGCGTGAGCCTATTCAAAAACCCGCTTGGCAACAGCCTCAGCGCCCTGTGGGCACGGTGAATCGCTTTGGCCCGCAAACCACCCTTCACAACGCGCCCGCGCCCTTGGAGTCTATGAACAATGAGGGCATGGAGCGCATGGATGCTCCGTCTGCTTCCAGCGAGCAAGCACGCCCCATTCCCGATAATGCCCCCAAGCTGGACGGCTATCGCTTGGGTTACCGCGCCGCGCCGCAGAGAACCTCTTATCAAAACCGAAACGATTATGGCTCTCGCGAGCAAAACTATGGCGGGTATCAGCAGGGCGGCTATCGCCAGAGCAATGCGGGCGGCTATCAGCAACGCAACACCTACCAACCGCAGGGCGGCGGCTATCAGCCGCAGCAGGGCGGCGGATACCAGCCCCAAGGCGGCAGCTACCAGCCTCAGGGCGGCGGCTTTCAACAGCAAAACAGCTTTCCGCAAAGCGGATACCGCCCAAGCACTGGCGGGAGCTATTCGGGCTATCAACAGCGAAGCTTTCAGCCGCCAGCCACAGAAAATAACTTTAACGATGATCTGTACCGCATGGCGCGTGATCCCAAGTTTGCAGAGCAGGCAGAAGCAGGGCAAACCCCCGAGCTTTTGCAGGTGATGGAAGGCGAACCTGCCAGCGGTGTGCTGGAAATTTTACCCGATGGATATGGCTTTTTGCGCGGACAAACGTTACTGCCTGGCAAAAAAGACATTTATGTATCCATGGCACAGGTGCGCCGTTATGGGCTTCGCACAGGGGATAGCATTGAGGGCAAGGCACGTGCACAGCGCGATAACGACAAGTTTGCCGCATTGCTATGCGTTGAAAAGGTCAACGGGCGCGATGCGGATGAAAGCGGGGAACGCCTCAGCTTTGAGCAGCTTGTACCCATTTATCCAGATAAGCGCATTGCACTTGAAAGCGCAGAAAACCAAGGGAGCATGGCCATTCGCTTGGTGGACTTGATTGCGCCCATTGGCTACGGCCAGCGTGCAATGATTGTAGCGCCGCCCGAAAGCGGCAGGCTTGTATTGCTCAAGGAAATCAGCGCGGCCATTAAGCAAAACGATGCGGAAACCGAAATGCTCATGCTGCTCATTGATATAGCGCCTGAAGAGGTTACGGAAATTCGTGAATCTGTTAATGCGGAAGTGTTTGCAACCACCTTTGCGGATGCTCCTGAAACCCAAACCCGTGTCAGCGAAACCATGCTTGAGCGCGCTCAGCGCTTGGTGGAGGACGGGCGCAACGTGGTGATATTGCTGGATAGCCTTACCAAGCTCACACGCGCCTATCAGGCCGCGCTGGTGCAAGGCGGCCGCCCAATGACCAACACCGTGACCCCTGCGGCTTTGGTACGCCCCAAACGCTTCTTTGGCTCCGCGCGTAACACAAGGGATGCGGGCAGTCTGACAGTGATTGCTACCATCGCTGTGGGTACGGGCTCGCGCGTGGATGACATTGTGTTTGAAGAGTTTAAGGGTACGGCAAACATGGAGGTGTTCCTGTGCACTTATCAGCAAAATGATCCAGTTTATCCCATGATTGATTTGCAGTCCAGCGGCACCAAAAAGGACGATATTTTGCTGACCGAGGAACAAAAAGAAGGCTTGCGCTCCATTCGCAAGGTGCTAGGCTCCACCACCAATGGCGAGGCTGTGGTACAATTGATTGACATGATGAAAAAAACCAAGTGCAACGCTGATTTGCTCAACCGCTTGCAGGATTGGCTGGTGCTTTGGGAGAAAAGCGGCTATTTGAAGCGCTGACAACCCATTGTACGATGAACTGTGATCCCATTGCCCGAAACGGCTTGCGCATGAATGCGCGCGAGCTGTTTCGGGCTTCTTACATGAGGATGGTACGGACATGAGGATTGTTACAGCGCAGGAACGCTTAAAGCTTGACGTAATAAGGTTTTCGTGCTATTGTTAGCATGAAATGGGCATCTCTCAAATGCCCATCAAACGAGGTGTAATGATGACGGAGAAGAATCCAAACGCAAGGCGTGGGGAGCGGGCACGGCATTTGTATGTTGCGCGTGAGCTGCATCCAAACGAGGAAGAGCCCATTGAGTTTGAGGACGAGCCATCCTTTAACGAAAGCGAATATACACCCAACGAACAAGCGCCTGAGCAAGCCTTTCCCTATGAAGCGGCATTGCCCTATGATGCAGAATTGCCCTATGAAGAAGCCTTGTCCTATGATGCAGAATTGCCGATAGCGCCTGCGCCTGCGGCGGATTTTTCGGCTTATTATCGGCGCGATGCGGAGATGACGGAGGAAACAGCGGAGCCAACCTTTGCGCCGCCGCTCAAGCTGGATTTTTCCAGCTTGTATACGGAAGCGCGGCCTACTGAGGAGCCAGACGAACAGCCCCATGTGCAAGGCAATGTTTACCGTCCGCGTGAAGCCACATGGGCCAATACCGCGCGGCGTGAGGTGATTTCCGCGCAAGGCGGCGCAGGCTACCATGTGGAGGCAGAAACGGCTGACGCGCCGCGCAAACGCCGCCGCAGGCGGCATCGTCTGCGCCGCGTGTTTACAGTGCTTACAGTGCTTGTGTTGCTGGCGGCGGCCGGGTACCTTTTCCGCGCCCCCATTGGCAAGTATTTGTCCGCGCTTACGGGCACCCCCCAAAGCGCGGAGCAGCCCTTTACAGCGCTCACAACCCCCGCGCCCGTCAAAGGGTACGACGCGGCACCGCCTGTGGAGCTTGTGCCTCGCGCCCGCGCGGCCATTGGGCAAATTTGCGGCACGCTCCAGCTGAAAACGCTTGCCGTAACCGACACGCATGTGCTCACAAGCAACCTCCGCGCGGATGGCTTGTACGATTACTATCTCTTCAGCGCCGATGAAGGCAAGCTTCTGTGCTATTTTGAGGGTCTTTTGCAGGGCGAAATGTTTCCGCAGGCAGATCATCGCTTTTATGTGAAGCAAGCGCCCTATTTGATCAACGCAAACGGCTCTTCCCTCATCCGCATGGAAGGCTTGGAGCAAACCTATTCCGATACTTTTTTGCTCAAACCCATGCAAAATGGCTGGGCTGTGATTGAAAGCAATACAGACCACAGCGCAAACTATATCAATACCAGCGGTCAATTGCTCAGCACGCTTTGGTTTGCGCGTACCTTTCCCTTCACGGGCAAGCACACCGTAGCATATGTAGATACAGGCAGTGTTGCCGATGCCGAAAATCGCTACATTTTGTATGTATTAAGCGCGGAGGGCACCATGAGCAAGTGGCAGACCGTGCCTGACCTCATGGGCATTGTGGGCTCTGCCTGCAGCTTTGCCTACCTGTCCTCGGGTGAGCTTTATCGGCTGGATAAGCTGAACGCGCCGCTATTTACAACCCCCGAGGCGCATGTGTACTTAGATTGTGATGCGCTGGTTGCGCAGGATGCCAACAGCGGGAAATATGGCCTGTTTGTACAAGGCGAACAGCAATATGACTTTGAATACGACCGCATTGAGCCCGTGGCCTGCGATATTACTTGGGCTGAAAAGCAAATGACGGGGACAGGCGGAAGCTTTACTTTGCATGCTGTGCAGGATGCGCCCTACCCCAAGCCGCTTTCACTCTATTTTTTGCTTGTGAAGGATGGGCATGAGGAATATGTGGCGCTGTCTACCACCTCTGCCAACCCCATTTCCTTGCCTTGCGGCTTTTAAGCAAACGGAAAAAATCACCCGCCTGTGGTTTGTGAAAGGATGGAACGACTGATGAAACGTTTTGGTGCAATGCTATTAACGCTCTGCCTGCTATTACCCACCATCGCGGGTGCGCAAAGCGGGGATGAACATACAAAAACGTTGGATGTAAGCGCGTTTGGCGTGACTGTGATGCGCAACCACGAAATCAAAACCAGCGATAAACAAAAGCTGGCGATGGATTATCCCACCTTTGAATGTGAAGATGAAACCCTCGCTAAATTTTTAAACGATACCGTTACTACGCCAATATTGGCACTGCGCAAGCTTGACCCAATGGCAGAGGATGCGGCTTATGCGCAGGGTGATCGGGATGTGCTTCGAAGCGGATATTTTGCTTCTGTGGATTTTGAAAATCTGCTATCAATCGAAGCGTCTGTGAGCAACTGTGCGGCGGGCACCGCAAGCACGGAAACCAGCTTCTTTTATCGCTTGATCGACCTTGAAAACCGTCGGATTTTAACGGTGGGTGATTTGTTTACAGAGCCTGCTACTGCGGTGGATGCGGCCATTCGTGAGGCGGTTTTTCGCACAGTGAAGGCGCAGGGCTTGTTACTTCCCACCCTTGCGGACGCGAGCGCTGTGCCCATGGCAAGCTCCTATTTTGTCAACGCCACGCATTTCCGCTGTATATACGATGCAGGCATGGTAAGCACCAATGCCGCCGTGGTGGATGTGCCTTGGGAGGAGCTGCGCCTTACCCCCTCCAAAGCGCTTGTGCCTGTCCAAAATACAACGTCCAGCGAAGCAAAAAACCAAGGGGGAGATGCGGCAAGCCGCGAGGAAGCTTTGGTAGAGCAGGAGCAAACAGATTTTCAGCAGGGGGCGGTAAGCGCTGAACCATTGCCCGTGCCCACTCTGCCGGAAGCACCGGAAGCACCGGAAGCACCGGAAGCACCGGAAGCACAGCCCGCGCTTGACCCTGCCTTTGTGCTGCCCCCCGTGCAAACCCCAACCCCCATGCCGCTTGCGCCCAATGATGCGATGATTGCGGATGTGCTGACACACGGGCTGTGGAAACCGCTGGGAAGCGATGGAAAAACGTATTATCAGTTTACCGCAGATGGCAAGCTCTTAACGGTACAGGTGTCGGATTATCAATTGGCGGAAGGCTTGCTCACAAGCGAGGCGCTCAATGGAACGGTGGAAATAGGCAGTGACAGCGCCTTTACCTTGCGCACAGCAGAGGAATCAGCCTCTGGCTATGTGCTCAACCGCATGGGGGAGGCAGTAGCGCCAGAAGAATTTGTGACCCCAAGCCCCATTCCATCCCCCACACCCACCCTTGTACCCACCGCCACGCCAAAGCCGACCGCTGTGGCAACGCCCTCGCCCACAGTGGCACCCACACCCACCCTGTCCCCCTACGAAATTGCGCTCACGCAAGCGCCCTCTTTGGCAGTGCTTGGGGATGCACGCTTTGAAAACGCGCGTACCTTGAAGGTTTACAGCGCTCCCGATGAAAAAGCCTATCGGGATAACAAAGCGCAGGTTACCACCGATGAAACGGTTTCCATTTATGGCGTGGAAAACGGTTGGGTGCTGGTGAGCTATACCATTGGCAACGGCAGTAAGGGACGCTTGGGGTACATTGATACCAGCACCCTTGCGGATGCGGCCAATGTAGCACAGCTGGGGCTGAGCAAAATTCCGCTCAAGCTGACCAAAAACGTGAATGCAACCGACGACCCCCTCAAGGGCAAGGGCACGGTTGCCAAGCTTAAAAAAGATACAGAGGTAACGCTGTTGGGTTTTCTAAATGGCGATTGGGCTTATATTCAAACCACCTACCGCGACAAGCCTTGCCGTTTGTTTGTTCCGCAAACCGCGCTTATGGAGGATTAAGATGGATCGCAAGGATGAAATTATTCAATTGCAAATGGATGTTATCAACCAAATGACGCGCAGTAATTTAAGCCGAATCGCGGATGATTTGTGGAGCATGCCCGCTTTGCCAAGCTTGAATGAACAGCCGCAAAGCACACAAAGCAATCAGCCCGTGCCCAAGGCTGAGGCTGGCATACAGGAAAAGCCCCAAGCCGCTGCTTTTGCGGTGAAAGAAACGGCGCAGGAGCAGCCTGTGGAACCCATGGAAACGCTCATGAAGGAGCTCAACGAGTACATCGGCTTAGCAACCGTTAAAAAAGAGGTGGAAAGCCTCATCAACCTGGTAACGGTGCAAAAAATGCGCAGGGAGCACGAGCTTCCAACCAATGACCTGTCCCTTCACATGGTGTTTTCAGGCAATCCAGGCACGGGCAAAACCATGATTGCGCGCTTGATGGCACGCATTTACCGCAGTTTGGGCATTTTATCCAAGGGGCATTTGGTGGAGGTGGATCGCGGCGGCTTGGTTGCGGGTTTTGTGGGGCAAACCGCCATCAAAACGGGTGAAGTGATTCAAAAAGCGCTTGGCGGCGTGCTCTTTATTGATGAGGCGTATGCGCTAACCAACCACGGCGGCAATGATTACGGTCAAGAAGCGGTGGATACATTGCTCAAGGCCATGGAGGATCATCGGGAAGATCTGATTGTGATTGTGGCGGGCTATGTGGAACTGATGGAGGAATTTATTCATTCCAACCCCGGTTTGGAAAGCAGATTTAACCGCTTTCTGAATTTTGAGGATTATACCGTTCAGGAAATGCTGGATATCTTTGATTTGCATTGCAAGAAATGCTGTTATGAGCTCGCGCCTGACGCGCGGGATTTGCTCAAGAGCCTGCTGGCGCTGTACAGCATTGATGTAAAGGGCTTTGGCAACGCGCGCGGCGTGCGCAACCTATTTGAACGCGCCATTAGCGCACAGGCCAACCGTTTGGCAAAGCAACAGAAGCTAACACGGGAGGAGCTGATGAAGCTTAGCTGTGACGATATTCGCGAAGCAAGCGGGGCGCAGGAGGGTTCTGAACAACCGCCCGCAGGCACAGAAAAACCGCCTGAAGCCAAACAAAGCACGGAGGAAATTCATGATTATACTGGGAATTGATCCCGGGCTTGCAACGCTGGGCTGGGGCGTGATTGAGGCGGAACGCGGAAAAAAACCGCGGCTCATTGATTATGGATGCATTATCACAACGCCGAAACAGCGCTTTCCAGAACGGCTGAAGCAAATCAATGCGGACATGCACACGTTGCTTACGCGGTTTGCGCCTGCTGAAATTGCGTTTGAAGAGCTTTTCTTTGCCAAAAACGTAACCACCGCCTTTACAGTGGGCGCAGCACGCGGCGTGAGCATTGCGGTTTGCGCTGAATATTCCGATTTGCTCTACGAATATACGCCCATGCAGGTAAAGCAAGCCGTGGCAGGCTATGGCGGCGCTGATAAGGCACAGGTTCAGCAAATGGTAAAGCTGCTGCTTGGCATGAATGAAATTGTCCGCCCCGATGATGCGGCGGATGCCATTGCCATTGCCCTTACGCATGCGGCGACGGGTGCAAGCAAGGTACAATTTGAAATGAAATGAGGGCTTGCGCATGATTGCCATGGTACAGGGAACGCTTGTTGAAAAAAGCGAGGGGGAAGCCATTCTCATGACAAAGGCGGGCGTAGGCCTTCGGCTGATGTGCAGTATGAACACGCTTGCCGCCTTGCCTGCCGCAGGGCAGGATTGCTTGATTTACACACATATGAACGTTCGCGAGGACGCGCTTGAGCTGTTTGGCTTTTTGGCCAAGGATGAACGCGAAATGTTTCGCAGGCTCATTTCCATCTCTGGCATTGGCCCCAAAAGCGCGTTGTTTGTACTGGGCAGCATGCCTCTTAACGATTTGCGCCTTGCCATTTTAACAGGCGATGTAAACATGCTGACCCGTGCGCCTGGCATTGGCAAAAAAACGGCACAGCGTATCAGCTTGGAGCTAAAGGATAAGCTCACGCAGGATGCTTTAAGTGCAGGGATATCGGCAGAGGAGCTCAGCTACATGGATGCGGAAGCCCCTGCGCAGGATGCGCTGGGTGAAGCCATGCAAGCGCTCAAAGCGCTGGGCTATTCACCGCAGGAGGCGGCCGCCGCCTTAAAGGGCGCAAAGGATCAGGCAACCACTGCCGATGAGCTGATCAAGCACGCCCTTAGGCAAATGGCGCAAAAGCGGTAAAAAGGATGGTTATCAATGGAAGAACGTTTGATTTCAAAGGACTTGCGCATGGGTGAGGATGAGCAAGAGCAAACCCTTCGCCCCAAGAACCTTCGGGATTACATTGGGCAAGAGGCGATTAAGCAAAACCTCAGCATATCGCTGGAGGCGGCGCTCAAGCGCCATGAACCGCTGGATCATCTGCTGCTGTACGGCCCCCCGGGGCTTGGCAAAACAACGCTCGCGGGGATTATCGCGGCTGAAATGGGGCAGAGCATCCGCATTACAAGCGGCCCTGCCATAGAGCGGCCGGGGGATTTGGCGAGCATTTTAACCAATTTGGCCGATGGGGATGTGCTTTTTATTGATGAAATTCATCGCTTGAGCCGTTCTGTGGAAGAGGTGCTCTACCCCGCCATGGAGGATTATGCGCTGGATATTATGATTGGCAAGGGACCTACTGCACGCAGCATCCGTTTGGATTTGCCGCGCTTTACGCTGGTGGGCGCAACCACGCGCGCAGGGCTTTTGAGCGCGCCGCTGCGTGACCGCTTTGGTATTTTGTTCCGCTTGGAAATGTATACGCCCGAGGAGCTGTGCGCCATTGTGCGCCGCAGTGCAGGTATTTTGAATGTGAAAGCAGACGCGGAGGGCATTTTGGAAATTGCCCGCCGCAGTAGAGGCACGCCGCGTATTGCCAACCGCATGCTGCGCCGTGTGCGCGATTATGCGGAGATTCGCGCGGATGGTGAAATTACCTTTGAGGTAGCCAAGCAAGGTCTTAACATGCTGGATGTGGATGAATTGGGGCTGGATAAGCTGGATCGCACCATGCTTTCCACCATGATGGATAAGTTTGGCGGCGGCCCTGTGGGTTTGGAAACATTGAGCGCCATGACGGGGGAGGACGCTTCTACCATAGAGGATGTGTACGAGCCGTATTTGATGCAGCTGGGCTTTTTAATGCGCACCCCACGAGGCCGCGTTGCCATGCCTGCCGCCTATGAGCACATGGGGCGAAAGCCCCAGCAGCCACCCCCAGATGCAGAGGAGCAATTGAAAATCTGAGCAGGGGGAGCTGTGGTTCGGGTGACAAAATTGGAAGGATTGAAGGATTGTTAGCGGAATGAAAACAAGTGATTTTGATTATGAACTGCCGCAGGAGCTGATTGCCCAAACGCCCATTGAGCCGCGCGACCACAGCCGCATGCTTGTGTACAACCGTGCGGACCGTAGCGTTGAGCACCTCCATTTTTATGATTTGCCGCAATTTCTGCGCAAGGGGGATGTGCTGGTTCTCAATGAAACCAAGGTGATTCCCGCGCGTTTGCTTGGTGAAAAGGAAGGCACGGGCGTGCCTGTGGAAATATTGCTATTAAAGCGCATGGAAAAGGATATATGGGAAGGCTTGGTACGCCCTGGCCGCAGGCTTCATACCGGCGCTTTTTGTTCCTTTGGCAACGGGCTTCTGCGCGCGGAAATTTTGGATACCACCCAAGGCGGCGGCAGAAGGGTTCGCTTTTATTATGAAGGCGTGTTTGAAGCGCTGTTGGATCAGCTAGGGCAAATGCCCCTGCCGCCCTACATTCACCAGCACCTCCAAGACCAGCAGCGCTATCAAACCGTATATGCCAAGCAGGAAGGGAGCGCGGCCGCGCCCACGGCGGGCCTGCACTTTACCCCCGAGCTGTTACAGCGCGTTCGTGATATGGGCGTAACCATTGTGCCTATTTTACTGCATGTGGGTTTGGGCACCTTCCGCCCCGTCAAGTGTGAGGATGTAAGCGAGCATCACATGCATGTGGAGCATTATGAGGTAACCAAAGAGGCGGCGGAGGCGATTAACGCCGCGCGTGCGGCGGGCGGGCGCTGCGTTTGCGTGGGCACCACAAGCGTGCGCACGCTGGAAACGGTTACAGGCACAGATGGGGTCATTCAGGCACAAAGCGGGGACACAGGCATATTTTTAATGCCTGGCAGTACCTTTCATGCAACGGACGCGCTGATTACCAACTTTCATCTGCCGCAAAGCACCCTGCTCATGCTGGTATCTGCCTTGATGACGCGTGAGGAAGCGCTTCGCGTATATGGCGAAGCGGTGGCGGAGCATTATCGTTTCTTTTCATTTGGAGATTGTATGCTGATTTTGTAATCAGGGTGACAAAATAAGCGGTTGATATCCGCAACATTCCTGAAAATGCAAAAAAACAGTGGCGCGGAATTTTTGTTTATGGTAGAATAAAAGATGGCTTTGTACCTAAACAAAGCATTTAAGGCCGTTGTGATCAAAAAAGGATGAAAAAGCTTTTTTTTCACATGCCCACGGCCTTGAGAGGATGGGGAAGCAAAATGGCAGAACGGTTTGAACGGCTGACAAGCGCAATGCGCCTTTCACAACACGAGGGCGTGCTTTTGCACAATCCAAGCAATATGTTTTACATCTCTGGCTATACGGGCGAGGGACTGGTGCTGGTGGCTTTGAATGCCCGCGCCGTGGTTACGGATTTTCGCTACACGGAGCAAGCGGAAAACCAAGCGCGTGGTTTTTCTGTAGAAATGACGGAAAAAGGCAGATCATCAGAGGATGTGGTGGCCGCCCTGTGCCGCAGGTATGATTTGGACACCCTGTATTACGAGGATGATTACCTTACAGTACACGCCTTTGAAGCTTTGCGCGATACGGTTCGCGGCATGGAGTGGAAACCGGTCGGCGGCATCCCCGAGCAGCTTCGCGAGGTGAAGGACGAGCATGAGCTTTCGCTGATCGCACAGGCATGCAAGGTAACCAGCGAAGCCTTTGAGCGCGTGCTTTCCATGTTTGCAGAGGGCGTTACAGAAAAAGAAATTGCGCTGGCACTTGATTTTGATATGATGCGCCATGGCGCAAGCGGGTGCGCGTTTTCCACCATTGTGGCCGCAGGTGCAAACGGCTCTTTGCCCCATGCGGTTCCAGGGGATTATAAGCTTTGCAAGGGTGATTTGATCACCATGGACTTTGGCGCAAGGGTGGGCGGCTATTGTGCGGATATGACGCGTACCGTGGCGCTGGGCAAGCCCTCCAGCCAAATGCAGAAGGTTTATGAAACAGTGCTTGAAGCGCAAAAACGCTCACAGGCGGCGGTGATGGCGGGCAGGGGCTGCCGCGAAATAGATGCCATAGCACGCGATTACATTGATTCAAATGGCTACGAGGGGCGCTTTGGACATGGCTTAGGCCATTGCTTGGGCATAGATATTCACGAAAGCCCGCGCTTTAATCAGGTTTCGACTGCAACGCTAAAGCCCAATCAGGTGATTACGGTGGAACCCGGCTGTTACCTGCCGGGCATTGGAGGCGTGCGGATTGAGAATACGGTTGTGGTGAAGGATAACGGCTGTGAGGTGCTGACAACCCCCACGCGCGAGCTGTTGATTCTGTAAAAACAGCCAAACGACGAAAGACCATTCAATCAAAGAAGCAATACGAGGAGGAACCGGCAATGATTACAGCAGGTGATTTTAGAAAAGGTTTGACCGTAGAGTACGATGGCGGCGTGTGGACGGTGGTAGATTTTCAGCACGTAAAGCCAGGCAAGGGCGCGGCATTTGTTCGCACCAAAATCAAAAACATCATGAATGGCGCGGTGGTAGAGCGCAGCTTCAACCCCACCGATAAAATGCCCCGCGCGGTTGTGGAAACCAAGGAAATGCAATATGTATACAAAGATGGCGAGCTGTACTATTTCATGGATGTAGATACCTATGAGCAGCTGCCGCTAAGCCAAGATCAGGTATCGGATGCCATTCCCTACGTAAAGGAAGGCACCAATGTAACGGTTCGCTTCTTTAAGGGCAATGCCTTTAGCGTTGCGGCACCCAACTTTGTGGAGCTTGAGGTCATTGACACGGAGCCCGGCTTTAAGGGCGATACCGCCAGCAACACCTACAAACCTGCCACCTTGGAAACTGGCTTCACACTGCAAGTGCCGTTGTTTGTAAACACGGGCGACCGCTTGCGCATTGATACCCGCTCCGGCGAGTACATGGAGCGCTGCTAATATCAGGACTTAGGGAAGGCGCAATGCGCAAGCGCTGAACTTGGTTTGGGTATAGGCTCAAAATAGGGGGAGAAATCCCTCATAAAAGGAGAAAAAATCATGAGCAGTTTAACGGATCGTGCCGCCTACCTGCGCGGCTTGGCGGAGGGCATGGGGCTGGACAAGGAAAAGAACGAAAACAAGCTCATGCTTGAAATGCTGAGCGTAATGGATGACATGGCTCAGAAAATCGCGGAGCTGGAAACCAACCTTGGCGAGCTTGAGGAGTATGTGGACGATATCGATACCGATCTGGCCGACATGGAAGAAGTCCTGTTTGATGAAGATGAAGAGGACGAATGCGAATGCGATTGCGGCGATGAGGACTGTGACGAATGCGGCGAATATGGCGATGACGAAGAGCTTTCGTTTGATTGCCCCAATTGCGGCAAAAGCGTTATGATCAAGGCCGCTGATATCGACTTTGATGAAAGCCCCGTATGTGAAGCCTGCGGCAAACCCTTCTTTACCGATGTGCCGGAAGATGATGAAGCGCAAGACGACAAAAACGAAAACAAGGACGACGAGTAATCCGTCATCCGCTTGCTTTGAAAGCGGTATCGCGCAGAAATGTGCGGTACCGCTTTTTTTGAGCATTTTGAATGCCAAAAACGAAATAAACATAAAAAAAACAATGGTGCATATGGAGCGAATATTGACCGTTTTGGTAGCTCTGTGCAATTTGCTCATGAAATTTTCAATTGCTTGATTATTTCCAATAAAAGAGATATACTACTACATGGAAAGTTATATCCTGTTGTATTTTAGCAATGGTTTTTGAATTCAAAGCATCGCTTTGGCTTGATAGGAAAGGTAGGCGAAATTTTAAAATGAAGAAGAATCGTACGCTGATCTCTTGTGCGTTCGCATTTTTGCTTGCGACCCTCGTTGCATGCACCGCTATGGCGGAGGTTCCGTTTTTGACTGCGGCAATCACGCTGGCTGCTCAAACGGTAGAAGTGTCAGATTCGATCACCCTGGATGTGGAAACCGCACCGCCCACCAGTACCCCTGTGCCCGAGGCTTTGCCGAGCGATTCCCCGGTGCTTAGCATTGCGGAGCTGTATTTATCCCCAAGCAGTCGAAAGGCCAATGGGGGAGAGAGCCTTACGGCAGAGCTTGTTTTGAAAATTTCCAATGCCGATGGCACAGCGCTTGCTCCCTTTGGAATCCAATTAAACACAGCAGAGCTTGCACAGTTTTCTGTTAAGACTGCGCTTGACGGTGTAAATGCTTCCTATGGCAATGGCATACTTTGGGTTACAAACGCAACCGCAATCAATGGCCGTGCGGTGCTGAGCGGCGAGGCACTTTCATTCAAAATGGAATTTACCCCCTTTGCTCCAGACAGCACAGCCGAGCGTGCAACACTCTCGTGGCAGCTGCTGGATGCCGCTGGCGCACCCGTAGCGCTGGTACCCAGCGAGGAAAGCGGCGCCATTGTGCGTGAACGCTTACACATTTCAAGGGGGGATATCGAAGCCTCTGCGCCCTCTCCTTCGCCAGAGGCCACCGTCACAGCGCCCTCTCCTTCGCCAGAGGCTACCGTCACAGCGCCCTCTCCTTCGCCAGAGGCCACCGTCACTGCGCCTTCTCCTTCGCCAGAGGCCACCGTCACAGCGCCTTCTCCTTCGCCAGAGGCCACCGTCACTGCACCCTCTCCCTCGCCAGAGGCCACCGTCACTGCGCCTGTGGAAACCATTCCTGTACTAACAGAAGAACCTACCCTTGAACCCAGTACCAGCTTGCTGCCGCAAATAACCCCTGTACCGCATCAATTGCGGTTGCATGCCAGCATTGCACCGGAATTTGCTCGCGTGGGGGATGTGCTGGAGTTTACAGCGGAGCTGATCGGCTACGAAAACGAAACCGTCGCAATACGCTGGCAACAGCGCAAAAACGACGTATGGGAATACATTGCTGATGAAACGACGAATACGTTAAAGGTTTTGATTACCGAGGAAAACTTCCACGATGCGTGGCGCTTTGAGGTAACCGTGCTTGATCAGGACACAGCGGCGGCTTTGCTTCAGGAGCAGCCCGCTGCCGAGCAGTCCGCTGCCGAGCAGCCTGCCGCCGAACAGCCTGCCGCCGAACAGCCTGCCGCCGAACAGCCTGCCGCCGAGCAGCCCGCCGCCGAGCAGCCCGCCGCCGAGCAGCCTGCCGCCGAGCAGCCTGCCGCCGAGCAACCCGCTCCGCAGGTAACCATTTCAGCCGAATAAATCAAATGCTACACCGTGAAAAATCACGGTGTAGCATTGCACATCCCAACGTAACGAGGATATAGGGAGGTTCACCCCATGAATAAGTACTTTCAGAAATCCATTGCCCTGCTCATGACACTCACAATGCTGTTGAGTGCTTTGCCAACCTCTGTTTTGGCAGAAACCAGCACGCTTTATGAAATCAACCCGCAGGGCGCAACCTTGAAAACTGCTTTTGAAGTGGTGGATGAAGCGATTAAAAGCAATGAAACGGTTTCATCGCCCCATGTATCTGCCATGGCAAGCGCCAATCCGCGTGCCGGCATTCCTACAGGCGAAGAATTTTCTTATGAAATCAGCTATACGCTCAATAATGCACCAACCTATCTCTTGAAGAACGGCAACCCGATTGCGGCTTATGATCAATATAAGAATGTGACCTTTACGCTTACACCGCCTGAAAATGTGGTTGTGATTGATAAAAATGGCATCGAACACAATGCGGCAAATCCCTATGTCATTGACCTTGGCGATGTGAAGAAGTTTGGCAGTCACAGCTTTATGGTCAATGCCCGCATGACCAATAACGGTTCTGCACCCAATGGAAGCAGCTATGGTCCACTGGTTCTTGCAATGACTGCGGATGTTTCCGTAACAGATCAAAACTTGGGGCAGACACAAGAAAAAACCTTTACGGGTCATATACAGCTTGACGCCAATGACACCACAGTTCAAAACATTGCCGATAGCCAATGGATGGTCAATAAAGCGCTTGAGGGCGAACCCAAACCAGACGGCATGGGCTCCGTTGTGTTTACCTACCGCTTGAAAGTGGGAAAAGCGATCAATGGCACGCTTTCCGCCGAAACCAACGATTATGATAAAACAGGTATTTTGAATTTTACATCCTTTGCATTAACGGATGTACTGCCTGTTTTTACAGGGGTTTCTGGCAAAGACGTGAAGCCTGCCTCCGCTGCCCTTGTGTGCGTACAAACTGGAACCGTAACGCCAATCGGTACAAGCACAGCACTGGGTGCAGACGGAAAAACCCTCCAAACAAATCAATACAACACAATCAAAACCACTGGCACAGCCAGTGCGGCTGGGGACACCCCTGCCTATACAGAATATCTGGTAACGGCAAGCTATCCGCAAGCGGAGTTTAAGCTTCCCTATGCTGAGCCGCAACCTACGCAAACCTTTACGCTTACCAACAATGCTGCCATTGATTATACGCTCGTAGGCACTGCGCCTGCAACCGCTGTCAGTGAAGCGCAAGCCAAATATCGTGAGCTTACAGAGGCTGGCTTTGTCCAAGTGACTGAAATGCTGGAGCTTTCCGAGGGCAGTCAGAAGGAAGTGCCTTACAATGCGTTTTATAACAGCGTATTTACAGGCTCCGCAAACTTTGCCATTTACAATGCACAGGATGTTGTAAACGGTGTGCCTGCGGCGGGCGCAACAGCTGTGGCAAATTTAAGCGTAACCGATACCACGCAAGACGCTCAAACCAAGAGCAAAGCCCTTGCACCGGGTGAATACGTGATTTTGCAAACGACCTTCCCCAAGGATACGTCTGCTTGCAGTCAAATTACCTATGATGGGGGAACGACCGCAAACCAATCCTGGATCAACCTCCAAGTAACCGAAAAAGCAACTGCGAAGGTCACCTTCTTAAACCCCGTGATTGGCAAGGGCCTGCTTAAATTCACCAAACAGGATGAGAATAAGAAGGGTCTTGCGGGTGCGGAATTTACCTTTGTGAAGGACGGTACCACCACCCCTACTTATACCGTCACCACACAGCAGGATGGAAGCGCATTTATTCTGCTACCCGTGGGCAGCTATCAAATGACGGAAACCAAAGCACCCGATGGTTATGTCTTGCAAACGCAGAGCAAGCCCATTACCATTACGCAGGGTCAAACAACGGATATAACAGTCGATCCCATCATCAACTACAAAAACGATGCTTCGCTTACCTTCTATAAATATGCGGTGCAATATGAAAAGGCAGGGCGCGATTATACAGCGCAGGAAAAGAAGCCCATCCATGAAGTAAAAGGCACGCAAGCAAGCGCCTTTGCCTTTACGCTTGAGCGTTCTACAGATCCTGCCTTTCCCGCTGGCAACACCACCACGGTTACCCATCATCAGCTGACGGATGCATCATCGTCCATGACTGTGAAGGGTCTTCCGCGCGCTGATGGCAACGGTAACTATTACTGGTACCGTCTGAGCGAATCAACCTGTGCCGATGCTTCCTTCACAAAGGATAGCCATCAGTATACTTGGCAGTTTAAAGACGCCAACAAACAAGAAGCTTCCTTTTATAATGTGCTTCAAGGCAGCTTCAAATTCCGTAAAGAGCAGCATGTGTTGAGCGCGGGAAATCCCCCAAGCCAAATTACCTATGCTGAAGGCAAAAAGTTTAACCTGTACACGAAGGATGCAAGCGGAAGCTACATTTTAAAGGGCGCATTGCCTGTTACCGATGCGCAGGGCTTTGTTACAACCGCTCTACTGCCGATTGATGATCCTAACGGCTTGAAAATGGAATACTATGTACAAGAAGACAAGGATAGCAGCACGGGCAATACCGTGGTGTATCCTGCCGACAGCACCCCCAATGATGAGTATTGGGGCCCGATCACCCTCGCGGATTGGAGCAAAGCAACGGACTTAACGGACGCGAGCAAGCACATCATCAACAAAGAAAACAAAGGGCAAATTCAAATTCAGAAAATAGGCGCTGATACAAAAGCTGGATTGGTCGGTGCTGAATTCAAGGTATATACCTTGGGCAGTGACAAAGTAACCAAAACCTATATTCCAAACGATCAAACGGTTTACACCACAGATGCAAACGGCACGGTGCTTGTATCCGATTTGCCCATTGGGCTTACCTATTATGTAGAAGAGGTGAAAGCACCTGCGGGTTATCGCTTGAGCAACCCAAGCCATCAGGAAATTTTGGTGCGCGATCCGCTCACACGCTATGAGCTGACCTTTACAAACGATGCCAAACCCAAAATTCAGCTCACAAAGGAATTGATCGACCAAACCACAAACAAAAAATGTGATATGGGGAACGGCGACTTTACCTTTACCTTATACCGCAAGCAAGCAGACGGCAGCATGACGGAGGTCAAAAAAGCCGATGGTACCAGCTACCAGCTTACGGTGAACAAACAAACAAACAAACTCATTGGTGAACCGCTTGAGGAAGCGGGAAACAATTATTACCTGCTTGAAACCGCTACGCCAAGCAATGCCATTCCCCCAGCGATTCAGCACATCGGCACGGGTGAAAAAATAGGCGATCTCCTCTATTTCGGCCCCTATACATTGCAGGACAACAAAACAACCGACGCAACCATTCAAAATGCGCTCAACCGCGGCAAAATTTACATTCGCAAAACCGACGCAAAAACGGGGAGCAATTTGAAGAACGCTTCGTACACGGTAAGCGTTGATGTGCCTGAAGCCGACAAGGAAACCATCAAGGCTTTAACAGCCGCTGGCTTTGGTGCAGGTACGCCTGCTTCTGGCATGGTGCCTTATACAAGACCCAATATCCTAACCAACAACGGCGGCTATTTTGAACTGAACAATTTGCCCCTCTACGCTATGAACGGCAAGGCGCTAAGCTATGCCGTGGTTGAAAGCACCCCCCCTGCAGGCTATTTCCCGCCTGATGACAATACGGTCAAAACACAAATATTGGCCAATCAGGATAAGTGCACCGCTACCTATCGCTACGCAAACGCGCCCAAGGTATCGGTTATCATCAAAAAATTCCTGAAAAAGCACTGGGAAGTGAACACGGGTCACTACATTAATTATCCGCTGAATGGCGTGGAGCTTGCCATTTATGAAATCAAAGATGGTAAGCTTGAATGGAAGGAATCCATCACCACCAAAGAAAACGGCAAAGCAACCTTTAACGATTTGGATGCGACCAAAACCTATGCCTTTGTAGAGCTTGCCAAGCCCGATACCTGCGAGCTCCCCGATGGCAAAAAGCTGCCTGTCAATGCCCAGGAGCTTCAAGGACAGCCCGCTGCCTGCCTTGCGGATTACAACAGCCTCACGCTTGATCTCATGAGCATTCAAAACCTGAACGCAACAGAGAAAATCTATGAAACATTCGATAAAGAAGCTTTGCTCAACTATGAATCCTATGCACAATTTAAGCTGATCAAGCAAGACGCAACCGACCCGACAAAGCTGCTTGACCATGCGAAATTCCTGCTTCATAGCTGCACACAAGCGGAATATGAAACCCTATACAAAGGCAAAACCAACAAAGAAATTGTGACCGAGCTCAAAAAGAAGAACCCGAATGCCTATATCTATGAAACGGGCACCGTGAAAAACGAAAGCGGCTCCTTCCTGACGGAAGCACAGATTTATGGCAATGTATTCTGGTTTGAGGAAATCAAGGAACCCAGTGCCTACGAGATTGTTGGCGATGGCATTATCGGGCCTTTGACGAAGGACAAATATAATAAAAACGGCATAACAAATATTGAAGTGAAGAACACACCCATCACTGGTCCTGGAACAAAGGATCTGCGCTACTTCCAAGTACAGCTGGATAAGGTGCTTCGCATCAATCAAAACAAAGAAATTCCGCTTGCCAATGTCACCTTTGAGCTTTGGCTTGCGGATAGCGATTTCAAAAAAGGCGCTTTGCTTACAAAGTTCACCACAGGCACAGATACACAGGAGGGTCAAAAAGACCCGGGCCGTGGTATTTCCGAATCGTTTGAATTCGGCGAACTCATGCGCAATAACAAATTAAAACCATACATTACCGTAACCAGCCAATCCCCCATCAATTATAAAGCCAATTTCGTTTTGCGCGAGGTGAGTTACCCTGCGGACAGCACCCCGGTTCAATTTGAATATCCGCTGACCATTGAAACAAGGAATACGGAAGCTGGGGCTACCTATCTGCTCGATACCACGTACACCAACGCCAATAAGAACCCCATTGTTAACAACCAATCCAATTTAGTGCCTATGCGCGTGCGCAAGATGGGTTACAATGTTGCAAACGGTGTGCCCACCTCGGAAACAGAAGCGAACCTGAAACCGCTTCAAGGGGTTGAAATAGGCATTTATTCAGATCAGGCTTGCACAAGGCTTGTGACAAAGGCGCTTACAAATGCATATGGCTATGCAAACTTCATGGTGAATCGAAACACCACCTATTACTACAAAGAAATTGCAACCATTGACGGCTACGACATCAGCGGAAGCACGGGATCGATTGTTTCACCCGATTATCGCGGTGAACAAACCATCACTCCCGTAATCTTTGACCCTGCCTATCGCCATTTAACGCTGAAAAAGATCGATGCGGCAGGCAACCCTGCGGCCAATGTCGTACTTCGCATTACAAATGCTGACGGTACGCCCATCAAAGACGCAAATGGCCGCGAAATCAGCCAAAACACCCTCACGACCAACGCAGACGGCGTTACCAATGCCATTGCACTGCCCAACGGCTCCTATAGCGTTGAAGAGGTTTCGATCAACGGCAACCCGTTGTCCGATGTTGAGAAGAGCTACTTCAAGCTGGTGAACCAAAATGTACTGCCCATTACCTTCGGAGCCAATGAGGCAGAAAAAACGGTATCGCTTGTAAACCCCGGCAAAGGAAGCATTCGCTTGGACAAAAAGGATGATGCAGGCGTTGCAATGCCCAACGTATCTTTTGCCATTCAATTCAAGCCCTTCGCAAACAGTCAGGAATTGGTGGACGGTGCGCCTGCACCAACGGCTGATGATCCAGGCTTTAAGCCCCTCACAGGCAGCAACGCCAATTGGGTGACCGATGCACAAGGCTTGATTCAGAAAACCGATTTGCTCCCAGGCTGGTATAAGATAACGGAAACGGTTCCTCCGCATTATGTCGGCTATCAACAGCCTGCACAGCCTGTGACTGTGGTGAAGGTAACGGGCGTTCATTTGGGGCAAACCACCCCGGCAACCATCAGTGTTTCCCTAAAGAACGTTCGCAAAGGACATTTGACCATTCAAAAGGACTTTGAGCCTGCCGCAAACGCGCCTGCCACGCTCAAATTCAACCTTTACACCAGTGCGGATCTTCTTACGCCCGCATCGCCGGCTTTTGTAGATGTGGTTATTGCCAATGGCACGGGCTCCGCTACGGTAGAGCTTGATCCTGCTACGTACTATGTGGTGGAGCAGGGCAGCGATGCATGGTACGGTAAATATTCGCTGAACAAGGGTGCGCAGAAGTGGGTCAACGGCGCAATAGAGGTGATCATACAAGCGGATCACACAACCGAAAAACCGGTTTTGCTTCACGTGCGCAATGTTCCTTCGTCGGCTAAAATTTCATTGCTCAAGACGGACGACCGCACACCCGCCCTTCCCTTGCAGGGTGTAAAATTCGCTGTTTATTATGTAGATGAAGCCAAGAACAAGCTTTTCTATCAACAGGATCAATCATGGCTAGCAGGCACAGACGCGAGTATGCTGTGGACAACGGATGTGAACGGCGGCATCGACTTGCAGTTTAAGCTCCCCTTTGACCGTCTGCTAAAGGATGAAAAACAAACGCAGTATTGGTTAACCGAGGTTTATACGCCCATTGGGCATGTACCCGCCGCAGATGTAGCGATTACGGCTACACCCGGCAGTCTTACAGAGCTAAAGGGCGAACAAGCCATTGTGAATACAACGGGACTGTATATCAGCCTTACAAAGTATGGGCGCACACACGAACATACCATGGGTACGGAGGATGTGCTTGCCAATGCTGAATTTACCTTATACCGTGTTAAAGGCGGCAAATCCGTAGCAAAAATGGCCACGATTTCAACCGATAACAAGGGACAGCTGACCTTCCCCAACCTTCCAAAGCTTCAAGGCAATGAATATTACGCCATTGCAGAAACAAATACGCCCGCTACGCATGTGGATGGTTCCCTCGCTGTTTACCTCAATGGCAATCAGCTCAAGGAAGCCGTGACCATTGAGGGTAAACAGGCTTATGTAGTTGCGCAAAGCGAAACGGTCAACCTGGATGCGTACAATACGCCCAAGGGCAGCTTGGCTGTACTCAAATACAATTACCTCAAATTTACAAACGAGCAGGATGTACCCAAATACGCCACCTTCGAAGTAACCTCCTTAAGCGATCAGGGCGCTTCCTACACAAACACCAAGCCTGTGGATCAATATTCGTCAAGTGATCCGCAAACCCTCACCAGTGCAAGCACGCTCTTTGAAAAGGGCGGCAGGTTCTATGTCGGCAAAGCGGCGCCCTATATGAATTACCTATTGAGCGACTGTGTTTTCACAGGGCTTGCACCCGGTCAATACCTTGTACACGAAACACAAGCGGCCAATGGGTTCTACTATACACCCAATAGCAATGAGGGCGATCCGTGGTACCACACGCGCACCGTTACGGTAGATGACAACGGCGGCGTTGCGGTATGCATCTTTGCCAACATCCCCAACCCCGAGCTGCCCGACCTGAGCATTCAAAAGAAGGTTGCCGCCATTGACGGCGACCCCCAAAAAACGGAGCTTCAAAGCCTGCAAAATGGCTGGCAGAGTTTGACCTATCGCATTTATGATTTTGCCTCCACCGCCTCTAACGTCATCCAGCTGAACCTGAAATGGCTGGAGCTGGAGGATGCGGACATCAGCTTCCAAGACCGTGAAAACCAACCCACACAGGTTGAGCACTATGTAGAAGCCATTACCATTGGCGCTTGCTCCTACCTGCCTACACAAATTAACCCCAACCCCAAGCAAGATAAGATTTATGCAACTGTTTATGGATGGAAGGATGCGGTAGAAACCACGAAGCAGAAAATTGCGACCGTGGATGTTACCGATACCTCCAAAAACGTCAGCTTGGGTCAAAAATACGATGGTTTCTCCATCGTTTATGGCACAGACACTTTAGGCAATCCCAGCGGCTTAGCAGGCGGTTTCAAAGCGGGACCTGTAGATGCGGTTGTTTTCATGCGCCAAGAGAACAAAGCGGAGGTTCACGCGGCCGCAAAGGTGCTTAACAAAGCAAAGGTTCGCATGGCCTACGATATTGGCACGCAAGAAGTGCAAGCCACCAGCTGGAAGGAAGCCCTTGCAAATGCCGTTGCGGTGTCCGAAGAAAAAATCCCCAGCATGCAGCTGCATAAAACATCGGTCTGTATCAATGAAGAAGGCATAGAGGTGCCCAATCAAAATGCAGTACAGCCTGGCGGCAAGATCAAATATACCATTACCCTCACCAATGTTTCTCAAAATGGTGCAGAGATGGTAGACCCTGTTTTGATCGACCAAATGCCAAGCTTAGTCGATTTTGATATTGCCAATGTTGCAATCACGGCACCCGCGGGCGTTAAGCATTCACAGCCCGCTAAAAACGGGCAGTATGCCTATTGCGTCTTTACGGGAAAGCTTGCGCCGAATGCATCCATTACCATGACACTGGAAGGCACGGTGAAATATGCAACGGTTGAAAACCCCAGCGGAAAGATTGAAAATGCCGCTTTTGCATTGAGCACCCACCTCCAAAATAAAAATCACTTAAACCCAACAGGAACCTCCTTTGGCGATGAAAAGGGTCAGCTGCCCACCCACCCTGTTGAGGGAAGCATTTTTGGCGGTGAAGAGCTAAGCTATTTGGCATTGAAAGCTGCCACCACAAACAACCTTGAGCAAACCTCAAGCATACAGCTTTATAAGCTGGTAAGCGCAGACCTTGGGGAAGGTGTCAATTCCTTCTATGGCTCCAATCAATACGCCATCGCTTCCATTGGCGGCGAAATCCGCTATAAACTGGTATTGGTCAACGGCGGACAAAGCACCATCGACCATATCCGCGTCATTGATAAACTGCCGCATGTGGGTGATACCAGCGTAGGCACAACATCCAACCGCTATTCTGCATGGCAGGTTGATTTTACCAAGGTGATCAGCGTAACCCACACCACACAGGGGGATATTCCATACACCCTCCATACCACAAAGGCGCAGGATGACAGGCTCTATACAAATGCGCTGAAAGGCACCTATGACGGTTGGGTTACAGGACAGGCGGAGGGGACTCGCGGTCTTGCGCTTGAGTTCCCCGAAAGCATTTCACTGGCACCCAGAGAGCAAATTTGCATTACCCTACAGTGCAAAGCACCCGTTGGAGAAACGGCAAAGGACGGATATTTCCGCATGGCCGTTAACGATACAAACAGCTCCTTCACCGTCACAGGCGCGTCGAAGCTTCGCTTGATCAACAGCGCAACCGTTAAGGTAACGCTTTCTCCTGAGCCTGTGAGCCTTGGCAACCGTGTATGGCTGGATGTGAACGGCAATGGCTTGCAGGATTATGCCAGCGGCGAAAACATCGAACAGCCAGGCAGTGTTCAATTGGAGCGCGACATGACCGCTTCCGCTGGCATTCGTTTTGACCTGCGCAGCTTTGTAAACAGCAACACGGCGTATGCTACAACAAGTCAGGCGTTGGGCACAAACGGTTTTTATCAATTCAATAACCTCTACCCAGCTAAAATCAATCCTTATTATCAAAACACAGCGTATGATGCGAACCGCGACATCAAAAACGATTGTCTGCTCGGCGATGCACGTTCGTCGTATCAGCTTGCGGTGAGCGGCATCCCTGCGGGGTATATGCCAACCGCTGCATTTGGCGGCGGAACCGTGCCTGATTATGAGCAGGAGGTTCCTTCGCGCAAGCAGGACAGCAACTTTAAAAATGGAGCGAATGGTGTCTATACCTCCGAAAAGTTCTATTTAAAGGCAGAACCTTTACTGGATCCTTCCTTTGATTTGGGCTTGCTTCGCTACCGTCATTTGGAAATTGCAAAGTCGGGCAGCAACGGCGCTGCCATCGCGGGTGCAACCTTTAAGATTTATGGACCCTACGAACAGCAGGAGCTGCATGGCATAGGCGGAAAGGGTCTGGTGCTTGACCCAAGCAAGCTTGTGGATACGATCAGCACCAATGCCGCAGGCATAGCCAAGTTTACAAGCACAGGGGCCAGCCATTATCTCAACTTCTACCGCAGCTATGTGGTGGTGGAAAGTGCAAGCCCTCAAGCATATTATCTGCGTGATGGGCTCATTGCCAAGGATAATACCAGCATTGCCAGTGCGGCGGATTACCCCGCCATGAGCGGCGGCGATATTTCAAAGGACAACTATTTCATTCTCAAGGCGCGTACAGACAGCGAAACCATCATCACGGAAAATGTGAATGTGGTGGATGAATATGTAAGCGACGGCTCGCTCATGATAAGCGGACAAAAGAACATGCTAGGCGGCATCCTAAGCGCGGGCGACTATGAGTTTGTGCTCACGGCCACCGGCACGGGTGAAGCGTTGGATGCTGATTTCCTCCAAGCAAACCCCAACGGTTTGAAGGTAACAAATGATGCGGACGGCAAGTTTACTTTCCCCGCCATGCTGTACGGCTATTCCGATCGTGACCACAGCTACCTGTACACACTGCAGGAAACCAATGCAAAAGTGGCTGGCGTTACGTATGATGCAACCATCTATCAAATTTCCGTTTCCATGATAGACAATGGGGATGGAACGCTCAAGGTTAACCATACCATCACTCAAAAGGATGGAAAGCCAGTCACGGATGTTGTATTCAACAACAAAAGCCACGGCTTGCTGACTTTGGAAAAGAAGGTTGCAGGCAACGCGGGTGATGTAACAAAGGCGTTTACGTTCACCATTCGTTTGACCAATGCCAAAAACAAACCGCTGACAGGTACGTATATCTGCACGGGAACTGGCGCGCCTGCGGATGGAACGCTTACCTTCGACGAAAAGGGAATGGCAACCATCGCGCTTAAGGATCAGCAGAGCATTGTGCTTTCTGAATTGCCGACAGGCACCAAATATGCCATTACCGAATCCGATTACACAGCGCATGGCTACAACACCACGGCGGTCAATGCAACCGGCACGATTGCCAAACAGGATAAACCCAATCAAGCCGCTGTGTTTACCAACACACGCAACGCGGGTGCGTTGAAGGTGCAAAAGCTGCTTCACGGCAACGCCGCAGACGCGGCTAAGAAATTCACCTTCACCATTCAGCT
This sequence comes from Clostridia bacterium, assembly GCA_036645955.1. Classification (GTDB taxonomy): domain Bacteria; phylum Bacillota; class Clostridia; order Christensenellales; family Aristaeellaceae; genus Limiplasma. The sequence continues at coordinate 8,011 of JAVXND010000008.1, read as the reverse complement.
TTCCCGCAGCGACGGCATGCCCGTTGACCGCGAATACGCTTGCGAGGGCGGCGTATACAGCACCCTCACCTTTGCAAACGGCGCGGCAACGGTGGAGCTTGCCGGCAACGAAACGGTCACCATCAAGGATATCTTGGCAGGAACACAATACACCGTTACCGAGGCGGATGTGCATACGCAAGGGTATTTCCCATCCCCTGCCAGCGGTGTGGTCAAGGGAGCCATTGACATAGGCACAATCGCCAGCGCGAGTGTGACCAACACGCGCAACACCGCAGAGCTTACCTTGCTTAAAACCTTGGCTGGCAATGATGCCGACGCAAACAAGCCGTTTACCATGCACATTGCATTGCAAAACGAGCAGGGCGTACAGCTAGCAGGAACGTATGACTACACCTCCACAGGCGGCTATCTGCCTGCAACGGGCAAGATTACGGTGGATCAAGCGGGTCATACAACGGTTGCGCTCAAGGGCGGCCAAAGCATGACCATCCTTGGCATTCCCGTAGGCACCTTGGGCACCTCTTACACCGTTACCGAGGATGATTACACTGCGGATGGCTACCTATCCAGCATTATTTACCCTGATAGCATTCACAAACTAAATGACATAGCAGGCGCAAAGGTAGAGGTTGTGAATACGCGCAACACCGCCGCACTCCTTGTGAGCAAAACCATCATGGGCAATGGGCATGTGGTGGAGGAAGACAAACAAAACCATCCCTTCCGCTTTACCTTGAAGCTTTCACGGACAGATTTGATGAACGTGAACGGCACCTATGCCTGCGAGCTTTATACGGACGGAACGGCTGCACCCGCGCCCTATTCGCTCGTGGTAACCAACGGCGTTGCCAGCTTCGAGCTAAAGCACGGTCAAAGCCTGCACATTCCTCACGTTCTGGTAGGTACGCAATACAGCGTTACCGAGGATGATTACAGCGCGGAGGGCTATGCAACCAATCCCGCGAGCCGTGTACAAACGGGCAACATTCCGTGGGATCAAGCCAGCTGCACGGCGGCGTTCATCAATACCCGCGAAACAGGGAAGCTGGCCATCAGCAAGCTTGTAAAGGGAAATGCGGGGGACAATGCAAAGGACTTTGCCTTTACCCTCACCCTTACCCGCGGAGATACAGTTTCTGTGGATGAAACCTATCCCTGCGTGCTTACCACAGGCAATCAGGCCGCAAATACCACGCTCACCGTAACGGGCGGCAAGGCAAGCTTCACCCTCAAGCATAATCAAACCTTAACCATTTCTGACATACTAAAGGGCACAAGCTACACCGTTCAGGAAGCCAGCTACTTTACGGAGGGCTACCAAACCCTGCCGCAGGATGGCAAACAAAGCGGCACCATTGCAAGCACAAGCATTCCAGCCAAGGCGGAGTATGTAAACACGCGCAACGCGGGAAGCTTGAACGTTCAAAAGGTGCTTGCGGGCAATGCGCCAGAATACGGCAGACCCTTTAACTTCCACCTTACGCTTTCCCGTACCGACGGCATACCCGTCAACCACAGCTATACCTACCAAATCAACGGCGTCAAAGCGGGTACGTTGACTCCCGATGCAAAGGGTGAGTATCAATTCACCATCGTCGGCGGGCAAACCCTTACCTTGCTTGATGTGCTTGTGGGAACTGCCTATAACCTCTATGAGGATTCCTACCAAGCGGACGGTTATATCACCACAGCCACAGGCACTGCGGGAACCATGACTGCGCAAGGGAAGCTTGCTATATTCACCAACGAGCGCAACACGGGCAGCTTGGTGCTTCGCAAGGAGCTTGCGGGCAATGCCACAGAACCAGACAAGCGCTTTAACTTTACCATTCGCATTCAAGACAAAAACGGCAATCGCCTCAATGGCTCTTATGCCTACCGCGGCAGTAAGGCGGGCAACCTAGGCTTTGCAAACGGCGTTGCACACATCTCACTGCTGGGCGGTGAACAAATCACCATTTCAGACCTTCCTGCGGATGCAACCTACTTTGTAGCAGAGGCTGAGGCCAATGCGGACAACTACATCACCACCAGCACAGGCACCGCAGGCACCATACGCGCCAATGCCAACGCGACTGCAACCTTTGTGAACACCCGCAATGTGCAAGCGGAGTTTATCAATCTGCCTGTACTCAAGGTATGGAACGATGCCAACAACGCGGATAAGCTGCGCCCCAATGCCATCACCATTTACCTTTACGCCGATGGGCAAGCGGTGATGTCGGCTGAGCTTACCAACGCAAATGGCTGGAGCTACACCTTTGAAAACCTGCCCTCCTACCGTGCGGATGGCGCGCTCGTTCATTACACAGTGGTGGAAGTGGCCGTTGCGGACTACTATGCCTCGGTTGCTTACGGAAATGGAGAAGTATCGCTTACCAATACGCACACCATTGAGCGTTTTACCGTGCTCAAGGAAGAAAAGGTGCCTTTGGGCGGCAATGTCAACATGAACGAGGGAGATTGCTTCAACTAAGCAATCGGAACAAAACACCCAAGCGGCATGGCATTTTGAGTGGCTTTCAATGCCATGCCGCTTTATAAAAACGGAGGAAATGATACCATGCGCAAACTGATTGCACTCCTGCTTGCTTTAATGCTCTGCTTTTCTGCATTGCCTGTATTTGCGGAGGCTGCAAACACACCCGCAAACGATGCGGCTGATGATACCCAAACCAACGGGACAGCTGAGAACGGCACGGCTTTTACGCCTCTGAGCCCCACGGAAATCGCATTGCTTGGGCGGCCTGTGAGCGATGTGCCAACCCATATCACGGTGGGAAATACCACAAAGGTAAGCGGCAACTTTTTTACCGGCATGTGGAGCAACAACACAAGCGATATTGATGTGCGCACGCTGCTGCATGGTTACAGCACCGTGGTATGGAATTCACAGGTTGAATTTATTACCGACCCCATGGTGGTTGAAAGCTTAACCACCTCTGCCTCACGCGGCAACACGGTTTACACCATCAAGCTTTGGGACGATTTAACCTACTGCGATGGCAAAACCGCCATTACCGCGAGTGATTACGTGTTCTCGCTCTTGCTTTGTGCCTCACCTCAGGTGGCAGAGCTGGGCGGTACCGCTACACAGTTTGCCCATATTTTGGGCTATGAGGAGTATCATTCTGGCGAGAGCGAGCTTTTTAGCGGCGTACAGCTCATTGATGAGTACACCTTCAGCATAACGGTCAAAAAAACGTTCGAGCCTTTCTTTTTCGAAATGTCCTATGTACAGGTTGTGCCTTATCCGCTGGAGGTGCTTGCCCCCTATTGCACAGTGCTAGACGAGGGCAAGGGCGCTTTCTTTGGCAGTGTGGATCCAGAAGCTACAGAAGTACCCTTTACCACGGAGGTGCTTGCGGAAACCATCTTCAATGAAAAAACAGGCTATATGTATGAGCCAAAGCTCACCTCAGGCCCCTATAAGCTCTTAGCCTACGACCGTGAAACGGGACGGGTGGAGTTTGAGCTGAACCCATATTACAAAGGCAATTATGAGGGCGTAAAGCCCATCATCGATACGCTATCCCTGGTGCCCGTGCTACCCGAAACCATGATTGCGCAGCTTAAAAATCGCGAGGTGGATCTGCTCAACAAATGTGTGGATCAAAGTGTGATTTTAGAGGGCATGGGGCTTGTCAATAACGATTTTGCCATGACCAACTACGCGCGCATTGGCTATGGCTACTGTGCATTTGCCTGCGAAAAAGGGCCGCAGCAGTTTCAGGCGGTTCGGCAAGCCATTGCTTACAGCTTTGATGCGGATGCGTTTATTCAAGAGCTCTTAGGCACCTTTGCCATTCCCGCTGATGGGTACTATGGCTTGGGGCAATGGATGACATTGGCCGCCATGGGCTCCATCCGTCCCGAGGGCGTGGAAGGCAAGGAAGCCGCCAAATGGGATAAGCTCACATTGGAGGAGCTCAACCATTATGCACCTGATGCAGATACGGCGCTTGCACTGCTCACCCGAGATGGCTGGACGCTGAACGAACAGGGGAAGCGCTTTGACCCTGCGGTAGACAAGGTTCGCTATAAAAAGGTAAAAGGCGAGCTGATGCGGCTGAGCATGCTGTTTGCCAAAACCGCAAACAACCCAGGCGCACAGCTGGTTGCAGATCAGCTCACCCAAACCCTGCCGCCGCTAGGCTTTGAGTTTATTGTACAAGAGGTGCCCTTTAGCGAAATGCTGTCCGATTACTACCGTGAGGATGGCACGCGCAAATATGATATGAACTTCATGGCCACAAACTTCAACTCTGTTTTTGATCCATACTACACCTTTATTACCGATGAAACCGTTGAAGGTGCGGTCAATACCAGCGGTATCAACGATCAAAAGCTGATGAAGCTTGCATGGGATATGCACAAAACCGAGCCGATGGATTTCTTAGGCTACGAAAAGAAATGGCTGAATTTTCAAAAGCGCTTTAACGAGCTGCTGCCCACCATGCCCATTTACACAAACATCTATTTTGATTTCCATACCGACTGGCTGCAAAACTATTCGCCAAACAGCCAATACAGCTGGCCTGTAGCCATATTGTACGCCTATTATGCCGAGCCTGCGGCACCGCCCGAGCAAACGGCTACCGATGCCGGCATGGGCGAGGAGGAAGTCATTATTTTGGAATAAGCATGCGGACGCAAAAGATGTTTTTTGGAAAGGCTGTGATGCGAAATGCACTTAAAAGCAAACTGCCGCCGCACAATGGTGCTTGTGCTGTGCGTGTCGGTATTGTTTTCGATGTGCATTCCAGCATTTGCGGAAACAGAAAACCATGTGGTGCGCGTTGCTTGCTGGGAACGGGGAGGGCGCTTTAATCAAGCGGAGGATGGTTCCTTTTCGGGGTATGACGTTGCGTTGCTCAACCAAATTGCCAAATATACGGGCGACCATTACCTTTATTATTGGACGGAAAGCCCTGCGGCGGCCATTGCGGCGGTTGATGCAGGCGAGGCGGATCTGCTCACCTCCATGGCGCCCTTGGCAGATCGGCAGGTCAAATATCAATTTAATCATTTGGCCATGGGTTATTCCTTCGCAGGCATGATTTGTCTTGCCTCCAGAAAAGACTTAACCTATGGGGATCGCGCGGCTTTTTCGCATGCAAACATTGGTTACGAATCCCAAAGCGGCAACACCCATCAATATTTGGGCTATATACTCAAATATTGCGCAGGCGCAAATGCCATACCCTATCCCTCTGTAACGGTGATGCGTCAAGCGCTGGAAGCAGGGGAAATAGACCTGATGACAACCGGTGCAAACAACGTAAACAGCAATGAAAAGCTTGTCAACAAGTTCAGCCCTACAGAGCTTTATTTCATGGCCGCAAAGGGAAACGATCTGCTGATTGACCGCATTGATGAAGCGCTGGCTTCGCTCTTGATTGATCAGCCCGCCTTGCTTTCTTCCCTGCAAAGCCACTATTTTCCCATGTACACCACCAAGGAGTTTGATGCCGGCGAGCTTGCTTATATTGCTGCGGCGGATCAGGTTCGAATTGGCATACCTGCCAAGCGGCAACCCATCAGCTACATAGATCCGCAAACGGGCAAATACACGGGCATTGTTCCCGCTTTTATTAAGCTGCTCAGCAAGCAAACAGGCTTGCGCTTTACGCTGGTTCCCTGCCAATATGGAACCAACTCGGGTGTTGAAATGCTCAAAGCAGGCAAGATAGATGCATATTTCCCATTGGCGGAGGAGGGCTTTGAGGACAAAAGCCAAAACTGGCTCATTACCGAATCTTTTTCAGACAACTCTATTTATTTGGCCTTTCGCAAGGGATCAGAGCTGTTGGACACAAATATTCGCGTTGCAATCCCTTTGGAAATCCGCAATTTAGAGCCGTTGCTTTTGCGCCTTTATCCAGAGGTGAAGCCGATTTATTTTGAAAGCATTACGCAATGTGCGCAGGCGGTGCAGGCAGGAACGGCGGATGCGATACTGCATTCCAATTATGTGCTGAACTCACTGTTTAAAAGCTCCAGCAGCTATGACGACTTGGTCATCTCTACCCAAATTCGTATTCCGTTAAGCATGGGCATGCTGTTAGATGAAAACCATACCATGCTGTATGGCATACTGGAAAAAGGCATGCGGCAATTGGATAAAAACAATGTCGCACAGGTGATTGCTACTTTTTCAACCATGAAGGTAAATCGTACCTTCTTTGATTGGCTGCACGAGAACAGGGTTTTTCTCACGCTTGCCGCGATTTTGACCCTTGTTTTGTTTTTTGCCGCTGGCGTATATGATAGGCAACGAAATCGCTATGTGGCACAAATTCGAGAGAGCAACGCAAAGCTGATGGAAGCAAATGCGGCAAAGTCCGAATTTCTGTCGCGCATGAGCCACGATATTCGCACGCCCATGAACGCCATTATCGGCATGACTGCGCTAGCGAAGGAAGAAATTGACCATCCCGAACAAACGCGCGCGTACCTAAACGATATTAGCACAGCAAGCGAGTTTTTACTCGGGCTTGTGAATGATTGCCTTGACTTGGTTAAAATAGAAAGCCATAAGCTTGAGCTTCATCCAGTGCCTTACGTATACAACGATTTTTTGCGGGCCTTGCATGCCATGTTCCACTCTCTTTGCGAGCAAAAAAACATTTGTTTTGAATGCGGTGCTGGTGTTGACGACCTTGTATTTGAAGTGGATAAGCTTCGTTTTCATCAAGTGTTTTTCAATTTGCTCTCCAATGCGGTCAATTTCACCCCCAATGGCGGTAAAATCACCTATGCCATGCAAGTGCTGAATGTGCAAGAAAATGTCATGTCCTGTGATTTTACGGTGGCGGACAATGGCATTGGCATAAGCGATGCGTTTCAAAACCATTTGTTTACGCCGTTTTCACAGGAACAAAGCGACCAGCTCCTGCAAACGCAGGGCACGGGGCTGGGTTTAGCCATTGTGAAAAACATTGTGGAGCTGATGGGCGGAAGCATTCAACTCAAAAGCAAGCAGGGAGCAGGCACGCAGATCACCATCCATTTACAGCTGCGCCTTGCGGCAAAGGGCGAGGAGCCTTCACATCCGCACAGTACCGAGGCCGTCGCTGATGACCTTGCCGGCAAGCGGATTTTGCTGGTGGAGGATCATCCGCTCAATGCGGAAATTGCAAGGAAGCTGCTGGAAAAACAAGGCGCGGTGATGACCCTTGCCACAAACGGTCAGCGGGGTTTGGATATCTTTCAGGCAAGTCGCCTGCATGACTTTGACGCCATCCTGATGGACATTCGCATGCCAACCATGAACGGGCTTGAGGCTACGCAAGCCATACGCGCACTTGAACGGCCAGATGCCGCCACGGTGCCGATTATTGCAATGACGGCCAATGCCTATGACGACGATATGCACCAAGCCTTGAACGCCGGCATGAATGATTTTTTAACCAAGCCCATCAATCCAGAAAAGCTGTATCAAGCGCTTGCAGGGTGCATTCAAAAAAACAATCAATCATAAAAAAAGCAGCATGACTGGGTTCTTTCTGAACTTTGGGTATTGCATGTAAAACACCAGCTGGTATCAGATTGATACCAGCTGGTTTTATAATAATGTTGAGAGCGCAAAGTCTTGCCGTTTGGATAGAAATGCCAGTTTGCATTTTTTCTCCAGATTGACTAATCCGCTTCTACCATATACAATACGTTTGAGGACTTTGAATTTGTTGTTGTTTCCCTCAACAAATCCAGAACTTACAGAAAGGGATATCGCATTCTTGACCGAAATGATATCCTTTTTTATTCCATTGCAAAAAGATGGTATCTTGCTTTCACTGTATTTCCCCAAATATCCGTCTAGCTTATTTTCATCCCCACCCATTAATAATACATGAAATTCTTTGAACATAGTTTCCACTTTTTCAATGGCAGGATAGTTTTCTTTTATTTGATCGATATATTTTTCTATTGTAGCGTCACGCTTTGTCTTTGGATTACATGTGAGTATATATTTAAGAAGATCAGTTCTGTTTATGATTATCACTTC
>JAVXND010000007.1:0-73794 GCA_036645955.1 Clostridia bacterium | reverse complement strand
CTTGATTCCATCGGAATACTGTGATGAGCTTACCAGTCTTCGCTCTCATGTTACGCCATTTCCCTTTGCAGAGGCTAAACAGGTCATTGCGCAGGAATATGGTGTGAAAAGCTGGCGGGAGGTGTTTTCTTCGAAGGAGCTAAAAGAAACCAGTGCCCTAGCACTGGTTACCCTGCGTAAAAGCCTCGATATTCCTGCTCATTTAGCAGACATGCTAAAAATGACCGTGAAGGGACAAACCAAGGTCAATTTGGAGATCACCGGCTCCGAGGAACCCCTTTCTCGGCTGGATTCCATGATGAATAAACTGATTATGGCCGTGATCTGCGCAGGGCTGTTGGTTGGTTCCAGCCTGATCTGCACAACCGATATGGCTGGAAAGCTGTTTGGGATTCCAGTTCTTGGTGCAGTCGGATTTCTGATTGCCATTATTTTGGGGGGCATTTTAATGTTTGACATGCTCCGAAAAAAATAAGGTGAAATGCCTATCGGGCGTGATTTGACAAGTGATCCTTTATTTGATAATAGTTGGACACTTACTGCGATTCTTAGATTTGTCATTCGGATTGATGAGTTCCCCTGTTTGAGCGTTTACAATCAGCTTTCGTGTATTGGGATCCTTTTCAAACAGTTCAATTTTATCAAATTTTGGATTGCGTTCTTCTTTTGCTGATTTGTAGTATTCGCATTCCGCAACCCAACAAGGAACGGCCCATAGCACGTCCTTCTTTTGATGGTCGATGAACAAAGAATACCCCAATCGCACCGTATAAACCTGTCTGATGTTCCCGCTTTCTATTAAGTCTTCAAATGCGGCTCGCGCCTTATCGAAAGAGCATAATGGAACGTCCGCTATTTTTTCTTCTTTGATCGCGCTCCGCATGAACATGAAGTCAAAGGAATTTTCATTTGAAATAGTGGCAGTAAAAAATGGCGCAATTGCTTTGCTTTCAGCACTCGTTGCATTGCTGAGGAATGTGCTTGGAACGCCTGCTAATACAGGGATGCTGTAAAAGCTTTGAAAACAGTTAAACGTATATCCGCCCATCACACCGGTGATTTCACCGTATTCGCTGGTTTTATCATTGAACCTGCGCATCGCGCCTCTTAGCACCAAGGATTCAAGAAATAGCTCCTTACTTGCCTCCGCACCATAGCACCGTTCCATTTCCTGAGCGAAAAAATTCCAAGCTTCCCCAACGGTGAATGGATTGTTTTCGGCGTATGCGGCATTCCAGTCAACATCCGCTGAATTGAGGTATTTTTGAGGATAAGCTTGGTTCCCTTCGCCTTCTACAGGCCAGAACAAACTGTTGATACCAATACCAAACAAGTATTGATCATTTCTAAAACCAAACTCGCGCGTGTGCTCCAGTGGTTGATAGTATTCAGGAACAGACGAATCCACCTCCGAGTTTTCTGGGAAAGATGTGGTAAAAATGGGGCATCTAACAGCGTCGGGCACCTCAATCTCAATGTCCACTGCAATATCTCGACCTTTGGCATGGTAAGTTTGCTGCCAGCGTTCTTCCGTATTGCTTTTTACCTCGGCGATGTTGAAGGCTTCGCCAGCTCTTGCGGCTGACAGTTCGAATACAAAAAACATCGCAAATAACAACGAAACGACTTTTTTCATAGTAACATCCTCCTTTTTATGGGAAACCAGCTTATGATACCTCCAGCTTTGTGTCGTCCACCGCACTCTCAGCCCATATTTCCTCTTCCAAATTCATCTCGCTATCCGCCTGTACCAATTCCAAAATGCGCTGTGCATCCTCACCCGTGGCTAAAATGGGGCAAAAATCATTTGCAGGAGCGCTGGCACTGGTAAGCACAGACAGCAGTGATATTTTCACGCCCAAATAAGTGCCATCGTTATCAAAACGCAATGTGGCTTGCGCAAGCATCGCATCAAAGGTTTTCATCTCATGCGTGCCGCCAAATACCAGATTGCCTAAGCTGTAGAGCACCATGGCATTGCGCGTTCCATCGCTGTTTTTACGCGTTTCAATCCCCTGCACCACATGCGGATGGGTACCCACCACCAAATCAGCGCCGCTGTTGATGGCATATTGCGCCATACGCTCTTGTGTGCCGTTGTGCGTTGGACTGTATTCCTTGCCCCAATGGCAGGAATAAATAATCACATCACAGCCCATTTTCTTCAGCTTCTGAATATCCCGATACACGGTCGGCTTGCTCCCAAGAAACGTTGTTTCTCGGCAGCCGCCAAAGCCAATTCGATGCCCGTTTTTTTCATACACATAGAGATGCTTGTTGCCGCTGTACGCGACCCCAGCCGCCTCCAGCGCTTCAATGGTGGCTTTCATACCCGATCTTGTATAATCCACCGTGTGGTTGTTTGCCAAATTCACTTGCTCTATGCCCGCATGCAGAAGCATTTGCGCATAGCCAGGTTGTCCGCGAAAGGTATGTTGCTTTTGATGATCGTGTCCGCGATTGGTTTCTTGCAATACACATTCCAAATTAATGAGCGATATATCATCCTTTTGAAAAACCTCCGCCAGCTTTGAAAAAGGGTAAGCAAAGCCTTTGCTTGCAATACAGCTGTCAAAGGTGTCCTGTTCCTCCTTCCACTCCTCCCGCGTACCCAAAACACAGTCTCCCCCAAGGGTGATTGTGATTTCGTCCGCTTGTGCATAGGCACACATAACCAGCCCCAGCCAAAAGAGTATGGCAAACAAAACCCTTTTCATTTCGAGTTTCCTCACAAAATGGGATAGCGCGCTTCATATTATTAGATGCAGATAGCTTGCCATTGGTTCAAAAATATTCCTTTTGACCGTAAAAAAAACTGCTACGCTCACGTTTTTGCGGCAGTTTTTGCGGTTTTTGATTATTTGTTTCCAATTTCCAGCCACGCCAATGTGTACCAGCCCTCATTTTCAGGCGCATCCATTGCCAGCGCCACACCAGGCAGATTGGTTTCAGGATCTAAAATGGCCAAATCCAAGCGGTATTCCCCCGCCTGTAAGCCTTCTGTATCAAGCGTTGCCGCTGTTTCTACATGAGCGCCCGGTAAAACGTCCATAAGCCGCAACCCGAGCGTCATGCGGCGCTCGCTTCCATCTTTTTGAACGAGGCGTATCACGCAAGGCCAATCAAAGTAGAACGGCGCGATCCCATCGTTTGTGAAAATCAGCCGCGCTTCTACCGCGCCCTTTTCGTCTGTGGAAACGGTAAGCCGCTCCGCACGCAAACGGTAACCAATGGTACGCGCAATTTCGTCAAGCTGCTCCTGATAAGGACTGTTTGCTGGCATGTTCGCAAAGCTTCCAGGGCCGATCCAGCTTGTATGCGAGCTTTTCAGCAGCGCTAGCAGCTGTTCAAACTCATCCGTAAGCAGTGTTTCGCGCTTTGTGCCCGTGGTGAGCTCCCCGCCAATCGGCGCCGTTTTCCATGCTTCCGACATGGCCGCCAGCGCATTTTCTTCCCCATTTCCATCGTAGGTGCCGCCTGCCTGAATCCACCCAAGCCAGCGCTCTGTAGCGCTCAGCGCACCTGTTGCATCGTTATACAGCCCCATTCCCTCACGGCTTGCAATTTGAAACGGCCTGCGCATTAACAGCTTTTCCGCAGAAAAGTATTCCAAATAGGGGGTCACATATTGTTCGCTTACCTCTGTTTTGGGAAAGTCGGCCAGCTTGGAATGCGTATGCCATTCCCCCCAATGCCCAAGAGAGCCAAGCTCCACAAAGGCAATCGTGGGATCTTGCCCATAACGCTTTCCCAGCGCGGCAATCACTTGCCGATGCGCCTCTATCAGCAAGGGGTTTTCATAGCGCGGGCTGTAGCCCTTGCCGTACGCCGTTGCATAGCTCTCGCCGTCCCCTGTAGCTTCATAAAGCCAATCGGGTAAATCCCGATGTGCTTTTTTCCCGGGCACATCCATCACAAAGCGGAAAACAACCCTTTTGCCAAGGCTTTTCCAATGCGCAAAATGGTTGGATTCCTCAAAGGCAGCAAAATCGTATTCACCCTGTTTGGGTTCAAACTCGCGCCATGTCAAATCCGCATATACCAGTGAAAAGGGCTGTTCTCTGGCGGATTCATCATTCGCCCATACCAAATTCCCCATAAAGGGGTTTTCAAGCACAAGTTCGCTTTTGGCAAAGGGAAAGGTAAGGGATGAAATCGGCTGTGCCATGGCGATTGCGGCAGAGGGCATTGCAAACATAGCCATAAGCAGCAGACCTGCAAGCGTTTTTTTCACAAAGCAACCCCCTTCCCCCATGCTACGGATGTGAAAGCCTCCCTCATCATCCAATATAATCCCCATCATACTGCACAAGGGTAACATCCTCAACCCCAGCCATGGCTTGGATTTTTTCCGTAAAGCGCGTGTTGTGCTTTTTCACCCGCACCTCCACAGCCATTTCCACATTTTGCTTGCGCATGGTTTTGGACTTGATTTGGTAGGGCTGACCGCCCAGCACGCGCCTGATGTCGTCGCTGATATCTTCCCCTGTATAGTGAATCAGCAATATATAAATTTCATCCCGCCCATGCCTGCGCTTGGTCAATAGCATGATGATCAGCATCACCACTATGGTCATGAATGTGATATAGAACATGCCCGCGCCTGCGGAAATGCCCATTGCTACCGCCCAAAAAAGGTACATCAGGTCCATAGGGTCTTTGATGGCTGTGCGGTACCGCACAATGGACAGCGCACCCACCATGCCCAACGAAAGCACCACGTTTGCCTGTATGGTTACAATAATGGCGCAGGTAAGCACCGTCATACCAATGAGCGAAACCGCAAACGAATGGCTGAACACCACGCCCGTATAGGTTTTTTTGTAAATAAAGTACAGCAGAAAGCCTGCCAGCAAGGAAATCAGCACATAACCCGCTGTGCGAATGATGATTTCAGGTTGAATGGCCTGTAAATACGCGCCAGACTCCAACACCGATTTTTTAATCACATCCTGAAAACTCAACGTGCCCTCCATTGTAGCCCCTCCGTTCTTACCTTGTTTTCTGTGCGTGCACATGCATCACAGCACAGCACGTATTTTGAAGCCGCTGTTAATAGGCTTGCGCGCGGCGGAAGCAGTGTTTTTACCTCAGCGGGTAAAAATTGCGTAAATTTGACTTCCATAATCATTTGATTGCCCGGCAAGGTTTCAAGCGTTGGCAGTTTTGTATCAAAAAGTTCAAAACGCCCCATGCCCGCGCGCACATGCTTGTCAAAGGTGATGCGCACATCTCCCGCTTCCATTACAAACGGCTCACGGTCATAATCCACAATCACACGCGGACGCATAATGCGCGATGTGCATTCAAAGTAAAATTCCCGAAGCAATGCATGCTCGCTTTGAAGCAAAAAGGCATAATCACCCTCCAATATGCTTTGCACCTGTGGGCGGGTAAGCGGTGCCGCCTGCTTGTAAATGTACGCTCCAAATTTTTTTTTGCGTTCCAAGCGGATGAGATCATCAGCGCAGTTGTACACGCGAATGCGGTACTTTTTTCGCAGAAGGTATCCCCCTTCTTTGTCCTCATATCCCGTGTTCCAATAATCATCAAAGTACAGGCTTCTGATCCAGTACTCCCCTGTGGGGCCGGTGTTTGGGTCGCGCGAAAGCACGCCTAGCATGCGGGCGCGCAGTAAGGCGTAATCAGGCATATTGATCAGGTATTTCAGCTCATGGCGATATGCTTCGCTCATTGTGTGTTTTTCACCTCGCCTTCGTCTGTAATGGTGAAGGACAGTATGCCGTTATGCACCCCTGTACGGGTGAGGATTTCATCAAACGGAATTTGCTGCAGCCCTCTTTCATTGGTAGCGATCACGCGCCAGTAGTACGTTGCGGCAGGCGGCATGGGAACGGTTGCGCTCAGACCAAACTGCCCGTTGCTTTCATAAATCACGTCTTGCGGCAGGAACGCCCAATCCTTGCAAACCTGGATACGGTATCGAACCAGCTCGCCATTAAAATCGTACGCCTCGCTCCAATTGAAAAACAATGCCCCATCCTTCATTGTTACAGGTGCCAAATAAAAGGGCATGGGCTTAGCGATGGATCTTCGGTAGCTTTGGTAAGCCAATTCAAGCTCATTGGGCATGGCGGAGCATATTTTTTCACGCATTTCAAGGGTTGTCATCAGGTTTGCACGGTCTGGCATAACAGTCAAAAAGCGCTGTAAAGTCGGCTCGTAAATGGCCATCTGCTCCCGCATGCGTTCAGGTGTCAGGTAGAGGTGAAGCTCCTCCACACGCTCACTCAGCATTTTGCGGTAGCGCTCCACGCGCATCACACGGGCGTAAATCAGCACTGACCAATAGTTGGACGCGCCCCAGCTCCAGCTGCCTTCCTCCCACTGATAATTGAGCAGCTTATGCTCCAGCCGCCGCAAGGAAGAATCGCCATCCCATGGAATGAAATACCATTTGCTGCTATTGACAGGGCTATAGATCAAGTAATTCTGCGCGTTGCTGTCTGGATTGGACATCAACAGGTTGTACGCATAAAAAGTAAAGAAATTATCCGCATCAAAATACTTTTCAAAGGTTTGCTCAATGGGAATGCTGTAATCGTTGACTGCGTCCAGCATTTCAAGCAGCTTGGTATGATCCTCGTCCGTTTTGCTTTCAAGCACAGAAGCAAAATCCTTTGCGTTGTACAATGGGTCCGTGGCCAAACGAAGCTTTTCCGGATAGCGGAAAAACTCGCACATATTGGCTTTGTACAGGTTGCCCGACACGCTTAATTCATGGTTTCGCAAATAGCGCTTGTTGGGAATTTCCACCTGTGTAAACAAGCCAAAATCAACAAATTCGGTTTGTTTGGGTTCGGCGCTTTCATCCTTCACATACAAATGCACAAATTGTGTGCGCAGTGTCGTGATGTGATCCACACCCTTTAACAGGTCAAAATAAAGCTTGTTGCGCAGCCGCGTCGAATCCGCAGGATGCTTGTTCAGCGCAATGGCTCTTTGCCCGCGCCACAGGCCCGCCGAATCAAACAAATCAATGCGGTAGGATTTTTGCGGATAGCTGGTGCTTGTGCGGCCGCGAATGCGAATGGTGGCATTTGCCCCCACCTGCCCATAGCCCAGCCCCCCAGGCAAAGGGCCTTGTTCGTCCCCCTCCTGTAGCAGTGCCTCTGCGGCCACCACTGCCACATCATTCATGCCCTGTAGGCGCAAAACCGAGTTCACGTCTTCAAAGGTGTGGTTTGTGCCATCAGCCGCGTTGCCCACTCGTACCGTTAAGTAGAATGTAACCACCGACGCGGGATCGTCGTTTTCGTATAGCCGCGCCAAATCGTGAATGGAACCGTCCCCCACCGCCGCAGGCGCGGCCTTGGGCACAGCACGGCTCTGCGTTGTTTCGCCTTGGAGCGTTTGAGAGCTGTCCTGCTGTGTGCCGCACCCACTGATGGTAAGGCAAATAACCAACAGCATTCCCACGATTCTTGCCTTGCTTTTGTTCATGTTATGCTCTCTCCTTTTGTGTTTGCACGCATGCTTTCCTCCGTGCTAAGTGCGCGCTCGTCAAGCTTGCGCACCAGCCGATCCCAAACCGTATCCCGCACAATGGCAAGCACGGGCTGTCCGCAATATACATAGTAGTCCACATCCTTCACGTAGTACAAAAGCCGCGCGATCGCCACGATGTACATCAGCACGCCGCCCACAAGCAAGCCCACCCCGTACAGCAAAAGAGGCCCGTTAATCAACAGCAGGGTGACCACGCCGTTTACTGTAAAAAACACGAACGTCGTCATCAATGCCCCCATGCGGTCGTCAAAATACAGCTGAAGCTGCATGACGGAGTTGCCAACCCCATAGGCGCTGTAGCCCACACACATCAAGCGGAACATGTCTAACATTTCGCGTGAAAACCCGATGGGCTCCAAAAAATATTTGCCGAGCACAATAAAAGCAATCAGCACAAACACCTGCACCTGCGCAAGCTGTAATACCTCTTGCTTCAGCACCGTAACCATTTCCCCGCGCGCTTGATCAATTTCGCCAAGCGTTCCGTCCTCAATCACCGCGCTAAAATACTTGCGGTATTTGTCGTAAAAGTTCACTTCCACACTCACCACAAAATTAATCACCGTAGGCAAAGACACCATAAAGGCAAAGAACGCCGCCACATCATGTGCAGGCGCGGCACGCAATACGCCGTCTACCACCACACTGATGGGGCTATACCACATGAGCACCAAATGAACAAAAGCCCCAAAGGAGGAAAACAGCCCAATCAGCAATAGGCTTGGATATTTTCCAAACCATTTGCAAAAGTAAAACAGGCTTCCGCGTCCAGGCGGAAAATAACGGCTTAGCGTGTAGGCAAAGCAAACCACCATCACGCCATAGCCCAAAAACACAGCGCTTAGCATGGCCGTTAGTACAGGCAAGCCCAGCGCAAGCAGTAAAAAAGAACAGCCTATGGCTGTGATCACACCCAATAAAAACCCAAAAAACACCCGCTGATAATCCTTCAAGGCAGTGATATAAGCCATCTGTATCCATAGAATGGCAAGCTCCATGAAAAAACACCAGCTGAGCAGTCTGTCCACCCAAAACACCCCTGGCGCAAACCACAGGAGCAGTGCATAAGCGGGGCCGCCAATGGCCATGAGCAGTGTCACGCTCCCATACAGCGAGGGCAAAACGCGGTCGTAGCTTTTCATAAACAGCAAATCCGCCACGCAACGCGTCAAAAGCATTTGAATGGGGGAGCAAATCAACAGCGAGCCTATGAGCGTATAGGTCATCAGCACAATCAGCAGATCATTTTCACGCGCCGTAGCGCCGTTTTCCTTTGCGATGGTGGTCACGCTGAGCATGAGCGCAATGGCAAGCAGCATGGTTCCTGAACAAATAATCCCCGCATACACATAGGCGCGCGCTTTTTTAAACAAGCCCTTGCCCGCAAATAGCTTTTTCAGTTCAAAGCCGATGCCCGCCATTGCTTCCACCTCCTCTTGCTTGCACCGCCTTTATGGCGCAGTCATAGGTATTGCGGTAAGCCTCCATCATTTTTTGGTGCGTGTAGAGCGTGTTCACTCGCTTCAATCCGTTTTCACGCATGCTTTCAAGCAGCTTGGGATCATTGCAAAGCTTGAGAATTGCCTCTGCAAGCGCACTTTGATGCATCACAGGCACACACAAGCCCGCAAGACCAAAATCATCGCTTACCCCTTCCAGCAGCTCTCTACAGCTCCCCACATCCGTTGTAATGGAGGGGCGACCCGCCGCCATCGCCTCAAGCACCGCCAACGGCTGCCCTTCTGAAATGCTGGTCAGCAGTGTAAAGTCAACATTTTGCAAATATTCCGCTACGTTTACACGCCCCAAAAACAGGACGTTTTGAAGCCTAAGCTCATTGGTAAGCTCCACGCATTCTTGATAATATTCCTCATCCTCCGCCGTGTTGCCCATAATGTGCAAGCGCACATTGGGTTTCTGCTCCTCCACCAAAGCAAATGCGTACAGCATGGTCTTGATGTCCTTAATCGGCACCACGCGCACAATTGCGCCGATGTCCACAAGCCCGTTGGGCGTTTTCTTGGGAACCTTTGCAAAGCGCTCCACATGAACCCCGTTGGAAATCACAGAGCATTTTTCAGCGGCACAGCCAATTTCCTGCTGAATCAGGCTAGCACGGTGAAACAGGGAGGTAACACAATCCGCGCTTTGGTAGGCACAGCGCGTAAACATGTAAAACATGTTGATCCACAGGTCTTTAAAATGCGGCTTCACCCAATTGCTTCTTAAAATTTCCTCCTCGCGCTCGCGCGTATAAATGCCATGCTCCGTGAGCACATAGGGGCGGTTGTATTTCAGCGCCGCCATAGCTCCAAGCACGCCTGCATAACCGGCCGAAACGGAATGATACAAATCCGCTTCAGGAATGGGAGAGGATAGCAGATACAACAGCGGCAAAAACATAGAACGCAAGGTCCAAAAATAATCCGAGAAGGAAATATACGGAAATTCTTCCGCGCATAAGGACTTGATAATGTCCAAAAAGGCGCGGTCGAGTAAAAACGAGGCGGGTTGCACATCGTTTTTAACAAAGCAATTGTAAATAACCGACCAATCGGGATTTTTGCATGAAAGCAGCTTGCGCACCTCTTGCCATTCATTTTTAGAAAGATGATAACCGCTCTTGCGGCTTTGAAGTCCCTCGCTCAGCACCGTATCCAAATAAACATCTTGCACCTGAACCACATTGGAGGGAATGGGATAGCAATAGTGCCCCCGCATTTTTTCCTGCGCACCAATGGCCCACACCACAAATTCATGCTCCGGCATGTTCAAAATCAATTCCTGCAGCCACGAGGAAACCCCGCCCGGCACAAAGGGATAACAGCCTTCAGCAATCATGCAAATTCTCATGGCGCCACCTCCCAGTGAACCGTTACCTGCGCCGCCTCCGCACGAATCCAGTAAAAGCCATCCAGCAAGGGAAATAACGTTCCCCCTTCTATGCTCTCAGGCACGCGGCGCGTGCGAAGAGCCAGCCAAGCTTCATCCACAAAGCCATCCAGCTCAAGCCGTAAAGCATCCTCTGCCGCCACACGCTTCACGCGAAGCTGATCAAAGCGCTGTACAGCCGCCGCCCCCTCCGATGCATTCATCATGCGAATGGGCGGATACGCCTTTTTGAGCTCGAGCATGGATTGAAAAAATGCGCCAAACATAGCGTCCCAGCCCTCCAACGCGCCTCTTTCCACATCCAGCACATCGTCAGGATGAATAAAGTGCGAAAACACGCCATGCAAATACATTTCCTGCGCAAACACGAAATGGTTGTACTCGTCCATTTGGAAGCCAGAGGTGATGCGCGGCACCGCTACAATGCCGTCCTTCTCCATGCCAAACTCCTGTACATAGGCCTCTACGCCTGTTTCAGGCAGGTATAGCCCCGATATAACGCGCACGTTTGGCAGTTCTTCAAGCACCACCTCACGCCCTTCGTCGGATAGGTAATTGGAGGGCGGCACGTAGGTTTGATACTTTGCTTCCGGAAACACCTCTTGGGCAAATCGCCATAGCTCAGCCGTGGCCAATTTCATGTTTTCCTTGGTAAGCCAATATTTGTAATCCTCTCCCGCATAGGGGAAGCCCTCGGGGCATAGCGGCATATGGTTATAGCCGTGCAAGCCAATTTCGCCGCCTATTTTCATCAGCGCTGTGCCATAATACCGAAGCAGACTTTTTGCGCCTTCGCTTTGAAAGGGCGGGCTCACCACATCGTTATAGGTTTCAACAAGCACGCCCGAATACTCACAGCCCGCCGCACGCCAAAGGCGCTCCATATCAGGCCACCAGTGGTTTCGATAAAAGCCTTGAATGTCATACCCATATTGCTGAAGCAGACGTTTGTCATATCCCACGGGCTGCGGCGCTGGAAAATCATCGATAAAAATCATGGAGCTGTTAATAATGGGGTAAGCAACTGCTTCATCCACCAGCGACACCGCCGCGCTCACCATACCTCGGCTATCCTTTTCACCGCCCATGTTGCTATTCAAAACCACCACATGCCCCTTTTGAAGGGCATGCTCCCAAAGAAGGGGCAAGTGCTTTTCATCGCCAGATTCCATATGAACCACACAATCGCTGGACAAGCGAAACATGGGCGCATCTCCCTGCATATCCTCAGGCGTATAAATCACATTTTGATAAAGCGGAAACAGGTTTTCCTTGTACAAAATGGAGTGAAATTTTTCGGTAACCGCGCCATATTCCACCACGCCTAGCTTGCGGTAAATGGTGCGGAAAACATCATCCACCGCAGGGGAAACCATAATGCCCAAATACCCCCCCTTTTCTGTCCAGCGGATGATCTCATGAGCGTTTTCGCCCAATGCCAGCATTTCAGGCGAGGCGTATAAAATCACGCGATAGGGGCTTAGGTCAGGCAAAGGTTCATCCAGTATATTCACCGCATGGTAGTTGATACGCATGGAAGACAAAACATCGCAAAGCGTTTGCATATAACGATAGTTAAGCTCCGTTTGATGATGCGAGTATAAGACCAAATATTGGTACCCTTCATCGTATATTTCATTGCTTCCAGCTGCATCCATGCTTCCCGCTTCATGGCTAAGCGCCGCTGAATATGCGTCCGCTTCCAGCAATTGCTGTGCCATTACGCTGTGATCCTGCTTTATCTGCATTCCTCGCCCATGCACAAGCAAAACAAGGGCTAAAATCAGCATTGCCGCCAAAGGAACGAGCAGATAACCAAAGCTTGTTTTACTTTTACTTTTCATTTCAGTTTCCTTTCCAGAATTTCAGCGTTTCACGGCCCTCTGTGGTCCACGCAATGGAAGCACCCTCCATTTGTTTCAAAATGCGTTGCAGGCGCTGCGGATCATGCGTTTGAGCACAAACCCGCAAGGCCTCCAGCCACGCGCGCTCATCGCTTGGGTAGTTGACAAGCAGGCGTTCTGAGCATTCTCGGGCATTCTGCATCAAATCAAGCGCTAAATAGTTGCGAACCAGCTTGGTAAGCAATTCGGCATCCTCTGTTTGCTGTAAGGCTTTGTTAAGCGCATCGTTAAGCGCCATGCGCTTGCGCACAAGCAGCTGCCCTTCCAGCAAGCCGCTGTCAATGTACTTGGATAGCAGTTCAATGTATGCAAGCTGCTGCTCTATGCTTTGGTTTTGCTCCTGCGCCTGCACCTCATAGCGCTGTAGGGAAAGCTGTAAATCTCGCTGAATCTGCATAATGGTTGCCGCGGCATAATGCGCGGTTTCGCCATCCTCATTGAGCCGTGCCACCATGAGCAAATCCAAATAACGTGTGGAATCTTCTTGAAGCACACTCAGCATGAGGGTGCGGCGCTTGCTTGGATCATTAATCAGCAGTGCTTCTTCAAGCGGTACGGTATCTTGATAGTTTTCCTGCGAGCGAATCAGCTTGATGTATTTTTCTTCGTTTGCATTCATTTTTGCAAGCAGGCCTGAAAGCTCGCTTTGGTCAAACGCCGATCGGGATGCCATACAAAGCCCCGCAAGGGGCCCAAATACGGGCAGTGCAAGCGCCCACGACAAATGTACAAGGCGCATTCCCGTGTGCCCAAAAAGCAGTCTGAGCACCAATATCAACGAAAAAAGAAGATGGGTTGAAAGCAATGCCCATGCAGGCAAGGTGGGCTCTATCAAACCAACTCACCTTCCTTGACGAGCGAGCACTCAATTTTTGCCGCCGCAAACCTGCGTTGTATCAGCGGGTAGCTTTGCTCGGTGGATTGCAAAAGCAGTGCATAGCAAGTGCCGTCCTTTGTTAGGCCAATCAAATCCGTGGTGCGGATGCAGTGATTGCGCTGCATTTTTTCATCCAGCTCACGAATGCTCAAAGCGCCGCGTTCAATGCGCAGAAGCAAGTATTCCATGGCCCTTTTTTCTTGCATATCCCGATAGGTTTGCAAGGTTTCTTCAAAAACGTCGCTCGCCATAATGCGGGTATCTTCAATATACAAATCCCCCGACAAGGCATTGTAAAAGTGTGAAGCACGCACGAGTGCGGATTGTGCCAAGCCCGCCACCACACTGAACAAATTCTGATAATACAGGGATTGCTGTTCAAAGGAAACATCCCACAGCGCCACAAGTGCAAAAGGCTGACGCTCCTGTACCAAGGGGATTAAATAAGCAGGATAGCCGTCTGCCAGCTCCCGATTGGCAAAAATACGCCCCTCGTTTACAGCGGCTTCCAGCAGGGGGTATTTGGTAAGGTCTAAGGATTTTTGAAGCCTGTCGTTTAAGCTTTGGGAGCACATCGCCAGCCGCGCAAAGGAGCTTTGCTTGCTCATGGTATAAATGGCAACCGATTTGTTTTTCAAAGTATCCTCCATCACCTTAAGTGCGGAGAAAAAAATCTGTGCTGGCTGAAAAAAGTCAAGCTCACTCACAATGGCATAGATGCGTCCATAGCTATCTCGATAGCGCAGTACCTGTTCCTGCAAAGCATCACGCGACATGCAAGCTTCTTGATAGATGGTTTGCAGAAACTGTTCCGCCTCGTGCTCCTGCGCAATTTCTTTTTGTGCAAATTTCGCTTTTGCGCTTTGCTTGGAGCTGATATAGCCAAACATTGCGCCCGATATAAAATAAATGGCAAAGGGCCACCAATTATCCACATTGTAAAGCAGCATCCATGCACTGTTTCCATCTGCGATCCAATTCATCACATACGATGCGCAGGCTAGAAATGCGGCCGCCGCACCATATGCCGTGCCATGCGCCATGCCAATGAGCATGGTAAAAATCAAGCGGAAGTCTACCGCGCGAAAGCTTGCATAAACTTGACCCAGCTCAACCATCCACTGCATCAGCCCTGCGCCTACCAACAGCTCCAGCAAAGGAACCACGCGATGAAGGCGCAGCTTGCATTTGCGAAAAAAACGGCGAACGGCGCTTTCTCGTTTTGGCGCAGTGGGATCATTCAAAAGCACATCCAATTGGGTTGTCCAATCCTGTGAGGGCACCCAATCCAGCATTTGTCTGGCGCGCTCCACCTTAAGCACATTTTGATGCGACTTTTTTTCGGATAAGGCATATTTGAGCTTTGGGTACGTAGCGCTCAAAAGCTTCATCGCCTGCGCATAGTCCATCGGTACACCATAAGCCAAATGAACCACGCCGTCCATGCGCTCCTCCAGCGCGGAGGATAAAAACATGGCCAAATCCTTTGTGTGCAAAAAATCACAGGGTTCGTCTGCCGCGCCATTTACCCATAGCATGCTGTTTTGAGCCAATGCAAGCCTTGCGCGTTCAAATAAGGTGCCCTCCGCGCCGTGTGCGTATAAATTGGTCACACGAACCACAAGCTTGCTCATTTCACCCGTTTCCGTGAGCAGCAGGCAATCCTCCGCCGCCTTTACCATAACACCCTCAGGCGTGTCGGGAATCGGCACCTCGTCCTCCTGCATCTCCTGCCCATAGCCAAATACGCTTTGATCTGTGATTAACACAAACTGCTTAACGCCTGTTTGAACGGCCATTTGCAGGGAAAGCGCCAAGCCATCCAGCAAAGTGCCCAATCCCATTTCGGCATTTTCATTCCCAAGAGCGCAAAGAAATAGAACTGCATCATACTTTCCAGTTTGATACACCTTTTGGGCGTGCGCATGGTTCATTGGAATGTTGTACTGGCTCGCATGCACGCCTTTTACCCCATCCGTAGACATTGTACCCAGCAAAGCGACCGTGTGCATATCGCGATCGAAATACTCTGTCATCGGCCACACCAAGTGGTTCAACGCACCCGTAATGATCAAGCGCAAGGTCTTTACTGCTCCTTCTCTTTGTTTGAATCATGGCAATATTTACACTATAACAAATAAACGTTCAAAATGAAAGTGTTTGTTTGCAAAAAAGCTCGAAAAAGAAGGGGATTCGTTAAAAAAGCAAAAAAATTCCCCTTCTATCCTGCACCTTGCAAGCCTAGAAGGGGAACCAATGCTCTTTACGTGCTTGGTTGAGGCGAAAATTACTCCGCGTCTACCTTTGCCATCCACTCAATCAGGTTCACAACCTTGTTGGAATAGCCCCATTCGTTGTCATACCACGCCACCAGCTTCACAAAGTTGGGGGTGAGCTGAATGCAAGCGCTGGCATCAAAGATGGACGTGCGTGCATCGGTGATGAAATCGCTGGAAACAACAGCATCCTCGGTATAGCCGATAATGCCCTTCCACTGCTCGCTCTCGCTGGCATCCTTCATGATCTTCTTGATTTCAGCCATGGTCGCGGGCTTTTCAAGGTTGCAGGTTAAGTCAACAACGGACACATCAGCCGTGGGTACGCGGAATGCCATACCGGTGAGCTTGCCGTTGAGTTCAGGAATCACAACGCCCACAGCCTTGGCCGCGCCAGTGCTGGAGGGAATGATGTTGAAAGCCGCGCCGCGGCCGCCGCGCCAATCCTTCTTGGAAGGGCCGTCAACGGTCTTCTGAGTAGCGGTGGTGGCATGAACGGTGGTCATCAGGCCATCTTTAATGCCGAAGTTATCGTTGATAACCTTGGCAAGAGGTGCCAAGCAGTTCGTGGTGCAGGAAGCGTTGGAAACAACCTTCATGTCCTTGCTGTACTTCTTGTTGTTTACGCCCATAACGAACATGGGGGTTTCCTTGTCCTTGGCGGGAGCAGTAATAACAACCTTCTTCGCGCCGCCCTTGAAGTGAGCAGAAGCACCAACGGTATCGCAGAACACGCCGGTCGCCTCAGCAATGTACTCAGCGCCTGCGGATGCCCAGTTGATTTCTTCGGGCTTCATGCATGCAAATACCTTCACTGTTTCGCCGTTGACGATAAGTGCATTGTTGTCATGATCCACTTCGATGGTGCCTTCAAAGCGGCCATGAACCGTGTCATAGTGCAGCATGTACTTCATGTAGTCCAAGTCAATAAAGGGATCGTTCACAGCACAGACGGTGACGTTGGGGTTCATCATCGCGGCACGGAAGACCAGACGGCCAATGCGGCCAAAACCGTTAATACCTACTTTAATCATGGATATCGTACCTCCTACAGTTGTTTTGTTCCAACTGCTATTCTACCAAAAAACCGCCATCTTTTGCAAGAGGAAACTCCTTCATTGTGAAAAATAATGCAAATTTTGGTGATAAAACGCACGAATGTTCCTACGATTCGTCATCTCGAGTGACTTTTCTTACCCAATGATAGCTGTTTACCTGCCAAGCGGCAACCAAACATTTGGTCAGCTGGTCTGATTTCAAGCAAAAAAACACAATCACGGGGTTCCACCTCCACACAAAGGCCGCAAGTAAGCTCAGCGGAAGAACAATCCCCCACATAAAGATTAAATCGTTATAAAATACAAATTTGGTATTGCCTCCGCCGCGAACAATGCCCGTTAAACAGCTGCACTGATACGCCGTGCCCACCAGGGTTATGCTGAGCACCGTCATAAAGCCCTCTGCCATGTTGTGCGCTTCCAATGAAACCGCATACAGCGATAGCACCCAGTCCTTTAACAAAAAAAGAAGCAAGCCAGATAGCGCACCCACCATCAAGTACATGAGCTGTAATGAATTTACATAGCCCTTTAGCTCGTTGCGCTCATTGCGCCCCACCGCCTTGCCAATCATGACCGCGCTTGCATTTGCCATGCCATAAACCACCACGGACACAACCTGAAACAGCGAATTGGCCACGGCATTGGCCGCAATCGCCGAAGAACCCAAATGCCCCAAAATACCCATTTGAATGCCCTGCGCAATGCCCCAGCTTGCGCCCGATAAGGCAACAGGGGAAGCCACGCGCAAATAATCCTTCAAAAGCTTTCTTTCTGGAATGAAAAATTCTCGAAGCAGGCAAACCAGCTTGCGGTCGATTCTGTACGTGTAAAACGCTACCACGCCGCATTCAGCCATGCGTGCAATCAAGGTAGCAATGGCCGCGCCTGCCGCGCCTAGGCGCGGCGCACCAAGATTGCCAAAAATCAGCACCCAATTAAGGCCTATGTTCACCACCAAACCCGTGGAGGATGAAAGCATGCCGATGCGCACATTTTCAATGCTGCGCTGTGCGCAAACCAGCACCATGCTTGCACAGAAAAATACATAGCTGTAGCTCACAATGCGCAAATACTCCACGCCCTGCGAAACTGCGGCCGTATCAGCCGCCAGCAGGCCCAGCATTTCCGTGGGCCATAGCTGTGCCGCAAGCCAAAACAAAATACCCAGCGCAGCCGCCGCTTCCATGGCAATGCCCACCACGCGGCGAATGGGCTGTAATCGCTTTGTGCCCCAATACTGCGCCGCGATCACCACCATGCCCTCGCCAACGCCGCCCACAACCATCTGCAATAAAAACTGAAACTGGTTGGCCAATGCGACTCCTGAAAGCGCATCCTGCGAGTACGCGCCAATCATCACATTGTCCGCCAAGCCCACAAAGCACACAATCACGTTTTGAAGCGCAATAAAAAAAGTGAGCCTGATGGTTTGCTTGTAAAAATCCCGTTCTGGCGAAAGTATCATTTGCTTGCATCCTCATTCCATTTTCCGCGTGTATGGCTTGTGCTAAATCAACAGCGTACAAGTACCCGCAATCAGCAGTCCAAAGCCAAGCAAAGCTTTTTTGCTAAGCTTTTCCTTTAAAAAGACACGGCTAAACAAGATGGTCACCACAATGCTTAGCTTGTCTAGCGGCACAACCACACTTGCCTGCCCATCGTGCAGGGCACGGTAATAGCACAGCCAGCTAAGCCCCGTAGCCACCCCTGAAAGCAATATAAAGTACATGTCGCGCTTCTTTATATGGCGCATTTCACCTTGCTTGCCCGAAACCAGCACCATCCCCCAAGCCATGGCAAGCACCACAATGGTGCGCATGGCCATGCCCAAATCGCTAGGCACATTTTCGATACCAATTTTTCCGAGCACTGCCGTCAGCGCGGCAAAAACGGCGGAAAACAACGCGTAAATCAGCCATGTACGCTTTGCGGGCTTATCGGCTCCGCTTTGCTCAGGCTTTTTTTCAATCATCAATAGCGTTCCTGCCACAATCAGCGCCATTGCCGCAAGCTTGAGCCAGCCAATGGGTTCGCCCAAAATGAAAAAGGCCAATATCATGGTCAGCACCGTAGAGCTTTTATCCACAGGCGTTACTTGGTTAACGGTGCCAAGCTTGAGCGCGTGAAAATAGCATAGCCAGGACGCACCCGTACACAAGCCCGATAAGCCCAGGAACAAATAAGCCCGAGGCGTAATGTTCACAATTTGTGATTGAAGACCGCCCAAAAATACCATGAGCCATGCAAAAATAAGCACCACCGTGGTTCGTATTGCGGTAGCAACCGTTGAATCCGTGCTGCGAATGCCCATTTTGCTTAGGATTGCCGTCATACCCGCAAACAGAGCGGATAACAATGCCATAACCACCCACATATGCCCTATCCCTCCAACTTTCTCATGAGGCAGGGAGATGCCCATTGCTTGTCGAACTCCTGCTTATTCCCTGCAAAGGATGTGCCTCATGAAAACAAGTACTTTAGCTAACAAGCTCCAGCCATTTCTACCCTTGCTCCGTTGTCCGCTGTGCCATCAAGCGCTATCGCTTTCCCCCGCCAGCCTTTTTTGCCAAAGCGGACATTGTTTTGACCTGTCTGCCAAAGGCTATGTAAACCTCGCACCCGCCCATAGCCAAGCCGATGATAAATATGACGCGTCGCTTTTCGAAAGCCGCCGCGCGGTTTTTGAGGACGGCTTTTATGCGCCCGTTGTAGCCTGTATCAAGACGGTGCTCAGCAGGTGCTTCGGCTCCAAGCCCTTTTCTTTATTGGATGTTGGCTGTGGAGAAGGGTACTATGCCCGCGCGCTTGCCCCTTTCTTTCCTACAGCGCAGCTGTTAGGCGCCGACCTGAACCGCAGTGCCATTCAAGCCGCCGCGCGGGGCGGGAACAAAATCGGCTGGTTTGTGGCGGATTTAAAGCATTTGCCTATACAGGATGGCTCTTTGCATGCCATACTCGATGTGCTCACGCCCGCTGATTATGCAGAATTCAAACGCGTGCTTGCGCCAAGCGGCCTGCTGATGAAGCTGGTTCCGGGCAAGGACTATCTCTGCGAGGTACGTTCAGCCGTAGCAGAGCACCTGCAACGCGACCATTACAACAACGAGCGCGTGCTCTCGCATTTGGAATGCTATGCCGACATTCTTGAACACATCGACATTCGTCATACGTTAAGCGTAACGCAAGCGCAAGCTCACCATTTTTTGCAAATGACCCCCATGACCTTTTCCGTGCCTCAGGAGGTGCTTGACGGCTTGTCCCTGCCCTCCATAACCATTCACATGGAGCTTCTTCTTTGCAAGCTAAAATAAAGCGCAAGGGAGCCGCCGCACCGCCCGTAGCAAGTGCGCCAGCCCCCATGTGTATTCCTTTATTGCGCGGTTATTGCTTTCCCGCGTTATCAAATAGCTTGTTTTTCTCGTCCAGCATTTGCTTATGCTTGTTCAGAAGCGCTAAGAAGCCGCTTCTATAATCAGAAGCATCCTTCTTTAAGCCCTCCAGCTCTTTGGTCAGCGTTGATTTTTCTTCCTGCGCATCGTCTACAATATGGCTGGCTTGCTCCTGTGCGGCATTCACAAGCTCGTCTGCACGGCGCTTCGCATTTTCAAGCGCTTCATCTGCCAAGCGCTGTGCGCTCAGCAGGATGTTTTCAAGCGTTTCGCTGGTTTTGGAAACGGACGTTTCCACCATCTCCACTGGCTTTTGCGCAGGCTTTACAGCCTCCTGCGCTACCTCTGCCGCCAGTCTTGCTTGCTGGAGATCTGCCTCTAAGGCTTGAATGCGCTCTTGCATGTTGGTCATTTCATCGCAAATTTCATCCAAGAACTGATCTACATCGTTGCGGTCATACCCGCCGCCCTTCAATGCAAATTCTTTGTCGTAAATTTCGTCGATGGTAAGGCTCATGGTCATTCTCCTCTCGGTGTCCGTTTTTTTAATGGGTATTTAGCGTCCCCGCTTTTCGCCATAGCGTGTAAGGATCAGGGGCAGCCTCCCCTTCTTGGTTGGTTCCCCAACCTGTGTCAGCACAAGTCTGCCATAGCCGCGAGCTGAAATGGCATCTCCCTGTGTCACCCGCGCATCACTGCGTTCCGTCGGTAAATGGCGCAGCTTTACATTTCCAGCCGCAATCAGCTCTGCGGCTTTTGCGCGGGACAGTCCAAAGCCTGCGGCCAGCACCGCATCGAGCCTTGTGGTAAGCACCGTATCGCGCACTTCCGCGCCCTCCGCCGGCGTAATCAGGGGAAGCTCCTCCGATATTTCCACTTGTAAATGCGTTCTGCCTGCGCTGAGCAGCATATCAGCGATATGCGAGCCCATGGCGCTTTGCGCAAAGAGGTAGGCACAGCCTTCCCCCATCACAATATCGCCGATGCACTGCCGTTTCAAGCCTAGTGCCATCACGCTTCCAAGCACATCGCGGTGTGTGGGCGCTGTTTGATGCGGCCAAGTTAGCTTCAATGCCGAAAGCGGAAACGCAGGGGTTTCCTCCTCCGCGGGTACAAAGCAAGCCATTTGCCTTTCGGCATCCTCATAGCCGCCGTTTAGCCGCACAGAAACGCCTTGTTTTTTACCGGCATTTTGAGCCCACTCGGCTTCTGGCGGGGATAAAAAGCCCGTAAAGCAAGCATGCTCCATTTGCTCCGCACGCTGTGCAAGCTCTGCAAAGCGCCTTGATAACAGCTCCGCATCCTCTTGTATTCGCATCAGCGCAAAATATTGAGTATCCAAACCCCAATTTGGATAGCCAACCACAGCACAAGAGGTGAAAAGTCCATTGGCAAATTCCGAAGCTTGGGAAAGAACCTGTATAGAAGATTGCGAAAGGGGTTCAAAATCGGCTCCACATATCCGCCCAGCTTCCGAACCAGATCGTTTTGCGGAATCACAAAGGTGAGTACGCAATAAACAAGCACCACGAAGTTCAGAATTTGCAGAACCCAAACGATGATCCCAATGAGCCCAGATAACATAATCGCACGGCCTCCTTTTTGATGTGAAATAGCGGCGGTTTATTGTTGGCCTGCACTATAGCGTCCCGTTGCGCCGCCTACTGCCATGTTCACCGCCTGGTAAGAGCCTGTAGCTCCTCCGGCGATGACGCTTCCAAAGCTGGCAGGCTGTGTTCTCTGCGCTTGAAAGCGTGTGGTGGGCGAGCCCGAGGAAACCCCCATCAGCGGCCTGCTGCGCTGTGTTTCCTGAACGGGTTCAGGCGGCTGTGCATAAGCGCCGCCAAAGCCGCCTTGGTAGCCGTCATTCTCGTAACGCTGTCTTACAAAGCCTTGCGACTCTGGCGCGGCGGTAAAGCGCTGCATAGCGGGATCAAGCACCACGCGCACAGACGGGGATGAAATGAGATAAATGCCGCGCGGCGAAATTTTGTTAAGCGCACAGCCAAGCGTATAAGCCGCGCCGCTTAGCATGTCCACACAGCGTTGGCGCTCGTTGTCACTGGCAATAAACTCCATGTTTAAGAACACGGAGGCATTGAGCTTGATATAGGAAATAACATCCTTGCATTCATTGCGGCTGCGCAAAAGCACAATAAACTCCACATGTGCATATACGGAACCGTCAGGTGCGCGCTGTGTGCCTGGAAATGGCACCAC
This sequence comes from Clostridia bacterium, assembly GCA_036645955.1. GTDB lineage: Bacteria > Bacillota > Clostridia > Christensenellales > Aristaeellaceae > Limiplasma. The sequence continues at coordinate 51,645 of JAVXND010000007.1, read as the reverse complement.
ATTTCGCATTTCCTGCGGTACATAGCCTTGCGGATAGGGATTTAACTGCGCGCCCTGAGGCGGCATATTTAAAGGCTGCTGCCTGTTCATTTGCTGTGGTACCTGCGGCTGTGCCTGCATTTGCGCCTGTGCCTGCATTTGCGGTACAGCTCTTTGGGGTTGGACGTTCATGCCTTGCATGGGCGCGTTCGTTTGCTGCATCGGCTGGGCTTGATAGGGTTGCGTACTACGCTCCCTTTCAAATTTACTGCGATAGGGAACACGTCCGCCGTATTCATCGTTTCCGCGCCCAAAAGCTTCAGGCTTGCGCGTTGTATCCTCATCAATTTCAGCGTTTTCACGTTCGTCTTCTCCCTGAGGTTCCATTCCAACGTTGCTATACGCCTGCTCCGCTTCTCTTGAGCCATAATACCCATTGGGCATTTCGGCTTCCCCACGGATGAAGTGGTCGCTCTTTTCGGTCAGCCAATCGCCAACCTTACGAAAAATTCCCACTCGGTGTTCCTCCTAGCGTTAATCGGTCAGCTTTGTTTCCTTACGATATAGCGCCGAACCGATGCGCACCATCGTTGCGCCTTCTCGAGCTGCAATCGCAAAATCATTGGACATCCCCATGGACAGCTCTCGCATTTCTACACCATCCACGGCTGTATCCCTTAGTTCTTCAAACAAGGTTCGCATCCCTCTGAAAAGCCTTGTCAGCTCCTCCTCTGTAGCATCTACGGGCATGATGCTCATCAAGCCCTCTACATGCACATTGGGGCAGTGATGCATTTGACGAAGAAACGGCAAAACCTCTTCAGGCGGCATGCCTCCTTTTTGAGGTTCACGCGCAATGTTGACCTGCACAAGCGCAGGCAAAATGCGTCCGTATTCTCCCGCACGCTTGTCCGCCTCTATGGCAAGAGGCATTCGATCAAGCGTGTGAAGCATGCACACCTTATCTATTATATATTTAACTTTGTTGGTTTGCAACCTTCCAATCCAATGCAATTGAAATTCAGGCGCAATTTTTGTCAATTTCGGCAATGCCACCTGCGCCCGATTTTCAGCAATATCCAATATATGCAACGGTTTAAGCGATTCTATCACCCTTGGGCCAACAGTTTTGGTAACGGCAATCAGCTTTGCCCGATTAGAATTTTTGTATACATTATTGGTAAGAATGTACAAAACGTTCGACACGTTTCTTGCGAGCACATCCGCGCTCAAATCGTTGAGCAGCAAGGGATTATCCGTTTCAATCGACCTATTTTTTGCTTCATCGACCATTTCGTTTTCCTCCCTTTCCCTATTTAAAGAGCCTCACGGTTTGCCCCGCGGTTAAAACACCCGTTTGAATTGCTGAAATGTAGGCTTTTCCGCCCTCTTGACGCTGGATTTTCACAGGTACAAAGTACTGCTCTGTCCCCGTCACAAGTACAACGCCTGTTGAAACAGCGCCAGATTCATCTGTTTGCTTGTGCAGGGCGCTCTCCGGTACCACCATGCAATCCACATATTCGCCTAGCTGTGCTTGGCAGGTGCGCATATACAGCACATCCTTTACATCGCCAATCACAGCCAACCGTACCAGCAGTTCCCCTCCCGCACGTGTGAAGGAAATCACTTTTGCCTCCACAACCGTATTGGAAAACTGCTCCAGAACCAATTTATAGGTGTTTCCTTCTATCGGGTTCCAGGTATTGTCCTTAATGAGCATGAGCACAGCATAGTTGTTTTGCTTCACCAGCCGATACAGATCTGTGCGCCCGCGCGAAGCCGTGGAAGCCTCCGGCTTTTGCCCATTCATCATTGCACGTACTTCAACGGGCGTATACTGCTCAAACTTTGCGGGTGTAAGGGCATATTCAAAGCCATCCGTGTAGAAGCTGACGATTCTTTCCTCCATGGCACCTTTTTGTTTGATCCAGCTGTCAATACGAGATTGCTGGGTGGTTTCATCGTCAAAAAGGCGGTTCAGGCGCATATCGCTGGAATACTTGCTTCTGAAATAGGCTTGACGTTGCTTGATGGCCGTTTGAAGAATCTTTTCCTGATTGACCAGGTTACCGCGTGCGCCTTGTACAAGACTGCGAACCTCCAACCCGCGCTCCACAACGTCGCTTTCCAATTTGGCCATTTTTTGATCGTAAGCGGTTTCGCCTTTGAGCAAGGTACGCTGATAATTTTTGATTTGATCGCGATAATCCTGTAATACATTGATTTCTTTTGTGCTGTAGCCGGTGGAATAAACATAGCAAATCACGTCCCCGCGATAAACCACGCCGCCCTCCTGCGCAATATAATCAATGCTTTGTACGCCCTCTTCGTCATAAGCGGTTTCATTGCGCACAATCAAAGCATCTCCCGTATAGGAGGTGCCCAGCGTGCCCATTTCAATGGTTGCGGTTGCCTGTACCGAAGGCTTCATGCTTTGATAAAAATAAAAAGCAATTCCGCCGATCGCCGCTACCGCTACCACCAATGCAATAACCGAACGAAGGTTGCCGCCCTTGCCATTTTTCTTGGGGTGATGCTTGGAGCGCTTGCCCGTGCTTTGCATGGGCGGCATTTGCTGCATGGTGGGCATTTGCTGCTGTTGCAGCTGCTGCATGGATGCTTCATATTGCATTTGCGCCATTTGCTCAGGCGTCATTTGTGGAAAAGGCATGTTCTGACCGCCTTGCTGCCACATTTGCTGTGCCATATCGGGCATAGGCGGGGGCTGCATAGGCGGCATGGGCTGAGGCGGCATGCCCGGCTGCTGCCATTGCCACATTTGCTCTTGCGTATAGGGCATTTCTCCGCCATTGTTCTGTCTATATGGATCGGACTGCATACCGTCCGCTCCTTTGCGACCATGTTGCTTCATCAGGCATCTCTCCCGCTTTCCTCAATGGCACGCAGTCTGCTTAAAACGCGCCGTTCCATACGTGAAATTTGCATTTGTGACACGCCCAATCGCTTAGCCGTTTCACGCTGGCCTAACCCATCGCGATAGCGCAGATTGAGCAATTCGCGTTCCGCGCCTGTTACCTTGGACATTAACCACTGCATCCAATCGCTTTGCTCCAAGCGCTCATAGCCTGCATCCGCATCCCCCAGCAGGCCTTCAAGCATCGCGTCCCCCTCTTCGCCCACTGGCGCGTCCAGCGAAACGGGTTCGCTTTGCGAACGAAGGTTCATAAGCATCAGCAGTTCATCCGTCATTACATTCATACGCTTTGCCAGTTCAGCCACCGAAGGCGCTCTAAGCTCTTCACGCTCAAAGCGCTCTTGTTCCTGCGTCATTTGATAAAGCTTCTGCCGTGAATCACGCGGTATGCGCAAAATACTGCCTTTATCACGCAAATAATTGCGTACGTCTCCCGTAATGGTAGGCACAGCATAGGTTACAAAACGGTAGCCGCGTTCGGGTTCATACCGTTCAATCGCCTTAAAAAGCGCAATGCCAGCCACCTGCTCCAAATCCTCCACATCTACGCCTCTGCCCATAAATTTGCGTGCAATCGCTTTGGCCAGCGGCAGATAAGCTTCTACCAGTTCATCCCGAAGGGCTGTATCGCGGTGCTGTGCGTAGCGCTCAAGCAACGGAACCAAATATTCATCATTCATAGCCGCCACCGCTTACACAGGCATGGAGCATTCAATGCACGCCACTCCGCCTTCGTCTGTCGTCAAGCGTACCTCAGGCATAAGTGTTTCAAGCACGCCGCGAGCAATATCCAAATCCAACGCTTCCGCTTTTTGAGCACATTCACGTTCCAGTGCTGAAAAGCGGCAAAAAAGGCGCTTTTCATGAACCCAAGCCCGAACGGCAATTCGTTTGGGCACAAAGGGCTGATGTGTCAAGCAATCCAAGCACTCATCCGTAACGGTGCGCAAATCCGCAATCAAATCCACATCCAAGTCTGCCAGCATACCTATGCCGCTGATTGCCATGCGCGCCACCAGCCCATAATCTCGCTTTGCAGGAAGGGTTAGCTCAATCGCTTGATCCATATCAGTCATTCGTTCGCACCTCCGCGCATTGATGTTTCAAGGGTAACACTCATTGTAACATATCCGTAATCAATTTGGCAAGAAGAACCGAAAAGATGTGATAATTTGTCATAAAAACAATCAAAATTGCCTTGCCTTGTTTCATTTTTCGATGTGCGTGCTATTTACGCTCGGCAAATAAAGAAGCGCCAGCACCGATGGCAAACAGATCGCCATGAAAAACTGAAAAAAGCGCGCATCGTTGCCGCAAAGCAACAGCATCGTGCCCAAGTTGTACACAAGCGAGGGAATCGCCATGCACAGCGCGGGCACGCCTTTTTGATATAGCGCCCATAGCGTGACCAACAGCAGCAGCAGCATTTGCACGCCTATGTTTTCACAAAGCCAACGAAGCGGCGCAAATGCCACAGGCGCATTCAAAAGAGCGCTGAGCGCCTGTCCCAAGCCGTTGAGCCTTGCGCTCCCATAGCGTGCTTCTTCAATGTCGCCTGAATTGTGTACCTGTGCATCGCTTTCATTTTTACCTGTAACGCCCCAAACCAAATCCGTCACCCCGTTCACCGCTTCAAAGGCGGTTCTAGGGTCGCTTGTAATGGTATGAAGCGTCATGCGAAGCAATTTTTCAGGCGGTGTAAAGGCGATGAGCTCTCGGTCAAAGGTGAATTTAATGGCGTTGTATTGATCTGTCTGGTAAATATTCTGCCAAGCTTCATCCGTTGCCAAACCAGATAGAAACAAACGGGTTTCATCATCTAAGGCTTCGGGGTTCTTTTGCTTTGTGTTGCCCATGATTGTCATAGGCAAGCCAATGCTTTCCTCCAAGGTATTGCTTGGGTAAACAACATCCAAGGCCCCAAAAAGCGGCCCTTGAACCAATGTGATGCAAAGCAGCAGCGCCCCCGCAGACAGCGCCGCTCCTCGCCAGTATTTACGGTAGCACAGCCATGCGCAAGCAATCAGCGGCACAGTAAAAAGCATGGCATTATGCCGCATCAGCGTTGTAAAGCTTAGCATCAGCCCAAAGCAAATGGCATTGAGGGGGCTTTGCAGCCATTTGCCGCCGCTATAGAGCATGTGAACCGTATGCGCTGTAAGTACCAGCGCACCCATCGCCATTGCGCTGTCCTTGCCCAGCGTCATCAATGTGCTTTGCACAAGCGGCGTTACCAGCACCAGCGCTTGCACGCATAGCAGGAGCCAAGCAGGTATGCCGTGCTTGTGTAAAACAGCCGTCAAATAGCCCATGGCCGTAGCAAAGGCTAGGATTTGTATGCCAATGGCAAAAGAATAGTTGTTTGAAATGCAAGTGATAAGCCAAATGAGCAAGGTGTGGAACAGGGAGTGCCATGCGTTAAACTCGCCTGTTTGCGCTTGATGCCACTGGTTGGATGCATCGTAGCTTACCCCGCCCGGATAGCAAGCCATAAACGCACAGCCAAGAACCAATAGCGATAGCAAAACGCTGATTGCAAATACCTTTCCGCTCATTTTCTGGCGCTCTTTATTGGCCTTGAGCGTTTTTTTGCACAGCCTGCGGCAACCAAACAAAAGCAAAGCATACAGCACCAGCGCATAAAAAAGCGACCACAGGCACGCGCCGATGGTTTCGGCTGTGCCTGTAAAAATCGCACTTTGGGAAAGATAGGTTGTGTAAACAAGATAAAGGGTGAGGCAAATCGCACAAAATCGAAACCAACCGCGCTGTACGCGGCTTTGCCAAGGCGTATTGAGCCAGAAATTTCTTTGTGCCTTTTGTAAATCAGTCAGCATGTATATCCCCCTTTTGGCGCGGGAGGGCTTCGGTCGCGCTTGAATCATTCCTTCACAAATTCTTGATAAATGGCACGGATGGCGGCATGAAAATCTCCGTTGTCAACGCCTACTAAGATGCTCAGCTCACTGCTCCCCTGATCAATCATGCGAACGTTCACATGCTCGCGGCTTAAAGCAGAAAACAGCCGCGCGGCGGTGCCCGGATTATGAACCATGCCCCGCCCTACTGTGGCAATAATGCCCATATCATCGTTAATGGTAAGGGCATCAGGCGTGGTGAGCTCCATGATGCGCTTGACTACACGTTCTTTTACAGGCTCAAGCTCTGCTGTGGCAAGCACCACACACATGGTGTCAATGCCTGTGGGCAAATGCTCAAAGGACAGCCCGCTTTCTTCAATGGCTTGCAATACGCGCCGACCAAAGCCGCGCTCGCTGTTCATCATGGCTTTTTCAACAGATACCACGCTAAAGCCTGATTTGCCTGCAATGCCTGTGATAATGTAGGGGTTTTTTTCTTCTACAGCGCCATGTGAAATCATGGTGCCGCGTTGTTCAGGTGCGTTTGTATTGCGAATATTGGTGGGGATACCCGCACGGTGTACCGGAAAAACACTGTCCTCGTGCAATACCGTTGCGCCCATGTAGGAAAGCTCCCGTAGCTCACGGTAGGTAATGTTGTTAATGGTTTTGGCCTGCGGAACCACACGCGGGTCTGCCATGAGGAAGCCGCATACATCCGTCCAGTTCTCGTACATATCCGCACAGGCCGCACGCGCCACAATCGCCCCCGTTACATCACTGCCCCCGCGTGAAAAGGTGCGGATGTGTCCGTCTATGCCCACGCCATAGAAGCCGGGAATCACCGCCCGTTCTGTTTGTGAAAGCAAGCTCGAAAGCTCTGCGTTTGTACGTTCGCTGTCAAAGCTTCCATCCTTGGCAAAAAAGATAAAGTCCTTGGGGTCCAGAAATTGATAGTCCAAATAATCTGAAAGCAGTAAGCCATTGAGATACTCGCCTCGGCTTGCGCAAAAATCCTCGCTCGCACCCGCTTCAATGGCGCTTTCTATTTCATTTAAATATTCGCTGATGTTGATTTTCAGCTCAAGCTCGCGGGCAATTTCCACATAACGTTGCCGCACAGCGTCAAAATCTCGCTGATAATCCGCGCCCTCATGCTTTAAATGGTAAATACGATATAGCAAATCCGTCACCTTTTCATCTTCAGAAAAGCGACGTCCAGGCGCGCTAGGTACCACATAGCAACGTCTCTGATCCATTTCCAATATTTTGCGAACCTTGCGAAACTGGCCCGCATCCGAAAGCGAGCTGCCGCCGAATTTCGCCACGATCTTGCCCATCGTTCGATCCATCCTCTCTGCGCTACAAATGAGAAATGCCGCTTCGGAGGTGCAAATTCCTCACAAAGTTATATTTTATCCGAAAACGATGGAAAAAGTCAATCCCCATCGCTATTCTACAACCTAAGCAACACAAAACCATCCCTGTGGCTTCACAATTCAGGGATGGTTCATTGTATGCGCAACAAAACACGGGCGTGTCACGCCTTTGCTTGCGGCTGAAACTCCTCGCGTAACACGCTTAGAATGCCTACATCGCAAAATTTGCCTTCGCTAAAATATGCGTGCCGTTTCACACCCTCTAAGAAAAAGCCAGCTTTTTGATAGCATTTACGCGCGGCTTCGTTGTCCATGTGTACTTCAAGCTCTATGCGCTCCATGCCCAACGTTTGGAAGGCAAATTCCTGCAATAAAAGAAGCGCTTCACAGCCAAAGCCCTTGCCGCGGTCACTGGCATTGCCGATGACCATGCCCAGCTCACCACAGCGCAAACGCCAATCCAGCCTGAACATATCCAGCTGCCCAATATAGTGTTCATCTTGAATATCGGCAATCACAAAATTATAAGCATTGTGACTGCTTTGAAGCATGCGGCTTAAAAACTCTTCTGTATCCACCATGGTTTGTGCAGGCCAGAACCGTGTGGATAAATAGCGTGTCGTGATGGGATCATTCACCCATTTGCGAATTTCGCCGATGTCATCTGCCCTGTATTCGCGCAACAGGATGCGCTCGCCCGTTAATCTGGGCATCTTTATTCCTCACCATCTAAGAGATCAACCGCTTCCATTTCGAGTGCGCCCGCTTCGTCCTCTTCCTCTTCCATAGCGGCCATGCACTTGTCAAGCACAGCGTTGTACTCTGCTTCATCCTCGATGGTGGCATAAACATCCTCGTCGGTTTCCTGATCGTGCACAATTTTCAGGATGATGGCTTCGCCTTCCTTGCAATCGTCCGTATCCTCGGTTGCTTCAAGCACTATATAGTATCCGCCTTTGTATTCCACGGTCATGAGGTGCTCAAAGTTAACGTCCTTACCGTTTTCATCCTGCAATTGCACGATGCTTTGTTCTTCTTCCATAGCCAGCCTCTTTCTGCTGGGAGCGGCTGTTATTTTCCGCTCTCATCCAGCCATTGTTCTAAAATTACCGTTGCCGCTAATTTATCCACATATAATTTGCGATCCTCGCGCCGCACACTGCCGCTAATCAGCACATCCTCCGCCGTTACAGTGGTCAAGCGCTCATCCTGATAAAACACCTGCAATCCTGCGTTTTCCAGAACTTTTCCAAAATCCATGGCCTTTTGCGCTTGCCCGCCTTTTGTTCCATCCATGTTAAGCGGCAGGCCAAGCAATACCTTTTGGGTTTGAAAGCGTTCGCAAAGGCCTAGAACATAGCGGCTGTCAGGCCCATATCCCACACGTTTATACACTTCAAGCGGCTGTGCAATGGTGCCTGTAGGGTCGCTTACCGCTACCCCCACGCGTACATCGCCCACATCCAGCGCAATAATGCGCCCTATTTCACGCATTGCAATCAAGCCTATGCAGATAAACCCGCACAAGCTCTTCCATAATTTCATCGCGCTCCAGGCGGCAGATCATGCTTCTTGCCTGACCATAGCTGGTAATATACGTCGGATCACCGGAAATTAAGTAGCCTACCAATTGCGTCACCGGATCGTAGCCCTTCGCCTGCAGCGCACGGTATACCTGTGCGAGAATGGCGCCAGCATCCCGATCCCCTTCCATGACGGGCGTAAACTTCGTCGTTCCGTTCATATCAGTCATGTCATTCACCCTCCCTTGAGGTATTCCTTTATATTATACACCATCTGCGCCGCTTTGCAAAGCGTTTCTTGTGCTTTTGACACTATTTTGACACTAAGCTTGCCCAAGTTTAACCGTCGTTTAACCGTCCTGCGCACGCTGTGAGCGGTATAGCCCCACAATGCGAAACGATGCGCGGACGCATAAAACCAAGGGTACCGCAAGCAATATTCCCGCCACGCCGCCTGCCGCGCCGCCAATCATCACACAGAGCAAAACCATCACAGGATGAAGCCGCGTCGCATCGCTCATGAGCTGAGGCGAAAGCATGCCGCCCTCTAGCTGCTGCACCAAAATCACCACCCCCATGGCCCAAAGCGTGCGTGAAAGACCGCCCTGTAACGAAAACAGCAAAACCATCACACCGCCCAAAAATGGGCCCACATAGGGAATCAGTTCAAGCACGCCCATCACAAGACCCAGCAGCAGCCAAGCAGGCACCCCGCATAGCAACAGCCCAATCGCAGTGAGCCCGCCCACCACCGCCGAAACCATCAGCTGCCCGCGCAAATAACCCGCTGTTTCTCTGCGCATTTCGCGCATCAGCTTCACCGTCACATCCCGCTTGCCAAGCGGCACCCACAGAAGCAGCCAATGCCCGATTTTTTTTCGATCGCGTAAAAAATAGAACGAAAACACAGGCGCAAACAGCCATTTGCCAACACTTCCAGCCGCTGTGCTAAGCCATGCAACCGCCGCAGGGGCGGCTCCTGAAAGCATTTCTTCGCCTTTGCCAAACAATGTGCTTTTCATTTCCGCATTGATGGGAATGCCATTTTCCGCAAGCCAGCTTTGTCCCTTCTGCGCCCATGCTTCCATGTGCGTATAAAGGGCGGGAAGCATGCCAATCAGCTGCTGTGCTTGCCGCACAATGGGCGGAACCAACAACAGCAGTGCCGCAACCAGCGTAAGGCTCAAGCTCATCATTGCAAGAGAAGCCGATAAGCCCGTCGATAGCTTTTTTTCCAACAGCTTCATCATAGGCAAGGCCGCCATCGCTAACAGCATAGCAATAAAGAGCTGAATAACCGCCTGCCACAAAAAATGACGTGCATAAATCACAATCGCAACCACTGCGATTCCCGCAACAAACTGCCACCGTACTTTGAATAGGCTTCTTTGCTTTGCTTGCATGCTTTGGCTCCTTTCAGCGGATGATAAGCGCACGCGGTAAGCCGCGCGGCAGGGTCAAGCCCCGCCGCGCGAGCCGCCTGCGCAAAGCTTCTTTGCTTTGCTCTTTACCACATCTTGCTCATGCGCATCAATTTATCCACTTGTTTTTGCGCCTGATGCTTCATTTTTTGGTTGCCTGGTAATAGCATTGCACTCGCTCCTACCGCAAAGCCAATCACGCCCGCCATTGCCGTTTTCAGCATGTTCATTCAGGTTCCTCCTCTCCCAGCCTTTGTTTAAGCTCCGCCCATGAAATGAGTTTGGGTACAATCACTTCGTGCGCACCGCCTCCCATGCCGCATACACGGTAGTCCGCCGCATACCCGCTGTGCCCCATCAGGCGGTACAGCGGCCCTCCGCTTACCTCAAGAGCTGTGGGCTTTAGCGTTGCGCCAACAAGCACCACATCCGTCACCTCTCCCACGCAATAGCCCGTTGTCAGAAAGGCTCGCGAAAGGGTCAGCTCGTTTCCATCAGGCATGCGTTCTGGTTTGGCGCTTATGAGCATGCATTGCTCCCCCACCATGATAATGGCTTGAAGCGGTACCCATTTTGCACTGCCAATCCCTCGGCGAACCACCACGCCGTCTAGCCGCTTTGCGCCCTCGCTTGGTACAGCACGCTCCACATAGCCCATTTGCCGATCCTGCCACACTACAGGCAAACCGACCATTTTTTGAAGGCTTGTCAGCATCATCGCACCCTCCTCTGTTCATCGGCGTATTGCTATCCTGCCCCGCACAGCGCACCTATCGGCAAACAATGCTTGCCAAAGCGCTGAAGCAAGCCCTGCAATTCGCGTTTTTTCGATCGCTTTTTTGCCAATTTCAGCCGTCTGCACAGGGCTGAATGTGCTTTTAAATCTGCATTTCTCCAAAAAAGCCCTCCATAGCCTTCCATTTAATACCCTGAACATTCCATATTTGCCATTGATTGGCCGTTTGAAGCAGGTCCGTTTAGGAAGGGAATTCTGTTTCCGTTCGTCAGATGGTAGAACGGCGAGGGGCATCCCCCTTGCCAGTATCAAAAAGGAGGTATCCCCTTTATGCAAAAGACCCATCTCTACAAAAGATGCCTCCGGGTATTCGCCCTATTGCTGGTGCTGATGTTGCCCGTGGTGTCCCTAGCTGAAAGCCTCATGGTGGTAAAGGGAGGCACGCTCAACCTTCGCAAGGAGCCTTCTCAGAGCAGTCAGGTTCTTGCACAATACCCCACAGGTACGTGGATGACCGTTGTGGAGCAGGATGGCGACTGGAGCAAAGTCAAGGTTGAAGGCAAGGAAGGCTATGTGATGAGCAAGTATCTTTCTTCCACCTCCTCTGACTCTACCCTCTATGTGCGCACCAACACCGGCGCAAACCTGAACCTTCGCGATCAGCCTTCCTTGACCGGCAACGTTCTTGGAAGCTACAAGCCCGGCACTGCGGTTAACGTTGTGCTTCGCGGCAATGGCTGGTATCAGGTAAAGCTGGGCGAACAGCTGGGCTATATGGCCAGCCGTTACCTGAGCTCCTCTTCCCAAGGCGGCGGCAGCGGCAGCGGCGGCGGCGGCGGCACCACGGAATTCCCCAATCAGGGCTTCGTGAACAACCCCGGCGCAAACCAAGTCCTTCTTCTTCGTGAAGCCCCCAGCACCAACGCTCGCGTGCTTGGCTACTTCAAGAACGGCTCCGAAATGACACTGCACGGCGCAAGCGGCAGTTTCTACAAGGTGACGATCGGCGGCATGAACGGCTACATGATGAAGAAATATGTCAAGGTTGAAGGCAGCGGCAGCGGAGAAGGCGGCGGTTCCAGCATTTTGCCCGCGGCTCCCTTCCAAGCCAAGCTTGTAAACCCCAACGGAACAGGCATTGTTAACTTCCGCAAAGCCCCTGGTCTGGGTTCCTCCATCATCAAGGCGTATCCCGTCGGCACGGAAATCACCGTGACCGCCACGAGCGACGTTTGGTGCAAAGCTGAAATTGAAGGTGTGGAAGGCTATGTAAGCCGTTACTTCTTCAAGGTCGTTAAATAACGAATTTCAAACCGAAGACCGTCCCGCATAAAGCGGAACGGTCTTTTTTTTGTTTATGCCGGCAATGCCGCAGATGTCAAAAGCACAGTGAGGCGTTTGCCTAGCATTTGGAATTTCCGCGAATCTGGCAGTCCACAGTGTTCAGCTTTTGCATCAGAACGGATTCAAGAAGCGCTATGGCGTTGGTCATATCGGTGACGCTCTTGTTTAGGCACAAAAGCTGTTGCGGGGTTACGTTGGGCATGGCAACCATCTTTTGAATCTTCGCGCCTTCCGCATTGGCAATGGCGCCCAATGCCGTTTCTTCCAAAGCCACGGAATGAATCAAATCGCTGATTTGCTGGCGATAATTGTTGGTAAAAACAAGGGTGCTGGCAGGGTTGCTGGCACTGCTTGCCGTTACGCCGTTAGGATTGCTGGGGTTCACGGTATATGCGTAGGCGGCAGTTGCCACGTTTACAATGGGGTTGGGGTTGGGCATGGCCGTCACCTTTACTTGGAAGGTGATGGTAACCGTCGCGCCTGCCGCAATGGGGCTGCTCAGCGTAATAGCCGTGTTGGGGTCGCCCGTATACGGCGCGCTCACCGCAAGGGAGCCGGGAACAAGAACGGTGCCGTTGGGCACAGGATCGGTAATGACCACATTGTCAGCAGGCACATTTCCCGTGTTGGTTACCGCCATGCTGTAGGTGATTACATCGCCGATATAGCCGATGCTCTCGCTGGCAGACTTTGTCACCTTCAATTTTGCCTGGGACACAGGGGTTGCAACCGTGTTGCTGGTGCCTGCGGCAGTCACACCGTTGGGATTGCTGGGGTCAACGGTATAAGCATACTTGAGGGTTGCGGTATTGGGCACAGGGTTTACAGGGGGTGCGCCTGCGCCAAGCTTTACTTGGAAGGTGAGGGTCGCCGTGCCGCCCGCTGGAATGGGTGTCAGCAGGGTAATGGCGGAGGTTGGATCGCCGCTAAACGGCACGCTTGCGGCTGCGGAGCCAGCTACATAGGTGGTTCCGGCAGGAATCACATCGGTTACAACCACGTTGTTAGCGGCCGCATTGCCCGTGTTGTGCAGGGTTAGCGTGTAAGTGAGCGTATCCCCAAATTGAGCAAATGCAGGTGTCACAGATTTGATCACATTACCCGCCGTGGTCAAATCCGCATAGTTAATCTGGGTGGATACAGGGTTGGTACTGCCGCCTGTACCGCCTGGAACCGTGGCAGATGCAAGGTTCACAATGGGGTTATTCACTGGTGCCGTAGGCGAAACCTGCACCTGATACGTTGCGGTAACGGTGCTGTTTGCCGGCATGGTTAGCGTGAGCCCTGTGGCAGGCGTTGTGCCTGTATAAGGCACGCTCACCACCAAATTGCCGATATACGTGGTGCCGGCGGGGGGTGCATCGGTAAGCACAACGCCTGCAATGGCATAGTTGTTGGGGTTAATGCCCGTGAGGGTATAGGTCAGGATGTCGCCGGGCTTGGCAAACGCCTGATCCACACTCTTCTTAAAGGTTTCTGGCGCTGAGTTCAGAATGGTATACTGCACAATATCGCCAAGGGCGGGGGTAAAGTTAATGGGCAAGCTGCCTGTAGGCGGTATACTGCCTCCTGCAGAAAGGTTTACCGCAGAAACTGTCTGCGTGTAGCCGGAAAGCGGTGTAACACTGCCTGCGGCCATCTGCTCGGTAATGGTATAGGTGTTGCCTGGCAAGCCATAAACCACCGCGCAGGGAGACTGTAGCCCCACAGCGGTGCCAGCGGTGGTGATCTGGTTGTTGGGCGTACCCGCAATGTTCACCACAAACTGGTCAGCGGAATGAATGCGGCTGCCGATGCTTTTGCACACCTGAACCTTTGTGACTGCAAAACCCACAGCCACCGCTTCGCGCCCAATGGATGAAAGCGAAAGATTGGTGGGGTTTTGTGTGGTGAGCAAATAGGATGCGGCAAGCCCCTGATTTAAGCCTGTGATTACTGCCGTTTGGGTTCCCACGCCAGCCAAAGCGGGCGGGTTGCCGCCGATGGTTGTAAACAGGTTCCAAGGCGCGCCGTTTGTAATCCAAGTCCAGTTTTCCGTGTATTGCGGGAAAGAGTTTGTGCTTTCCGCATCGGCGATCACTGCGGTATAGTTTGGCACAGGGTTGCCGTTGGGATCCTTTACCACAATGTTGCTTAGCACAACCACGCTGGGACTGCCATATGCGGGCAATAGCGGCGTGTGAAGGGTGACGTTTCCAAGAATTCCAGTATATGCCGTAGGGCCAAAATTGCTGAAGCCGGGCGCGGCTGTGGGCAGTGCCGTGTAAGGCACAAAGGACGTGGGAAGCGATTTGATATCAAATGTGACGGTGCTCCCATCGTTGAGCGTACCTGTAAGCCCTGTTTGGGAATCTCCGGGGTTCAAAACCAAATTGCCAAAATTAAACCAGCCAATACCGCCCGCGCTCGGGCCAGAGCCGGGATTTGCATACGAAAATGGCATACGCGACGCTCCTTTTATTCAATTGCTGCCAGTCCTGTTACTGGCAAACGGTGTTGCTGAACACTTCAAGCTTGGCTTGCAGCTGCATTTCCAAACGTGAAATGGCGTTGATGGCGCTTTTAACGGATGCATTCACCGCCAAAAGCTGTTCGGGTGTCACCGCCTCGTTGTTCACAAACGCCATGATTTTTTCGCTTTCGGCGTTCAAAATATGCGCGAAAGCCGCTTCCTCCATTGCAACGGATTCAATGATATTGCCAACAGCGTCCCCACGGGAAATGGTGCCAGGCGTAATAACGGGCATTCCCATAAAATAACCTCCTGCGGTTGTTGATGAGGGTGGAAAATATGCTTTTTGCATCCATGCATTTATCTACAGCCCATGAAGGGCAAAAGCTTACAGCTTTCATGCGGTTTCGTTTGAACCTCCATAGGCTCATTTCCAGCTTATGCATTGGCGGTTTTTTGGTGAAGCTTGCCGCAAAGCAAAAAAACAGCGAGGAATGACCACGCTGTTTTTTGCTTACCTGTGCAAGCCTGTTATTTTGTTTTGTTTCCCTTATTCATGGCTTCGTTGTAGCTTACCACTCCGCGCTCCGCATCCAGCGTTACCACCGAGCCGCTCTTTAAAATTTTCGTAGCATTTTCAGCGCCGATGATTACCGGAATGTTGAGGCTCATGCCCGCAATAGCGCCGTGCCCATTGGGGTTAGCATCCTCCAGAATCAGCCCGCTGGCCTTGCGAATCTGCGCCAACAGGGAGTTTGTGGTTTGAGAAATCACCAGGATATCGCCATCGTTAAAGGTACGGGCAACCTCTTCGCCATTCTTGCACACACAAAGGCTGGCACTGCATTTTTGTTGGGTTACGCCCCGCCCTGTGACCAGGATGTGCCCCACCACGTGCACCTTCATGAGGTTGGTGGTTCCGCTTACCCCCAGCGGCACGCCCGCCGTCATCACCACCAGCTCACCATCGTGAAGCAATCCGGCTTTTTCACCTGCTTGCACAGCGCATTCAAACAATTCGTCGGTGTTTGTGGCTTCTTCAATCACCAGCGGAATCACGCCCCAGCTGAGGCTTAGCTGACGGCGAACCGTTTCATCCGTTGTACAGCAGATAATGGGGCAGCTTGGGCGATATTTTGAAATCATACGAGCCGTTCGCCCGCCCTTAGTCACGGTGATAATGGCCGCCGCACCCAAATCATGCGCCGAGGTGCAGGTCGCGTGCGAAATGGCGTTGGTCACATCTGGCGTTAAATCAGGCATGCGCTCCTTGAAGCGCTTTTGGTAGTTGATATCGCGTTCCGCACACATGGCAATGCGCGCCATGGTCTGCACCGCTTCCACAGGGTACAGCCCTGCGGCGGTTTCCCCTGAAAGCATGATGGCGCTGGTGCCATCATAAATGGCATTGGCCACGTCGGTGGCCTCCGCGCGTGTGGGGCGCGGGTTTTTCATCATGCTATCCAGCATTTGCGTGGCGGTAATCACCTGCTTGCCCGCCGTGTACACCTTATGAATCAGCATTTTCTGAATCACAGGCACCTGCTCCAGCGGAATTTCAACCCCCAAATCACCGCGCGCAACCATAATGCCATCACTCACGCGCAAAATATCATCAATGTTCTGCACGCCCTGCGAATTTTCAATTTTCGCAATGATGTTGATGTTGGTACAGCCTTCCTTGCTAAAGAGCTTGCGGATATCCAAAATATCCGTTGCACTGCGGGTAAAGGAGGCCGCCACAAAATCAATGCCGTTATGGATGCCAAAAATGATGTCCTCCCGATCCTTATCGCTGATGAAGGGCATGCTCAATTCCACGCCAGGCACATTGATGCTCTTGCGGTCGGAAATGATCCCATCGTTTAGCACGGTGCAAACAATATCGGTATCGCTTAACCCCGTTACGGTCATGCCCACCAAGCCATCGTCAATCAAAATAACGGTGCCCTCGTGAATGTCCTTGGTTAGCTCTGGATAGGTGATAGACGCTTGATTCTCGTCACCAATGACCGTTTGGGTATGAAGGGTAAATTTTTGACCCTTGTGCAATTCAATCTTGCCCTTGGCAAAGGTTTCAAGGCGAATTTCAGGGCCTCTGGTATCGAGCATAATGGCAATGGGCAGGCCAAGCTCTTCGCGGAGCTTTTTGATACGATTGATGTTGTTTAAATGTGATTCATGCGTGCCATGCGAAAAATTAAGGCGTGCAACATTCATGCCTGACAGTATAATTTGCCGAAGTACCTGATCATCTTCCGTGGCGGGGCCTAAGGTGCAAACAATTTTGGTTTTGCGGCGAACAGTATCCATCACAGGTCATCCTTTCGACTTGTTTTCGAGTTCAAGTAACTTTTTCTGAATCGCAAGCCCGCCTCCGTAACCAACGAGCGTACCGTTTTTACCCACCACACGGTGGCAGGGGATGAAAATAGGAAGCGGGTTACAATGGTTGGCCCCGCCCACAGCGCGGCAAGCCTTGGGGTTGCCGATTGCCGCCGCTTCATCGCCGTAAGTGCATCGTTCCCCATAGGGGATGGATAGCAGCATTTCCCAGCATTTCAGCTGAAACGGCGTACCTACAGGGTGAAGCGGTATGGTAAAGCATTCACGCTTTCCCGCAAAGTATTGCTCAAGCTCTAAAAATGCGCTTGCCAGCAAGGGGGTTTCCAGAACCTCTGCATTTGGAGGGCATTCCGTGTTAAAACGCGCCTCGCTCAGCGCGCCATCCGTTTCAATAAGGGTTATGGGGCCGATCATCGTCTGCCGCGTATACGCCGCTTGCCCCATTTCTTTAGCCCTGCGAAACATGCACCGAGAAGCGTTCCTCACGGTACAGCCGTTTGCTGAGGGTTACATACAGCGAGCAGGGCATAAGGAGCATCGTCACGCAAAGCACGGCCATGAGCGCATAGTCGCGTAGCAGCGTGGGGTTGCCCCAGGTAATGCGCCCATCCAGTGAAAACTCAAGGAACACAAGCCCCGCTACACAGCATAACAGCACCGCCCATGTAGCCCAGAGCCGCACCCCGCCCTTGCCCGCAATGTGTAGATAGCGCCGTGAAAAAATGCCCGCCGCAATCATGGGCATCATAGCGGCCGCAAACTGAGCAAAGCGTACAAAGGTAAACAGCAATAGGTGATTATCGTCCCGCATGCTCTCTAGCAGTGTTTGCGTAGCGCCGTAAAGCGCAAAAAAGATCAAAGCCATATCGCCGCTGCGTGCGCGTTTGTGCTTGCGCACGCTGTAGAGCACCGCAAGCATCACCGCAAAGAGCAGTACGCCCATAACGGCCTCGTAGCCATAAACCGCCAAGCGGTATTCCGTATTGACCCCCGCCTGTGTGCGCAGAAACAGCCATGGCATAGAAGCGGTGATCGCACTCTCCTGCACAACCTTGCCCACTCCCAAATCCGTAAAGCGCTCCGCCATGCGCAGTATGGCAATGAACAGCCCAAGGGGCACACACAGCACATCCAGCACCTGCCCAAAGCGGAGCTTCATCACCCGCGCCGTAATCAGCGCCGCCAGCACAAGCCCGCACAGCAGACCCGTCATCGACAGTCCCCCGTCAAAGAAGCGGAGCATCAGCCAAGGGTTTTCATAGGTTTCCACAAAGGTGCTCCAATTGATGGCACAGTACACCGCACGCGCACAAACAAGCCCCAATGGGATGCCCAGCAAGCCGAAAACGCGCACCGTGCCCGCAGGCAGGCGGTTGCGGTAGCCAAGCACGCCCATGAGCGCAAGCAATACAAGCGCCGCAGCAGCGGCGCATAGCCCGTAAGCATGCACCGTCAGGCCAAAAAGCGTAAGCGTAGCATCCATTGGTATTTCCTCATTTCTGTTGTGTTGCGCTGGTGAAATAAATGATATCCGTTACCGTGCGCTCCGCCTGCGGCTTATCGTTATAAACCGCGCCATGGAACGCAAGCGTGGCGCTATTGCCGCCATCCAGATTGTACGCCTGCTGTGCGCCAAGCTGCATCATCACATCCGCAAACTCCGTCATGGTAACGCCTGCGGAAGCCTCGGTGCGGCCGTTCACCACCACAATGGCGTAGGTAAGCGGCGCAAGCTGGGCAATCCCTGCGCGCGGGTTTTTGGCATTGGGATCAAATTGATATTTTTCAGGAATTTCCCTCGCCTTGCCATCCACCACAAGCCCAGGGCCGAAGAAAAAGCCGTTCACAACCTGATGCTCCGCACGCAATGCCGCCAGCTCGCTCTTTTGCGAATCCACTCCCTTGAGCAGAATATGGAAGTCGCCCATTTCGTCAATCAACAGCAAATCCAAATTATCGCTAAACTTTTCGCGGAAGGTTTCACCCTGCCGCACAATCACACCGCCCTTGGTTTTGGTGTAATAGTCCCCGTTTACCCCCACAATTCCATTGTAGTTTTCGGTAATTTTGGAGGTATGGTTGGTGCGTGTGGAGCTGATTTTATCGCCTGCCACTGCCGTGCGAAGCTGTGAGGGCGTGGCGATTTTCACTGTTGCAATGAACACATTGCTGTCGTAAAGACGTTTTTGTTCCATCTCTACAATGATGGTATCGTCATGATAGCCCGTTTCGGTAAAGTTTTCCGCAATCGGGGCATTGCCAGGCGTGGCAAGGTCTATGGGCAGAGGCTGGATTTTTTCGGCGGGCAAAACATCGCTGATTGCCGCATTGGCTAGGATCGCCACAGGCTTTAACTCCCTGCGGGCAATTTCTGCAAAGCCGTCCTCATCGGTTTCTTGGTAGGTGGCATCGGTGTAGCGGGTAGCCGCGTCCTCGGTAATTGCGCCAGAAGGTACCAAAAATGCCAAGGATAACGCCATCAACACAACCATAACGCTCATAACGGTAAAAGTGGTTTTACGCATAAAAGCAAACATTCCTTTCATTTCGGGCATTACAGCCCATTCATCGGGAAAAAACCCGAATCATGTTCATTATACTATAGGCAAGCGTCAAGAACAAGTGGGAGTTTGTTTCAGGAGGCGTGCCCTGGTGCATAAGCCAAATGCAAACAGCGCTGAATGGCCGCCCATTTCAGCGCTGTTTCAATCCATTTTGCATATGCTAAAAGTTCATTTTGGCTAAGTGCAGTGCCGCCCATTTCACAATTGTTACTTCTGTTTCAAAAACGCGCCCGCCTCGTTCACGGCATCCACCACTGCCGTAGAGGATACTGTCGCGCCCGAAACCGCATCCACATCTCCCATGGCAATCGGAGGCTTCTTGCCCACAAATTGTGCTGTAAACGCTTCTTCCTTCACGCGCGTACCCACGCCCTCTGTTTCCATAAAGCGTTCCGCCCCTACAGCCAGCGACGTAATCGCGCCGCCGTCGTCTATGGTCACATGCACAAGCACAGGCCCTGCATAGCCCATGACGCTTGCATTGACCGTTCGCCCTGCGGCTGGTACCGCTTGCGCCGCACCTTCACCCTCGCTGGGTGCGGCAGGCGTACCGCCCTTGCCAAGCATTGCATTTAATTTGTTCGTTGCCTCGTTTACGCCATCCGTCACCGCGCGGCTTGTAATGGTCGCGCCTGAAATGGCATCAATATTTTCGCCAAGCTTGAGCGGCGGTTTCTTTCCCGTAAACTGATCGGTAAAGGCTGGTTCCTTGGCTTTGGAACCCACACCCTCCGTTTCCTTAAACTCCGACCCGCCCACATTCACGCCGCGCAGGGTTTCATCCGCATTCAAGCCCGCAATGACTTCAATAGGCCCCGCATAGCCCTGCACGGTGTACTTAACCGCATAGCCAACCGTTTCGCCTGCTTTTTTGACGGTATATGCAAATTGAAGCCCGCCGCTCTCCTCCGTTGCCATGCTTTCAAAGCCTGCCGTGCCTTCATCTGCCTCTGGAAAAAGCTTGCGAAGCGCCTCTTGAGATTCTGTCAGGTTGCGATCCGCAATGGGTTTTTCCGTTATTTGATTCGTCATTGCAAGCGCTACAGCCGCCACCACCACAATCACGGTAAGCACCAGCCAACCCGCCCATTTTTTCTTGTTTTCCATATGCTCATTCCTCCATTGCTCGCATTCAAGCCTAGCTTGTGCCGCAGTGGTTTTTTTTATGCGCCGTATCAAACAAGCGCAACCATAAACTTGACAACTTTCGCGCCGCAAAACGACATAGCACCCATGAAGGGGTATATATACTAGCCTTACACTTGTCATAGGAGGGCGGCATATGCAATTTGGTACAGCTTCCACCACAGCGTCAACGCGTGCAAAGTCCGCATCCAAACGCAGGGGTTTTGATATGCACATTCTGCTTTTTGCCATTCCCGCAATGTTCAAAAGCCTGATACGCCCCTTCGCAATCACCGCCTGTATGTTTTTATTGCCATTTGTGAGTTGGTTTGGCATACCCTCCCCCTTTGCGGCGGCCGCTTTGCTCGCAAGCAAGGAGCGTTCCTCACCCTTTGCATTGCTGGGTTTTGGTTTATCGCTGTTGCTTCGCTTGCTTTGGGGGCTGGATGCAGACCCATGGCAGTATGTGGGCTGTATGGCGCTATGGCTCATCAAGCTCCGCTGTCAGCCCAAGAGCGGCATTGAAACCGCCGTGCTAGGCGGCCTTGCAATGATGCCGCGCACCTTTGCCGCGCTCGCAGGCGCAGACCCCATGAGCATCCTTTTAAGCTGTGCGGCGGTACCCATTGGCATGCTCTCATCCGCAAGCCTTCGATATGGGCTGGAGGCCATTGATGCCACAGGCGTGCCCTCGCGTTCGCGCGAGCGGGCAAGCTGCATGCTGTTGTGTCTGCTGTTGGTCAGTGGCTTAGGCTATTTCCGCGTGTTTTCGCTCAACCTAGGGCAAGTATCCGCCCTGTTGCTCACGGTGGCCATTTCCGTATCCAGCGGAACGCTTTACGGCGTAGCCGCCGGTTTGCTTTGCGGGTTATCCATGGCGCTTGGCGGGCACGATTGCCGCATCGCGCTTAGCCTTGCCATGTGCGGCCTGTTTTGCGGCTTTCCTTTTTTGTTAAAAAGGCGCTGGCTGTGCATTCCGCTGGCTATGCTTGGTAATTTGTTGGCTTTTTTTATTACGCCGCTCCATACACCCACGCTGTCGTATTGGGCTGTCGGGATTGGCAGTACGCTTTTTGCCCTCCTGCCCATGCCTGTGTTTGAATGGGTGCGTAATTTTTCCGCCGTTTCCCCAAGGGCTACTGTTACCATGGAAAATGCTTTTGTTACGCAACGCATCGCCCATATGCAGGAAGCCGTGCAAAGGCTTGCCGAAGCGCTTCCCAAACGCACGGATTTGATCTCCAATGCCAGCTCAGAGCTTGGGGCTCTTTTGTGCGAACGCTGTGCCAACCGCGAGCAATGCTGGGGACGCAGTCGCCCGAGGACCGAGCGCATGCTTAACGCTTTGATGGAATTGAGTGAAAGCGGCGCAAGCATAGACGATGCACAGCTTCCCATTTTGGCAGAGCATGGCTGTTTAAGAGCGGACGCAATCCCCGCCACTGCCCATTCTGCGCTGATCAACCGCCAAAAGCGCCGCGCGGCCTACACCAAAGCGCAATTTGAACGCGAGCTGACCCTCACGCACCTCGCCGCCATGACAGGCACCTTAGGGGAATTAAGCGTGCTAGCCGCAGGTGAAAGCTTCAGTGATTTGCAAGCCGCGCATGTGCTCAACCTCGCCATTGATGAATTGCGCATACCCGCAAAGCTCTGCTATGCACGGCGCGTTGATGGTCATTTGCAAGCGGCGCTTGAGGCGGAAAGCCTGTTGCCCATTCAAAAGCCGCTGGAAAGTCTGCTGCGTTACCTGAGCGCAAACGAAAACATGCCCCTTTCCATAGCGCGCGCTGAAAAAGGGCATGTAGAGCTTGAGGAAATTCCGCTTTACAGCGCAGTCATCGGCACCGCAAGCCTGTGCGCAGGGCAGCGTGCGGATAAGGATGACCCCAATGTATGCGGTGATACCTGCGTATTTAAGCGCTGTGAGGGCGGGCGGCTGTTAATGATGCTCTCCGATGGTATGGGGCACGGCGCGGCGGCCAATCAGCAAAGTGAAAAAACCTTGGAATTGCTGCTCCTGCTGTTAGAGGCTGGCTATACCCGCAGGCAAGCCATTACCGCCGTGAATGGCATCATGCTCAGTGCACAGGAGGATGAGCAGTTTTCAACCGTGGATTTGGCGGATATAGACCTTTGGACGGGCGATGTCTTCAGCGAAAAGCTAGGTGCCTGCGCCTCTTGGATTGTGCGCGGAAATCATATGAAAAAAACGGATACAGCCTCCCTGCCGCTCGGCATCATGGAGGAGGCTGTACCCACTGCCATTCAATACCGCTTACACAGCGGCGATATTTTGGTTTTGATGAGCGACGGCATTGCCGATGTCTTTCGAGATGATGAGCAGATGGAGCGCGTGTTAAGCGAAAGCCTGTTCATCCAGCCTCAGCGCATGGCGGACGCGCTCATTCGAAACGCGTTGCTCGCAAGCGACGGCACGCCAAAGGATGACATGTCCGTGATGGTGATGCTGCTGATTGATCGGCAGCGCGGCGGTGAATAAGCAAAGGCTTCACATGCTTCTACTCCGTTTTCTTTGTCCAATCCCTCAAGGTGGGCGGCACAATGGCCGAAGGCATTTGCTGTCCATCCTTTAACAGATAGCCAAGGTCAGCGTCCGTATTCTTGCTTCCGCTGACCACTGAAAATGCATCGGTTTGAGCCTCGGTACCATCCCCTGAAACAAGGCAGCTGGAGATCATGCGCAGCTGCGGCACCTGTTTGGTAATGCCAAGCTCTGGGTATGCCGTTGCTTTGAGAACATACTCGCCGGGATATACATCGTCAAACAGGTAATAGCCAAATGCGTTGGATGTGGTTTGATAGGCCGCCTTTCCATTTTGCATCAATGAAATTTGCACACCAGGTATGAGCGGCTCGTCCTGATCAATCAGCCCATTTTTGTTTTCATCCAGCCAAACCAAGTCGCCGACCTTTGCAGGCTTGATATAGATGATATTCTGCGCAAGCATATGCTGTGCCATTTGCAGATAAAACAGCTCGCTCGTACCCGCGGCATCTCCCACCGCCGTAATCACAGATGCACCCTTGTCATAATTGGGATCGTCTGGCTTCACAAAAATCAAGCCATTTGGCAAGCTTGCCTGCAAATAATAATCCTCTGGCCATAAGCCGTCAAAACGGTAGCTGCCATCCTCTGCGGTGAGGGTATTTTGCAAAGGCGTTGTTTGTTTGCCCGCAAACAGCATGACCGTAACCCCTGCTACAGGCGTGGTTTTTCCGTTTTCATCCAGCCACACCTTGCCGCCTACGCTCGTGCGGCTCACAAGCCCTGTGGCCAGGTCGGTCATGCTCTGGCCTTCCGCAACCGCAATGCCCTTGTCAGCCATGTAGCCGCCATCGGGGGCAAAGGTGGAGCGGTTATCTGCGGCGGGTTCCGTTTGGTTTGGCAAGGCAAAGCGCACGGTATAATTGCCTGGGCGCACGTTTTCAAAGGTAAAGCCCTTTTCATCGGAGGTCGCATGCGCCACTGTGCGAGCGCTTGTTTCCTCTACCAGCTCAAGCGTCACGCCCGATAACAGCATTTCCCCATTTCCTTGTGTGCCGTCTTTGTTTTCATCCAACCATAGCACGCCCGATACGCTCGCGGGCTTCACCGCGCCTATTGCTTTTTCCGTGCGGTTGGTGAGGATGCGCCAAGAGCAATCCGTGGTAAATTCCTGTGCCGCATCCAAGCTCATGCCGTCAGCCACAAGATCATGGCTGAAAATATAGCCGCTCGGCAATTTCATTGTAAGCGTATAATTGGCTGGCCGTAGTCCGTTCAAAGCAAATTCACCAGTCGCTTGTGAAACATCGCTTGTCGTTTTCGCACTTGCGCGGTCTGGCGTTAAGGTAATTTCCATACCTGCCATGCGTTCCTCGCCCTCATCCGCCACGCCGTTTCCGTTGATATCGTGGAAGAGGAAGCCGGTAAAATCACCCAGCACCACCGCACCCACAAGCGGGCATTGGAATGCTTCGCCCATGGTTACAGAAAATGGCGCTGTGCTGGTTTCACGGCCTTGGTTTTCAAGTGTGTTTCCACCCTCCGCTACGCGTGAAAGCTCCGCATGCTCAGGCAGAAGATAGGTAAGCGTATACTTGCCTGGCATTACGCCGTCGAAGAAGTATTTTCCATCCACCTCCACCGACTTGGTGAGGTCAATTTCGCCATCCTCGCTTAACAGACGCACGCTTGCACCCACCATGCCCTGTTCGCCTTCACTGCGCAATCCGTCATCGTTGGTATCGAGGAAAAGGTTGCCCGCAACGGTGGATGCGGGAAGCATGCCTGCATTGATATCGGTAATCTCCTGCCCCATGGCTATTTCTATGGGCGCAGTTACACCCAGCTCCCCTTGAAGCATGGTGACATGGCTCCCGCCCTTTTCATCAGGACGCAGGCGCGTAAAGCCAAAGGCAGGTTTGCGCTGGAAGCACACCGTGTACTGCCCTGGCATAATGCCCTCCAGCTTGTATTTTCCGTCCCCCGCTGTGTTATCCGTGGCTACAACCGCACCTGCGGCATCCACCAGCTGTACTTTTATGCCAGAAAGCTTCTTTTCTTTGCCGTTCAAGCTGCCATTGTAATCCGCATCTTGGTACACGGTACCGCTTAGCGTAGCGCCCACCGCCACACCTACCAGCGTTTTCGCCGATCCGCCGCTTACAATGCTTACAGGCTCTATGCTATTTTCGCGCCTTGTGCCGCGTTGCGCAAAAAGGTTTGCGTTGCTCGTCAGGGTTGCGGGCACCTTGGTAAAAATGTTGCCGCCCTCGGGGAGTATGGCACGCAAGCGATAATCCCCGCCGCGCAGCCCTTCAAAGCGATAGGTACCATCTTTTGCAGATACGGTTCTGCCCATGATTTCCGTATTGCTCAGCTTGGTTACTTCAAGGGTGACACCCTCAAAGCCAACCTCGCCCTCATCCAGCATCCCGTTGTAGTTTGCGTCTATAAACGCTTGACCCTCCACAACGCCTTTTTCGATGACGCCGATGTTCTTGTTTTCCACACGTGCGGCATTGCGAACGGGATATTCGCGGAATTGCGTGGAGCCTGAAAAAATGCTTCTTAAATCGCCGCCCGTTCTTGAATAGCGTGCAAACAGCATACCCTCTGGCAATACCGCGCTGATGGTATAGTTGTCATCCGCTAAGCCATCAAAACAGAAGTTGCCTGTTTCATCCGTGGTCAAATCATAAACCGCGCCCGTTTTGTTGCCGACCAAATGAATTTGAACGCCTGCCACACCAGGCTCGCCTGCATCCAGCACGCCGTTGTTGTTCATATCTTC
This sequence comes from Clostridia bacterium, assembly GCA_036645955.1. Classification (GTDB taxonomy): domain Bacteria; phylum Bacillota; class Clostridia; order Christensenellales; family Aristaeellaceae; genus Limiplasma. The sequence goes on along the minus strand of JAVXND010000007.1, from coordinate 25,677 downwards.
AAATGCCATACCGCCGAGCGAGCCTACAAACCGTGCGCCCGCACTCGCCGCAACCGTTTGGCCGCCCGCAAAGGGCAGCGTTTCGCTCGTACCCACATTGCCGGCCGCTTTTGTCATTCCATTTTGCCCCGCCGTAGGTTGTGCAGGAATCACAACGCCATATCCGCTTGGCATGGTCACACGAAGCGAATGGTTGCCTGAACGCACACCGTTTAGCGTAAGCAACCCCGACGCATCGGTTTCTCCCGAGGCAATGGCGGTTTCACCGCTCAAAACCTCCACCTTCACGCCGCCCAGCGGCATTTCTTTATCCGTGCGCACGCCATCCCCATTTTTATCCACATAGGCGCTGAATTGCAATGTGGAAGGCACCTGCAAACCAATATCGGCCTCGCCCTTGCTTTGCATGCCATTGGTGAGCGTAAGCGGCTGACTGCAAATAGCGCTTCCATCCTCCAAAGCCTGCGCATTTGCACCTACCACAGAAACAAGATATTCGCTCACAGTTGTTTGACAGCTGATGCGATAGGTGCCCTCTGTCAGTTCTCCAAAGGCGTACTTTCCATATTCGTCGGTTTGGGTATTGCCCACCGTTTCCCAAGCGTCGTTCCCAGAAGCGCGCTGGAGTGTAACAGGCACGCCCGTCATCAGCTGTTCGCCTTGCGTTTGCTTAAAATCGCCATCCGCATCCACATACGCACAGCCTTCAATGCTTGTGGGCGTAGCAAACACAAGCTCTGGCAGCTTATGCTCCGCACCCGTAGGCACAGACACCGTCAGCCAAAGCATATCCCCCTGCTTGGTTAAGCGCCAAGGCGAATCCTTTGCGGGGGTTTTACCCTCAAGAATCGGCACATAGATGCTATAATCACCCACAGCCATTCCATCAAAACGGAAGCTGCCGTCTTCCTTGGTTTGTGTGCTTGCATTTGCATACACAGATACAGCAGTGATGGTTTTTCCCGCGCCCAGCTCAGGCGCGGAGCCTGTCATGGAAGCCGCTTTTGCCAGCTCCACCACATGAGGGGCTTGCTTCCCAGCGTCAAGCGTCAGCGCCATTTGATACGGGCCAATCGCATGAACAATAGCGTCATCCACATTCATCACCGCAAGCCCAGCGGGTGGTGAAATGGTCAGCGTTGCATTGCCGTTTTTAACGTTTTGAAAAGTAAACACGCCGTCAGTGCCCGTGGTTTGTTCCGTAAGCAAACCCGAAGCGCTTTGCAGTGTGAGCGTAACATTTGCCGCAGGCGAGCCGTTCGCGTTTACAACGCCGCTCACTTCACAGCCCTCTTGCGCAAGTGCATTCCCAAAAAGTAACAAAACAAGGCAAAGAATGACCGTGATACCAATGCCCCTTTGAAATGGTTGAAGCTTTTTACGTGCGGTGAAAATCATAACAGGGCTTCGCCTCCGCTGTATAGTCTATGCAAAACTGCACAAAGTACCAATATGTATAGTAAGTCATGGTCCATGCTTTGTCAACCACATGCAAAAATTGTGACAAATGAGAAGCCCGCGTTTTCCCGAACCGCCATGGTCGTCCCTTCAAAAATGAACAAACCATAAAATGATTGCCCATACCGCCCGACTTGTGTTGACAGGCTCCATGCGTATGCTATAATAAAAACGTGGAAAAATATTGAGAAATTGCGTTGAATGGCAACGTGCATAAAATGAAGGAGGGCCAAAAATGTCTGAGGATCGCAAAACCGTTATCATTACGGATTCCTCCTGTGATTTGAGCGATGAACAACTCGAGCAGCACCATATCCGCATGATTTCCTTGCGTGTGGTATGCCAAAACGCAGAATATCGTGACCGTATTGATATTCAAGAGGAAGAGCTTTACGAGTTGCTGACCAAGGAGCTTCCCAAAACCAGCCTACCGCTGCCTGAGGATGTAAGCAAGCTGTACAATGAATTGATTGATAGTGGCGTTACCGATGTCATTCACCTGTCCATTTCATCTGGTTTAAGTGGCACTTTTAATATGGTGCGCATGATTACGGAGGATTTTTCCAACCGCATCCATGTACATATGGTCGATTCCAAAACGCTCTCCACAGGTCTTGGTATGATGGTACTCGCCGCGGCAAAAGCGTTGGAAAGCGGCGCAACCCCCGAAGAAGCCATTGCGGCAGCACAAAGCGTGCGGAAAACACAGCTGGGTGTGTTTGTCATCCGCACGCTGGAATTTTTGCGCAAGGGTGGACGCATCGGCCTTGTAGAAGGCGTTGTGGGTAGCCTGTTGCAAATCAAGCCCATCATTTTTGTAAACAATGATGGTGTGTATCAAACCCTCGCCAAAGCCCGCGGTTATAAAGGCGCTGTAGATACCATGGTCGCAGAGGTTCGCCGCATTTTTGGCAATGCCAAGATCAAGCTGACCGTTGTCAATGGCAAAGCCCAAGAAGAGGCCGAAGCCCTCATGGAACGCCTAAAGCGCGAATTTAACGTAGAGGATGATGCCTTTATCTCATCCGTCAGCCCTGTCTTGGCCATCCACACAGGTCCTGGTCTGCTTGGCATTGTGGCCAACAAGGTCGATCCGGCTTAATGGGTTGAGGGTACAGGGGCAGCTCGGGGCAAGAAGGCTCGGGGCGATGGATCATGCAAGGCTCAGGACGTAAAAGATAAATTTCGATCGATACCTGCAGCTTTGCTTGAAAAACAGAAGTGTCACTTCGGCATTCACTCATGCATAGGCGCACACAGGGCACCACATAAATGCTATGCCGCCAGCATTCCGATACGGGGCACGGGGGGCGAATGCTTACATCCACCTCTACCACACTTGTGGCTTGATACTGTTTGCCGCAAGCATCCCGTACACGGCAGCACACTGGAATGGAAATACATAGCTGTAGCTTTTGATGATTGGTTTGGTTATCAAGCGGCGTCCACCATGGTTGGATGCCGCTTTGTTGTACGCTCAACAATGTAAACGGCGGTACGGCACAGCAGGGAAGGTCTTCCAGCTTCAGCTCTGCGGCAACACAGGGCATATTTCGCCGTTCACTCGCAATGATTTTTTGCAGTAACACCCCTTGTGCCTTGAGAATAGGGGCACAGCCGTTGTGCCTTGGGCGCGGCTGTGTGCATGTGCAGGGTGGCTTGGGAGCGTCGCAGCAGCAATCAATGGGCGAGCAGCATGGTATCGGTGGGCATGCGGGCTGCGGACAAGGCTGCGGGCAAGGTTGCGGAGGGCAAACCGGCTGCGGGCACGGCTGAGTCCAAGCCTGCGCGTTATTCTGCTCACAACAGCCGTCAATGGGCGGGCACTGAACCGCTCGGCATGCTTCCATCGCGGCACATGCCTGCGGTCTTTGATTTGTACAAGGCAAGGGTTTAGGCTGTGGGCAAACGGGGATTGCAGGTTCGCAGTACCCGTCAATCGGCATACAGCCAGAAGCAATCGGCTGGCACGGGGGGCAGAGCTTGGGCGCAAGGCATGGCTGTGACCGTGGCGTAGCGCAAGGCTGAGGGCGTAAAGTTGTACAAGGTCTGCAAGCTTCGGGCTTGGTTTGTTCACATGGCACTTCCATCGGCGGGCAGGGACGCATATCCTCCCAACACCGAACATGCTCGCAGTCGAAAATATCATCTGGATATTTTTCGGGCAGCATGCCTTGACCGCTCATGTGACAATCGCGGGGCGGATGTTGCATAGCATTTCCTCCTAGTAATCGAAAATGGCTTGGCGGCAAGCAATCACGCTTATCCGTCAAGCCATACTATGCATCCGCTCTTTCGCTGTGCGGATTAAGGCATATTGATGCTTTCTGCGCTTGCCGCCCCATCCGCAAGCTTCACCAAAATGCCGATCTGCGCATCCTGCGTAACCGCCACACCAGCCTTTGCATGCCACAAATTGGCCAGCACCGTTTGATCAGGGGTGTCGGGTTCCTCCGCAGTATTGGTGGAAATCACAGCCCATTGCGGCATCACCGCTTGCACAAAAGCTGCGCTTGTGCTGTCGTCCTCTCCATGATGCGCAACCTTGAGCACCGTTGCGTTGGGAATTTTTCCATTTTGAAGCAAATCCGCTTCTTCGTCAAATTCCATGTCACCCGTCAAGAGCAAATTTCCTTCAGGCGTTTGAATGTCGAGCACCAAAGAATTGTTGTTTTCCATCAGCGGATCTTTGCTGATCGGGCCCAAAACCACAGCCTTACAGCCGTTGCCAAAATCAATTTCATCCCCCGCACTCAGCCACTTGAGTGCAACCTCATACTTCTCGGCCGCTTTTGCGGCTGGATGATCTTGGTCGCTTTCTTCGTTATGCAGCTTGCCCGCGTAGATCGTGGTCACAGGCATTCCGCTTTTCAGCAGTTTTTTGAGCCCGCCCACGTGATCCTTATGCGGATGCGTAATCAGCACGCCATCCAACCGTTCCACCTGATATAGCTTGAGTGCGCGCTCCAGCTCGTCGTAGCTGTCCTTTGTGCCTGTATCCACTAAAAAGCGCTGTTCGCCTAAAAACAATAGCGCCGCGTCCGCCTTTCCAACATTGATAAACAACGCGCCTACTTCATCCTGCGCCATTGCGGGTGCCGCTGGAAACACAAGTACAAACAGAAGCATGATTGCCGCAAGCACCACGACCATTTTTTGATAGGTTCTCATTTCAAGCCCTCTTTCTCAAGCAACCGCTTACCGCTTGCTTTGATGACACAAATGTCAATGGGTGGTGCACAGCAGGGTAAAAATGTGCTTTTGTCACCCCTGCCTTCTATTATACCCTAAAGCTTCATAGCTTGAATAGAGGCGGCAAATAGTTTTTACATCTGCCTTGCAATAATAGGGTGACTTCTGAGCACAAATGAGGTATACTTCTATGGCATTGTCTGACAGAAAGGAACGATTCTATCATGAGTATTCTTTTAGCGGCTCTGCTAGGCTTGATTCAAGGCTTGGCCGAGTTCCTACCCGTTTCGTCCAGCGGTCATCTCAACCTACTACAGGCTCTTTTTGGCGTACAAATGGAACATCAATTGCTGTTTAACATTCTATTGCATGTAGGCACTCTGGGCGCAGTTGCCATTGTTTTTTGGAAGGATTGGGTGCAAATGATCGCCCACCCCATTCAAAACAAAACATTGCTCCTTTTGTTCATTGCTTCCTTGCCTGCCTTGGCTGCAAAGCTCCTCTTTGGCGATCAGCTTGATTATTTGGAAACACACAACATCCTGTTGGGTGCATGCTTTCTCTTAACGGGACTGCTGCTTGTACTTGCGCAATGGCTTTCCAAGCGCAACGCTCAAAAGCATGTGGAAAAAACGCAAGTGGGTGTGGGTGAAGCCATCGCCATGGGCTGTATGCAAGCCGTTGGCATGCTGCCAGGCGTCAGCCGCAGTGGCTCCACGCTCTTTGGAGGCGTTGCCGTGCGCTTGAACCGTGAAACCGCCGCAAAGTTCAGCTTCATGATGAGTGCGCCCGCTATCGTAGCGGGTATGCTGAGCGAGGGTTACGCCGTTATGAAGGAAGGCATTCACATCGGAGGCGATCTGCCCGCCATTTTGGTGGGCATGCTGGTTGCGGGTGTCAGCGGCTATTTTGCCATCCGCTTCTTCCTCAAGCTCTTAACCAAAGTATCCCTCAACTGGTTTGCGCTGTATGTGGCCATTATTGGTATCTTGGTCATAGTGCTTCAAATGACAGGCGTTATGAAGGATGCTCCCGTAGAGGCCGTTACCACTGGCTTAAACAGCCTTGCAAGCTTCATAGGCTAAACGTACAAAACAGGAATGGGTCTGCCGCATCATGCAGGCAGACCCATTCTTTTTTTAATTGTTGTATTTAACCACTTGCTGATACGCCTTGTAAGTGCTCTTGTGAAGCAGCTCGCGTTTCTGCTCTTGTCCGTTTTGATACCACACCTGATAAGTTTCCACCACATAGCCGGTGCGTGCCTTTACAGCCGTCTTGCTCACGCCATAATCCAAGGATGCATCAAACACGTATTTCACATCAAGCGGCGGCTCCATGGTTTTAATCACCTTTGATTCCAAATCAATGCTCACGCCATCCCCCAAGGATAAGCCCCAAATTTCAGCTGATAGCTTGCGGTTCTTGTAGTAGGTAATCAAAAACACAGGCGAATTGGTGTTGTTTTTGAATTTGAAATCCAAGTTCGGCCAGTTGACGGTTGCATCCTCACCGCGGTTGACATAGCTGCTAGGCCATGCATGCGGGCTTCGTGAAACAATTTCCAAATTCGCACGCGCCACCGCATTAAAAATGGTAGAGGATACCTGGCAAATGCCGCCGCCGACCTCTTCAATGCTCTGCCCTGCGGCTATGGCTCCCGCTTCCCTGTAGCCCTTGTCGGTGGTGCGCTGTCCTGTTGTTTCGTTAAAGCTAAAGGTTTCACCCGGCATGAGTGCCGTGCCGTTGATGGCCTTACAGGCCAGCTCAATATTGTTATTGCGGTTTGAATCCTTGGTGGTATCCGTCGTAAAGGCAGCTACCATTTTAAAATTCTTCGCAAGGTCTGCCTTGGTAAGCTTAGGCGGTGTTACAATGGGATCCACCGTTACCGTTACCCCGCGCTTCCATTGATCCAGCTCTGCGGTTATTTTTTGATACAGAAGCGCCTTATCAAAGGTTACGCCGGGTTGCTCGGCACTGAATGAAAAACTGCGCGTGTTGTAATCAAATGATAAAATCTGTGCATCCACAGGCTCGCGTGTTACATAAGCCGCAATTTCATCCACAAGCTTTGCAACCGCTTCATGGTCATAGCTCGCGGCGGTGGTCAGGTTCACACCTTTTTCAAGCAAGCCAAGCGCCGTGTTGGTACGCTCGCGAAAGGGGGTTTGCTGTGTGCTTTGAATGGTGGTGGTGTTTGTGCGCCCCACCGCGTAAGCTCGCTCCAGCACATTTCCCAAATTCCGTGTGGCAGGCACATTGGAGGAATCCACCGTCCACGTTTTATCTCCAATGGCCACCGTAACCGAATAGGCATTCGGCGCATCGGAGCCAGCCGCAGTAAGTGTGGTGCGCGCCTCGTCTATGGTCATATTGCCCACATGAACGCCATCCACAAAAACCCCTGGGTAAATCATTTCGTTTTGCATATAGCTTCGGTATTGCTTGTAAGCAGCCACATTGCGGCGATCATAGCGCAGCAGCTCGCCGTTTATAAATGCAAAATTATCCATATCTGTCCAAAAATAACCCGCCATTTGCGGCATCATCATCACGCCTAAAACGCACATGCAAAGCACGCTGATGGTAATAATCCCAACATAAACATACGCCATGAAGCCTTGCTTATTACCATTTCCGCGTTTTGATAAGCTTGGTTCTTGGTTTTTCGCAGGTTTCGGAGCGGTTGTTTTGCCTGTTGGATGGGTGGGTAAAGAGCCTCTCTTATTAGGCACTGCCGCACGCTTGCCCATGGGCACCGCAGAAATCGGCTGTTGCCACATGGGTTCATCATCGTATACAAACGCATCCTCTGTTTCGGGCGAAAGCTCAGCCGAAGTTTCATAAAGCGCTTCATCGGCAAAAACCGCACGCTGTGCCATGCTCGCGTAGCTTGAGGGCATCACAAATTCACCCTCATCGCTTACAATCACTTGATCCGCGCGATTTGTACACGAGCGTTCGCGCGGCGGGCAGCCATCGTTCACGCCATAGCGCTGTTTTGCCATCTCAAAACCTCCTGATCGCTTCACAAATCACACAAGGAATTGCATCATGCGAAAGCTCAAAATTTCCAGACCTTCATCAAGGTGAACGTTCACCACAGCGACCTTTTCAGGCAGTTTCAAATCAACAGGTGCAAAGTTCCAAAAGCCGCTTATGCCATAGCCGCAAAGCTCATCCGCCATTTCCTGCGCTCTGGATGCAGGTACGGCGAGCACGGCAATGTCTGCCTTGTTCTCCTCAATATAACGCTTGAGCTGTGCCACATCCTGCACCACGATACTGCCAACCTTCATGCCTATCTTTTGTGAATCATTATCAAAAATGGCTTTGGTTTCAAACCCGTTCAGCGTAAACGAATCAGAAAGCGCCACGGCACGGCCGATGTTGCCGCCGCCCACAATAATCATGTGGTGCACGTGATCCACGCCCAAAATTCGTCCGATATGCTCGCGAAGGCTTGTAACAGAATAGCCGTAGCCCTGCCTGCCAAAGCCGCCAAAGCAGTTAATATCCTGACGTATCTGTGAAGCTGTCAGCAGCATTCGATCCCCAAGCCCCTGTGAAGAAATTTGCTCCACATGCTCCTTCTCAAGCTCCTTCAAATGCCGATAATATGCGGGCAACCGCTTGATCACCGCTTCCGATACGTATCCTGCCATAAATAACGCTCCCCCATTCCTAACATTACTGTCTTGTGCACACTCAAAACTGCGGCTGAACACAATCAGCCGCAGAAATCATTCACCAATCGTGATTCATGGTTAGGGTGACAAAAGCACATTTTCACCTTGTTGTGTACCACTCATTGTGCTAGTTTCCTTTTGATTGTACAATGGGTGGTGCTGCATTCTACCAAAATGTGTTTTTGATATCCGTACCATCCATTGAATTATAACACATTGCCGAATCATGCACAAGGTTTGGATGCAATGTTGCCTTAATCTGTTGCATTTATCATTTAGATTCCGAAAAAATACCGCCGTGCTTTTAAGCGCGGCGGTATTTGCAAATCCCTATTTCAGCGTAATAACCACATGACGGTTTGGCTCGTCGCCTTCACTGTGCGTAGTTACCGCATCGTTTTGCTGCAACGCGCTATGCAATATGCGGCGCTCGTAAGGGTTCATTGGCTCCATAACCACCTTGCGCCCTGTTTTAACGGCGCGGTTTGCCATGCGGTTAGCCAATCTTGTCAGTGCTTCCTCACGCTTGGAACGATAGTTTTCCGTATCCAACGTTACGCGGGTGTATTCGTCTTGTCCGCGATTGATGTACAGGCTGGTGAGGTATTGAAGCGCATCCAGCGTTTCTCCGCGGCGGCCAATCAATATGCCCAGCGTATCGCCAAACATATCCACGCGCATGTTGCCTTCTTCGTCGCGCCTTACGTTGACAGAAACTTCTACGCCCATCAGCTTGGTCACGTTCATTAAGAACTGCTGTGCTTTGCTGTCAATGGTTCCTGCATCGCATAATACGGCAGGCTTGACCGCAACGGGCTTGTCATTGCTTGCCGGCTTTGCGGCAATTGTGGGCTTGGCTGTTTTTTCAGCCGTTGCAGTTTTTTCGCCTTTGGGGGCGCTGACTGCTTTGGCGGCTTTTTCACGCGCCAGCTGTTTGGTTTTTTCGGCTTTTTTGGCGTTGGTTTTCTCAGGTGTTTCAACAGCCTCGTTCAGAGCGATTGCAGAAAGCACATCCTGCTCCTCTACATCCTCGCGAACCGTTAAACGCACCACCACAGGTTTGCCGCCAAGCAGTCCCAAAAAGCCCTTGCTGCCCTCGTCTAGGATGTCGATTTTCACATCCGCAAAAGACACGCCAAGTTTTTCTAAGCCCTGCGTTACAGCATCCTCCATGGTTTTGGCACTGGATTGAACAGACCTCATTTTAATGTTCCCTCCCCTATGGACATCTCCGCCGCCGCTTCCTTGGCATCAAACATCTTGTTAAGCACAATGCCCTCCACCCATGCAAATACGTTGGACACCACCCAATACAGTGAGAAGGCGGCGTTGTAGCTGGAGCAGATGTAGAGCGAAAACAGCGGGAAGAAGTACTTCATCATTTTGCTCATGCCTGCTTGCTGGCCATTTGCATCGGGGGTAGCGGCTGGCTGAGGCTGAGTGATTGTCATCAGGAATTGGGTTACAGCGGCCAAAATCGGGAGAATAAACCAGCCGTTGTTGTTGGCGTAGATCTTCAAGTTAAAGAAAATCAGGTTCACAGAGGGCATAACACCCCAAAGCGCTGTTTCCTGCGCGTAGTTGGGCAAATTCTGCAATGCCGCAAACACAGCTTCACCATTGATGGTGGCAGCGTTTAGGTTGAGCGTGGCAAGCTTTGCAATTTGGTCTGGCTGTAGCGCCGTAAATACCTTTGCCCAAATGTCAGCAGGAATCAGGCGCAGGTTCGCCGCATCGGCGATCACAGCATTGAAGGGGCTGTCTGGCATCCAAATGTTCTTTACCCATAGCCAGCCTTCGTTGGTGGGCACGCCTGTTACCAGCAAATCAATGGCTTGCTTTGCAAGCTCGGTGTTGGCAATGATGCGCATGGCGGCGAACATAATGAATAAGATAGGCATGGAAATCAGCATTGGCACACAGCCGCTCATGGGGTTGATTTTTTCTTTGCGATAAAGCTCGGCGGTTTTTTGGTTCAGCTTTTCTTTATCGTTGGCATATTTTTTTTGAAGCTTTGCCGTTTGGGGCGCCAAGGCGCTCATGCGGCGCATGCTCTTGCGGCTCTTGTAATCCATGGGGATTAGCAACGCCTTAATCAGAATGGTAAAAACAACCATGGACCAACCGTAGTTTCCAATTACGGAATTGATACCGCTCAAAACACTGGCAAGAAATTCATTCATTGAGGTTATTCCCTTCTTATTGTGGTATGCGGGTCCTCAGGAACTGGATCATAGCCACCCTTGCAAAACGGATTGCATCGCAGGATGCGCCAAAGAGCCAGTCCGCCGCCCTTCCAAGCGCCAAAGCGCTCAATAGCCGTTATCGCATATTGCGAACAGGTTGGTAGAAAGCGACAGCTCGGCGGCGTGTGCGGGCTGATGCTGCGCCGATAGAAGCCAATGAGAGCCAGCAGCAGCTGCTTCATGTACGTTTCGCTCCCATGCCATCACCCGAGGGCTTTGCGGTTTCCAGTTTTTTAAGCAGCGCCTTCACTTGGGCGCGAAGCTCTAAAAACGTGCATTCTGCGGCAGACGGGCGTGCCACAAATACATACAATCCATTTTTCATTTCAGGCAACAGCGGACGAATGCACTCACGCAGGCGGCGTTTGGTGCGGTTGCGCACCACGGCCACGCCAACCTTCTTGCTCACCGAAAAGCCTATACGCTTTTGGTTGTTACGCACATACAGCAAAGTTAAGTCCTTGCACGATGCCCTTTTACCACGGCGGTAAACATAGCTAAACTGCCTGTTAGGGCCCAAACGGTTTTGGTGCTGCAAGTCTTTGCCATCGTCCCTTCGCAAAAAATTTGGGAAAGATATCGGAAAAGCCCGCACCCACTTCACCCGATATCAAGAAATGGGGCGGGCTCATCCAATTTCACTTTGAAGCCTGTGCAAGGGTTGCTCAAGCGCTGAGCACCTTGCGGCCGCGACGACGGCGAGCGGCCAGCACACGGCGGCCATTTTTTGTAGACATGCGAGCGCGGAAGCCGTGCACTTTGCTGCGCTGACACTTCTTAGGCTGGTAGGTACGGAACATCTGTAACACTCCTTGCAGTTTCAAAATCTATGGTGTTGCGCCGTTGCCATTGCAACGCGCAGAATACCACAAAACAACCATCTTAGTATACTAATCAGAAGCACGGCTGTCAAGCGCTTCGCAAAGATTTTCGACATTTCAGCCAGTCAATTCTACCACCCCTTGGGTATGCCTGCCTAAATCAGGCGTTTTTCCACTCCATCGCGGTGTAAAATGACGCTATAAGGCTTTTGGCTGTTGGTTTGTACTTCTACCTGCTCTGCGGTAACCGTCAGCGTAAAGGTCGCGGCGATTTGCCCCGCAAGGTTGGGTATGTTCACCTGTAGAGCTTGCCCCTGCCCAGGCTCGTAAACATGCAGTGTAATGCCGTCCGCATAGTCGTAATCCGGATGCTCCGCATTGGCGCCAATGGGTAAAATTGTGTTTTCCCTCACCATCAGCGGCAGGCTCATAAAATCATGCTTTTCTTTCGTGTAGCCACAGCCCTCCGCCACTTTACCCGTGAATAAATTTGTCCACCTGCCTTTGGGCAGGTAATAATTCACTTCTCCGGATTCGTGAAAAATGGGCGCTATGAGCAAACGTTCTCCCAGCATATATTGCAAATCCGTGGTTTCGCAGGCAATGTCTTGGGGAAATTCAAACATCATGGGGCGAAGCACGGGGGTACCCGCTTCATGCGCCTCCGCCGCCGCCGCATAAAGGTAGGGCATGAGCTTGCATTTAAGGCAAACAAAGCGCCGCATTACCTCGCAGGCTTCCTCACCAAACAGCCAAGGCACGCGGTAGCTGGTGGAGCCATGCAATCTGCTGTGAGAGGATAGCAGGCCAAAGGCCGTCCAGCGCTTATACACATCCGCAGGTGCCGTTTGCTCAAACCCAGAAATGTCATGGCTCCAAAACGCAAATCCGCTGTGCGCAAGGCTTAACCCCGCACGCAGTGTTTCAGCCATGGAGATATAGGTGGCGCTATTGTCGCCGCCCCAGTGGCATGGAAACTGCTGTCCGCCCGCCGTAGCAGAACGCGCAAAGAGCACCGCTTCCCCTGCGCCGCGCTTTTTCTCAAGCAGTTCAAACACCACCTTGTTATAGAGCTGTGCATAGTAGTTGTGCATTTTAAGCGGATCGCTTCCATCATGATAATGAATATCCCGAACGGGGATCCGCTCGCCAAAATCGGTTTTGAAGCAATCTACGCCCATATCCAGAATGTTCTCCAGCAATTTTGCATACCAGCCGGCGGCCATCGGGTTTGTAAAGTCCACAATGCCCATGCCCGCTTGCCATAGATCCGTCTGCCAAACATCCCCATTTTCACGCGTGAGCAAATACCCTTTTTCCATGGCTTCGTCAAAGAGGGAGCTTTCCTGCGCAATATATGGATTGATCCATACACAAATACGCAGTCCATCCTCATGAAGCCTGCCGAGCATGCCTTGGGGGTCGGGGAACACATCGCGGTTCCAAATAAAATCGCACCAATGAAAGCCCTTCATCCAAAAGCAATCAAAGTGAAATACATGCAGGGGGATTTTTCGTTTGAGCATGCCATCCAGCAGTAAGGAGCGCACGGTTTTTTCGTCGTAATCCGTGGTAAAGCTGGTTGTAAGCCACAACCCAAAGGACCATGCAGGCGGCAATGCAGGGCGACCCGTTAAAAAGGTGTAGCGCTCCAAAATCGCTTTGGGGGTATCCCCGCAAATCAGATCGTAAACCAAGCTTTCCCCTTCCAGTGAAAATTGAACCCTTTCCACCTTTTCAGAGGCTACCTCAAAGGAAACATCCGAGCAATCCTCCACAAAAACGCCGTAGCCCCTGTTGGTCATGTAAAAGGGCACATTTTTATAAGCCAGCTCACTGGCCGTACCGCCGTCTGCGTTCCACATGTCCACAGCCTGTCCGTTTTTGACATAGTCTGTAAACCGCTCACCCAAGCCATATACACGTTCGCCTGCATCAAGCGACAGGGAATCCATCACGTAGGTTTTCTGCGTCAGGCGGTTGTATGCGTGCGCCATGCCATGAAAGCCACTGCTGGTAAGCAACGCGCCATCCTTTTCAAAGGCAATGCCCCAGCCGTTTTCCTGCTTGCTTATTTTGGCGCAGAGGCGGCCGTTGCAAAAGCAAAGATTTTGCTCGTTTTCCGTCACACAGGGAACCGTTTCCTCTGCATTGGTTTCAAAATAAGGTCCGCGCGCCTTTACGCCCTTGTGATGCACAAGCTTTACACGCAAAACGTCTCTGGCTGGGGCGGTAATGGTGACGGAAAGCGTTGCTTTGTTTAAGCTATCGCCCCGCCCCTCTATGTGCTTTGTAGCGGCCAGCAGGGTAAGGCTGTGCGCGGATTTTTCATTGTCAAACAATTCCACCGCATAATTCATTTCAAACTCGGGGCGAATCAGCCAATATCCATTGGTAAACTTCATAAACAGCTCCCATTCTCCTTGTTCCTTTCAAGGCTCCGTGAAATGATTGATAAGGAAACCAGCACAATGGGCAGTATTGCGCAATGTAAAAATGTGCTTTTGTCGCCCTGTGTATGATTATATGCGCAAAAGCATCTGATTTCAAGCCTTTTTGTTGTTCGCTCTCCTGCATACTTTTCTTCAGTAAATGCAATACTTCTCGTGCAAAGGAAGTGTTTTGTATGCAAAGCAAGCATCAGCAGATGATCCCTGCGGATATGCAGCCGCACCCACGACCCGGCGAACGCGAAATATTTGTAAAAACAGCCTCTCAAACCCATTTGGAGCGCCCCTTGTGCGCGGAAGGAGGGTCGAATGAATAAACAGCGCGTGAAGTCAACCCCACAGCATTACAGCCAGCTCACAGATCAATGCTCTCCCCCCTCCAAATTGGGCATGGGCTTATTCAAAGCCTTTTGGGTGGGCGGTTTCATCTGCGTGCTGGGGCAAGCCGTCATGGATGTTGGCACAAAGCTGCTCAACCTTTCCGCACGTGATGCGGGCAGTCTTTCCTCCATTGTGCTGGTGTTTTTAACAGCCGTGCTCACAGGCATCGGCGTATTTGATAAAATCGGGCAATATGCGGGCGCAGGCTCGTTTGTGCCCATCACAGGCTTTGCAAATGCCATGGTTTCACCAGCGCTTGAGTTTCGCCGTGAAGGCTTGGTTTTGGGCTTAGGTGCAAAGCTGTTTTCCATCGCCGGCCCCGTATTGGTTTATGGCGTAGGCGCATCGGTTTTGGTCGGCATTGTCTATGCGCTCTTTTTCAGGTAAAAACGGTTGAGGTGAACCCATATGCAAAATAAGCGAATCGGACAGCAGACCATTGAATTGCCCCTGCGCCCCGCACTGTGCGGCAACGCCGCCTTTGTGGGCAAAAAGGAAGGGGAAGGTCCGCTTGGCACGGATTTTGACCTTGTGGCCAAGGATGAGCTGTATGGACAGGAAAGCTTTGAGCTTGCTGAAAAACAGCTCTATCTGGATGCCATTTCCTGTGCCATTCAAAAAGGCGGCTCCAAGCCAGAAAATGTTCAGTTTTTGTTGGGGGGCGACCTGCTCAACCAAATCATCACCGCCTCTTTTTCCGCAAGAGAGCTGGGCATCCCTTTTATTGGTTTGTATGGCGCTTGCTCCACAATGGCGGAAAGCCTTTGTGTAGGCGGTATGCTGTTGGATGGCGGACATGCCGAGCAAGTGGTTTGTGCGGCCAGCAGTCACTTTTGCACAGCGGAGCGGCAATACCGCTATCCGCTGGAATTTGGCTCTCAGCGCACCCCTACCGCGCAGTGGACGGTAACAGGCGCAGGCGCTACCTTGCTATGCGTTACCCCAAAGGTTCCGCCGCTTGCGCATATTGCTCGCATATGCATGGGTCGCGTGATTGACCTTGGCATTTCGGATGCCAACAACATGGGCGCGGCCATGGCACCTGCGGCGGCAGACACTTTGCTTGCCCTGCTCGCAGATACCCAAACCACCCCCGCTGATTATGATTTGATTGTGACAGGTGATTTGGGTCAGGTGGGTCACGACCTGATGCTGCAGCTCATGCGCGAACAGCACATGCCCTTGGATGAAAGCAAATATGTGGATTGCGGGCTGTTGATTTTTAACCGTGATGCGCAGGATGTGCACGCAGGGGGCAGTGGATGCGGCTGTAGCGCCTCTGTGCTCAACGGCCATATCCTGCCGCGTATACAGCGCGGGGACTGGAAACGCGTGCTGTTTATGGCCACAGGCGCACTCATGAGCCTTACCAGCAGTCTGCAAGGCGAAAGCATTCCGGGTGTCGCACATGCGGTGGTGCTGGAAAGCCCTGTAGGAGGATGCAAGCAATGACGATGCTTTTCTTGTATGCAAAAGTTTTTTTGGTCGGCGGAGCCTTTTGCTTGATTGGTGAATGGCTGGTCATGCGCACCAAAATCACGCCCGCCCGTATTTTGGTGTGCTACATACTGGCAGGCGTGATCCTAAGCGCAGTGGGGTTGTACGCCCCCATTGTGGAATTTGCAGGCGCAGGCGCAACCGTTCCCCTCACGGGCTTTGGGCACGCATTGTGCCAGGGCGTAATGCTTAGCGTGCAGGAAAGCGGGCTGATTGGTGCATTTACAGGCGGTTTATCCGCTACAGCAGGCGGCATTGCGGCAGCCATTTTCTTTGGCACGCTGGTTGCCCTTCTGTGCAAGCCAAGGGCAAAGTAGTCACTTACGCCTTTTCATGAACAGTTTCAGGAATCCGCTCAAAAATCGCGGAGCTCGAATACAAATCATCCTGATAGACATACCGTCACCTCCATGCCTTGCTAAATCGTAACAATACAACGCCCACCGCCATCAGCCCCACCCCTAGCAACGCAAGCCATGCCCAGCAGGGAATACAGGCAAATAGCAGAATCACGCCCAATGCAATCAGGGCATAGCCCACAAACATCAGCGGTTGATTGGTGCCGGCTGGATAGCATTTTTCGTTGGGTTTGTTGGGCATACCTTGTCACCTCACTCGTTAAGAGTGTATGCGGACTGCTGTAAATATGTGCATTTGGCTCTGCTTGAAATGAATGTTGCAGGAACACCAGCCAATCACGATCATACACCCCCCCATAACCCAGCTCTAGCTCATGAACCCCGTATTCCCTGTAGGGACACCATATATGGTGTCCGCCCAGTTTGCGTTCACACTTCCCCCTCCCCCTCCCCCCATCCATTCATACATCATACAAAATCAAAAAGACAATGACCTATCAAGGTCATTGTCTTTTTGATTACCGCCTGTCTAAGCCCGTTGCCAACGGTCTTTTGGGCATTCTTTTAGAGGAACTCCGCTCTTGCGCCATAGGCTCGTGCACATGCACACTGCCACGGCTGCTCTCATGCTCAGGACTGCGGCCATATCTGCGCTCAGAGGATGTGCCCGCTGCCGCAGCCGCAGAGGAACGCACCGGCCGTTCCAGAGGGGTGGACCTCATGGCGGAGGAAGCGCCCTGTGCATCCCTTGCTACAGGCGTTGAAAGCCTTGACATGGGCTTTGCGGCAGAATGCGCTCTTGCGCCATAGGCAGTGCTTCGGCCGCCTGCATAAGAAGCGCCTGCGCCTGCTCTGTGCGGCGCATAGCCCGCACCCTTGCCCTGCGCACGCTCGCCGCCAAAGCCTTCGTCACGGTCATTTCCGCCCCGTCTTGCCGCACGCTCCATGCGCTCTGCGGCAGACTGCCTTGCACTGCGCTCGGGTGAAGCTTGCCTCATGCCGCGCTCGGACGAGGCTTGTCTCATACCGCGCGGCGAGGAGCTCTCCAAACGCCCCGCGCCATGTGACATTCTGCTTGGCTTTATGCTCTCCACAAAAACCTGCATGGGCCATGGGCATTCCTGTTTGGGAATGGGCTTGCCAATCAGCCTTTCAATGGCCTTGAGATCCTTCATTTCATCAATACAGCAAAAGCTGATAGCCGCGCCTTCTAAGCCCGCGCGTCCTGTACGGCCAATGCGATGGATGTACGCCTCTGGCTCGTTTGGCAAATCATAGTTGATCACATGGGATAGTCCTGCAATGTCAATGCCTCGCGCCGCGATATCCGTTGCCACCAGCACACGAATGCGGTTGTTCTTAAAGTCTGCAAGCGCTTGCTGGCGGGCGCATTGGCTTTTATCTCCATGGATGGCTTTGGAGTTGATATGGGCGCTTTCCAGCTCCCGTACCACCCTGTCCGCACCATGCTTGGTGCGTGTAAACACAAGGGCGCTCTCCACCTCTGGCTTGTGCAAAAGGTCAGCCAGAAGCAGCTTCTTGTTCACCTTGTCTACCAAATAAATGCTTTGATCAATGGCATCCACCGTGCTGGTTACGGGGTCTACCTTCACCATTACAGGATGATCCAGAATGCTTAGCGCAAGCTTTTCCACCTCGTTTGGCATGGTTGCGGAGAAGAACAGCGTTTGCTTCTTTTCGGGCAGCAAGGCGATGACCTTGCGCACATCAATAATAAAGCCCATATCCAGCATCCGATCCGCTTCGTCCAGTACAAAAATCTCCACATGGGAAAGGTTGATGAAGCCTTGACCAATCAGATCGTTCAGCCGTCCTGGTGTAGCAACCAAAATATCAACGCCGCGCCGCAGCTGCTCCACCTGTCCATATTGGCTCACGCCGCCAAAAATCACGCAGGAGCGCAGTGCCAAGCGCTTTCCGTAGCCTACGAAATTTTCATATATTTGCATAGCCAGCTCACGCGTAGGCGTTAAAATCAACGCACGAATGGGCCGTCTGCCCGTAAGCGGTTTGCGTTCCTCATTCAATCGCTGTAAAATTGGCAACGCAAACGCTGCCGTCTTGCCGGTTCCCGTTTGTGCACAGCCCAAAACATCTTTTCCTTCCAAAACAGGAGGGATGGTTTCGCGCTGAATGGGGGTAGGCTCGTCATAGCCATAATCGGCAACAGCGGTTAATAAAGGGGCAATCAGGTTCATGTTTTCAAAATTCATGTTTTCAGTCCATTCTTTTTTTCTTTGCGGCAACGCTTTTAATGCTTTACAGGCGCGCGTTCCATGCGCCTTTTGGGTTTAGGTACAGAGAATAATGGGGTTTGTGATGGTTTGGGAGTCTGCTTGTTCATAAGGGCCCATCCTTTCTCAAAAGCACAGAGGGGTTCATCTGTAGCTTAGGATAGCATGCCCATCATCAGCTACAGCTCATGCACAAGCTTTACAACGCTTTCGGGGTTTGCGGCAGAAAAGAACGCCGTGCCCATCACCAGCACGTCCACGCCCGCTTTTGCAAGCAATGGCGCGTTTTCTACCGTAATGCCGCCATCCGCTTCAATTTCACCCGCGAAGCCCAAGGCTCTTAACTCGCGCGCTTTATGAAGCACCTCCGCCATCAGCTTTTGCCCGCCAAAGCCCGGCTCTACCGTCATCAGCAGCACACGATCCAAGCGGTGAAGATAAGCCTTGAGCGTATCTGCGGGGGTTGCCGGTTTGAGCGAGGCACCCGCCTTTACGCCGCGTTCGCTGATGCGCTCAAGGCACGCTTCAAAGCCCTCCGCCTCCGCATGCACCGTGAGAATATCAGCGCCTGCATCCATAAAGCGATCCGCCATCACCATGGGCTTAGACAGCATCAAATGTACATCGTAGCAAATGTCCGTTTCACGCTTCATGGCCTTGAGAATATGCGGCCCGAAGGTCAGGTTGGGCACAAAATGCCCGTCCATCACATCAAAATGCAGTTCATCACAGCCCGCGTTTCGCACAAGCTGTGCCGCTTGCCCCAAGCACAAGGGGTCAGCGGCCAAAATCGAGGGTGAAATCTTAATCATATCGGTTCCTCCAAGTTTCCTGCACCTTTTTCAGAAGCAGATGATAACGGTTCAGGCGTTCGGTGTTTAGCATGCCCTTCTGCGCGGCGCAAAGCACCGCACAGCCAGGTTCGCTCAGGTGGTAGCAGGGGGCAAATTTGCACTCACCCTCATAAGGTGTAAATTCAGGATAATACCCCTTCAGTTCAATGGGTTCCAACCCCTCCCACAATTCTAGCAAGCTAAATCCAGGGGTATCCAGTACTTGGTAAGGGCCTTGAAACATCAGCTCTGCATGACGGGTTGTGTTTTTACCCCGACTGATTTTACGGCTGATCTCCCCTGTTTCCAGAACAAGCCCTGTGGCTGTGTTAAGCAATGTGCTCTTGCCCACGCCAGATTGCCCGGCGAAACAGCAAATGCCGCTTTTTAACAGCACACGAAGCTCCTCTATCCCCTGCCCCGTTTGCGCGCTAACCGCTAAAATTGGCACACCTAACATAGCATATTCGATTTTCACGCGTTTTGCAAGCTCGATATTTAAATCGCACTTATTCACAACCAATACGGGTGCAATGCCCTGCTTGAATGCCATAATAAGGAGCGTGTCCAGCAGCAAATAATCTGGCGCGGGTTCTGGCGCAAGCACAAGGATAATATGACGAATATTGGCAACGGAGGGCCGCACCATTTCACTCTCACGCGGAAGAATTTCATCCAGCCAGCCATGCATATCCCCGCTGCCGGGCGTAAACAAAATATGGTCGCCAACCATGGGGGTGATATGGCGCTTGCGGAAAACACCCTTGGCACGCAGCACATGCACCGCTTCATCTTTCCCACGCGCGTAATAGAGCCCTCCGACCCCTTTGACAATCACGCCTTCAAGGGCGTGTGATTCCGGCAAAACCAACGGATCTCCATTGTTACTCAAGCGTTACCTCTTGCTGTGTAAACAGCTTCCCGTCCAAATAGATATTGCAGGCAAGCGTCCCGCCCACATCGCACGAAAGCGGAATCAGCATGGCGCTTTGTGTGTCAGCCGCAACCATGCCTTCATATTTTACCATTTCCTTGCCGTTAACCACCAGCGTCACACGAAGCTGCTGCTCTTTATTGCTGGTGGGCGGCGTTAGGCTAATTTCCCCTTGATATTCTTCACTTTCAACCGCTATGGTGAGCTTGACAGGCGTGTCTGGCATGGCCAGTGTACCAGCCTCGGGGGCTTGCGCCACCACGGTGCCAAACAAGGCCTTGTCCTCCACCTTCACATACAGCATTTCACCCGTCATCAGCATGTTTTCGCGCAAAACAGCGGTTGCTTGTTCCGCGGACATTTTTGTGACCTCGGGCACCATGGTACTGCCTGCGGAAATGGTGAGCTCCACATCCTGCCCTACCACATAGCTTTGCCCCGCCTCGGGTTTTTGAGCAAGCACTGTGCCTGAAGGCTGTGCGGATATGGTCTTGATCACCACAATCCCAAAGCCCCGTTCTTTCAGGCGTGAGGAGGCTTCCTCGTACAGCTTGCCTTTCAAATTCACCATAATGGCATTGGTAGGCCCTAGGCTCACCGTTACAAGCAAGCTGTCCCCTTTTTCCATTTGGGTATCCCCCTCGGGTATTTGGGAGATGACCGTGCCTGCGGGTAAGCTTTCATGATTGATGTCGGTTTGCTGCCAATTGAGTCCCTCGCGTTTGGCCATGTCCATTGCGTCGGTTATGTTCAAGCCTACCACATCGGGCGCAACAGCGCTGTTGGTAATGCGGTTATACACGCCAATCACGCCTAGCACCAGCATGGCAAGCACCCCTGTTACCGCCAAGGAAGAAATCACAAGCTTTGTCACTTTTTGACCCAGCCGCCTGCGTATAGGCCTGTGCCGCCCCAATGTTGTACCGCGCACGCGCCTTTGCTGCTGGGTTGTGGGTTGTGCGGAGCGCGGACTCAATTCACGCACACGCTTCACGGTTTGGGAGGGTTGTATGTCAGCATCCAGCAAAAAAAGCTCTGGGTCCATTTTGCCGTCCTTGGCCTTCATCAACGCGTCTGCCATTTCCCGTGCATTTTGGTAGCGGTTCTTGGGGTTTTTCTCCAGCGCCTTCATCACAACCGCTATCACGGAAGGGGGCGTTTCGGGCGCAAAGTCCACAATGGGGGGCGGCGCATCCTGTATATGCTGCATGGCAACCGCCACAGGCGTATCACCCACAAAGGGCACGCGTCCCGTGAGCATTTCATACATCACAACGCCTGTTGAATACAGGTCGCTTGTGGCTTCTACCACACTGCCCGTAGCTTGCTCTGGCGAGGAATAATGCACAGAGCCAACCACGGTATCCCCTTTGCTGATGGTAAAAGCGTTTGTCATGCGCGCAATGCCAAAATCCGCTACCTTCACATGCCCGTCTGAATGGACAAGTACGTTTTGCGGCTTAATATCTCGGTGAATAATGCCATTGTCATGCGCATGCTGAAGTGCGCTTAAAATGCGGATGGCTATTTGTATGGTTGTATTGGCGTTGAGCCGACCTTTTTGGCGGATCACGTCCTTTAATGTGTTACCGCTCACATATTCCAGTACCAAATAACGGTAATCGCCCTCCACCCCAACATCCAGCAAATTGACAATGTTGTGGTGTGACATCAGGCTCGCCGCTTGTGCTTCACGCTGAAAGCGTTCCAAAAACTCCTTATCGCTGTTGTACTCGCTTTTGAGAATTTTCACCGCAACGCTGTGCCCCGTGCGAATATCCACCGCACGGTAAACCAGCGACATGCCGCCCTGACCAATAAAATCCTCAAGCTTGTATCTCTCGGCGAAAACCATGCCCTTCATCATTCGGCTTTCACCTCCGTCACACGGCAGAGCACAAAGCTGATGTTATCTGTGCCGCCATGTGCAAGCGCAAGTGCAAGCAGCTTTTCAGCGGCAGCTTCCTCGTTTTCGCTCGGAACGGCCAGTATATCGGCCATGTCCTCATCGCTCACCATGTTGTAAAGGCCATCGGAGCAGAGGAGCCAAAGGTCATCCTCTTGCTTATCAACTTTGAGAATATCCACATGAACCACGGGGTCAATGCCTACAGCGCGTGTAATGACATTTTTATAGGGGTGATTGCGCGCCATTTCTGCGGTGATGACATTGTTGCGCAAAAGCTCCGCCACAATGCTGTGATCCTCCGTGATTTGCTCTAGCTTGCCACCTCTAAAGCGGTAAGCGCGGCTGTCGCCCACATGGCCGATCAGCAAATGCGCCTTGCCCTCCCACAGCACAGTGAGTGTTGTGCCCATGCCGTTTAAACCGCTGTCATGCTTGGCCATGTCAAAAACGCGGCGGTTGGCCGCCTCCACGCCCACGCGCAAAGCATGCTCCTCCGCACTTTTGTTATGAAGTGCATTCTTGAGCACCTGCACAGCAACACGGCTAGCAGTTTCGCCGCCCTTGTGACCGCCCATGCCGTCAGCAACGCCAAAGACATGTTCGTCCACCAGCAAACTATCCTGATTGCTAGCCCGTACCAGCCCTTGATGGGTTTTTTGGCACACCCGCATCGTTTACTCATCCTCCTGCCCAACACGCTTCAAGAATCGCCTCTCCTATGGTACCAATTTATGTCGCCGATTGCAAGTGCCTCCTGCGGAGCTGACCGCATGCACCCGCAATGTCCGTACCCATTTCGCGGCGAATGGTAGCAGACACATGCAAGCCCTCCAGCGTTTCAAGAAACCTTTGCACATCGCTTGGGCTTGCGGGAATCAAACTGCTTTCCTCTACATGGTTTAAGGGAATCAGGTTCACATGGCACTGCAGCCCCGCAATCAGCTTTGCCAGCTCTCGCGCATGCGAAGCATTGCTGTTGAGCTCATCAATCAGCGCATACTCAAACACCACGCGCCTCCCCGTTTGACGCACATATTCGCGCACGCTTTCCATCAGCTCCGCAATGGGGTAGGTTTTAGCAATGGGCATGATCTGCGTGCGAATTTCATCATTGGGCGCATGCAATGAAATGCTGAGGGTAATGGGCAAGCCCTCGCCCCACAGGCGGCGTATTTGCGGCACAAGCCCGCATGTACTTAGCGATAAATTGCGCAAGCCTATGCCCAAGCCCGCCGGGTCGTTCACCAGCCGCAGGAAGCGAATGGTTTGATCATAGTTATCCAACGGCTCGCCGCTGCCCATTAACACAATGTGCCCCACCCGTCCGCGCTCGGCTAAATAGCGGTTGGCCAATAGCACCTCGGCAATCATTTCGCCCGCGCTCAAGCTTCTCACACAGCCGTTGAGCGTGCTGGCACAAAAAGCACAGCCCATTTTGCACCCCACCTGTGTGGAAATGCAAAGGGAGTAGCCGTAATGGTAGTGCATCAGCACGCCTTCAATCAAGTTTCCATCCGCACAGGCAAATAAAAACTTGACGGTATCATCCTTTTGGGATGGAAATACCTCGTGAAGCGTCATGGGCAGATCATAGCATTCTGTTGACAGCCTTTCCCGAAGCTCCTTGGGAAGGTTGGCCATTTCCAAAAATGGCACGCCCTTATGAAGCCATTGAAAAAGCTGTTTGGCGCGAAAAGCGGGTTGCCCGAGCGCAGAAAGATACTGGGTAAGCTCGGGCAACGTCGCATCCAGCAAAACGCGCTTTTCAGTCATCAACGGTTCCTCCGCATGCGTGCAATAAAGAAGCCTTCCACACCATCGCGATAGTTCAGCAGCTGCAAGCCCAATGGCTGTTGGTGCGCACGCAGTACTTCAGGGTAAGAGGCCGGCAGTGCTTCCAGCTGATAATCAGGATGCGCCTCCAAAAACGCGCGGATTTGCTCCGTGTTTTCCTCTGGCAAAATAGAGCAGGTGCTATAAACCAACAAGCCTCCGCGCTTCACATAGCGGCAAAGGGTTTCCAGCATTTTCTGTTGTTGCTTTACAATGGGCTCGATATCCTCTTCTTTCAGGCGAAGCTTTATATCGGGCTTTTGCACCATCACGCCCAAGCCGCTGCAAGGCGCGTCCAAGAGCACCGCGTCAAGCATTTCGTCCAAATCGTCACGCGGCTCGGTTGCATCGCGCACTGAAATACGCAAATTATCAAGGTGCAAGCGACGCTTCACGCCTTCTAACAGCAGGGTACGCTTTTCATGCAGCTCCCAAGCATATACACGCCCCGTCATCTGCATGCTTTCGCACAGATAAGCGGATTTTCCGCCCGGTGCGGCACAGGCATCCAAAATTTTCATGCCGACCTTTGCGCCCACAGCCTCTGCGGCCAGCATACTGCTCTGCCCTTGAATGGAGAATAAGCCGTCGATGTAATCCCGATCGAAGGTAATTTCCGATGCGCCATACACAAAATACGCATGCGGAGCAAGTGCGCGTTCACAGCGCCAAGCTTTCTTTTCAAGCAATGCTTCAAATTCAGCATCTGTCAAGCGTGCAAGGTTGGGACGAAGCACCAAGGGATGCTCCGTATCGCGGAACATGACAATGAGCTCAGCTTCCTCCTCGCCATAGGCGGCAATCAGCTTGTCCACAATCCACATAGGCATGCTGCCTATGATGTGCAAATATTCGCGAAGGTCGTCCTCACGCTTTGGCCATTCCATTTCTTCCTTGCCGCGCACAAGGTTGCGAAGCACAGCGTTAATGAAGCCTGATGCCGACTCCATATCCATGCTCTTCACAATTTTGACAGCTTCATTTACCGCGGCGCTATCAGGCACACGGTCCAAAAACAAAATCTGATACGCGCTCATGCGCAAAATGTCCCGTTGTACGGGCACTTGTGTGGGATGCTCCATGAGCTTATCCAGTGCGTAATCAATGCGCGTTTCATTTTCCAAGGTGCCGTATACAATGCTTGTCACCAAGCGGCGATCCTCGGGGCTTAGCTTTGCGGCACGCAGCTGGTCATCCAGTGTGAGGGAGGCATAAGCGCCATTTTGATGCACATCGCAAAGCACATCCAAGGCTACGCGGCGGGCATTGATGCTCAAGCCCGTGGATTCCACAGGCTCTTGCGCATAGGTGGAACGTGATACCGTGCGCATGTGGCCGCCCACATATGCGGGTTTTGAGAAACCTGGTTTGCCTGAAGAGGGTCTGGAAAAATTGGACTTGCCTGCCTCTGGCTTTGCATAACCGCGTGCTCCCTCTGCGCGTGCGGGACGGTCACCGTAGGCGGGACGCGAAGGGCGGTCACCGGCGGGTTTGCCGTATGTGGGGCGATCACCAGCGGGTCTGCTAAATGCGGGGCGGTCACCAGCGGGTCTGCTAAATGCGGGCTTCGAAAAAGACGGCTTGCCAAACGAACGCTCTCCATCGGGACGCGCGGGGCGGTCGCCAGCAGGCTTGCCATACGCAGGACGATCACCAGCGGGTCTGCTAAATGCAGGACGGTCACCAGCGGGTTTGCCATACGCAGGCTTTGAAAAAGACGGTTTGCCAAAAGAACGCTCCCCATCGGGACGCGCGGGGCGGTCGCCAGCAGGCTTGCCATACGCAGGACGATCACCAGCGGGTCTGCTAAATGCAGG